>BNYG01000012.1 GCA_026000155.1 Bacteroidia bacterium | reverse complement strand
CCGTTTCGTTTGACAGTACAAAAATATCTGTTTTAATTTGAACAATAAATTTAGCCGCAAAAATTTAGCATCACTTTTGTCCACTTGAACAAAACATCTAAAAAAATAGCATCACTTTTGTCCATTATCCCGCTTTTTACTGTTTCGCCAAATAACCGCTTTACGCAAAAACTCAAATCGTTGTTGTCTGAATATCCAACTATAGATATAAACGCTATAGGCTTTCCCGCCAATTGGCAAAGCGAACCCCTGTGGCAGTTCTGAAGTAGTAAAAGAAGAAGCTCCGGTTACGCCGGAGGCATTGCATTTTTTGTCATAGGATGTTGTATAACAGTTTGCAAAGCAATAGTTTTTTCTGTATTTTTGCGGAGAGAAGAAAGTTGTTACTTTAAATGGATTGTGCAAAACCATTTGTTTTTAAAAGTTTCTATGCTGCTTACTACAACAGATGCTTTTTGTTTGCTAAATCATACGTTCACGATGATTGGGTAGCGGAGGATATTGCCTCTGAATCTTTGATAAAAATATGGGAAATAAGCCAATCAGAAGAACTGGAAAACCCTAAAACCTTGCTGTTTACGATTGTAAAACATAAAGCCTTGGATCATTTAAAGCACCAGGCAATCCGAATGGAGGTCTTGGCCCAACTATCGGACAATGGCATGCGGGAACTCGAAATCCGTATATCTAATTTGGAAGCTTCCAATCCGGAGAAAATTTTTGCTGCGAATATCCGGGATATTATCAATACCACTTTAGCCGGCCTGCCTGAACAAACTCGAAGCATATTTGAAATGTACCGATTCAGGAATCTCTCGAAGAAGGAGATAGCCGAACGATACAATATAAGCATTAAAGGAGTTGATTATCATTTGTCTAAAGCGCTAAATGTCTTGCGTGAAAACCTGAAAGATTACGTTCCTGCATTTTATTTTTTTATTTTTTTCCCTCGCTGACTAGTAAATTTCATTTGTGAATCGTATAATTAGTAGGGAAGGCAAAAAATTGTCTTCAAAGGAATACTGTTATGGATAACGAAACACTTCAAAGGTATGTTGAGGGGAATGCTTCTCAAGAGGAAAAGGAAGCGATAGCCGTATGGTTAGACGCAGACGAAAAGAATATGCAGGATATGTTAGCATTGCGTACAATATACGATGCTTCTTTATGGAATGGAACAGAAGAAACAGCCGAACAACCCACTCCAATTCATCATAAGAAAAGAATACAATTCGTTTATGAACTTCTAAAGATAGCAGCGGTATTTATCCTTGCGACAGGCGGTTATCATTTATTTTTCATCACACATCCAAACACGCCAGAGCCGGCAATTGCCATCCAGACGGTATATGCTCCGGAGGGACAACGAACAGAGATCCAATTGGGCGATGGCACCAAAGTATGGTTGAATGCCAATACAAGTTTCACGTTCCCCAATCCGTTTTCGGAAACAGAACGCCGGGTTGAATTAATCGGCGAAGCTTATTTTGAGGTAGCGAAAGATGAATCCAAGCCCTTTATTGTTGCCGTCAAAGGCTATCAGGTAAAAGTATTGGGAACCGAGTTTGACGTGAAAGCTTATTTGCAGGACGATGGTTTTGAAACGGCCTTGCTAAAAGGTTCGGTCGAGGTCTCTTCCGATCAAACCGGAGAAAAGCTTGTGTTGACTCCCAATTCTATGGTTTACGCAGAGAACGGCCGGTTGAGATTGTCTAAACTTCAACATATTGAGCATTTTTTATGGAAACAAGGTATTATTGCCTTTGAAAACGAATCGGTTGAAGAGATATTCAAAACAATGCAACTGTATTACAATATAAAAATAGATATAAGAAAGGCCTCCATTTTGAAGGATCATTATACCGGTAAGTTTCGTACGGAACACGGCATAGAGCATGTTTTAAGAGTTTTGCAAATTCAGCATAAGTTCCGCTTTAAGAAAGATATTGATACTAACACTATTATAATCTATTAATTTAAACACATCAAATGTATGAAAAACAGATTAACTGGAAACAGGCCGGTATTACTTGACCCACCCTGTAAAATGCTATTACGGAAAATCACAATGGCTGCATTTTTTCTCGTCTTTATTACCGTCGGTGTATTTGCGGTAGAATCACCTGATTCGCAAGTAACAAAGATTAATATGGAAGTACGGGATGTCAGCTTAAAGGAGGTGCTTCGTGAAATAGAGGAGCAAACGGACTATTTGTTTATTTACAAATCCAACGAAATCAATCTTAATCAGAAGACTTCGGTGCAGGCGATAGATAAACCTGTTGCAGAGGTATTGACCTCCGTATTGAAAGGAACCGACATTGCGTATGCGATTGAGGGCAATAACATTATGTTGATGAAGCGTACGGATAAATTACAAGATGGTGCAAAGTCTATTTCAGGTACTATTATTGATGAAACAGACGAGCCTGTCATTGGCGCAAGTATCATTGAAAAAGGAACGACCAATGGAGCCGTCTCGGATATTAATGGAAAATTTACAATGCAGGTAACGCCCGGAGCTGTGCTTCTGATTTCCTATATCGGCTATTCAACGGCTGAAATAACAGTTGGTAATAATACAATATACAACATTAAGTTGCAAGAATCATTACAAGCCTTGGACGAGGTAGTGGTCGTAGGATACGGTACCATGAAAAAAAGCGATTTAACCGGCTCGGTTGTCAGTTTGAATTTATCCGATAAAGAAATGGCAGCCAATGTAAGTCTTTCGCAAGCCTTGCAAGGATATATGGCAGGGGTGAATGTGTCGGGAGCTACCAAAGCAGGAGCTGCAGGAAATATCTCAATAAGAGGTAACAATTCTTTATCGGCCGACCAGAATCCTTTGTTGGTTGTAGATGGAATTATTTATAACGGGTCATTGAGCGATTTTGATGTCAACGATGTGGAAAAAGTGGACATTTTAAAAGATGCCAGCGCGGCCGCTGTGTTTGGTTCGCGTTCTGCCAATGGTGTTATCCTGATTTCCACGAAGAAAGGTGTCAGTGAAAAACCCAGATTCAATTTTAATATGTATTATGGGATGCAAAGTATGGCGCAAAGCAAACGTGCCAATGTGATGAATGGCGACCAATACGCTCTTCGTATGTTGGATTTCAATTATTACCAAAACGACTTATTGCCTTGGTATAAAACCAATCCAACCGGCGCCGGTGGTCGTCCGGCACGTCCTGATATTACCGACCGTAATGAGGTAGCCAAAAATTTACGTTCTTTGGAAGAACAAAATAACTATTTGGCTGGTAATGAAATTGACTGGATTGACCAAGTATATAGTGCTGCTCCCATTCAAAGTTATAATTTAAGTGTTTCCGGTCAAGCCAATAAAACAAACTACTTTTTGTCCGGAAGCTGGGTGAATCAAGACGGAATTATTTCAGGTGATGCTTTTAAGAGATTCACCTTGCGCGGTAATTTTGAGAACACGGTTAACGATTGGTTGACACTCGGATTAAGAACAGCAATCTCTCGATTGGATTATTCCGGATTCTATAATAGTATGGATAAGGCTTTAAGAGCAAGTCCATTAGCCAACTTAACGGATGCTCTTGGCAATTATCCGCTTGACTTGGCAGGCGAATCTGTACAAAGACACCCTTTGGTGGATACTTATATTGATGACTTGGAAATTCAAAACAGGTCTTTTTATGTGGCCTCTGCTAAAGTGAATATTCCTTTTGTGAAGGGGCTTGGTTATGAAATAAATTATTCGGAAACCTTTAATACAAGGAAGAAAAATGATTTTTATCCAATAACTTCTGTTGAAGGTTCTGATAAAAATAATATGGGAGAAAAAGAGCTTACCGAAGAACGTAATTGGATTGTAAATAATATTGTTTCTTATGCCAATACGTTCAATAAATTACATAGTGTAAGCGGAACTTTGCTCTATAGTGCAGAAAAGAGAATTGGAGAAGGCAATACCTTGACTGCTTCCGGTTTTGATAATCCTGTTTTAGGTTTTAATGGTCTCGCCAATGGCAAAACGCAGTCGGTAAAAACTACAGCATGGGAAGAAGGCAGTATTGCGTATATGGCTCGTCTTAATTATGCTTACGACAGCAAATATTTGTTTACAGCTACTTACCGTAGGGATGGCTACTCCGGATTTGGAAAAAATAATAAATATGCCGATTTTCCGTCTGTATCGGCTGCTTGGGTAGCTTCGAGGGAAAATTTTCTCAGCGAGGTAAAATGGCTTGACCAATTAAAATTCCGGCTTTCTTACGGATTAAACGGGAATCAAGGGATTGGGCGTTATGCCAGTCAATCGCAAATGGCAACAGATTATTACGTTTATGAAGGGACAACGGCGGTAGGCGTATATCCTTCCACCATGGGTAACTCGTCTTTGGGCTGGGAGTCAACGGCTTCAACCAACTTGGGTTTGGATATTGTAGTGCTAAAACAACGTTTATCAGCCCAAATTGATGTCTATAATGCACAAACCAGCAATGTGCTTGTGAAAAGAAAAATTCCTCAATTGACCGGTTATGACTGGGTATGGACGAATCTTGGCGGACTAAACAATAAGGGTGTTGAAATAGCATTGACTTCTGTTAATGTGAAGAATAAGGATTTTAGATGGCAATCTCGAGTGGTGTTTTCTTTGAATAGAGATAAAATTACCGACCTCTATGGCGATGGTACCGAGAGAGACTTGGATAACTCATGGTTTACAGGTAAACCCATCAGCTCTATCTATAATTACGTAGTGGAAGGTGTTTGGCAGGAGCAAGATTTGTTTAACGGAAACATTCCGGCGGGTTATTATCCGGGTTATTATAAGTTGAAAAGTTTGAACGATGATAATGTAATTGATGCTACCAACGACAGGCAGATTGTAGGATATAAAACGCCTAATTATCGCTTGGGGATTGATAATTCATTCAGTTATAAAAATTGGAATTTCTCTTTCTTTATCAACTCCATTCAAGGAGGAAACGGATACTATCAAGACAATGTTTTGGGCCTGATCGCTGCATCAGCCGCAGATAATGATTTTGCTATTCGATCGAACAGACCTGCTACATATCCTTATTGGAGGCCGGATAATCCTGTAAATAATGTTCCCTCCATGTATTATGCTCCCCAACAGAGTCCTGCTTATTTGATGTCAAGGAGCTTTATCCGGTTGCAAGATATTTCGCTCTCGTATAATTTTGGCAAGTCATTCCTCCAAAAAGCCAATATAAACAGTCTGCAATTCTATGTTAGTGGTAAAAACCTGCTTATCTTGACCGATTGGCCGGGATGGGACCCTGAAGATGACAACACCCCGGCGATGCGGAGTGTTATTGGCGGCTTGAGAATTAGTTTTTAATAACCTGTTTAAAGATTTAAAAAATGAAAAATAGAGTTTATAATATAAATAAATGGATGAGGAAATCTCTGTTATGGATGTTTTTCCTTACTGTGTTCATGTCTTGTAGTGACTTGTTGGATGAAACTCCCAAGGACTTTCTTACGCCCGGCAATGCCTTTACGAAACCCGATTATATTGAACAAGGAATTGCCGGATTGCATCAGCAAATAAGACCTTGGTGGACAAATAATGAAGCACAAACCACCATTATGTTTACTTGTGGTACCGATTTGTCTTTTAACGGAGAAAATCCGGGCAGCGGTGTGATGGCGGATTATGTGTCTGCTCTTTCACCTACAGCAGGTTCAGGCCCTTACTGGAACAAATTTTATGGTCTTGTTCAGAAAGCAAATGTGCTGATAGAATCTATCAACGTAATGGATGAAAGCGCTTGGACAAATCAGGAAGAAAAAGATGCTCTCTTATCGGAAGTGCTGTTTTTACGTGCGTTTGCATATCGTAATCTTGTAGTCTTGTTTGGAGATATACCTCTTGTGACTGAGGTCATTGATTATGCCAAAACAGATTTCGTGCGTGCCCCTAAAGCAGACATACATAAGCTGATGGAGGACAATTTGAAGTTTGCCGTACAGCATCTGCCGGTTCGTGGCGCTGAAAAGGCCAAGGGAAGAATCACGCAAGGTGCAGCTTGGCATTTATTGAGTGAAACGTATCTTATTGAGGGAAAATATCAGGATGCTGTGGATGCAGCAAGTCATGTCATTGACAATGCAGGTTATGCCTTGATGAAAAATAGATTCGGAACTAAACTTGGCAAGGATATTTTTGGAACAGGCGACCCTTATTATGATCTTTTTGGTTATGGTAATCAAAATCTTTCTGAAAATACCGAAGCTGTTTGGGTGATTCAAGTAGAGCCTGATGTTGTTGGAGGTGATTCGTATGCCAGCGAACGCATGTATGGCGCTGCCTATTACAGAATGGGAAATACACCGGATGGATTTTTAGCTTTCCGCGGCGAATTTTATAATGGCGCTTACACCGGCTATACCGATACATTGGGACGACCTGTTTCATGGAATAGACCAACTTCTTATGTACTTTATAATATTTGGGGCAATGGCAATTGGGACAAAGATTTACGAAATGCTGAGCATAATCTCAAACGTCATTATTATTTTGACAATCCTAATTCAATATATGATGGTCAGTTGATTGACTGGTCACTCTATGCGCCGGGCCAGAGAGCGAATCCAATGATGGATACGATTCAATATATATTCCCATACTTTATGAAAGTGGCTTCACCCATGGAACATTTTACCGATTTAGGCCGGTCGGGTGGTGGTACAACTCATAAGGATGTATATGCAATTCGTTTGGCGGAAACTTACTTGATACGGGCAGAAGCTTATCTCGGACTCAACAAAAAGGACAAAGCTGCAGACGATATCAATGAAATTCGTAACAGGGCGCAGGCTATTCCTGTTACTCCGGATGAGGTGACTATTGATTATATTTTGGATGAAAGAGCCAGGGAACTTTATTCCGAAGAATGGCGAACGATTACCTTGATACGACTTGGAAAACTTGTTGAAAGGGTACGCAAGTATAATGATAACCCTATGCATCCGGGACTGAATATTCAAGATTATCATAATTTATGGCCTATTCCGCAAACGGAAATTGATAGAAATAAAGATGCGGAATTAATACAAAATCCAGGCTATCGTTAATTTAAGTCAACATAAACTAAAAAGACAGTTGCATTACAAATGCAACTGTCTTTTTTAAATAGGAATAATATGGAAAATAAGAAATGTATTTTTTGCTTGGTGATTGTTTGTCTTTTCACGATTTCAAGTCACTATTCATATAGCGCCCAAAAACCGGCTGACGACTTGAAGATATGGTATTCCAAACCGGGAAACGATTGGTTGGAATCGCTACCGCTTGGAAATGGGCGAATAGGCGCGATGGTACTCGGCGGTGTTTCCGAAGAACGAATCATTCTGAATGAATCTTCTTTGTATTCCAGAGAATTTTCGATGCTTGATTCTTTGCCCGACCTTACCAGGCATATTGATATCCTGACCCGGTTGATTCAAAACGGCAATTATGTTGATGCCGACGAATATTCCACCAAAC
This sequence comes from Bacteroidia bacterium, assembly GCA_026000155.1. Classification (GTDB taxonomy): domain Bacteria; phylum Bacteroidota; class Bacteroidia; order Bacteroidales; family Azobacteroidaceae; genus Azobacteroides. The sequence goes on along the minus strand of BNYG01000012.1, from coordinate 54,406 downwards.
ATGTAACCGGACCGGTTGTTCCTTGTTATCAACCCTTAGGGGATATTGTTTTTCAATTTGCCGGTCAGGATGTTTATTCGGATTATTCCCGTGAATTGGATTTATCGAGCGCCGTAGCCAAGGTGAATTATAAAGCCGGCGGAACCGATTTTACGCGCGAATTTTTTACATCAAAACCGGATGATGCTTTGATTGTCCGCTTCAAATCAGACAAGAAAGGAAAACTGAATTTCAATATCCTGATGGAATCCATACATCCGACAGCACAGGCAAGCACAGCGAACAGGGAATTTATTTTTACCGGACAACTTCCCGGCATTGTTTTGCGCCGGACGTTTGAGTGGGTGGAAGAATGGAAACAGCAATGGAAATATCCGGAAGTATGGGACCAAGACGGTAACAGGCGACAGGATGTTACGTTTTTCCCCAATAAGGAAAATTATCCGATTATCTATAACGGAAAAGGAATCCGGTTTGAAACCAAGATAAGAGTCATTCGATGCGATGGTCAAGTGTCGGCAGATAAAGGTGTGCTGCATATACAGGGCGCTCAAGAGGTTGTGCTGGCAATTGCGGCAGCATCTAATTTTAATGGATTTGATAAAGACCCTGTGACGGAAGGATTAGATGCTTCCAAACTGAACAACAGTGTTTTATCCAAACTGACAAATACGTCTTACAGCCAGCTTCTGAACAAGCATTTATCCGATTATCAGCGATTATTCAAGCGAGTATCCTTCCAAATTCAGCAACAGTCACGCAAAACAATGACAACCGAGGCTCGAAAGACTAACTATTCGCTTGCCGCAGACCCTTCGTATGCGATATTAAATTTCCAATACGGACGTTATTTGTTGATTTCAAGTTCAAGGGAAGGCGGGCAACCGGCTAATTTGCAAGGCTTATGGAATGTGGATATCGTTCCGCCCTGGGCGAGCAACTATACAACCAACATCAATATGCAGATGAATTATTGGGCGGCCGAATCTACGAATCTGAGCGAATGCCATGAGCCTCTTTTTCACTTTTTAAAAGACGTTTCCGTAACAGGGAGTCGTGTGGCTCGAGAGATGTATAAGCGTCCGGGCTGGGTGCTTCATCACAATTCATCGCTTTGGCGCGGAGCGCATCCTGTGGATTTTTATGGATTTACTTCTTTTTGGCAAATGGGTGGCGGTTGGCTCTGTCAGCATTTATGGCAACATTATTTATACACAAAGGATATTCAATTTCTAAAAGCAACGGCTTACCCGATTATGAAAGGGGCGGCACAGTTTTACAGCAGTTGGCTGACTGATGATGGCAACGGACGATTGGTTACGCCGGTAAGTATTTCTCCTGAAAACGGATTTATTTATATAGATGAACAGGGTAAACGTGTTCCGGCAAGCATGAGTATGGCAACTACATTAGACCTTGCCGTCATACGCGAATTGTTCCAAAATATCATTGATGCGGAAAAACTGTTAAATGTGGATGGAGACTTCTCTCGTATGCTTGAAAATCAGCTTGCCCGATTGTATCCCTATCAAATAGGCAAAAGAGGTCAGTTTTTGGAGTATTACAAGGAATTTATTGATGCACCTCCTCGCCATAATACCTCGCCGTATTATCCTTTGTATCCGGGCAATCAATTTACTTTAGAGAAAAATCCGGAATTTACGCAAGCGGTTAAAACCTTGATTCTTGAACGTACCGGTGCAAGACCGGGAGGCGGCGGTTTTCCGGCTGCCTGGTATGCCGCCTTGTTTGCCCGGTTGGGCGAAGGCGAAAAAACCTTGCCCTATATAGAAGGCTTGGTAAGTAGAACCCACTTAAACTTGTTTGGCGGTGGAGGCTCTGTCTTTCAAATAGACGGCAATCTTGGATATACGGCTGCTGTGGCGGAAATGCTGTTGCAAAGCTATTCGGGCGAATTAAAACTTTTACCCGCCTTGCCCAGCGTATGGGCCTCGGGAAGTATCAACGGATTATGCGGCGAAGGCGGTTTTGAAGTGAATATGACATGGGAAGGCATGAACTTAAAGACTGCAACCATCAAGAGCAAAACAGCGAATCGTGCGAAAATCCGCTATAAGGATATTACACGTGAGATTAACATGAAAGCAGGCGAAACCATTCGTTTGGATTCACGGTTAAATGTGCGATAAAAAAATAAATCTATTATTAAAAATAAGAATAATGAAAAAGTATATTTTCCTTTTATTAATTGGTCTTGCTTTGCCGTTTCTGGCAAATGGCACGACACCAATTGAGAAGTCGAATCTTTTGGCCGGAACGGCGAAAGTTAGTATTACTCCTGCATCGGAGCCTGTTCATGACCCTATCTTTGCCAGATGCTTGATTTTGGCTTTAGATAATCAACGTTATGCTTTTGTTTCTGTCGATTTGCCCGGAATGGCGAGTGACAAGGTGAAACAGATTTGTAAAGAAAAGTATGGCATTGACCATTTATTGATTTGTTCCTCTCATAATCATTCCGCTCCTTTTCGATTTTCAAAAACCGATTATTCGCAAATGGAGAGGATGGGTCAGTTGCTTGCTTACCATACCGTAAAAGTAGCGAAATCTATTCCTGCCGGTAATACGGAAACAACCATAAAGTATATGGAAGATTCTCTGCAATTCACCGGGCGTTTTGATAAAACCTTGCATTTCGGTGTCCATATTTCTTCTCTATTGATTAATGATGACATACTCATTGCTACCTCACCCGGAGAATTGTTTGTTCAGCTCGCCTTGGATTGGAAGAGTAGAATACAGAAAGAGATACCCAATCCTCTCTTTTTCGGTTATACTTGGAATCAAGGAGGTTCGCCGGGCTATGTTCCTGATATTAAAGGGGCAGCATTAGGTGGTTTCGGAGCCGATCAAAATGAAAAGAGCATAGAAGTTGGCGCTGGAGAACAAATTATGAACCGGCATTATGAAAATTATTTCAGATTGAACGGTTTAATGCGGAATGAAGTTGGACCGTCGGGCTTTACGCGCGGATCAACATGGGAAGTTATTTTGTATCCGCAGGGAAAGAAATAGTGATATGCCGGCAGTGAATATCGCCGTTTTCATGCCCAAGGCATTCGAATGTGGAGCTACAAAGACCCATGGTGGGTGCAGGTGCATGGTGTGTTTGCAAAGTCCATTTTGGCAGGCAAAAATCTGGGTTTCCCCTCGGTGCGCGACAGCGTGATTGCTTCCGACATCGCATGGAAAATGCTCGAAGATGCCGCCAAAAACGATTTGCCGTGCATCGGAAAGACACAGGATATGGATGAAATTCTGGCACGCCGCAGTACGCTCACCAATGGCTACGGTTTGCCTTTAAAGAGATAATGAGTTTTTTATATAGTTAAATTTTGTTTGTAAATTATCTAAATTTTCCCCATTATAGTTGTCAATATTGAAAGAAAACTATATATTTGTCCTGCTTTGTATTTAATTTCGGATGAAAAAATTCCTTTTACTCCTCTTTTCTGTATTGTTTTTGACAAATAATGCAGTCGCCAAATCAGAAAATGACTCCATTTTCCAGGTATTGAAATATGTATTGAACCATAAAAACGATTATACTTTGGAAAGAGAGGGACAGATCGAGGAAACCAAACGAATGCTTAAAATTCCCGATTTGGCTCTTAATCAACGGTATGCGATTAACCGCCAAATCTATCTGAACTACCAATACTATCAAATAGACTCTGCTTTTCTTTATTCCAAAAACAATCTTTTGATTGCCGAAAGACTGAACAACGTGGAATATATTTATGAAACCAAATTGGATTTGTCCTTTCTGTATTGGCAAACCGGTAAATTTTTTGAAGCCATTCAGAATTTGCAAAGCCTTGACCGGAATCAGTTGAATAGCTTATCCGAAGAATTACTTCAGAAGTATTTTGAAGCCTATAAACAATTGTACCGTTATTATGCCGAATCGCAGGAGGACCGGAATAATTATTATTTTCAGTTGAGTAATTTGTACCGCGATTCGTTGCGGTCTATCGTTCCGGTGGAATCCAAATCGTACAAAGTATTGACGGCCGAAAAATTGACGGATGAAAACCGGACGCAGGAATCCGGGCAAATTGTCCGGGAATTGTTGGCGGAATCGACTTCGGAAGACCATGAACGCGCTATCTTTGCCAATATTTTAGCCAATATTTACAAAAAAGAAGGAGATATTGAAGGGCAAAAAAAATATTATGCCCTTTCAGCCATTTGCGATATGAAAAATGCGATTAAAGAAAATACTTCGACACAGGCTTTGGCGCTGATACTCTACCGGGAAGGGGCTATTGACGATGCTTATCGTTACATTCAATCGTCTATGGATGATGCTGTTTTTTGCAATGCCCGCTTCCGTACCTACGAAATAACCAAGATTTTTCCGATCATTGATGAGGCTTACCAGAAAAAAGCTATCAAACAGAAACAGGAATTAAAGTTTTATCTATTGTTGGTGAGTATTTTGTTGCTATTCTTAGTCTTGACAATTATTTATGTTTACAGGCAAATGAAACGGGTGGCCAAAATACGGAAAGAACTGTATCGAACCAATCTGAAATTACAGGATTTGAATAAAGATTTGCAGGATTCCAACAGCCGGCTGCATCACTTGAATGATGAATTAACGGATGTAAACCGGAGATTATCGGAAACCAATCTGATCAAAGAAGCCTATCTGGCGAAATTTATAGACCTTTGTTCCAATTACATTGAAAAATTGGATAATTACCGTCGTAGTTTGGGTAAAATAGCGAATAAGGGAAAAGTAGAAGAATTGTATGCCGCTTTGAAATCGACCAAGTACATTGATTCTGAATTAAGTGATTTTTACGTCAATTTCGATGAAACTTTCTTACGGATTTATCCGACTTTTGTAGAAGATTTTAATACCCTCTTTCCGGCAGAAGAAAAACAAATGGTGAAGCCGGGTGAATTATTGAATAAAGAATTACGTATTTATGCCCTTATCCGTTTGGGGATCAATGACAATTCAAAAATTGCCGTTTTCTTGCGTTATTCCCTGACGACCGTTTATACCTACCGGTCAAGATTTAAAAGTAAGTCCTTATGTAAGGAATTATTAGAAGAAAAAGTGATGATGATCGGCAGATAATCTTTTGATTTTTACTCCATTTAAATGGATTTAATTGATTGATAACAAATCAATTAATAATTTTTACTACTTTGATTTTTCTTAGACAACAATTTTTCATATATTATTATGCCTAAATTTGTTCAATTAAATTTTTGTTCAATTTTAATAAAGGTATTATGAAAAAGAAGAGAAAATTACTTGTCAAAGGTTTTCAGCAGACATGCACCCTATTGGCATGTATGTTGATTAGTCTGAATGTATTTGCTCAAAATTCGCGATCCATTTCAGGAACGGTGACCGATGCAACCGGTGAAACGGTTATCGGCGCCTCGGTGGCGGTCAAAGGAACGACTGCCGGCACGGTTACGGATATTGACGGCAATTTCCAACTAAATGTAGCGGACGATGCGGTATTGGTTATTTCTTATATCGGATATGCTACCCAGGAAGTACCGGTGGCAGGGAAAGCGATATTGAATATTGTGATGAAAGAAGACAACCAATTATTGGATGAATTGGTAGTCATCGGTTATGGTACCATGAAAAAGGGTGACTTGACCGGTTCAATTACCGCGATCGGTGAAAAAGATTTTACAAAAGGAGTGGCCACTTCAGCTGCCGAATTGCTAACCGGTAAAGTAGCCGGTGTTCAAATCACTTCCAATGGCGGTCGTGCCGGTTCGGGTAGCCGTATCCGCATCCGGGGAGGCGCTTCTTTGAATGCCAGTAATGATCCCTTGATTGTGATCGATGGAGTACCTGTTGCCAATAGTGGAATTACCGGTTCGTCGGATGTTCTTTCCACCATCAATCCTAATGATATTGAGTCGATGAACATTTTGAAAGATGCTTCTGCGACCGCAATTTATGGTTCACGCGCTTCCAATGGGGTGATTATTATCACTACCAAAAAGGGAACCAAAGGACAAGCCTTGAAAGTAAATCTTTCGACTCAAAATTCCATCTCCACCATTGCTAAAACAGTAGATGTGATGAGTGCGGATGAATTTCGGGAAGTCGTTCAAAATAATCCTTTTACAGATGATAAATACATTGGATATTTAGGAACAGCCAACACCGATTGGCAAAAAGAAATTTATAGGAATGCGTTTACTACCGATAATAATATCAGTGTAAGCGGATCGGTTAAAGATCTTCCATTCCGCGTTTCGGCGGGATTTATCAGTCAGGACGGTGTGTTGAAAACCGACAATATGAAACGGGGAAGTGCTGCCATCAGTTTATCTCCTGTGCTTTTGGATCAACATTTGAATGTAAACATCAACTTAAAGGGGACCTATACCAACTCTTTTTTTGGTAATGGGGATGCTATCGGCGCTGCTGTTCGCATGGATCCGACACAACCCGTTACAGCCGAAGGATTTGACAAGTTCAATGGTTATTGGACATGGATGAATGGCGATACAGGTCTTCCCAATTCCTTAGCAACAAAAAATCCGGTAGCTTTACTGAATGCTAAACACGACGAATATGATGTGTTGCGTAGTATAGGTAATATCCAGTTTGATTATAAAATGCACTTTTTACCCGAATTGAGAGCCAACTTGAATTTGGGTTATGATATTTCCAACAGTGAAGGAAATACATATTATCTTCCCTGGGCTCCGGATAAATTTACGCAAGGCGAAGGAGGAGAACGCAGTAAAGGAAAACAAGATAAACGCAACCTTTTGTTGGAGTTCTATTTGAATTATACCAAAGAGTTTAAATCCAGCCGTTTAGAGGTGATGGGTGGTTATACTTACCAGGATTGGAAAACTACCGATTATAATTATATCACAACTGACTATGCCGGAGATTATATTGTATCTACACCTACCTATCCGACCAATCCCTATCAAAATACATTGATCTCATTCTATGGACGTTTGAATTACAGTTTGATGAGCAAATACTTGTTAACGGCAACGATTCGTCAGGATGGTTCTTCCCGTTTCAGTAAAAACCATCGCTGGGGAACTTTCCCGTCGGTAGCATTGGCATGGAGAATCAATGAAGAAGACTTTCTAAAAGGATTTGACAAGCTGTCGAATTTGAAGTTGCGTTTGGGTTATGGTATTACCGGTCAACAAGATGGTATCAATGATTATGACTATATTCCGGTTTATTCTTTAAGTGATTTGAATGCACAATATCAATTAGGCGATCAGTTCTATCAAGGATACAGACCCAGTGGATATGATAAGGATCATAAATGGGAACAAACAGCTACTACCAATGTGGGTTTAGACTGGGGTTTCTTCAACAACCGTTTGTATGGCGGCGTGGATTACTACTTCAAAAAAACGAAAGATTTGCTGAATACGATTGATATTCCCATGGGAGTAAACTTTACGAACCGTATTACAAAAAATATCGGTAGCATGGAAAACAATGGCGTGGAAGTTACCTTGGGTGTTGTAGCCATTGATACGAAAGATATGCAATGGGATATGGGTTTCAATGCCACCTTCAACCATACCAAAATTACGCAATTAACAACGGCTAATGCAGCAGGATCCAATTATGTGGGAACTTCAACCGGCGGAATTTCCGGTGGTACAGGGAATAACATACAAATGCACTCCGTGAATCATGCACCCAATACGTTCTACCTTTACAAACAATTGTATTTTGAAGACGGAACGCCGGTGGAAGGCGCTTATGCCGATTTGAATGGCGACGGTGTTGTTAACGAACAAGACAAATATTTCGTTCATAAACCGGAACCGGATGTATTCCTGGGCTTCAATACCAATTTCACCTACAAAAAATGGTCGGCAGGCACTTCGCTTCGGGCAAGTATCGGGAATTATATGTACAACAATACATTCTCCGATTTAGGAAACTATTCGCAGTTATTCAATCCGAATAACTTCTTAATGAATACGGTGAAAGATATTAAGAACTCCCAATTTTATAACCGGAATTTAATGTCCGACTATTACTTGCAAAATGCTTCTTTCCTGAAAATGGACTATTTTACCGTAGGTTATAATTTCGGACGTATTGCCGATGCGCTGGATTTAGCGCTCAACCTCTCTGTTCAGAATGTATTCACTATTACTAAATATGATGGTGTCGATCCTGAAATTGCCGGTGGTATTGATAACAATTTCTATCCTAATCCGAGAACGTTCAGTTTAGGGGTAACGCTTAATTTTTAATTTATTAATAAAGAACAAATCATGAAAAAGAATAATATTATCAAAACGCTCGCTTTTATGACACTGTCTTTAGTGTTATTCTCTTCTTGCTTAGACGATCTCGACCGGTTTCCGGCGAATGATAATACAAAAGACCAAGTCTATAGCTCTTTTGAAGGTTATAAAGGAGCCATTGCCAAAGTATATGCCGCTTATGCGCTTTCGGGAAATGAAGGTCCCGCCGGAAAACCCGATATTAACGGTTTGGATGAAGGAAGCTATGCCGACTTCTTACGGATGTATTTCAATCACCAGGAATTGCCTACGGATGAAGCGCATTGTATCTGGCAGGATGAAGGTATCCCGGGATTGAACAATATCAATTTTTCTTCCGAAAATCCTTTTACAAAAGGGATGTACAACCGTTGCATTATGCAGATTATGTATGCCAATGAGTTTATCCGGAATGCAGCAGATGTAAGCGGCAAAGGATTTACGGACGAACAGGTAAAAGAAGTGAATGCTTTTGTTGCGGAAGCTCGTTTTATCCGCGCTTTCCAATATTGGGTGATGATGGATTTGTATGGAAATCCTCCTTTTGTGGATGAAAATTCGCCTTTGGATGTATTGCCGCAACAAATCAAGCGAGCTGACTTATTTAAATATGTTGAACAAGAATTAAAAGATTTAACAGACAACAATTTATTGAAAGAAGCCCGTACCAATGAATATGGTCGTGCCGACAAAGGCGCTGCTTATGCTTTATTGGCAAGACTTTATTTGAATGCACAAATATATACCGGAACGGCTAAATATACGGAAGCTGCCGATTATGCAAAAAAAGTGATTACTGCCGGTTATAATTTGAAAGGCGTTTACGAACAATTATTCCTTGCGGATAATGATGTTGCTAATAACGAAGTCATCTTAAGTATTAATTACGATGGAGAAAATACCCGTAACTACGGTGGAACGACTTTCCTTATCAACTGCGGGTCCAATGGCGACTATCAAACATACTATGCCGATATTCTTATCAGTTATGGAATTTTTGATAATGCAAACTGGAGCGGTTATCGTGCCAGAAAAGAATTTTACGAAAAATTCACGTCCGGCGACAAACGAAATCTTTTTGTTGGAGATTATGATCCTAAAAAAACGGATGAAGAAAGAATTACCATCAATAATCCGGTAAGCTATAAAGACGGGATGGCAACCTACAAATGGCGTAACATCAAAGTGGATGGTTCTTATGGAAAACATAAAACGTATGCCGACAATGATTTCCCCTTGTTCCGTTTGGCTGAAATGTACTTGATTTATGCGGAAGCTGTGAAACGCGGCGGAACCGGATCTACCGAAGATGCCAGGAATTATCTGAATGCCGTTCGCAGCCGGGCAGGCGTAAAGACTTACGACAGCTACACTGATTTTGATTTGCCGGACATCTTAGACGAAAGAGGAAAAGAATTGTATTGGGAAGGACATCGTAGAACAGACTTGATCCGGTTCGGTATGTTCACCAGTAAAACGTATCTGTGGGAATGGAAAGGCGGCATACGAAACGGTCAGTCGGTAAGTTCGCATTATAATCTTTATCCCATCCCCTCTTCGGATATTATGGCGAATCCTAATTTAACTCAGAATCCAAATTATTAATACATATTGTAAGATGAAAAAGATAAATATCATAAACAAATTAGTATTGTTGTTTGCTTTCCTGCCGGTATTTATGGCATGCGAGAACGACGAAGAAAAGATGTATGTAGCTCCTACCGATCAGGTAAAAGCGGCCGTCCTTTCATTGGAAGGCGCTGATCAAATAGTAGTTACGGAAGCAACCTATACCTGGGCATCCACTGTCCTGAAATGGACACCTGTTGATTTTGGTCAGGATGTATTGGTACAATATGCACTGGAATTATCCAATGGCGAAAAATCAATTACCGAAATTCTGGGAAATGGCGTTTTCTCTAAAGCGCTCGTTGGAGATGAATTAAGCAATTGGGTGATCAAGAACTTTGATGGATTGATTGATGACGAACCTCAAAACGTGGCTCTTTCTCTCCGGATAGTAGCTTCACCGGCATTAGAGAATCCTACTGTAACAAATCCTGTGGGTGTCGTTTATTCCAATACCATCAATATTTCGGTTGTTCCTCTTTATATAGCTCCCGAATTTCCGGATGACGTTTATATGATTGGCGAAGGTGTCAGCGGCGGCGGCTGGGACTGGGCGGTAAATGGTTTTGCGTTGACTCCGGTTCATTCCAGTCCGGGCCACTTCTGGTGTATCCGCTATCTGGAAGCAGGTAAAGGTTTCAAATGGAATACCAAACCCGAATGGGGAGGCGACTTCTGGAATCTTGGAACAAACCTCGGCTTTACGGAAGATGGAGGAAATGCGGTAGTTTCAGAAAGTGGTATGTATATGATTTATATTGATTGGGGCGCTAAAACGATCTCTGTTGAAACGGCAAAAGCATCCGGAATGGGACCTGCCTTCAACGATGATTGGACAGCCGGTAACCATCCGTTCACAGTCGTTGGCAAAACCATGCAAATTACGACTCTGTCGGCAGGTGAATTACGTATGTGCGCAACATCCAATATCTCGAGTGTAGATTGGTGGAAAATGGAATTTGTTCCTATCAATGGTATTATTGAATACAGAGGAATAGGGCCTGATCAGGAACGCGTTTCCATTGGAGCAGGTAAAGTGATCACTCTTGATTTTAATGCGGGAACCGCTACAATACAATAAAAAATTATAGATATGAAAAGTATGAAACAGATAAATATATTCGTATTGTTCGCTTTTGCATTGACATTCTTTGCATGTAATAGCGATGAAGAACAACTTTTTGATCAACCGGGGAAGGCCATTCCGTCTGTCCTTGTGTTTGATGGAACCTCTAATCTGGTAATAGATGTAGAAAATGATAACTTGGATCTTTATCCGTCTTTATTAAACTGGAGTAGAGCTAATTTTGGAAAAGGGGTGGTTGTAAATTACTCTTTGGAAGTAACCGATAATGAAGCATTCACAGGTAACATACAAAAATTGCCTCTGGGTGAAAATGTATATCTGAAAGCGCTTTCTGCAAAACAATTGGCCGATTGGGCATTTGATACCTTTGGCGGCTATGATGCAGCCAATGACGAATACGCTCTGGTAACGCTCTATTTCAGAATAGCGGCAACTCCTGCGGATGGAACAGCTGAAACACTGACTTCTAATATTGTCTATATGGAAGTAACCGGTGTGAATGAAGAACCGATACCCGATCCGCTACCGGAACCCGCACCGGATCCGACAGAAGATGCCAAAGAAGCGCTTGGTTTTGCAGGACCTACGCTGTTTATGATTGGAAATGAATTTGGCGCTTGGGATTGGAATAGCGACGGTATCGTTCAAATGGCGCCTGTGCATTCTCATCCAGGTCACTTCTGGGCTGTTCGTTATATTACTGCCGGAGAAGGATTCAAATGGTGTCCTGTCAGGGAATGGAACGGTGATTTCAACAGCTTGGGCGAAGACTTGGGCTTCTATACGAAAGATGGAAATGCTTTTGTAGAAAACGATGGCATGTATATGATTTACGTAGATACGGAAGCCAAAAAGATTTCAGTAGAACCGGCCCAAGTGTATGGTATGGGTGAATGTTTCGGCGGTTGGGATAAAGGTAAATTCCCATTTTCCGTAGCTGGAAAAGACATGGTAATCAATACAACAGCTGCCAATGAACTTCGTATATACGCTGCTTCAACCATTCAACCGGATGATGTGGATTGGTGGCAAATGGAATTTGTTCCCATCAACGGACATATCAGATACAGAGGCGCCGGTGATGACCAAACACGAGTCAATGCTGAAGCCAACAAACAAGTCATTCTTGAGTTCAATACCAAGAGAGGGGCTGTAAAATAAATTCGGTAGGGGCGCACCTGTGTGTGCGCCCTTTCCAACAATCGCATTACCAACATAAAACATTCCATGAAAAATTTATATTTATCACTGTTCCTGTTATTTTCGTTTATGGTATCGTCTTTTGCACAAGTCGTTACCACCAATCCAGCGATCATTACGCAAGAAAGCGGCGAAATCGAAATTATTTTCGATGCAACAAAAGGTTCCGGCGGATTGAAGGATTATACCGGCGATGTGTATGCGCATACAGGCGTTATCACTACGGACAGTAAAAACAATTCCGATTGGAAACATGCTCCGGCCTGGGGTGATAATTCGCCGAAATACAAACTGACTTCGCTGGGCGACAATAAATGGAAATTACTCATTACACCTTCTATTAGCGGTTATTATGGCCTGACTGCCAATGAAAAAGTGACCAAACTGGCCTTTGTTTTCCGTAGTGCAGACAAAACCAGGGAAGGCAAGGATACAGGTGGTGCCGACATTTTTGTCGATGTACACGAAGCAGGATTGGCGGTGTCGTTTATCACTCCGGCAAGTAATCTGAGCTTGGAGGCCGGTACAACTCTCAACATTGACATCGCTTCCACAGTAGCTGCCGACCTGACATTATATATCAACAATGCCGGTGTTAAAACCGTACCTTCCGCAACAAGTATTACGTACAACTATCAATTTCAAACCGGCGACTACCGGTTGATAGCCGAAGCTCAGCTCGGCGCTCAACAAGTGTTTGACACCGTGTATGTTTGCGTGCCTCAACCGGTAACAACGGCTTCCCGTCCGGCCGGTGTGACTGATGGTATTAATTATGTGGACAATTCCACCGTGACGTTTGTGCTGTTTGCTCCGGGAAAATCGAATGTTTTCCTGATCGGTGATTTTAATAACTGGACGCAACTGAATGCTTATCAAATGAAAAAAGACGGCGACTATTGGTGGTACACGCTTTCGGATCTTACGCCGGGCGAACTGTATGGATTTCAATATCTGGTCGATGGAAATTTGCGCATCAGCGATGCCTATACCGAATTGGTTCTTGATCCATGGAATGACCGCTATATTAATGAAACCCAAACAATTTTCCCGAACTTAAAACCTTATCCAACAGGAAAAACCGAAGGTTTGGTGGCCACTTTCCAAACGAATAAACCGGCTTACAACTGGAATATATCCAATTTTTCAATGCCTAACCGCGAAAATATGGTGATTTACGAATTGTTGATTCGTGATTTTACGGCTGAAAAATCATTGGAAGCTGTTCTTAACCGCTTGGACTACATCAAGAAATTAGGTGTTACGGCTATTGAATTAATGCCGGTTCAGGAATTTGACGGCAACAGCAGTTGGGGATACAATCCGAATCATTATTTTGCTCCGGACAAGGCTTATGGTACCCCCGAAATGTACAAACGCTTCATTGACGAATGTCACAAGCAAGGTATTGCCGTTATTCTGGATGTCGTATTTAATCATGCAACAGGCAATAATCCGTTTGCCAAACTTTACTGGAATAGCGCTACGAACAAAACCGCCGCCAATAATCCGTGGTTCAATGTCGATGCACCTCATCCTTACAGTGTTTTTCACGATTTCAATCACGAGTATGCCGGAACACGCGCCTATTTCAAACGGGTGTTGGAATACTGGTTGAAGGAATATAAGATTGACGGTTACCGACTGGATTTGACCAAGGGCTTTACGCAAAATTCAAGTACGGAATCAACGGCGTCGAGGTATGACCAGTCGCGGATTGACATCTTAACGGATTATTACAGTGCTGCCAAAGCCGTAAAGCCGGATGTGATGTTTATTCTGGAGCATTTTTGCGACAACAGCGAAGAAACAGTTCTCGCCAACGAAGGAATGTATTTGTGGCGAAACGTGAACAATGCTTATTCACAGGCAGCAATGGGATATGTTTCCGAAAGCGCTTTTTCAGCAATGAATGCCTCGCCCCGCCAATGGGTAGGCTATGCCGAAAGCCACGACGAAGAGCGCAATTTTTACAAAGCGAAAACCTGGGGCGAAGGCAACATCAAGAATCCTTCCGTATATTTGAAACGGGTGCCGCTGAACATCGCATTTACGACTCTGCTGCCCGGCCCGAAAATGATTTACGAATTTGGGGAAATGGGATACGACTATTCCATTGATTATAATGGGGGGCGAACCAATGAAAATCCATCAGCATTCGCCTTGGGCTGGTTGGACATTCCCGAACGGACGGCTGCGTATGAAGCATCCTCCAAAATTGTGAATCTGAGGAAAATCTATCCGGAGGCATTTACTTCCGGTACCTATACATTAAACATTTCCACCGCCGACTGGAACAACGGACGAAAAATCAAATTAACGCACAGCGATTTGAATCTATATGTTGCCGGAAACTTTCAATCCGCCAATACCGCTTCCGTTTCAGCCGATTTTCAGCATACCGGTACCTGGTATGAATTGTTGACGGGAGAAGAATTGAACGTATCCGGTGCAAATACTTCACTTTCGCTGCCACCGGGCGATGTACGTATTTATACCGACCGCAAGGTCAATATTACCGGTATTCCTTCTTTTGTAACAGATGATGGGGTATATGTGTATGTTTCGGAAGGAATTGCTACTATTGTTTCGCCGGAAAAGATAACGGCTTTGTCTATATATAATCTGCAGGGAATTTCGTTGAAAACGATTTTTCATAAAAATTTGTTGAATGTCAGTGATTTACCTTCGGGAATCTATCTGTTGGAAATACAGATGTCTACCAATAGAGTTGTGAAGAAAATAGTATTGCGAAAATAAATTTGAATTGGTTCGGAAAATGAAGAAACATATTATACACTTATTATTACTCTGCATTTCGTTTTCGGGCTTTGCTCTGAACATCGATCGCGTAGAACCGGCTTTTTGGTGGACAGGAATGAACAATCCCGAACTCCAAATCCTGGTTCATGGAAAAAATATTGCCCGTTCGCAAGTGCAATTGGATTATCCGGATGTCAGGATAAAAGAGGTGGTCAAAGTAGAAAATCCGAATTATCTTTTTATTTATTTGGAAATCGGAAAAGAGGCACGTCCGGGAACATTAAATCTTATTTTTAATGAAGGCAAAAAGAAGGTTATCCAAGGGTATGAATTAAAAGAGCGTGCTAATTCTATCGGCGCTCAAGGATTTAATGCCTCGGATGTGCTTTACCTGATTATGCCCGACCGCTTTGCCAACGGCGATACGAAAAACGATGATTTGGATGAGGCCGATATTGACCGGAACAATCCGAATGCCCGTCATGGAGGCGATTTGGCAGGAATAAGCGACCGCTTGGATTATCTGTCCGATTTGGGCGTAACGGCTATCTGGCTGAATCCGGTATTGGAAAATAAAATGCCTGAAAAAAAATATCGTTCCTATCATGGTTATGCTGTGACTGATTTTTATAAAATCGACCGCCGTTTCGGAAGCAACGAAGATTACTGCCGGCTTATCGAAAAGATACACGGCAAAGGCATGAAAGTGGTGATGGACATGATTTACAACCATTGCGGCAGTTCGCATTGGTGGATGAATGATTTTCCTTGCAAAGATTGGCTGAATCATCAGGACGGATTTGTATCCACTAACCATAATTTATATGCTGCCGTTGATATTCATGCTCCACAATCGGAAGTGAATGGTCTGACGGAAGGTTGGTTTGTGGAATCCATGCCCGATTTGAATCAAAAAAATCCTTATTTGGCTACTTATCTCATTCAAAACAGCATCTGGTGGATTGAATATGCACGGATTGACGGTATCCGCCACGATACGCATCCGTATGTCGATTACGATTTTCTTTCCAAGTGGTGCAAAGCGGTTCTGGACGAATATCCCGGTTTCAATATGGTGGGTGAATCATGGTATCTTAATTCCGCCCCGCTGGCTTGGTGGCAGCGCAATTCTAAAGTGAGCAACAAGCAGAGCAACTTGAAAACAACGATGGATTTTAATCTGATGAATGCTTGTCAGGATATGGATTTACGGAAGATTTATGAAGTCATAGCCCAGGATTTTCTCTATGAAGATGTAAATAACATTCTTATCTTTTTGGATAATCACGATTTGAGCCGTTTTGTAAAAAAAGAAGAAACCGATTTGAACCGTTTCAAACAAGCTTTGGCTTTTCTGTTAACGACACGCGGTATTCCGCAATTGTATTATGGAACCGAAATATTGATGTCCGGCGAAAAAAGCGAGGGTGATGGTAATCTGCGGAAAGATTTTCCCGGTGGTTGGTCGGGCGACCCGGTCGATGCGTTTACTTCTGCCGGAAGAACAGTTCTGCAAAACGAAGCTTTTGATTATTTGCAAAAACTTTTGCAATGGCGTAAAACAAATAAAGCGGTAACTGAAGGAAAATTAATTCATTACGCCCCTTCGTGGAATGAAGATGTGTATGTTTATGCACGAATCAAAGACAACAACAAAGTATTAGTCATTTTGAATGGCTCAACGGAAGAACAAACTTTATCGCCGGAAAAATACAGGGAAGTAATCGGAAATGCCGGTTCCGGAAAAGATATTATTTCAGGAAAAACGATAGATTTAAACGGAAAAATAATCGTTCCGGCCAAAGGAGTTTATATTTTAGAATTATAAATAAATTAAATAAAAATACCTGTCATGGCGGGCTTGACCCGCCATCCCACGATGTCCGTTAATAAGTGTTTAACGAATTAGCAGGAGATTGCGGGTCAAGCCCGCAATGACAGAATAAATATATAAATATCATGCAAAAGAAGATTAAAGGACTATTCCTCTTATTATTCGTAACGTGCTCAATTGCAAGCGCACAGACACTTACGTCCCCGAACGGACAATTGAACATGAATTTTTCGCTTTCGGGCGATGGTTCACCGACTTACAGCCTGACATATAAAGGAAAAGAAGTAATCAAACCCAGCAAATTGGGATTGGAACTGATGCCGGAAGCTGTACAACGCACTTTCACTTTTGAAGAAATTCCATCGGAAAACAAAGATGCGAAAACGAACTTCTACAGCGGTTTCAAAATCGCCGGTACAAAAACAAGTACATTCGACGAAACCTGGCAACCGGTTTGGGGTGAAACCAAAGATATCCGCAATCACTACAATGAATTGGCGGTAACCTTGAATCAACCGGCTACCGACCGTCAAATCATTATTCGTTTCCGTTTGTTTGACGAAGGTTTGGGATTTCGTTACGAATTTCCGATACAGGGAAATAAATTGACCTATTTTACGATTAAGGAAGAATTGACGCAGTTTGCACTGACCGGCGACCACGTAGCTATTTGGCTTCCGGGCGATTACGATACGCAGGAATACGATTATACCACTTCCAAACTGTCGGAAATTCGCAGTCTGTTTGACAAGGCTTACACGGAAAATTCCTCGCAAACGCCTTTCTCCAAAACAGGTGTACAAACTTCCCTGCAAATGAAAACGGCTGACGGATTGTATATCAATATTCACGAGGCGGCGTTGATCAATTATGCAGCCATGCACTTGAATCTGGACGATAAAAATTTCGTTTTTCAATCGTGGTTAACACCCGACGGAACAGGCGCCAAAGGCTATATCGAAACACCTTCTCAATCGCCTTGGCGTACCATTATTGTGAGCGATGATGCCCGCGATATCCTCGCCTCCAACATCACTTTGAACTTAAACGAACCTTGTAAAATTGCAGATACTTCCTGGATTAAACCGACTAAATACATAGGCGTTTGGTGGGAAATGATTACCGGCAAGAGCGATTGGGCTTATACCAATGATTTCCCGGTAGTACAAATCGGCATTTCGGATTATTCCAAAGCAAAGCCGACCGGACGGCACGGCGCTACAACCGCTCATGTGAAAGAATATATTGACTTCGCTGCCTTGCACGGTTTTGATGGTGTATTGGTCGAAGGCTGGAATATCGGTTGGGAAGACTGGTTTGGTCATCAGAAAGAATTTGTGTTCGATTTTATCACTCCGTACCCCGATTTTAATGTGGCGGAAGTACGTGATTATGCCAAAAGTAAAGGCGTGAAAATGATTATGCACCACGAAACTTCGTCGTCTGTTCGCAACTACGAATGGTGGATGGACAAAGCCTACCAATTTATGAAAGACAATGGCTACGATGCAGTGAAAAGCGGTTATGTGGGCGATATGTTGCCGCATGGCGACCACCATTACAGCCAGTGGCAGGACAATCATTATTTGCATGCCATCAAAAAAGCGGCGGATTATAAGATTATGGTCAACGCACACGAAGCCGTTCGTCCGACAGGTATTTGCCGTACCTATCCCAACTTGATTGGCAATGAATCGGCACGAGGAACTGAATACCAGGCTTTCGGCGGAAGCAAACCCAATCATGTGACGGTATTGCCGTTTACCCGCTTGCTGGGTGGTCCGATGGATTATACGCCGGGAATCTTTGAAATGGATATTGCCAAAATCAATCCGGGCAATACGTCACACGTCAATGCTACGATAGCCAATCAGTTGGCATTGTATGTAACGATGTACAGCCCCTTGCAAATGGCAGCCGATTTGCCGGAAAATTACAACCGTTTCTTGGATGCTTTCCAATTTATCAAAGACGTGGCGCTCGATTGGGACGATAGCAAATACCTGGAAGCCGAACCGGGCGAATACCTTACGATTGCCCGTAAAGCCAAAGGCAGCGACAAATGGTTTGTAGGCAATGTGGCAGGCGAAAATGGATTTACCTCGAATATCTCGTTCGATTTCCTTGACCCCGGTAAAAAATACATGGCTACTATTTATGCCGATGCCAAGGATGCGCATTACAAAACCAATTCGCAAGCTTATACAATTCGGACAATGGAAGTTACCAGCAAATCGAAATTGAAGCAAGTATCGGCTCCCGGCGGCGGATTTGCTATTAGCATTCTACCGAAATAAATCCGGAACCAATGGCACGCGGATGACGCAGATGACACGGATTAAAACGGATTTTTTATATTATCCGCGTAAATCCGTGTCATCTGCGTCATCCGTGTGCCATTAATTTTTTTCATTTTTATTTTCCAAAGCCTCTGTTTTTTCTTTTTTAAGCCTGCGTTCTACTTTTTTAATATCTTCCGCTATCGGTAAATTTTCGGGTATGATACCTCGTTTGAGCAACATTTCCCGTACAGCTAAATTATTATCCACATGTTCTTTTTTTATCGGATTCATGCCGTTTAAATCTTTTACATGCACGTTAATAGAGGTCATTTCAGCAGCAATATCTTTCGCTTTAATGCCTATTGTGGGTAAAAAATAGGCAACAGGTCGATTTTCCGGTGCACCGATACGTCGTTTTAACATATTGGTGTCAAGTTTGAATAATGCTTTATCGCCCTTGGAACGTATGATGGCGAAACCTTTACTATCAATACCTCTTTCGTAGAGTACGCCGGATAAAATTTTTTCCGTTTCGGCTAATTTAGTCCGGGCTTGCAGCCTTTCATAATCCAGCATACGCTGCTCAACAATTTCTGCACGCCTTGTTTGAATGGCAAAATAGCTTTGAGCAAAGGCGATTTGTTCTTTTTTACTGTCTCCGTTTTGCGCTACCAGATAACAGGCATAACGAGTAAGAAGAATGTCATCTATCTCATGCAAAGCACCTTTCCCTGCTTCGATCACCTTCCTGACGTCAGGAAAATGATCACAGACCTCCTGGCCTGCATTTTTGCAAGATTCCTTTGCTTTTTCAATGACTTTGAAGAAATTTTCCCACTTGGTATAGCCCAACAATCCTTGCAATACCCTTGCACTCCAACATTCCACCCCTTCATACATGAAAGAGGCTTCCTCAAATTGATTAAATAATGTTTTAATTTCCGTTGATTTCATAAAGAATATAATTAGGTTTGATAATAAAATTAAAAATACAGGCTGATTAATCTTATTTATCGTTATTTATTTTTCTTGAGGACAAAGATAATCAATTCATCGAATCATTCCATTTTTTTTATAAAAAGTACAAGAAAAATGATTACTTTTGTTCCAATCTTTAAACAAATTGCATTATGAAAAACGCCACAAATGCCATTCGCGAAGTCACACCTTTGTCGGAAAGAGATTGCTTTTACATTGCCGACAGACACAAAACGGAATTTACCTATCCGATGCATTCGCACGAGGAGTTCGAATTGAATTTTATTTCCAACGCAGCGGGTGTCAAACGGATTGTGGGTGATTCGATTGAAATTATCAGTGACCACGATTTGGTATTGATCGGCAGTAAAGATTTGGAACATGTTTGGGAGCAACACGAATGTAAATCCAAAGACATTCGGGAAATCACTATCCAATTTTCTCCGTATCTGTTTACTACCGGTCTTTTAAGTAAAAATCAGTTCAACTCCATCCTGATCATGTTGCAGGAAGCACAAAAAGGAATTTCTTTTCCTCTACCGGCCATTATGAGCGTTTACCACTTGCTGGATAAACTGGCGTGCGAGCAGAAAGGTTTTTATGCGGTTATCAATTTCGTTACTATCCTTCACGAATTATCGCTTCGTTACGATAACAACCATACACTATCCAGTTCATCCGTTGCTACCACCGGACAACATTCGGATAGCCGGAGGATACAAAAAGTACAAAAATTCATCAACGATAATTATAAAGACGAAATCCGCTTGATACAATTGGCCGATTTGATTGGCATGACGCCCGTTGCTTTCAGTCGTTTTTTCAAATTGCATACCTGTAGAAATCTTTCGGACTACATCATTGATATTCGTTTGGGAAATGCCACTCGTCTGCTCATCAATACCAACCGGTCGGTATCGGAAGTGTGCTATGAAAGCGGATTTAATAACTTGTCTAATTTCAACCGGATATTTAAAAAGAAAAAAGAATGCTCACCGAAAGAATTTAGGGAAAACTACCGGAAAACGAAACTGATTATTTAATTTCAAAATCAAAATTTGCTAAAATAGTATCATTTCTATTCACTAAAACACTTATTCTTCAATGGTTATTTATAACCAACTACATTGTAATATAAGCCTTTTTATCAATTCGGCAGGATTTATTTGTTCTTAAACAAAAAGTGTTAGGATTAGATAAAAAAGTATCAGCATTATTGAAAACATAGCCCTAACTTTGTAATAATTCTGAAACATAAATACAATATTGTTAATTTCAAATTTAATAACATGAAACAAAAATGGAGTAATCTCACAAAGACGGCGTTTCTCAGCGTTGTTATGTTCCTTGTTGGAGGGGAGGTTTTAATGGCTCAAACGCCGCAGGAGGCTAAAATCTCCGTTTCCGGAGTGGTGTCCGATTTGGAGGGTCCGGTTATCGGGGCCAGTGTGGTCGAAAAAGGAAATCCGGGCAATGGAGCCGCAACGGATTTAGACGGACAATATTCCCTGAATGTAAATCCCAACGCCACCTTGCAAATTTCTTATGTTGGTTATTTAACTCAAGAAGTGGCGGTAAACGGCAGAACCACGATCAATATCATTTTATCTGAAGACACCAAGTCTCTTGACGAACTGGTAGTGGTAGGTTACGGTGTGCAAAAGAAAAAATTGGTAACCGGCGCTACGGTACAAATGAGCGGAGACGCGCTTGCCAAACAAGGGACTACCAGCGCATTCACTGCTATGCAGAGCCAAATGCCCGGTGTGAACATCATTCAGAACAACGGACAACCGGGTGAAGGATTTAAAGTAAATATCCGTGGTATCGGTACCGTGGGTGATTATCAACCGCTTTATATTATTGATGGAGTGGCAGGTGGTGATTTGAATGCTTTGAACCCCTCGGATATCGAGAGCATTGATGTATTGAAAGATGCTGCCTCAGCCGCTATTTATGGTTCTCGTGCTGCCAATGGCGTTATCTTGGTCACTACCAAACAAGGTAAATCCGGTAAGATTCAAGTGACTTACGATGGTTATTATGGAGTACAAAATCCGTATAAATTGGCGTCCCTGCTCAATGCGCAGCAATACACGCAAATTCAGGATGAGTTGCAGTTTAATCAAGGTTTACCGGGATATGACTGGCAGAGTATCTTAGGACCTTATTATCAAGGTTACCTTGACGGAACCTGGAAAGGAACAAACTGGTTGGAAGAATCACGCAATAAGAATGCGCCTGTTCAGAATCACGCTTTTAATATTACGGGTGGAACAGACATTTCTACTTTTTCCATGGGTATTTCTCATACCGACCAGGAAGGTATATTAGGGGAACCAAATACACCCCATTATGGACGCACCACCTTTCGTATCAATTCATCTCATGTATTGTTGAAAAATAACGGATTGGACATTATTAAAGTGGGAGAAAATTTAAATTACAATCACACTGCAAGAAATACGGTTTCATCCGGCAACCAGTATGGAAATGACATCTCCTCATTACTCCGCGCCATGCCTGTCATGCCTATCAGGGATGCGGAAGGCAACTATTTTGATTATGACGATAACAAGGCCATGGGATTGGAAGGTTTTGATGGCATGATGGCTAACCCCATAGGAGTGCAGGCATCCGGAAAAGGTCAATCAAAAAACTATGCACTCAATGCGTCAGCCTACTTGCAAATCCAGCCTGTTCAGAATTTGACTTTCAAATCGCAGTTCGGGTATCGGATGACAGCAAACAAATATCGTTCGTTTGGAGCGCCTTACCACATGTCCACTACATCCGAACGGAAAATATCTACAACAGAACAAAATCAAAGTTCCGGATGGAATTATACCTTGGATAATACCTTGAACTATTCATTTGACCTGGCAGTGAAAAACCATTTTGACGTTTTGGTCGGACAATCGATTGAGAAATGGGGGATGGGAGAGTATGTACGCGCTACTAACGGCGAGTTGACTTTCGATAACTTCAATAATGCCTACATCGACAATACAACAAAAACACCGGTAGCCGGACAAATGACCATGGCCGGTAATCCTTGGGGAGAGGGTGCTTTGGCTTCCTTTTTCGGTCGTGTGAATTACGACTATAATGAAACCTATATGTTGACATTAATCGCTCGCGCCGATGGTTCCGGAAACTTCGGACGGGGTTATCGCTGGGGTTTCTTCCCCTCTGTATCGGCTGGATGGGTAGTCTCTAACGAAGCATTTATGGAACCTACAAGAGATATACTGGATTTCTTGAAAATCCGTGCCAGTTGGGGACAGAACGGGAACAGCAATATCTCTAATTTCAATTACCTATCACTCATATCTATGGGTCCAAAAGGCGGTTACTCTTTTGGTAATGACGTAAGCGTACAACAAACGGGCGCCTGGACACTCAGAGGTCAAACTCCGGACGTATCATGGGAAACTTCCGAACAGCTTGATTTAGGTATTGATGCCCGCTTCCTGCATTCCCGTCTGGGCTTGATATTGGATTACTATGTTAAAACAACGAAAGATTGGTTAGTACGCGCTCCTATCTCTAAATACTACGGTTTAGGGGACGATGGCGCTCCTTACATCAATGGGGGTGCTATTGAAAATAAAGGCTTGGAAATAGGATTAAATTGGAACGACCGTCTTGCTAATGGTTTGACTTATGGCGTAGCTCTCAACTTTGCTTCCAACCACAACGAAGTAACACGTATTGATAATGCGGAAGGTATCATTCATGGACCCGCCAATGAATTCACACAAGGCACCAGTGAAATGTTTCGTGCAGAGGTAGGCTATCCTCTCGGTTATTTCTGGGGTTACGAAACGGGTGGTGTTTTCCAAAATCAAGCAGAGATCGATGCGTGGAGAGCCACGGGCGATGGTATCCTGCAAGCCAACGTTCAACCGGGTGACCTCAAATTTGTGGACCGCAATCACGATGGCGTAGTCAATGACTTAGACAAGACACAAATTGGGAGTGGGCTTCCGGATTTCAGGTTGGGATTTAATTTTAATGTCGGATACAAAGGTGCAGACTTAAGTGTTACTACGTATGGCGCTTTTGGACAACAAATAGCGAAAAACTACCGTAAGTATGCTGATAGTCCAAAAGAAAATTACGAGGTAAATATCTATCAACGGCGTTGGTATGGCGAAGGTACCAGCAACAAATATCCTCGATTGACTCCAGGTTCCGGTGAAAATTATATCAATGTTTCGGATATGTTTATCGAAGATGCCGATTACTTGAAAATACAAGACATCACCATTGGATATGATTTGAAATATGTTCTGCCAAAACTTCCATTGGGTCAATTGAGAATCTATGTTAAGGCACAGAATCCTTATACTTTCACTAAGTATTCGGGCATGGATCCTGAAGTAGGCTTTACTCCATCTGATTATTCATGGGCATCGGGATTGGATTTAGCTAACTATCCTTATCCAAGAACGTATATGTTTGGTGTGAATGTTAAGTTTTAATTGTAATACAATAATAATATGAAAAATATGAAAAAAATAGCATCAATGGTAGCAGGACTGCTGCTAATACTGTGTACTGGATGCGAGGATTTTCTGGATACAGAAAATAAAACAGAGAAAAACACGGCGGGTTTTCCGGCAACCCTTGTGGAAGCAAAACAGATGGTGACCGGTATATATAACAGTCTCAGTTTGGTGAATGCCAATCCGCAAAAATCATTCTTGTTTGTGTCTGAATTGGCTTCCGATGACCGGTTAGGTGGTGCAGGAGCGAATGACCAATTGTGTCAGGCTGTTGACTTTATGATGACATCCGGTATGGATATGCTCGACAATTTCTGGACTGATCGCTATGCGGGCATTCAACGGGCGAACTTGGCAATCGCTGTGTTAGGAAACTGTGAAGAATACGATAGCGAAGCACAAAAGAACCAATTCTTGGGTGAAGCTTACTTTTTAAGAGGTTTTTACTATTATGAATTGGCCTCTTTGTACGAAAATATACCGGTATTGACTGAAGCATTGGCAGTTCCCACTCCTCAATCAGATCCGAATGACACTTGGGGACAGATTATTGCCGACCTCAAGCAGGCGATCGAATTGATGCCGGCCAAGAAAACGGCTCCCGGTGAAGCAGGACATGTGGATAAATATACGGCAGAAGCCATGATAGCCCGTGCATTCTTGTTCTACACTGGTTTTTATCAAAAACCGGATGTTACCCTTCCCGACGGAAGTAAAGTGACAAAAGCAGATGTAATCGGTTGGATTGATGACTGCGTAAACAATTCAGGTTATACTTTAGTGGGTGATTTTCGCAACTTATGGGCTTATACCAACCGCCTTACCGTTGACGAATATACATACACCAAGGGCATAAACGGTATAGACGGCAAACCGTTGGCGTATGTTGAAAATGATCAAGCAGTAAATCCTGAAAGTATGTTTGCTATTAAGTATTCAAAATTTGCAAGCTGGGGAACTACTATCGGATATTCCAACGGATATGCTTTGTTCTTTGGTATTCGCGGGGCGCAGGATCAGGCAAAGACATTCCCGTTTGGACAAGGCTGGGGCGCAGGTCCGGTCACTCCTACTATATGGAATGCTTGGGCATCTGCCGAACCGAATGATTTACGTCGCGCAGCTTCTATTTGCGATATACGGGCAGAGTTGGATCCGGTGGGATATGCAAAAGGGGGAGCAGGTTGGGCTGATTTTGAACAGGAAACCGACTACTGGGCTAAAAAATGGACTCCGGTATCCTCTCAGAAGGCTGACGGAAGTGGCTATTGGGAAACATTTGAACAAGACATGTATGACTATACGAGTCAGAATTTCCAATTAACAAATATCCATGATTTGATTTTGATTCGTTTTGCTGATGTATTGCTCATGCAATCGGAGCTGAAAGAAGATGCTGCCGGATTGAATAAAGTACGTGCTCGCGCAGGACTTCCTGCAATTGGTTATTCGTTACAGGCATTGCAAAATGAACGCCGTTGGGAATTGGCTTTTGAAGGGGTGCGCTGGAATGACATCCGTCGTTGGCATATTGCTGAAACAGAATTGGCTAAGCAGGAAGGTGTTAAAATTTACAGATCCGGGACAACGGATGTCAATACCCCTCATGCCGGAGGTTATGCCGCCCGCTACAAAGCAACAAATGGTGGATTTTTCCCCATTCCCGAATCGGAAATAGCCCTGTCGGACGGAGGATTGAAACAAAATGCAGGATGGGAAAATACAACTCCGCTTTATACTGCTTGGTAATAACAATTAAAATCAAATAAGATGAAAAAGATATTTTATATAATAGCAGCATTTGCGATCATTGCGTTCTGTCCCGCTTGTGACCCAATCACGGAGGATGCAAATGTAGGAGAGGTGGTTACCTCTGCGGATCAGATACACGCTGAAGTTACTTCAGTGGTGATTAATGGTAAAAAAGCGAATAAAGTGCTTGTAAAATGCACCAGTCCGGTAATTTGCCAATGGACAGACGGCGTAAACACGCTTAGCAGCAATAATGGCGAACTGACATTGTTAGTTCAAGGGCAACAAACGATTGAGCTTAAGGCGATGGCTGTCGACGGGACAACTTTCTCGAAAGAGTTTAACGTAACAGTGGAAGATATGTATTACCCTGTTCCTGCCGCTTATGGTTTGTTTTTCGGTAGTGGTGAAAAAACATGGGTATGGAACACCAACTGGAATGCACCCGATGGAGGACCTGTTGGCGCACTCATTATGGCGGGAGACAATCCCACCAGTGGTCGTGACTATTGGGGCTGGACACCCAAACTGTCAGATAAAAAAGACGTTTGTAATGAAGGCGAAGGCTCTAAAATGGTTTTTACACTCAGTGGTAAAAAAGTGACGAAGTATGATCCGCAAGGCAAAGTCGTTGGACAAGGCACTATCAATTTTGATATGACTCCCAACAATTATTATGCCTCAGAGGGTACGCTTACGTTTGCAGGAACAAATATTCTGTTTCCTTACGACTATAACAACATGGCGCCTTGGGCATCCAACACGTTTACAATTACCTATTTAGATGAAGATCATTTGATGTTGTATACAAAAAGTTCCAACGGCGGATGGTATTATGTGTTTAATGCAGAGTGATAAAAAAATAAAATAAAGAAATAGTATGAAAAAGTATTTAATAGCGATTTTTAGTGTGGTACTTCTGTTTGCAAGTTGTACTGACGAAGATAATCTGATAAACCCGCCATTGCTTCCGGATGGAGGGATATATCCACGGGATATAGAGGTGCTTGCACTTAGCGATGTAGTACCGTTTACAGCTCCTGTTGTGGGCGCGACAAACGCCAAAGTGTCTTTGGTAACCGGTGATGCGACAACCGTATTGCGCGAATCTTTGCCGGTAAGCGCTACCGTTGGTGGTATTTCCGAACAATTTACCACAAACGAACTGGGATTAAAGAAAGCAGGCGATAAGGCAACCTTGAAAATAGAAGCCAACGGTTATACACGTCTTTCGACCATTTCCATGCTTTCGGCGTGGAACGAACCCGAACAGAGCGATGGATTTACCACATTAGAGGCAAGTCTTCTCTCTAATAGTTTGACATTCTCTGTTAATACCGATGAATGGATTACCGGAACACCTCAGTTTACTGCAGTTGTTGACACAAACAATGTTGCCTATCCCAATCTGCTTACTTTCAAGGCTGCAGGAAAAGAGTTTACTACGGATGATTTTAGTGTCGCCTATTTGCAGAGTAAAGGTTTGCATGTGGGGAATACGGTAGCAATCATCGTTACAGCAAGCTATAATGGGCATTCGGAGGAAATAAAAACCTCCTTCACACTTAGCGAAGATGTATTGACAAGATCATCCGGTAAAGAACTTACAGAGGACAGCTGGTTATCTACAACTACTGCACCGTGGACATCCGCTGATTCTACAAAAACGTTCTATGGTCTATTGGACGGCAAGGAGTTCAAAGGCTTAGAAACTGCTCTAAAACAAGATGACATAAAACAGCCGACAGTATTCTTTACCTTGAATAGTACCAAAGATGATGCATTACTGCAAATTCTATCATCGACTGCTACTACCGTTTCATACGCAGTTACTGACTCAGCACACTACGAAATTAACAACAGAATAGTGACCGAGGCGAATGCAGCCACTGAAAGCTTTACGCCTTTTACCGACGGTTTAGTTTCCGGCTACTACTTTGTAAAAGTGGAGGAAAACTTCACCGACGGAACGGAATATTACGGATATCTCTATGTTGAAACAGTATTTACAGAAACACCTATATTTGGCAACCAACCTACGGGAGTAAAATACACATTTAAATTTGCTCCTAAGCGCGACTATACAAAAGAGTAGTAGCAGAAAGATTGATTTAGGTTTTGAGAGATTGCCCCGAGAACTCGGGGCAGTTTTAACTTATAAATTACAAACAAATGAAACAACGTATATTTCTATTTTTCCTATCTTTGTTCAGTAGCTGTGCGTGTTTATTTGCACAAGATTTGACCGCCGCTGCCAATTTCGGGCGCTATGCTGAGGCGAATAACACCATTTCTAATCGAGTGGTCTTTTTGGGCAACTCCATCACCGAAGGCTGGGTAGGCGCTCATCCCGAGTTTTTTACGGACAATGGCTTTATCGGACGTGGAATCGGTGGGCAGACAAGTCCGCAACTTTTGTTACGCTTCCGGCAGGATGTGATCAATCTACATCCGCAGGCAGTAGTCATCAATATCGGCACAAATGATATTGCCCAAAATACAGGTGAATATTCACCTCAACTGACGATAGACTGTATTCAGTCGATGGCTGAACTGGCTCATGCCAATGGCATCAAAGTGATTCTTTCTTCGGTAACACCTGCTAAAGAGTATCCTTGGCGTAAAGAAATTAAAGACGTACCGGCTAAGATAGATGCCTTGAATGCAAACATTAAAGCATTAGCAGAAGCAGACGGTTATGCTTATCTGGACTACAACATCCTCTTGCGCGATGCGACCGGTGGTATGATAAAAGAATACACGATTGATGAAGTACACGTGACACATGCGGGTTATGCGATTATGGAGAAAGCAGCTAAAGAACTTATCGAAAAAGTGTTAAAATAGTAGATTATAAATAAATGACAAAAACAGCCCGGTTACATCTGTTTATCACATTATTATTCGGAATAATCGTGTGGCTGTTTTTTGCTGTTTTTTACCGGCATCACCTGCATTATCAGGAAGAAATGCAATTATTCCTGACAAGCGGCGCTTATTTTCTTGAAACAATCGCTTCGCCCGGTGGATTGTCAAGCTATTTCAGCCGGCTGTTTACGCAATTTTTTGTGGACTCTTTCGCAGGCGCTTTAATCATCGCCTTGTTACTGATTGCGTTGCAACAATTGATTTGGCGGATTTCAGTTGTTTTTTCAAAGAAAAGCCACTGTTATTTATTGTCTTTTATTCCTTCTACGCTTTACGCCTGCGCCTTAATGGATGAAAATTTCCTTTTGACCGCTTTGATTTCCTTGATTTTTATCTTGCTTGCAATAGTTCTGTTTCAACGAATTAAATCGTTTAAAGCCCGGTTAGTGTATGTACTGTTGGTGATTCCCTTGCTCTATTGGATTGCTGGAGGCGCTTATAGAGACTTTTACCGTTATCCGGGAATTTTCCCTGTTATCCTGTTGATTATCTTTTTGTCAGTCTTGATAATTCCCGTTTTGTGCCGGTATTTACCCGAAAACGACAAGAGGAAAAGCCGTGTCATTAGCGGATGTGTGCAATGGATTGTACTTATTTTGCTTGCTGTCTGGGGATTTAAAACGCAGGCTAACTGGGAGAAAGAAGAAATCATGGCTTATGATTATTTTTCCCGCTCCCAAAAATGGAACAGCATCATCCGGCTGGCAGATAAAAAAGCGCCTACCGCTCCGCTTTCCGTAGCGAGTTTAAATCTGGCGTTGGCCAATCAAAATCAGTTGTCGAATTTCATGTTTGAGTACTTTCAAAACGGACCGGAAGGATTGCTCCCCACGTTTCAAAAAGAATTTATAGCAGATATGATGGCAGGCGAAATTTATTATCATCTGGGATTGGTCAATACGGCGCAACGCTTGGCTTTTGAGGGAATGGAAGCCATTCCGGGCTATCAGAAAAGTGTACGAAGTATTCAGCGTTTAGCAGAAACCAACCTCATCAACGGACACTATGAAGTGGCCAATAAATACCTCACTATTCTGAAACAGACTCTTTTTTACAAAAAGTGGGCGGAAGAAACCGCTACTTATTTATACAATGAGAAAAAAATAAACGCCCATCCGGAATGGGGCAAATTGCGACGATTCCGTCCAAGAAAAGATTTTTTGTTTAGTGAACAGGAGAAAGATCAAGTGCTGGGCATTCTCTATCAAAACAACACCAATAACCGGATGGCCTACGACTATCTGTTGGCTTATACCTTGTTGGAAAAAGACTTGTCGCATTTTTACGAATATTACCGTTTATTAGAGAATAAAAAAAAGGAGGAAATGGTTCCTAAAAGTTATCAGGAGGCGTTGGCTGTTGTTTTGGGACAAGTCAATTTCAATTCAAGACAGAATGAGGAGGCGTTTTATAAGCAATATGGCAAAACGTATTGGTATTATCTGCTATTTAAATACAAATAAAATTATGAACTGCAAATTATTGATAATACTATTTGTATTCGGTTTATTCTTTTCTTGTACGGAAAAAGTAAATAATCCGGTAAAGGTGGACACTGTTCCGGATATTTTTCCGGATTATACGGACGTGACCATTCCGGCAACAATCGCTCCCTTGAATTTCACTGTGAATGAAGAATTTGAGAAAATAAATGCCGTGATTGAAGATTTCAAAGGAAACAAAATCAAAGTGCAAGGAAGGAAAAACATTCAGATTCCGATCGAGAAGTGGAGAAATATGTTGAAAGAAAATACCGGCGGCGAAATAACCGTTACGGTGGCGGTCAAACACGAAAACCAATGGAAACAATACCGGTCTTTCCTCCTCTATATCAGTGAATATCCGATGGATGAAGGCTTGGTTTACCGTTTGATTGCGCCGGGATATGAAACGTACAGCAAGATGGGAATTTATCAACGCTCTTTGAGTGATTTCAAGCAAACGACTTTGTTGGAAAATACTTTGGTCTCCCCCAGTTGCGTGAATTGCCATTCGTTTAAACAAACTTCGGCGAATAATATGAGTTTGCACGTGAGGGGAGAATATGGTGGTACTATTTTGCAAACCAATGGACAAACCGATGTTTTGAACTTGAAAAGGGACAGTTTGATTGGTCCGGGCGTATATCCCTATTGGCATCCGCAGGGCAAATACATTGCCTATTCGGTGAATACCACGCAACAAATGTTTCATTCGGCTGCCGATGAGCGGATTGAGGTGGTCGATTTGGAATCGGATATTATGGTTTATGATATTGAAAGTAATAAAGTACTCATTACTCCGCTATTAAAGACAGCCAATTTCGAAACTTTTCCGTCTTTTTCTCCGGATGGTAAAACGCTCTATTTCAGTTGTTCGACCCAACAGGAATTGCCGGGAGATTACAAGGAAATCCGTTACAACCTGTGTAAAATTGATTTTGACCCGGCAACCGGTTCTTTCGGAACCAAAATAGACACTTTGGTTTGGGCGGATAAAGACCGGAAAAGCGTTTCTTTTGCAAGACCTTCTTACGATGGAAAATACATGATGTACACCTTGTCCGGTTACGGCAATTTTTCGATCTGGCACAAGGAAGCCGACCTTTGGTTGTTGGATTTGCAAACCGGGGAGAACCGTTTGCTGACGGAAGTCAACAGTCCGGATACGGAGAGTTATCACAGTTGGAGCAGCAATTCCCGCTGGTTTGTGTTCAGCAGCAGGCGAATAGACGGTTTATACACTCGTCCCTATATCGCTTCGATAGATGAAAATGGGAAAGTAAGCAAACCGTTTCTGCTTCCTCAAAAAGATCCGGATTATTATTTGATGTCTTTATACTCATTCAATATTCCCGAATTTGTAAATGGATCCGTCCAGTTGGATCTTCCGAAGTTGAAGAAACAATTGGTTTCAAAAGAACGAAAATAAAACAGATGAAAAAAATTATTATTATTGCATTAGCCTTGTGCGTATCGCACAATATCAATGCGCAGAAGTTTGAGGGTTTGGCAAAAACCCCGCAGATGGGTTGGAACAGTTGGAATCTTTTCCAGACGAACATCAGCGAGCAGTTGGTGAAAGACATTGCCGATGTTTTCGTTAGTCGTGGTTTGAAAGAGGCCGGTTATGAATATGTCCTTTTGGATGATGGATGGATGGATATGCAGCGCGATGCGCAGGGCAATCTTGTGCCGCATCCCGATAAGTTTCCCAACGGCATCAAGGTGGTTGCCGATTATGTGCACTCCAAGGGGTTGAAGTTTGGGCTTTACAATTGTGCAGGAGACAAAACTTGTGCGGGTTATCCCGGCAGTCATGGACACGAATATCAAGATGCCCTGAAATATGCCGAGTGGGGCGTTGATTATCTGAAATACGACTGGTGCAGTACGCCGCCTTTCAAAAATATGGAAGATAAGAAAATTTATGCAGAACAAGCCTATCGTACCATGCGCGATGCTTTGTATGCCGCCGGTCGCCCGATTTTATTCAGCATTTGCGAATGGGGCGACAACAATCCGTGGGATTGGGCAGCTCCTGTAGGGCATAGCTGGCGTACGACCGGCGACATCAGCGGATGTTTTGATTGCGTTGAGGAGCATCAAACGCCTTTCAATTCGTGGTATTCCTGGGGTGTGGTGCAAATTATGAATATGCGCGACCAGGAAGCTCTGCGCAAGCTTGCTGGTCCCGACCATTGGAACGATATGGATATGATGGAGATTGGCAACGGTGGTATGAATCACATCGAAGAGGCATCTCATTTTGCGCTCTGGGCAATGTTGGAAGCTAATCAAACACTGGTAGTGAAAGTTAGTAAAGTCTGAATTATGAAAACAACACGACAATTATTTTTATCCGCCATGGGATTGGCGAGTTTGTTCCTGTTAACAGGATGTAGTTCAAAATCGGACGCTTACACACGTGGTATCGGTCTGTATCCGGGAAATCCCGATGAAACGTATGCACCGGAATTGGTAGCCGACAATACAACTTACCGGAATGTAGCTGAGTTGAAAAGCGCTTATCACTCTTCGAGTTATGACTATAATTTGACGGCTCAACTGATAACGGACGGCATTATCTCGTCTGTGGAACCGGCTACCATCAATGTATCCACGCAAAACGGTGATTTGAAGAAACACGAACGCGAATGGTTGTTCGATGGAAAAAGCGATTCCAAATATGTGGTAAACGGAACGGATGTCTATCTGCAACTGGATTTGAATCATTTCGATTTTTCCGTCGATAAAATTGTTTTATCCGGCAGCGTAACTTTGGATGAGACCAAAGCAAAAGGTTATGAAATAGTTGCTTATGGTTCCAATGACGGAACGAATTGGGATGTGTTGGCTCAGGAAAAAGGTAGCGGATACGTTGGGAAAGAACGGCCGGCTTCTCCATGGGATGCTTTTTTTGGTAAAAGTGCCGGCATCACACGTATATTGAAGCAGGAAATCGTTTTGCCACAACCGGTTAATTACGCACATTATAAAATCAGCCTGAAAGCGCCGGACGCATTAACCTGGAATTTTACCGATTGGGATTATTATAAAAACGATGAATTATTGGTGGTGCTTCCATCCTGCCACTTCAATAGTGCATGGAAGAGTGCAGGAACCGGCGAGGAATGGGTGTATGTCGATTTAGGCGCTTCGGCTACTATTGATAAAGTCAAATTGTCGTGGATAAATAAAGCCCTTGCCGGAACTGTTCAGACTTCCGATGATGCAAAATCGTGGAAAGATGCCGTTTCATTGCCGGGTGGAAATGCAAAAACAGATGAGATAACTTTATCAGCGAAAGGACGTTATGTTCGCGTATGGATGACAGAAGCAGAAAACAATCAGCCCTACATTTTAAGTGAATTGGAAGTATATGGAAAAGGCGGTTTGACGGCACGTCCGCACGCCGAACCGAAGGCGGCCGGAAATCATCAGTACCTGAGCGGTGGAGATTGGAAATTGCAACGGGCATCCGAAGTGAATGCAAATGGTGAAGAAATTTCAAAACCAGATTTTGGTGTAAAGAATTGGGTGGTCGCTACTGTTCCCGGAACCGTATTGTCGAGCTATATCAATATTGGAGCTGTTCCAAATCCGAATTATGCAGACAATATTTTAACTATTTCCGAATCATTCTTCTATTCCAATTTCTGGTATCGGAATGAATTTACACTGCCTGCTGATTTTTACGATGATAATATTTTCCTGCATTTTGACGGTATCAACTGGAAAGCCAACGTTTTCCTGAATGGTCAAAAAATAGGCAATGTGGACGGTGGATTTATGCGGGGCAAATTCAATATTACCGGTTTGCTTACCACCGGAAAGAATGTGCTTGCCGTTGAAATCGTGAAGAATGCCCATCAAGGAGCGGTAAAAGAGCCAACCGCTTTTAGTCACGATCAAAACGGCGGTATTCCGGGAGCCGACAATCCTACTTTCCACGCCACTATCGGTTGGGACTGGATTCCGACAGTACGTGGCCGGGATATTGGTATTTGGAATGATGTATTTTTAACACATACCGGCTCGGTAACACTGGAAAATCCGTTTGTGCGCACCGAACTTCCTTTGCCGGACACAACTTCCGCCAAAGTATTGGTTGAAGTTACTTTGGTAAATCATTCGGATAAAGAAGTGAGCGGTAAATTGAAAGGCTCTTTCGGCGAAGCTGAATTTGAACAGGCAGTCACGTTGGCTTCGGCTGAAACGAAAGTGGTGAATTTAGACCCTGCCACGCATCCGGCTTTGGCTTTGCAAAATCCGAAACTTTGGTGGCCGGTAGGCTATGGCGAACCGTATTTGTACGATGTAAAATTGAGTTTCGAGGCCAATGGAAAAACATCCGATGCCACTCAATTTAAATCCGGTGTGCGCCAAATGACATTCAGTGAAGACAGTTACGAGCCAAGCGGACCGAAAACACCATTCGGCGAAAAAGAACCCAAAAGATTAAGTCTGTACATCAACGGTCGCCGTTTCATTGGCTTTGGTGGCAACTGGGGCTTTGGCGAATCCAACCTGAATTATCGCGGACGTGAATATGATATTGCCGTGGCTTATCATGCCGATATGAACTTTACGATGATTCGCAACTGGGTGGGTCAGATTGGCGATGAAGAGTTTTATGAAGCTTGCGACCGGCATGGCGTAATGGTTTGGCAAGATTTCTGGCTGGCGAATCCTTGGGACGGTCCCGACCCCTATTATGTTGATTTGTTCAACGATAATGCACAGGATTATATCAAACGAATACGCAATCATCCGTCTATCGGTATTTATGTGGGACGTAATGAAGGAAATCCGCCTGCGGTCATTGATGATTATTTGCGCAAAGTGATTCCACAATTGCATCCGGGCATTCATTATATCTCCAATTCTGCCGGCGGAGTGGTCAGTGGCGGAGGTCCCTATCGCGCGTTGCCTGCGAAAGAGTATTTTCAGACTTACGGACACGATAAATTCCACAGTGAACGAGGGATGCCGAATGTGATGAACTACGAAAGCATGGCTCAAACCTTCAGTCCGGAAGCCTTGGCAATACAAAACACCACCGAAACGCCCAACAGCCAATGGGGAATGCACGACTACACTTTGAACAGTGCACAAGGCGCGGCTTCGTTCAACGGCATCATCGAAAAAGCCTTTGGCAAACCGCACGATACGAAACAATTTGCCGAATGGGCGCAATGGATTAATTATGACGGTTACCGGGCTATCTTTGAGGGACGGAGCGAACATCGCCGAGGCATGTTGTTGTGGATGAGTCATCCGGCATGGCCGTCTATGGTATGGCAAACCTACGATTATTATTTCGATCCGACCGGTGGTTATTTTGGTTCCAAAAAAGGTTCCGAACCCATCCATATCCAATATAATCCGGTTAGGGAGGATATTGAAGTGGTTAATTATCATGCACTTGATCATAAAGGAGTCGTTGCGAAAGCGCAACTTGTCAATCAGGACGGATCGGTGCAATGGGAAAAAGAAACTACGCTGGATATTAAGGAAGATGCTACAGTAGCTTGTTTCCCACTCGAGTTGCCGGCAAGTTTGTCGGATACCTATTTCATTAAACTTACTCTGACGGAAAACGGAAAATTGCTTTCCGACAATTTCTATTGGAGAGGGAAAGAAGAAGGGAACTACCAATCATTGCTGCAATTACCGAAAACAAAACTGACGGCGACAACAACAGCCAATAAATCCGGCAAAGAATGGCATTTGACAACAACATTGAAGAATGACACGCAAATACCGGCTTTGATGGTACGTTTGAAAGTAGAAGGAGAGAAAAGCGCCGAACGCATTTTGCCGGTATTTTTCAGTGATAATTATATCTTCTTAATGCCCGGAGAAGAAAAAATAATCACTATGAAACTGTATGACCATGATACTCGCGGAGAAAAACCGGTGGTGAACGTTTCAGGATTTAATTTATAATATGGATACAACTAATTAAAGATTTCGTCATGAAAAAAATAATTTATTTACTGTTTGCTTTGTTCTTCTTTATACCTAAAGTTTCCGCCCAAACGGAAGTCATGGCTTGGGGCAATCTCACCGGCATTCGTATCGATGGACAACTCATAGACTTTGAATCCAGTATATGTGTAGTCGGCAAAGATCAATCTTTTGTCCATGCCACAGGCAAAGAACGGCAGTTTCGTCCGCAATACATCCGCAACGGACAAACCCAAACAGTGACAACCGAAATGGACGGTATCCGGTTCACGGAAGCAGTCACAGACTTGTCAAAAGGGAAGGCGCGTGTCACGATTGACCTGCAGTCGGATACTACCCTGAATTTGGACGGCGTGTATTTGCGTATCCGACAACCGGTAGAAAATAAGGGGCAAATCCTGAAAACAGGCTCCAAAGAAGGTTCACAAGACATCGCTATCGCCAAAGGCAAAATAAAAAAAGGACAGAAAGCGCATCTATCTATTGAGATAACCGCTTCGGGCGCCATAGACACAGAAACGGCAATCCTCAACGTTTCTGCGAATCAGCCCGGACGTGAATTTTTAGGTTTAGGGGGAAACTTCCGTCTGCAAAATCCGTTTGCCGACCCGCAAGTGATTGACTATTGCTTGGATAGCCTGCGAGTAGCTTATGGTCGGGTGGAGATGCCCTGGAGATCTTGGCAACCCGAAGAAAACAGCCGGCCGCTGGAAGATGCTTTAGCCGGAAAATTAGATGAACGAGTGCAAGCGGCTATGAATATGGCGCAACGGCTCAAAAAACTTGGTATGCCTGTAATAGTAAGCGCTTGGTTTCCACCTGCTTGGTCGATTGACGGCAAGCCCGAAGACTATCCCCGCAGAGGGGGTGTACAAGCTTTCCGTTTAGACCCGAAGAAAGCTCAGCACATTTATAAGTCACTGACGGATTATCTGTTGGCGCTCAAAAAGCTCTATGGCGTAGAAGCTACAGCCTTCTCTTTCAATGAATCCGACATAGGTATTGATGTATTGCATACGCCCGAAGAACATGCAGCGTTTATCAAAGGTTTGGGCAGTTATATGGCGAGCGAAGGACTAAGCACCAAGCTGCTTTTAGGCGACAATTCCGATGCCACCACGTATGAATTTATTCTCCCTGCAATGCGTGACCCCGCAACACGTCCCTACATTGCCGCCGTTTCTTTCCATTCGTGGCGCGGCTGCGATGATGCAACCTTGGAAAAATGGGCCGCGGCTTCACGCGAATTGAATGTACCGCTGATAGTAGGCGAAGGCAGTACCGATGCCGCCGCTTGGGTGTATCCGCAAATATTCAAAGAATCCACTTTTGCCTTGTACGAAATTAATCTCTATATGCGTATCGCTGCTATCTGCCAACCGCAAAGCATTTTGCAATGGCAACTCACCTCCGACTATTCTATCCTCTGGGGTGGAGGTGTTTATGGTTCGGAAGGTAAATTAGAACCGACACAGCGTTATTGGAACCTCAAACAATTAGCGAGTACGCCCGAAGAAGCATTTGCCTTTCCTGTGAGCAGCAGTAAAAAGGAAGTCAATACTGCCGCCTTTGGCAATATTGCCCGGGGCGAATATGTGGTGCATGCCGTGAATAATGGAGCGGCTCGAAGCGCCGTTATCAAAGGATTACTCGCAGGAAAAGCCGCCATAAAAGTGTATGTAACGAATCAAGAACAAGGTATGGAAGAAGTCCGTGCGTATAAATTCTTGTCCGACGGCAGCTTGGAAGTGCAACTGCCTGTCCTAAGTTTTGTATCCGTTTTTGTGAATCGTCAGTAAAGAAGTAAAATTTTAAAATCCATATAACACATGAGAAAAATAATCTATTGGGCGCTACTGCCTGTACTGTTTTTGCTTGCTTTCAATATACAAGCAACAGCACAAACGACACCTCAGGGGCAGGTCGTATTAACTGTTGATATAGCGGATTCCGATTACATTTTTTTGCAATCCAATCCCATTGATATTACCGTCAATTTGGCGAATGTAACCGGTACAGCGGCAAACGGCAAACTCGTTGTGAAACTATTTACAGACGACCACAAGCCGTTGAAAGCGGATTCTCTGCTTGTTTCCTTGCCTGCCAATGAAAGTCGGCAGTATTCTTTTGGTTTAGACAAACCTGCGCCCGGTTTTTATCGTTACAATGTGCAATTTTATAGCGATAATACCCTCCTGATGGATAAAAAATTTAATGTGGGTGTTGAGCCGGAAAAAATCAGTTCGCCGATAGATGCCAAAGCCGATTTCAAGGCATTTTGGGACAATAGTTTAAAAGAATTAGCAATGGTGGCTCCTCAATATGAATTGACATTGATTCCCGAACAATCCCAGTTGGATTATAATACTTATCTGGTAAAAATGTGTTCCTTTGGCAATGAGCCTATTCAGGGCTATTATACGCAACCCAAACGCGAAGGCAAACATCCGGTTATCGTGGAATATATGGGCTATGGCTCTCAGCCGTATTTTCCGAATCAACATTGGGATGGTTTTGCGCGTTTCGTGCTGTCTATTCGTGGTCAAGCGCTCAATCAACCGGGCAATCGTTTTGGTACGTGGATAACTTACGGTTTGGATAGCAAAGAGGACTACTACTATCGGGGCGCTTTCTTGGATGTGGTGCGTGCGTTGGATTTTGTATGCAGTCGTCCGGAAATTGACGGGGATAAAATCGGCGTTCGTGGCGGCAGTCAGGGCGGTGCATTGTCGTTCGTGGCAGCCTCGCTCGACCAACGGGTGAAAGCCGCCGCTCCTGAAATCCCTTTCTTATCCGATTATCGCGACTACTTTGCCATTACTCATTGGCCGCGAGAGGATTTTGAACGTTATATCGCGGGCAACAATCTTCCACAAAGTGAATGGGAACGTATTTACAATCTGCTTTCTTACTTCGATGTCAAGAACTTGGCGCAATGGATTACCAGCCCTGTTCTCATGGGCATTGGCGTACAAGACGATGTTTGTCCACCGCACACCAATTTTGCCGTCTATAATCAAGTGAAATCGGAAAAACAATGGTTGGCGTATCCTCAAAACGGACATAATACCGGTTTTGAACATTATGGCATTGTCATGCAATTTTTTAAAGATAAATTAAACGTAAAATAATTCAATGTATGAAAAATAATAATTTTATTATCATTAATCGTTTTCATTCATTGGTTATTAGAGTAAATAAAAAATAAAAAGTGTATCTTTGCAAAATATGAAAAAAGGATTATGGATTGCAGCAATAGCGGTAATTTTTGTTACCGGAGTACAAGCTCGAAACAAAAGAGCGGAAGAAATTGTGTCGCAAATGACATTGGCGGAAAAAGTCGGTCAAATGTCGCAAATTGCCATTGACGGACTGCTTCAGGGACGAGATACGCCCCCGGTGAGCACCTTGCAAATTGACCCGGCGAAGGTTCGCGAAGCCATTGTGGACTATCATATTGGATCGGTACTCAATGCGCCGAATACCCGCGCGCGTACACCGGAATGGTGGAATGAAGTCGTTGTACAAATACAAAAAACCGCCAACGAAGACCGCCTGAAAATTCCGGTCATCTATGGATTAGACCAGATACATGGTGCCACTTATACCGCCGGTTCCACCATGTTTCCGCAAGAAATCAATCTGGCGGCTTCCTGGAATCCTGCTCATGCACGTAAAATGGGCGAAATTACCGCCTACGAAACCCGTGCAAGCAACGTTCCGTGGACGTTTTCTCCGGTGCTGGACTTGGGACTTGATCCGCGTTTTTCCCGTCAGTATGAAGCCTTTGGTGAAGACCCTTATATCGGTTCTGTTTTTGCCCGCGAATTAGTAAAAGGCATCGAAGGCGATAACAATACGATTGGAGAAGCGACTAAAATCGCTGCCTGCATGAAGCACTTTTTGGGTTATGGCGCGCCCATCAGCGGGAAAGACCGTACGCCTGCCTATATTCCGGAAAATGTGTTGCGGGAATACCATACACCCGCTTTTCAGGCGGCCATAGATGCCGGAGTGCATACTGTGATGATTAATTCAGCCATTATCAACAATGTACCCGTACATGCCAGCTACGATTTGCTGACCAAACTGCTTCGCGAAGAGATGGGATTCAAAGGCATGATTGTGACCGACTGGGAAGATATTAATAAATTGTATAATCGCGACCATCTGGTACCTAACATCAAGGAAGCCATTAAAAAAGGCATCAACGCGGGCATTGATATGTCGATGATTCCGTATGATTACAAACAATTCTGCACTTTATTGACCGAATTGGTCAATGAGGGCGAAGTGCCCATGTCGCGCATTGACGATGCGGTCACGCGGATTATCCAATTAAAATTGGATTTAAATTTGTTTGACGTGCCTAATACTTATGCCAAAGATTATCCGAAATTCAATTCCAAAGAATTTCAACAAGCTTCGTACGATGCTGCTGTGGATGGAATTACCTTATTGAAAAATAAAGATCAAGTTTTGCCTTTGCAAAAAGGAACTAAGCTGTTTGTAACCGGTCCGAATGCCGTGAGCAAACGTGCGTTGAATGGCGGTTGGACTTTTTCCTGGCAGGGTGAAAAAATAGACGAGTTTGGCGCTCAATACCTTACGATCTTGGACGCTATTCAACAAAAATACGGAAAAACCAACGTAACTTATTTTCCGGGAGTTAGTTATAACAATAAAGGCAAATATTACGACGAATACAAAGACCGTTTCGACGAAGCGATTGCCGGCGCTAAAAATGCGGATTATGTCATTCTTTGTCTGGGCGAAAATTCGTATTGCGAAAAACCGGGTGATTTGGACGACTTATATCTCAGTGATTTACAGACGGAGTTGGCGAAAGAAGTTTTGAAATCAGGCAAAAAGGTCATTCTGGTGTTAAGCGAAGGACGTCCCCGCCTGATTTCCAAATTCTCCAATCAGGTCGATGCCATTGTGCAAACCTATTTGCCGGGAATTTACGGTGCAGATGCCTTAGCCGATATTTTAGCAGGTGATGTGAATCCCTCCGGCAAACTGCCCTACACTTATCCGGCTTTTCCTAATTCGTTGATTCCGTATTATCATAAATACGCTGAAGAACAGGAAAATAACGATGTAGCCTATAATTACGAAGGCGATTACAATTTTGAATATCCGTTTGGATATGGCTTGAGTTACACCACATTTGCTTATTCCAATCCGAAAATAAATAAAACAACCTTACCGTTGGATGCTAAAGAGGAAGTAATTATTTCTGTCGATGTAACCAATACCGGCAACCGGGAAGGCAAAGAAGTGGTGCAAATCTATTCTGCTGATTTGTATGCTTCCTTAATTCCGGATGTAAAACGCCTGCGCCGTTTTGAAAAAGTGGATTTGAAGTCAGGAGAAACAAAGACGGTCACATTCAAATTGACATTGAACGATTTATCGTTTATTAATTTGGAAAACAAACGGATAGTGGAAGCCGGCGATTTTGAGTTTCAAATCGGCGCTTCTTCTGCCGATATCAAAGAAAAAATCAAATTTACGATTAAATAAATTGCATCATGAAAAATCTATTGTTAACAGCTATTTTATTGCTAAACATTGTGTTTGCCGCTTCTGCACAAAGAAGTCAGGTTTCCGAAACGAAGAAAATCAAAAGTGATATTCTGAAAATGGAAAGGAATTACGCTATTTATCTGCCTCCCGGTTACGATGAAACCGACCAGAGTTATCCGGTTTTGTATCTTTTGCACGGGAGCGGGGACGACCATACCGGCTGGGTGCAATTCGGACAAGTCCAACACATTGCCGATAAAGCTATTGCGGAAGGAAAAGCAGCTCCCATGATTATTGTGATGCCCGATGCCAATACCCAGGTAAAAGGCTACTTCAATCAACCGGACGGCAGTTTTAATTACGAAGATTTTTTCTTTCAGGAACTGATTCCGCATATCGAAAAAACCTACCGGGTGCGTAGCGACAGAAGATACCGCGCGGTTTCCGGTCTTTCCATGGGTGGCGGAGGAACGGTTTATTACACCTTGCATCATCCGGAAGTGTTTGCTGTAGCTGCTCCTTTGAGCGCTTCTACCGGGTCTTCCTGGTTACTCAATAACAAGAAGGCTTCCGAAAAACAACTGTCGGAATATGCTCAAAAATATACGGTGGAAAGTATCATAGCGAATGCAACTCCTGAAGAAATGGCGAAGATAAAGCAAGTGCGTTGGTATGTAAGTGTAGGCGATGATGATTTTCTTTACAAAGACAATGATGAATTGCATACGCTGTTTCGCGACAAGCAAATTCCCCACGAATACCGTGTCAAAGACGGAGGCCATACCTGGACATATTGGCGGATGGAATTGCCGGAAGTCATGGAATTCGCCTCCAAATCATTTACGCAATTTTAATTTTTGTATTATCAAAAAAATGCGTATCTTTGCCCCGCTTTTAAAAATTCCGTGTGATGGGAGATTAGGAAGCATCTTAATTTTGAGTAACACAAACAATTAAAAAATGAAGACATTTCAATTAGAAGGCTCTAAAAGAGACAGCATCGGCAAAAAAGCTGCAAAAGCGTATCGTAAAGAATCGTTGGTACCCAGTGTATTATACGGCGGCGAAAATGTAACCCATTTTACAGTATCCAAAGAAGGTATCCGTAAATTGATTTACACACCTGAAATTTTTATCGTAGCATTAAGCATTGATGGCAAAGCGTATAACGCTATTCTGAAAGATGCACAATATCATCCGGTATCCGATGAATTGCTGCATGTGGATTTCTTACAGGTATTTGAAGATAAACCGGTTACGGTAGAAATTCCGATTGAATTGGAAGGTTTGGCAGAAGGGGTAAAAGCCGGTGGTAAACTTTCGTTGGAAATGCGGAAACTGAAAGTGAGAGGTTTATACAAAAATTTCCCGGAAAAATTAACCATCAATATCGAAAACTTAGGTTTGGGTAAAACTGTTCAGGTAGGTAGTTTACAATTTGACAATCTGGAATTATTAAATGCGAAAGACAACGTAGTAGCTGCGGTTAAATTGACTCGTGCTGCTCGTGGAGCTGCTGCTAAGGCTTGATAAATGAAGTATTTGATTACCGGCTTGGGTAATATCGGGCGAGAGTACGAAGATACCCGGCACAACATAGGATTCAGGATATTGGACGCTTTCGCAAAGGCGTCCAATGTTGTTTTTGCAGACAAGCGATATGGCGCTGTGGCGGAAATGCGGTTGAAAAACCAGCAACTCGTGCTGCTCAAACCTTCTACTTACATGAATTTGAGTGGAAACGCCGTTCGTTATTGGATGCAACAGGAGAATATTCCGTTGGAAAATCTCTTGGTATTGGTAGATGATTTGGCATTGCCGTTCGGTGTTTTGCGATTGAAACCCAAAGGAAGCGATGCCGGTCACAATGGCTTGAAACATATTCAGGAAATTTTGGGAACTAATCAATACAATCGTTTGCGCTTCGGTATCGGGAATAATTTTCTTCCGGGGCAACAGATTGATTATGTGTTAAGTTCTTTTTTGGACGAAGAAAAGAAACTTCTGCCGGAAAGAATCGAGCGTGCAGAGGAAATGATTAAAAGTTTCTGTTTGGCGGGAGTAGAGATTACCATGACACAGTTTAACAACAAATGAACGAAGTAAGGATAGATAAATGGATGTGGGCGACACGGATTTTCAAGACGCGAACCATTGCGGTCGAGGCTTGTAAGAAAAATCGTGTAGCGGTGAATGATGCCGTAGTCAAACCGTCCCGGATGGTGAAAACAGGCGATATTATTCAAGTGCGCAAACCACCGGTTACCTATTCGTTCAAAGTCTTGGATTTAACCGTGAATAGGGTAGGGGCTAAATTAGTTTCCAATTATCTGGAAAATATCACACCTCCCGAACAGTACGAATTGCTCGAATTGCAAAAAATCAGCGGTTTTGTGGACCGTGTCCGCGGCACCGGTCGTCCTACCAAAAAGGATCGGCGCGATTTGGATAATTTTGCGATATCTGATTCGGTCGATGATTTCGACTTTGAGTTTGATTTTTGAATAACTTTAGCTATTCTTGGTGCACCCAATCGCGGAGCGATTACATTATAGTAGCCAATGAATCACAATACCCCCACCCTCAACGTCGGAGACGTTGCATTATTGTAGACAGAATACACCATACCACCCATCAACCGCGGGGCGGTTGCATTATTGTGGATCGAAAAATTGAAATAAATATTGATCCTCGTACGGAATCTCAAATTT
This sequence comes from Bacteroidia bacterium, assembly GCA_026000155.1. GTDB lineage: Bacteria > Bacteroidota > Bacteroidia > Bacteroidales > Azobacteroidaceae > Azobacteroides. The sequence goes on along the minus strand of BNYG01000012.1, from coordinate 9,453 downwards.
GTCCAATAATCCCAGATATTCTGTTTTGAACTCCATTTTTTGATGATGTTTTTCCTGATTCAATACATATTTATAAATTTTATCCAAATTGGATCTTCCGTATGAAAATCCACCATAACCTTCTTGCCATTCAAATCTATAACGGCAGAAATGATTAGAATTAATAAACAAGGACGATGAACGTTTGATGTCCCGAACGGTATCGGAAATTGAAATCTTTGGATTTAATCCCAATAAAATATGAACATGATCAGACATTCCATTAACGGCAATGGATTTATGAGACATTTCATCAACAATTCCTGAAATGTAAGAGAACACAGCAGGGCGAATTTTTTCGTGCAACAATGCATTGCGATGTTTAGGAGAAAAAACCAATTGGATGTAAATTTGTGTATAAACATTCGGTTTCGGCATAATGATATAAATTAAATGATTATTAAAATTTTGTGATACAAAAATAAAACAAAATTCATTAAAAACAAAATTATACAATAATATAATCTACAATAATCTACAATAATGTAACCGCTCCGCGGTTGGTGGGGTGGGATTGTGGTGATTCATTAGCTACAATAATGTAATCGCTCTGCGATTGGCTCTGCTAAATTATTAATTATGCCAAAATATTTCAAAAAAAATTGTGCGCCTTATTTTATTTCTTACCTTTATTCTTTTAATTAAAAATATATGGCATCTTATTTGCAAGTAGATCATCTAACCAAATCGTTTGGCGATTTGCTCCTTTTCGCAGACCTTTCTTTCGGTATTGCCGAAGGACAACGGATTGGGTTGATCGCTAAAAACGGGACGGGCAAAACAACGCTCCTCAATATCCTGACCGGAAAAGAAGATTATGATTCCGGCGAAATCGTTTTCCGGAAAGATTTACGAGTGGGTTATTTAGATCAGAATCCGGAATATCCTGCTCATTTAACTGTTTTGGAAGCTTGCAACAACACGTTAGAGAATGAGTTACTTGCCAAACAGATTCTGACTCGCTTCAAGATTACTGATCTCCATCAAAAAATTGGGGAATTATCGGGTGGACAACTCAAACGGGTGGCGCTGGCAAGCGTTTTGATTACCGAACCGGATTTGTTGATCTTGGACGAACCGACCAATCACCTGGATTTGGAGATGACCGAATGGTTGGAGGAATTTCTTTCCCGCAGTAAGATGACCCTTTTAATGGTCACGCACGACCGCTATTTTCTGGATCGCGTTTGTAACGAAATCATTGAAATCGACAACAAACAACTGTATCCATACAAAGGAAATTATAATTATTACCTCGAAAAACGACAGGAACGGATAGAAACGCAAAATACGGAGCTTGAACGAGCCAATAATCTGTTCCGTAAGGAATTGGAGTGGATGCGCCGCCAGCCGCAAGCGCGAGCCACGAAAGCCAAATCCCGGATTGATTCGTTCTATGATTTGGAGAAAAAAGTACAGCAGGAAAGAACCCAAGGGAATGTTAAATTGGATGTAAAGGCTTCTTATATAGGGAATAAAATCTTTGAAGCGCAACACGTATCCAAAAGTTTCGGTGACATAAAAATCGTTGAAGATTTCAATTATACCTTTGCCCGTTACGAAAAACTGGGGATTATCGGCAATAACGGTACTGGAAAATCTACGTTTATCAAGATGCTGGTCGGTGAAGAACTGCCGGACAAAGGCGGTTTTGATATCGGTGAAACCGTTACTTTCGGTTACTATAGCCAGAGCGGTTTGCAGTTTGATGAGAAAATGAAAGTGATTGATGTCGTTCGAGATATTGCCGAAGTGATTGATTTGGGCGGAGGAAAAAAACTGACCGCTTCCCAGTTTTTGCAACACTTTCTTTTTACGCCCGACAAACAGCACGATTATGTCCATAAACTGAGTGGAGGAGAAAAGCGCCGTTTGTATCTCTGCACGGTATTGATTAAAAACCCCAATTTTCTGGTATTGGACGAACCCACCAACGATTTGGATATCATTACCTTGAATATTTTGGAAGAATACCTGGCCGGATTCAAAGGCTGCGTAATTGTCGTTTCACACGACCGCTATTTTATGGATAAAGTGGTGGATCATTTATTGGTTTTCAAAGGACAAGGCGAAATCCAGGATTTTCCGGGCAATTATACGCAATATAGGGAAACCGTAGGGGCGAATCACATTCGCCCTAATGACGTTCGCCCATCTGACGAAAAAAATAGTAAGGCAAATGCAAATGGGACAAATGCAAATAGGGCGAATGTGATTCGCCCCTACAATAAAACCAAACTGTCGTTCAACGAAAAACGGGAATTGGAAACTTTGGATAAAGAAATTCCCGCTCTTGAAGCCGAACAGGCGCAATTAGAGCAGGAATTATCTACCGGAAATTTATCTAACGACGAATTATTGCAAAAATCACAGCGGATCAGTCAAGTCATCGAAATATTGGACGAAAAATCCATGCGTTGGCTGGAATTATTGGAAAAAGCTTAAAAATTAAGCATTACCCCGATTCCGTAGGGATTTACATCCGGACCTTTACCGTCTTTGAACATTGAGTAAGGTTGATAATAGCCGAAAAGGCTGAAATCTTCAAAGCCGGCGCGCAATACCAAACGGGCATTGATGGGGAGAATATTCAAATCCCGGCCCAATTCTACTTTTTTGGTGCCTTCTTCCCGCCGAATATCGACTTGCGATTTGGAATAGTATTTAATCATTCCTTCAATCCCGCCATTCACGAAAAATACCTTGTTATTTCCAAATTTGGTTTGATACTCCAACATCAAAGGAATCGTAACATAATAAGCCAATAATTTGCTGGACTTATAGTTAACGCCTTCTTCGGAGGGAACAAACTGAGCAATGTTGTCAACTTCCTGTAATCCGGTATTCCCTTTGAAATGGTAGCGGGTAAAATCCATTCCGACACCGGTAAAAAACAACCAATTTTGATTGAAGGGGACAATATAGTCGCCGATGTTCAGGATGACCGAATACGATTTACTCATCTTCAAATCCGCGCCTTCCAATCCTTTTAAATTGGAGAAGGCGAATCCCAAACCGGTCCAATGCGATTCGGTCGCTTTCTTTTTCCACGAGAAAATAAAATTGTAGGGCGAGCCGTCGAAAATGACTGAACTTTGTGCGATTTCTTCTTCCGGTACAATGATTTCTTCTTCAATGACTACCACTTCTTCTTGAGAAAAAACGGGTACGGAAAATAAGAGTACACAGGCAATGAATAGTAGATTCTTTTTCATGATTGTTATATTTTTATTCGTTTGTTATTGACTTTAATAAAAAGATTTTTCAATTTACTTAATTCTTTTTCTAATTCTTCGGGCGGAAAATTCCCTTTCACATAAATTAATGTGATTTTTTTAGATGTATTGGAAAGCAAAATATATTCGTAATCCAATGCTTTGTCTTTCTTTTTCAAGCAATAAGAGGCTGCTTCTATTTCACCGTTTTTCCGGGATTCCATCAGCAATTTTCCGTCTTTCACGTCCTTGCGAATCGCTTCTTCCGTTGTTTTGAGCGTAGCCGAATCAGACGGAACAATCAAACTTTTGTACCGGTTGATTTTTGTATGGTTACCTAATACGTCTTTTGCCAACTCAATCAATACGGAACCTTCCTGTTTGCCGTAAGTCTTAAATGTCGTTTCAATATTCAGGTCTTTCTGGGCGCTTGCCGTGAGGAAAGCCAGCAGAAAACCGATGAAGAAGAGGAGTTTTTTTACTGTATTCATACTGTTCATTTTAATTGTTATTAAAAAAGAGATCTAAGGCTTCCACCTGAGAGGAATAGGCATCGTCGTTATCTTCCGAAAAGTTATCTAAGGCCTTAATAGCTTCCAGTTGAATCCGTTCGATATCCGTATATTTTTTACCGTCAATGTACATCAGAGAGCTTGCTAACAAATCAGTTGAAGAATTAAAAGTAAATTTAAGTCCAAAAAATAAAATGAAACAGGCTGCCGCCGCAATACTTATCCACCAATAAATTCTTCTGTATCCTCTTCTGTCATTGCGGGCCATCTTTCTGTCATTGCGGGCTTGACCCGCAATCCCCTGATTAGCCGTAGTCATTGTCTCTTGACAAGAGGTGAAATACTGAAACATCGGTTGATACAGTTGAAATTCATCCGGAATCTCATCTCCTTGAAAATACTTCCGCAAAGATTCCTCTTCCTGCAAAGAAGTCAATCCTTCAAAATACTTGTTCAGCAATTTTTCAATATCTATATTATCTTGTTTCATAACTCATAATTTTTAAAAGTTGTTCCCTTACTTTTTTTCTTGCCCGTGAAAGATTCATTGTTACCGCGCTGACCTGCGTTTCCGTTATTTCCGCAATTTCGGGCAATTCGTATCCTTCTATATCCCGCATCCGGATAATGATTTTCTGCAATTCCGGCAAATGTTCGATGATTTGTTGGACGATCGCCACCGTATCCTGTCTTTCCGTATGTAAATAAGGCGTTTCATCGTTTGTTCCTAACTGAAAATCATCTATATTTGTCTGTTCTTTTTGGGTTCTTAAACGGTCGATGCAATTGTTTTTTGTCATCTGCATGGCGAATGCTCCGGGATTGAGCACCGTGTCCAACTGTTCACGGATGTTCCACAAGCGAAGCAGCGTTTCTTGCACCACATCTTCGGCATCCTCTTCATTCTGCATCAGCCGGAAGGCAGTAAGGAAGAGTTTTGGCCTCAGAGAAACTATATTTAATTTAAAGTGTTCTAATTGCATATACATCTTAATGACGATACAAAGAAAGAAATATAACATCAAAAATAAAAATTTATGAGTCATCACAGAAGAAAAAACAGACATTGGAACGAATTGCCGGTTTATACCGGTCAGTTTCAGACGAAGACCCATATTCGAGTGCTGAATTATTCGCAACATGATTTTTTAGAAAAAGAAACGATTGAAATTACTGAAATTCAATCGCTTATCAATGAAAATTATGTAACTTGGATACGTGTTTCCGGAATGACGAACGCCGGTTTGATTATTGATTTGATAAAAAGTTTCGGTTTGAATGAACTGGATGCACGGGACATTTTAACGACTCAGCACATCATGTCCATCGAGGAATATGAAAAAAATATTTTTATCGTGATGCCGGTGACTTATACGGCAGGCGAACAGAAGATTACTGAACAGGTTGCGCTGATTACCGGTAAAAATTACTTGGTAAGTATTCAGGAAAGCGAACATCCTTTGTTTGAAAGTATTTGCGGCGAAATCAAAAACGACAAGTATTTAAAGTTTAATAACCGGAAATCCGATTTCCTGATGGCATCCATTCTCAATGAAGTAGTGACGTATTACGGTGATGAAGTGGTACTGTTGGAAGATAACCTGGAAGATTTGGAAGACCAATTATTGGATATCAAGCAAATTCACAGTGATTTGATTACCGAAATCCAGGAAAAACGGCGGGAAATGATTCATCTCCGCAAATTGCTTTTCCCATTTAAAGAACAGTTTTCCAAACTATTACGGGTAGATCCCGGATTAATCCATCAGCAGGAAGTGCCTTATTTCAAAGATATTTACGACCAATTGTTGTATATTCTTCAAAATTTGGAATCGTGCCGTGAAATCTTGTCTTCGTTGGTCGATTTATACCTCAGTAATAATGATGTTAAGATGAATGTGGTGATGAAGCAATTGACCTTGGTGGCCACGATTTTCATCCCCCTGACCTTTCTGGTAGGCGTATGGGGCATGAACTTCAAATTTATGCCGGAATTGGATTGGCGCTACGGCTATCTGTTTGCCTGGGTTTTAATGGCTGGAATCGGAGCGTTTGTTTGGTGGTACCTGAAACGGAAAGATTGGATTTAATCCTGCTTACATCCTTAATTTCATCCCTGCCAGTATCGTATCCGGTTTCAGATTGAAAACCGAGTGCATTTCGCCTGCCATGGAAAAACCGCATTGGTCGCATACGCCGGCTGTGCTTCCGGGACATTCTGCTAAGCGTGTGCCATCGGAAAGGATAAAATTGGATACCCAGCATTGCTTTTTGAATTGGTTGTGTTTCATCAGTTTCAATCCGGAAACCGAATTCATGATGGGGTAACCGGCTTTTTTCTTTTGAATAATCAAATCAATCACTTCCGAACGCTTGTCCCAATCGAGGAACAAGTCTTCCGTGCCTTCGTAAGGCGTATGGAAATTCAACGAAATGGACTGGATATGCGGATTGGTTTTCGCAAATTCAATCGTTTCTTCTACTGAAGTATAATTTTGGGAATTAATCACCATGTTCACACTTAATTCCGGATGATTGGCTGCCGCAATATTTTTCACCAAGCGTTCAAAAGCGCCTTTCCCGCGGATTTCATCATGAAAATCGCCCAATCCGTCCAAACTCACCCAAATCGAATCGGCTTCGGAATTGGTAAACGGCATTTGGGCATTGGTCGTTATCGTAGTCGAATAAAATCCGATGGCTTTGGCCAAACGAATCAAGCTGTTTAAATCTTTATCACCATCGTGCCATAAAGTCGGTTCGCCTCCTTCAAAATCGACAAAGCGGGAGCCTAAATGATACGAATATTCCAATTCTTCCTTTACCTGTTCGTAGGTTTTAATATGCGGATTTTTCAATTGATACACCGTACAATGCTTGCAAGTCAGGTTGCATTTATCGGAAATAAACAAAACGGTTTGCAAAGGCCTTTTTGAACCTGAGAATTTTGCTTTGGAAAACCAAAAGGGGAGATAAAATAATGACTTCATATTTTTTATTGTAAATAAATTGAAGTTTTTGTTTTTGTTGCTTCCATGTTTATTTTGTTTTAGAATGACATTTGCAAAGTTAGCATTTTCCATTGAAAAATGAAAAAATAACAGAAAGATAACACATTATTGACACGCCCAACGAGGGCATGATGTGAGCCTTGCGTCTGCTTGAAAAACTGCACCCTGTACTTTTAAAACACAACTCAGTAACCGGATGCGTCATTCACGTCCGGTTACTGAGTTATTATTATTCAAAACAGGCTAGGCGCGTCATGCGAGTCATTGGAAGCAGCCATAGAGATTACCGTAGGTCACGGTGTCAACGGTCCAGGTGCTACCCGAGTAGTGGGCAATTTCGCCGTTATTATATATATCATTCACAAACCAGTATGTAGCTGTCGTAAAGTACGACTTTGCCAAATCCCGCATGGCATTTGTCGCGTCCCCGTAGTTGCTCCTTGTCCAGCCGGGATCACAAACGCAAGCAGATTTTGTAGTCCGTGTGCAAGATTTCGACGTATTAAACTTGGTGTAAGACGGGGCATTGACCGTAAGGCTTTCGTCATTAACGCCTACAAAAGCACTAAGGCCACAGTCATTCCTACCCTGAACCGTGATTGATCCCGCCGCATAAGTGCCTGCCGTACCTCCAGTTATTACAAGTGTCGGGTCAGTCGTTTCCAAACTTGCCGCCGACAACCCATCCGGCAGCGTCCAAACATAACTAGTCGCACCCGCTACAGCATCAACCGTGGCAGTTGTGGTTTGCCCCACGGTTATGGAAGTCGGGCTTAGCGTGATGTCCCCCGGGTTAGCCGGTACCGTGTTAACCGTTACAGTCACCGGCTTGCAGTCCGAATAAGAGCTACCGCTTTCCCACCTGCCATAATAGACCGTCGTAGCAGTCGGCGAAACTTGCAGGTTGTTTCCTGTTCCAGCCTGTGTTCCTCCACAGCTCCCGCTGTACCACACAAACGTAGCCCCGCTGCCTCCCGTATAGCTAAGTGTCGTCGGGTCTCCGCTGCAAACAGCAGTACTGCTTGCAGTTACACTGGTCGGCTCTGTAACCTGTTTGATAGTCACCGTAATCGTTGCAGAAAGTACCGTTTCACTGCCGCAGGTAGCAATCCTGCGATACTGGGCTTCCGCTGTCAAGGCAGGCGTCTGGTACTTAGCCCCAGTTGCTCCCGTAATGTTTTGCCAGTTCGGACTGTTGAAGACCTGCCATTGGTAACTGTAGCTTCCACAGTTGCCTCCCGATACGGTACCCGCGTCCAGTTCGGTATCGCCTCCCGACGGAATTTCGATGGTCGTATTGGGCGGAGGAGTTGTACTCAAAGCGTCCTTTACAACAATCTGTCCGTTGCCGCCGTCAGCCGTAGCGCTTGCGCCGCAGGGATTCACCGCAAAAACCGTAAATTCGTCTTTATCGTACGTATTGGCCGGACCCGCAACACGGATGGTTTTAGTACCCTGTCCGCCGGTAATAGACAATCCGGCTGGCGCCGTCCAGATAAAAAACGTTGTACCGTCTTCGGTAGCCGTACAGGAAACCTCAAAGACTTCATCGTTGGCAAAGGGACCGGCCGGTATAGTGACCGCCATTGGCGCAGTCGCAGGACCCGTACAGGGTGCGACTCCCCCCTGGCCCATCAGTGACTGCCAGTTGTTGCCGTCCCACATGTAAAGTCCGGTATTAACGTCGTCCGTACTCCAGACGATCATGCCGGTCAGGTCTTCCGCCGTATCCGCTCCGCCCCTTTCGGTAAATCCTGCAGGGATGACTCCCAGGTTCGTGATGGCTACATTGGGCAGCAGTAATCCACCCTTGTAATCGCCGTTCAGGTCGAGCAAGGCTCCCTTTGCCGGAGAATCGTTGCCGCCTATTTTTACCTGTGCATTCATACTTGCCGTACCCAAAGTAATGAGCATCAGCATTAAAAACATCATTTTTTTCATTTTCATTTTTTTAAATTAATATATATTTATGCTCCGAAGAGCCGTTAATTCGCACGGAAACAAAACCGGAAAAAGGCAGGAAATCATCCCATTTCTTTAGAAAAAAAAGAATGAAAATGATTTTATAAGTAAAAAAAACGAAACGCTCCCGCCTCTTCCGATTACTGTATTCTTTTGTGTTATAATATGTTAAACGAAAAATAACATATTATTTATGCTTAATAATTTAAATGTCAAGTCACTTCTTAAGTGACAGTAAAGTTTTGCCAATTTGCTGCTAAAATATTGAATTCAGCGTAAAAGCATACCACAAGAGAAAGGTAAAACAGGATACAGGTTTGTTGTAATGAGGGTTTTTAAAGAATAAGAAAATAACAATAATATCATCAACTGATGACAAAGTCGTTGAAATTTTACATTTCAAAAGTTTTGGTTTCAACAAAGCTGTATCCTGTTCGCTTAAAATATTTAAAACTTAAAATGGCGGAAATGAGCATTTTATTGACAATTTGGCAAAAAAAAACTGGCACTTAAGAAGTGACAGCATTTTTCGGACTATAGTTTAACGATGCAAAGGTACGCAAATTTTCTCAATAAAACTACGCTTTGGTTAATTATTTTTTTCAGGTGCTATGAAAAATGGTAAATTTGTACAGAATCTAAATAAAGAAAATTATGGGAAGGAAAAAAAAGGAACGTCCATCGGTAGAAACTCTATTTTCGACCGTATCAAAA
>BNYG01000011.1 GCA_026000155.1 Bacteroidia bacterium | reverse complement strand
CAATGAATTTTTCCAGTATGCTTATGATGCAGGGAAATTTATCGAAAATTCCACCAAATATCAGTTATATACCAAGAATTACCCGGATAAAATCACCAATTTTGTCAATGTATTTTTGGATGCTGCTTCTCCGGAAAATATTTTCATCAAATGCTATGATAAAACATCTCCGCAGGAAACCTACTTGCGTCACAGTTACGATGCGCTGATGTGTCCGGCTACGGATATGGTAGCCAATCCGGGCGCAGTATCTTATCCGTCGATGGACTTGATGTTGCTGTACGATTTTCCCGACATTGTTGGTGCGGATGGAAAACCGGTTCGTTTTGATGCACGTTCGGATATTAAAAACGGAATGGAACCCCGTTTGCGGGCAAGCATGTATTTCGATGGAGATGAACTTCGTGAAAAAAAATACAGTATTCAACGTGGAATCTATCTGACTTTCCCCGGTCTTGCAACAGATGCAAAAAATGGTGATAATGACGCTGCCATTAATGCGACTTCAAATCGAAAATTAAGTTCCTCAAGAAAGCAAATGTACAATAGCGTTCAAATTGCCGGCGATCATGGTTGCGATAATGCAGGAAGTACCGGTGGTGGAGAAAACAACTGTCTTACCGGCGCTTTTGTTCGCAAGTATATCGACCCTGCTCTGCCGAGAAATCAAGCCTGGCATAGCAACCAAGACCAGCATTGGGTCGTATTCCGTTTAGGTGAGATTTATCTGAATATGGCTGAAGTTTGTTATGAATTGGGTAACAAAGAAGAAGCTTTTGATTATATTCAAAAAATTCGCGAACGCGCCGGTTGTATCGTCACCCGTCCGGCTGATAATCCGACAGACCTGAGTGAAAAATACGGCTATGCGATTGATGGTAATTTGCAATTTATCCGCGATGAACGGTATCGCGAATTAGCATTTGAAAACCATCGTTGGTGGGACCTCCGCCGTTGGAGAGTCGCTGACCGGGTTTTGGATAAATGGATTCCCCGGTGTTTATTTGCTTATTACGTGATGGATGAAGACAAATATATCTATCTGAATGAACATGAAAAAAATAACCGGACTTGGACTGCCGGCAAAAATTCTTATTATGAAGGCATTCCTCAGGGAGAAATCAATAAAAATAATAATCTTCTGCCTCAGAATCCATTACGTTAGTCTATTAATAAATAAAGTGTTTAAAATATGAAAAAAATAGTATATGTTATGTTTGGAGCAGCTTTTTTGTGCTTGGCTTCATGTATGGAAATTGATAATTGGGAGGCGCCTAACGCACGTTTCTATGGACAAGTAATAGATTCTTTTACAGGAGAGAATTTATTAACATCTCAAAATGACTGGTCTATTCGTATATGGGAAACCAGTTTCACGGAAAATACACCTCAATATCAATCCTTGCCGGTTAAACAAGACGGTACTTATAATAATTCCAAACTATTTGCCGGTACTTACGATATGCTTCCTTACGATGGGCCTTTCTGGCCGATTGCCGATACGCTTAAAAACATTGTATTAAAAAAGGAAACACAACAAAATTTTGAAGTTATCCCATATCTGCAAATTGTGGATTTTGAGCATGTATTGAACGGAACGGAGTTGACGCTTACCTGCCGGCTGAAAGCGCCGGTTAGAGTCGATTTACCGAATCTGCGCGAGATAAAACCGTTCCTGAGTCTTAATACTTTTTGCGGAAATTCCAACTACATTAATATCCCTCAATATAACGACCGGAGGATTCAGATAAACAAAAGTTGGTCAAGCGAAGTAGGTAATAGCGATATAAGTAATGTATATACCATAGGGCCGCTCCCCGTTAAATCCGGATATACCTATTATGTACGTATCGGCGCAAATGTAACCGTAGGCAGTAATAGATACAACTATTCGCCGATTGTTAAGGTCACGGTTCCGTAAATTCAAAAACAAATTCATGCAATTTTTAAAAATTCATTTATGATAAATTTCAGAATTGACAATCAATGTGTTAGAATGTCTTTCGGCATTATGCTGATGATGTTGTCACTACACACTTATGCCCAGATTCCGTCCGGCTATTTACTGCCGGATGGAACGGAATATGTAAATTGGGAAGTTCCTGTTAAATATTCAAAAACCTATTATGTTGATAACGGTAATCCCAGTGCTTCCGACAGCAACGAGGGAACACAAGAGCGTCCTTTCCTGACTATCAGTAAGGCGGCCGAAGCGCTTCAACCCGGCGAACGGGTCATTATTCAGTCGGGGGTTTACCGTGAACAGGTTAGACCGCAACGCGGAGGAGCCGGAGCCGATAAACTTATCAGTTATGAAGCCGCTCCCGGAGCCAAGGTAATTGTTAAAGGCTCGGTACTTGCCGACAAAGGTAACTGGCAAAAATCCACAGGATTCAGAATCAGAGGTATAAACTCCGGAAATCAACCGGCTATTTTTCAGTATGATTTGGAAGGGATTGATTTTAAGGGTTATAATCCATTCGGCATGTCAAATATAATGATTGATAAAGGGAGTTTTCCTTGGGGTGGAAAGCAGGAACAACTCAAGCCTTACTATTTAAGGAGGGGGATGATTTTTGTAGATGGTCGCAAAATGAAACAGGTGGAAATGTATGCCGATTTGGTGTCGAACGAAGATGCTTTTTGGGTAGAACATAACGGACTGACTATTCACTTACGACTAAGCGGCGATGTGAATCCGGCGGAACAGGATGTCGAATTTGTTATCAGCGAGCGGGTATTTGCTCCTAAACTTCAGTATCTTGGTTATATAAGAATTAAGGGAATTATTTTTGAACACGGAGCCAGCGGATTTCCTGTTCCTCAAAGAGGACTTGTTTCCACCAATCGCGGAAATCATTGGATCATCGAAGATTGTGTTATCCGGCATGCCAATTCTGTGGGGCTTGATATAGGTAGGGAAAGTTGGAACTCAGACAGCCCTATCCCTGTGGGACATACCATCGTCCGTCGTACACACGTTGCGGATGCCGGTATTTGCGGTATTGCCGGAGTGTCGGCAGTCAATAGTCTCATCGAATCATGCCTCGTCGAAAATATCGGATGGCAGAACGTAGAACAGTCTTGGGAAAGCGCAGGTATCAAAATACATTTTGCCAACAATAATGTGGTGGCCAATTGTTTGATTCGTGATATTATTTACGCATCGGGTATTTGGTTGGATGCCGATTGTAATAATTCCCGTCTGACAAACAATCTGATTGTCAATGTCAAACAAACAAAGCGTGGCGGTATCTATCTTGAGGCTTCCCATTTTGTAGATATGATAGACCATAACATTATATGGAATATTACAAGTGCAGAGCCGCGAAATATTGAGGACGGCGGCGGCAATGGTATTCTTGTTGATGGAAGCGACGAAGGCGTTTTTGCGCATAACCTTATCGGAATGTGTGATAATGCAGCCATCAAGACACGAACTTCGGAAGGACGGATTGCAGCCGGATGCGGAGGAATTACCCGGTGGAATCACGTCGAAAACAATCTCTTTTATCGCTGTGCAAGGGCGATTGACTTTTCTCATAAAGATAACTTTGCTGATGGCAATCTATACGGAAGAACGAGTGCAGGCGGTTTTGGCGCAGGATCTTTTCGAAACCGGATATTTAATCCCGAAAGAATTGAGCCGGATGTAAAAGCATGGAAACGATACTTTGGATTTGATAAAAACGGAGATTATGTAGATGTGAATATCCGGGTTAATTTGGATGACTTGACTTTGACTTGGTCATCGGAAGGCGATGTTCCGAATGTGGTAACCGGCGCTCACTTTAAGAGCGATTTTCTGCATAATCCGGCCGGCAAAAATCGGAAAGCCGGACCTTTTGCCGATTTCCCCGAAAATAGTAAGACAATAAATATTGACCCTCGCATAAAATCCAAATAAATAAATTAATTTTACAAAAGATAGAATTAACATGAACACAAATGAAAGCAATTAATAATATACTATTAATGATAGCAGCTTTAATGATTGTAAGCTGTTCCAACAATGATTCTATTGATGAACCGGATAATCCGATAGTAATAGACTCGGAAACCGAACCGGAACCGGAACCAACGCCGGGAAGCGATGTAGTTGGTAAAGTAATCGTCGGTTATCAAGGTTGGTTTGCTTGCGCCGGCGACGGACAGCCGGGCGGTACGAATTGGTGGTGGCATTGGAGTAATGATTGGGGCAGACTCCCTTCAAATGCTACCAAATGTCTTTATGCTTGGCCGGATGTCAGAGATTACACAAAAACCTATCAAAGCGGTTACGACAATCTCAACAACGGATTATCCGCCGCACTGTATTCTTGTGTTGACCAGCAATCGGTGAACGTCCATTTCCGGTGGATGAAAGAATTCGGAATTGACGGCGCCGCTTTACAACGTTTCAATCCGGTAGGTGCAGAAGGCCCTCTTCGGGATTGGATTACGGAAAGGGTAAAGATTGCCGCTGAAACCTATGGCGTAAAGTTTTACATCATGTACGACGGCTCAAATTGGAAGAATATGCAAACGCAAATGAAAACCGATTGGACGAATAAGATGCAAGTTTATACAAATTCTCCTGAATATGCAAGGCAAGGAGGCAAGCCGGTAGTAGCTATCTGGGGATTTGGTTATAACGATTCCAATCACCCTTGGGGCGCGAAAGAATGTCTGGATGTAGTCAATTGGTTTAAAGAACAAGGTTGCTATGTCATTGGAGGGGTGCCGCGTGAATGGCGCTCGGGATCAGGCGGCTCAAGACCCGGTTTCGCAGATGTTTATCATGCCTTCGATATGATTTCCCCCTGGTTAGTCGGAGCAGTTAGCAGTATGGGGGATGCAAACAGTGTTTATACTAATTATATGGTTGGCGACCAAGCCGAGTGTGATTTATACGGTGTAGCTTACCAACCTTGTGTTTTACCGGGAGGCATGACCCAAAGAGTGCATGGCGATCTCATGTGGCGAATGTTCTATAATGCCGTAAGGGTGGGCTGCCAAGGTATCTATATATCCATGTACGACGAATACAATGAAGGAAATCAGATTGCCAAAACGGCTCCGACTCAAGATTGGGTTCCTGCCAATACTACTTATAGAAGCCTTGACTACGACGGCGCTGATTGCACGTCCGACTATTACCTGAGGCTGACAGGCGATGGCACCCGGATGTTGAAGAGAGAAATCGCTCTGACGGAAACACGTCCGACTTACCCCGGACTGGATTATTTGGATGCTTGTGATGACAAAACCGACTGGATGTCGGAAAATACAATCTCAATCTGTACCGATGATAGAAAACAAGGAACAGGGTGCTTGCAATCGGTCGGAAGTGGTGCGGAAGAATTCAAGAAAGCATTTTCTTCTTCATTTTTAATCCCAAGTGCATCATCGGCAACCGGAAAAATTCAATTTTGGTATTATGTATCTGATATTACTAAATTAAGCTCCGAAAGTAGGATTGAGATCGGTAGTAGCGGCCAAGCCGATAAAGATGTATATTCGTGGTCGATGGGTAAGCTTGTCAATGGTTGGAACCTTGTCTCAAAGTCATTTAGCAGGGCAAATAAAACAAGCAATCCTAATTTAAGTAAGATTAACTGGATACGAATATATAACTCTAAAAACGGTAGTGTTACTACAAGAATGGATGGCGTACGCATGATACCGAAATAGGCTTAAATTTTATAATTATCTTAAAACTAATTAAAAATGATTCGATTAATTTTCATATTGTTATTGTCGCTTTTCGTGCAAATAGCCGGTGCGACCGATATTCCCCATCTGGAAAAGAAAGGGAATGCTACCCAGTTGATTGTCAATGGCAAGCCTTTTATCATGCTTGCCGGTGAAATTCACAATTCCAGCTCCTCCACGCTTGAATACATGCAGACGGTTTGGCCTAAACTCCGGAATTTTCATGTAAATACGGTATTGATGGCTGTTACGTGGGAACAATTCGAGCCGGTAGAAGGAAAATTTGATTACTCGTTGGTTGACGGACTTATTCAGCAGGCACGAGAAAACGATATAAAAATCGTTTTCCTTTGGTTTGCCAGTTGGAAGAACGGATTATCCGGTTACGCGCCGGAATGGGTGAAGAAAAACACAAAGCGCTTTCCGCTTAGCAAGGACTCCAATGGAAAATCGAAAGATGTACTTACACCTATGAGTAATATTACACGCGATGCTGATGCAAAAGCTTTTGCCACGCTGATGAAACATATAAAAGAAGTGGATAGCAATGAGCAAACGGTAATCATGGTACAGATAGAAAATGAAGTAGGCATAAAATCTCAGCCCCGCGATATGTCGGAAACAGCCACTAAAGCGTATAATTCGTCAGTACCCAAGGAACTCATGGATTATCTGACGAAAAACCGGGAAAACCTGCATCCTGAAATTTTACGCAGGTGGGAGAAAGGCAATTTCAGGACAAACGGAACTTGGCCGGAAGTGTTTGGAGGATTTTGGGAGGCCGACGAGATATTCTCTGCATGGCATTACGCAAAATATGTACAGGCTGTTGCAGAAGCAGGAAAAAAAGAATATCCTATTCCGGTATTCGTCAACGCATGGTTGCCTGATCCGAACGGACAACCACACACATGGCCCAGCGGAGGTCCCGTACCAAATGTACTTGATGTATGGCGTGCCGGCGCTCCGGATATTGATGCTCTTTCACCGGATATCTACCAACCGGAGTTCAAATGGCTTTGCGAAGAATATACCAGAAACGGGAATCCGCTTCTTATACCGGAAGCGCATCGTGAGGCAGATGCTCCTGCACGGGCTTATTGGGCGATAGGAAAGCATAACGCCATCTGTTTTGCTCCTTTCGGAATCGAAAGTATGCCGGATGATCACCCGATTAAAGATGCTTATGCACTTCTCGAACAAGCAATCCCTTTAATTACCGATGCACAGGGAACAGGAAAAATGACTGCCGTTTATTGGCAAAATAAAGAAAAGGAACCGGGACAAGTGGTGGTTCCCCTTGGTAATTGGAACTTGCATGTACGTTATTCTGAGAATGGACTTCCCAAAGGAACCCGACCCGGAGCAATAATAATACAAAAAGCCGAGGATGAGTTCTATCTGATAGGGCAAGGTGTTGAAATTGGTTTCAAACCCATGAGTAGCAAAGTTTCACAGAATGTAGATATACTCACTTCCGAAATAGGAAGATTCGAAGATGGCGTTTTCATCAGGGAACTGCAACTGAACGGCGACGAAATAAGAGCGCATGATACTTCATTCTACCGGACACGGATTCCGGTAAATGTAAGGAATACATTCTTAGACCCAAGCAAACCGCGTATATTGCGGGTCAGAATCTTTTCGTATGAGTAACAAAAACAATCAACAACTAAAAAATGACGTATAAGATGTATAAGAAGATTATCGTTTTCGTTTCTGTAATTTTTATATTGGTTTCATGTAATGTTCAATCAAAACGTGATTTGCCGCATATTCGACCGCAAGGGGATTCATGGCAATTTATTATAGACGGAAAGCCGACCGTATTATTGGCAGGCGAATTACACAATTCAACTGCATCCAGCATGGATTTCATGAATAGGCAAAATATGTGGACAACACTGAAAAACATGCATTTGAATGCGGTTATTGCTCCCATATACTGGGAACTGTTGGAGCCGGAAGAAGGACGTTTCGATTTTACTACCTTGGACGAATTAATCGCTGAGGCAAGAAATCACGACATGAAATTAGTCTTGATTTGGTTTGGCTCATGGAAAAATACAGTATCTTCCTACGCACCTGTGTGGGTGCGAGAAAATTTGGAAAGATTTCCCAGAGCAAAAAATCCTCAGGGAGAAAATATGAATGCCCTGTCTTGTTTTTCGGAAGAAAACCGGAATGCCGATGCCAAAGCATTTGCTTCGGTCATGAAACACGTAAAGGAAGTGGATAAAGTACATCAAACGGTAGTTTGCGTACAAGTTGAGAACGAGCCGGGCATCCGTACCTGCCCCCGGGACTATAATGCGCAGGCAAACAAAAAATTTGGAGAACAAGTCCCTTCCACATTCATGTTTTATTTGGAAAGAAACAGACATATTTTAATCCCTGAATTGGATTCAATATGGAAGAAATCTAATTACAAGACAACTGGCGCTTGGTCGGATATTTTTGGTGATGATGCCGATGAATTATTTATGGCATGGCATATTGCCGGTTATATTGATAAAGTGGCCGAAGCCGGGAAAAAGGAATATAATTTACCGATGTTTACGAATGCTTGGCAAGACGACCCGGATTATCAGTTTTCAGTACCCGGAGAATATCCAAGCGGAGGCCCTATCGCAAAAACAGTTCCTGTTTACAAAGCAGCAGCGCCGAATCTTGATTTTCTTGCTCCCGACATCTATCGAAATGATTACGAAAATGTCTGTCTATTGTATAAGCGAATGGAAAATGCACTGTTTATACCGGAAAGCCCCAGAACAAGAATCATGGTGGCAAATGCTTTTTATGCCGTAGGTGAAGGCGCTTTGGGTTTCGCCCCGTATGGAATCGAGTACCTTCCGAATCCAAAGGATACGCTGGCGCTCGGTGAAGCTTATGCAACTCTTTCGGCGCTCATACCCGAAATAACACAATACCAAGGTACAGGGCGAATGAAAGGCATACGGATTCTTTCGGGTAAAACCCAAGTAATGGATTTAGGCGATTATATGCTTCATCTTACTGCCGAAAACGGCAGAAAAATTCCGGCGTACGGTCTTGTAATTGCTAAAAAGGATAATGAATATCTTGTTGCAGGCAACGGATTTACGATTACTTTCTCTTCAAAAGAAAGCGAAAAACTTCATACCGAAATGCGTTGGATACAGGAATTAGCCTATATAAACGGTCAGTGGAAAAAACTGCGCCACTTAAATGGCGGTCAGGCCGGTAGAGGCTCGGTTCATTACACCAAACTTCATTTGATTGATGAAACACTTCAACTTGAACAGAATGATTATCCCATCATTCTGAATACGGAAGTATTTACGTATGAATGACATTGTAAGTTTTTTACTTGCATAATGTTTAATAAAAAATAAATGTATGAAGAAGTTATTATTTCTTTTGACGGCAATACTGTTGCTGAATGGACAAATACTTGCCCTGCAATATGAAAGAACTGCATCCGGCGTAAAAACCGATTTGCAATCCATGCATGTTGAAGTCCGGTTTATTACGCCGGAAACTGTTGGAGAACGTACAGGCTCATATCCCGGAATGTTGAAATCGAGAAAGTTTTCTATTATCCTGGTGGATGATACAAATGGAACAGGTATGAATTTGCCTGATAAAAAAACAAAAATCATCTCTTATAACGGAAAAGAAACCGTTGTAGGATTGTAAAATAAACAATATTTTAAACTTTTAATTTTTTTAGTCATGAAGAAACTTACTTTTTATATAACCGTAGTAGTTATGGTTATATGTTTTAGCAAATCTTTTGCAGCAAATCCGGTTGATGTAACCTATCTCATCGTTAATCCTTCATTTGAAGATAACCAGAGCGACCGGCAAGCAAGCATTCCGGGTTGGACAAAAAGCATTGCAGGCGATGATAATTTTAGTACTCGTTCAAATACTGTCAATGCTACAACATTTCCAACATTCGAGAAAGATGGGAATATCTATGCTCAGTATTGGTATGCCACCGCATTGCCTGATCATCAGCTTTCACAAGTAATAAGCGACTTACCTGATGGACAATATACTTTGACAGCAATGATAGGTGCTCAACTCTATGAAAGTGAGAGTATTGTAGGGCTTAGCCTTTTTGCCGGAGACAATCAAACGATAGTTACTGATACCGATAAAGGTGGCAAAGATGTTGTAGTAAATGCAGTGGTTACCGATGGTATGCTAACAATAGGATACAAGGTGGAAAGTAGCAATGCAAAGTTTGTAGTAATTGACAATTTCCGCCTTGTGTATAATGGTACAACCGGCATCAATCAACCCGACAGTAATGGCATTACAGTTTATCCGACCGTTACGCAAGGCGCTGTTATGGTAAATACCCCGGCGGTAGCCGAAATACTCTTGAGCGATATTACAGGTAAAATCTTTGACCGTCGCAACAGTGCAGGTGGCGTTTACGAACTTAACTTAAGCAACAAGTTAAACGGTATTTATTTTGTAACAGTAATTACAGAAAACAAAAAAGCTGTTTACAAAGTATTAAAAAAATAATACAGTAATTACAAGGACTAAAAGCTGCGCAGACGAAGCCAACAAACATCCGGTAACTTTTAGTCCTTACTCTTTAGCGTTTATCGAACCACTACAGGTGTTTTGAATTTGTGGACATTGCCCGACATATCAAACACTTCGAGATAAACAATATAGATGCCCGCAGTCAGCTTGCGACCGGAATTCCCTTGACCATTCCAATAAATAACGCCCTGGCTTCCCAACAATTCGTTGTTCGCCACCGTATTCATCCTCCGGCCGATAGCATCGTAAATAAATAACCGGCAATTGTATCCGGGTTTGTCCAACTGATACCTGATTCCGTAAGAGTCATCACCCCAAGCGGGATATTCTATCGTAATGGAATTCTTGGACGGATTCTCAATTCCAACGCCTTCCGAATGTTGAGAATTAACATATCCGGGCGTTCCATTGCCACTGATACCGGAAGCTGATGCCCAATTCGTGGGTTCATCTGCCGGAACATCAAACCGGATTCGTTCCAATGATACGCCTTTTTTGGTGGAAATTCCTTTGGAGTGCATGGATTCATTGTAATAGAATTGATCTACAATTTCATTCGTAATATTATTCAATATCACCGCACAACCGCTGGTATTGGCCAACGAAGGCATTGCCTGAGGCTCTGTGAAGAACGACTCTTCGTGACAAGTAAAAAATCCGCACACCAAATTTCGATCTTTGGTGACCACCACATATTCTTGGGGATACAAAAAGAGCGGAAGAGTCGTTAACGGATAAGCTTTGTTGAACGAACCGTCAGACGGCTTGCGGCTGGTAATGCTCAGGTAGCGCAAATCAAGGACTTTATCCGAACGGTTGTACAATTCCACATATTCGTTTCCGCCGGTAGGTGGATTGAACAGAATTTCATTAATAATCACGTCGGACGGACCGGCTTCAAAAGCGTTTCCGATAAAAACCGAATGATCACCTTCCAAGCCATTGCCCGACCGGTCTTTTACTCCGGACAACGATAATTCAATCAATTCTCCCTGCGGAGGAAACTGATTGAGTTGAACAGTCACCGTAGTTGCCTGCGGATAACCGGCTTCCAAACCGGTAATCCGGTAATGGGTGTCCGTAATGGCATACGATTCCGTAGCCAACAACAAATTCCGGTTCATGGGTTTGGAGAATGTAATTCCCATCTTGTTCCCATCCAATAAGGCAGTGGACAGGATAACCGGATGCGTGACATCGGGGTTGGCGGCTTGAATGGAATTCTGTTTCCCGGGCGTTCCGCCGGAAGCATCCGTTGATGCCGACCAGTTTCCCGCGGTATTGGAAACATTGCTCAAATCAATCGCTTCCAACGACCAACCACCGGCTTTTTTCGTATTGTCGGAATACATGGTGTCGGAATATTCGAACCAGGAAATCAATCCGTTTTGTGTATTCCCAAGCATCAGCAATTTGCCGGAATTAGCTAATGTTGGGAAGGATGCCACTCCATTGGCATTGACGTTGTCGCCAAACCAAGCCGTTGAAGCGGTTTTACACAAAACAAAATAGCTGTGAGGAGCAATCGTTTTCTCCGGTAAAGCGTAGGATTTATCACCGTAAAAATACAGGCAATCTTTCAATTGGAAGGTCTTGCCGGTGGTATTGTACAATTCCACATATTCCGGATTTTCCGAACCGGTACCCGGATTGGCCATGATTTCGCTGAACACAATATCTCCTTCTTGTGGAAAATCATATACAGGATCAGGATCGGTGCCGGGGTCGGTTCCCGGATCTTCGCCGTCAAGCGGTTTCACTACAAAATCATCAAAGAAGAAATGCTTGTTGCGCGAGGAAGTAAAGGTACAAACAACTCCGAACCAATTACTTACAGGAATGTTTGGCAAATCGCAACTGCCTTCCAAGGTGAATGCAGATTCTCCATCCAAACGCGAATAGAGACTGAATTTTCCGGTATCGTCCAATGTAGCTTTGACATTCAAGGCCACCGAAGAAAGATCCAAACGTTTCTTTTCGCCTGCGATAAGTGTTTTGTTGTTACTTCCTTTCTGCGATTGTATCAGGCAAATATTTTTGTCGGTATATCCGATTCGAATAAAAAGCCCGTCCAATTCGCCGGTTAAATCGACTTCATCACTCACCAGATAAACCTTGGAATAGTTGGAAGCCGTAGGATTAAAATTCATTTTTACGTAAAATTCCCAACCGGTATTGGCTACAATACTCGATTGAGTTTTCAATTGAGAGGGTGAATGATTGTTTTCCGAATACAATTGCAATTGCAAGGCATCGTTGACAACAAACTCGGCGGCATCGCCTGTCCAATTAACTTTTCGATTGGAATTGGTTCCACTTTGGAATAAACCATCGTTAAAGTTATCACTAAATTGCGAAAATGCAGTCATTGACTGCAAAAAAAGAAGAATAAAAATAATTTTCTTCATGAAACAAAATGTTTTAGTTATTTATTACTAATTTTGCAGGCCAGATACCCTGCTTGTTGGCTTTTGGCTATATTAACACTTGCAGGTTCTGGTACTGCAGGTCCGGCTATTAATATATCCGGTGCAAATGTAAAATTAATTTTGTAAAAAGTAAAGAATTTTGTAAATTTTTTTCAAAAAAAGTAAAGAAGATGAAAATTGCTATTGTTGGCGCAAGTGGAGCGGTAGGACAAGAATTCCTGCGCGTGTTGGAAGAACGGAATTTTCCGGTAGATGAATTATTGCTTTTCGGTTCGTCCCGTAGTGCGGGAAAAGTGTATGAATTTCTCGGTAAACCCGTAACGGTAAAAGAATTGAAACACAATGACGATTTTAAAGGTGTGGATATTGCTTTTGTCTCTGCCGGAGCCGGAGCTTCCAAAGAATATGCCGAAACCATCACGAAACACGGCGCCATCATGATTGATAATTCCAGTGCTTTCCGGATGGATGAAGATGTGCCCTTGGTAGTACCGGAAGTAAATGCGGAAGATGCCCTCAATCGTCCGCGGGGCATTATTGCCAACCCCAATTGTACGACCATTCAAATGGTGGTGGCATTGAAACCCTTGGAAAAACTGTCGCATATCAAACGCATTCACGTATCCACTTACCAGGCGGCATCGGGTGCAGGCGCGGCTGCGATGGATGAATTGGAAAACCAATACAAACAGATTGTGAACGGTGAAAAACCGACAGTCGAAAAATTTGCTTATCAATTGGCATACAATCTGATACCGCAAGTGGATGTTTTTACCGATAACGGTTATACGAAAGAGGAAATGAAGATGCACAACGAAACGCGCAAAATCATGCATTCCGATGTGGCTGTCAGTGCGATGTGTGTGCGTGTTCCTGCCTTGAGGGCGCATTCAGAAGCAGTATGGATTGAAACGGAACGACCAATTTCAGTAGAAGAAGCCCGCGAAGCCTTCGGAAAAGCCGAAGGGGTCATCGTACAGGATAATCCGGAAAACAAGGAATACCCGATGCCTTTGTTTGTTGCCACCAAAGACCCGGTATATGTAGGCCGTATCCGGAAAGACATTTCCAATCCCAACGGATTTTCCTTCTGGTGTGTGGGCGACCAAATCAAAAAAGGCGCTGCACTGAATGCTGTACAGATTGCCGAGTATCTGATTGCTATTAAACAATAGTTTGGATATTTCAAAAACATAATATGGAACGTAAAGTATTCAGGTCACGCATCAGTGTTTTTATAATAGGATTATGTTTCGTAGGATATTCATTTCTTATTCCAGATGCGATACGGTTATTCCATGATAAAATGTACACGACATTGTGCATGGCGTGGTCTCCATTATTAGTAATTCTGTTTATATTTCTTGGATTTCGCTATGTCATTTTAGGGGACAGACTGTACTTTAAAATGTGGTTTATTCCCAACGGGAGTATTAAAATTTCTGACATCATTTCGGTGGAGCGAACATACAATCCGCTTTCATCTCCTGCGGGTTCTTTAAAAAGATTATGTCTCCGACTTGTAAATGAAGAATTTTCATATCTGTTGGTTTCGCCTGTTAGAGAGCAGGAGTTTATTGAAGCTTTAAAATCCATAAATCCGTTAATTGATATCCATATTCCTGTAAAAAAAGGGATATGGCGTTTTTGGGATTGGGATATTTAATAATTAATATTTAGTACATGACAAAGAACAGAATACGCTAACCAACTCATGGGATTGCGGGTCAAGCCCGCAATGACAGAAGAGGAAAATATATTTGTGACAAAAATCACATAGTTCATACATTAAAGACTCAAATTTTATGAAAAACAGATAAATTATTGATAACTTTGTCATGTTTTGCAACAAACACGTGAACACTACGATAAACAGGAATTAAAACAATTGAAATATGATATCAAAAGAAGACGCAATATTGTTGGATAAAATATTATTATCCGACACTACATCAAATGGAAAGGTTTCATTGCAGGGGGAAGTCAATAAAAAATTATACACAAAATTGGGAAATATTCTTAAAAAAGATAACTTCGGCAGGTGGCTTGGTGGAAGAAACTTTCAAGTATTTGACGTTGGTTTAACTTTTATCAGTAACAATTCATATAGTCAAAGAGTGGAAAAAGGCGAAAATATTGAAACAGACGAAATATCAAAAATTGGTATTGCCAAGGAAAACACAAATGAAAATGGCGGCACAGTCTTGCCGACATCAGAAGGTGAAACTCATCTAACTGAATTGTCAACAGAAGAAGTAGTAGTACAACAGGAAACAATTCAACCCACCGAAGAACGCAATCTTGAAAAAGAATTTAAAGAAGCTTTGAGAGAAAGTGATTTCAATAAAATGAAAATTCTTAAAGAAGAAGGCTACAAGCCAAAAGCCAAATTTATTGACGATTTGCAAAATATTCCTGCCAAAAATAAAGAAGTGGTGAAAACTATTTTTGGAATTATTGTGGATATGAATTGGATATCATGGCTACTAATAATTGCATCAGGAGTTTTATTGCTATTTTCTTTCATAGCGCCGGCGGTATTCACACAGAACCACTGGAAAATTGATTTTACACAAGATACAGGTGTAATTGGGGATACTATAGGAGGTATAATGAATCCCTTTATTAGCATTGTGAGTGTTATAGCAATGTTTTTAGCATTTTATATGCAATTACAAGCCAATAAATTACAGAGAAAATTATCTAATGAAGCAATTGAAGATAGCAATAAACAATTTAGAACACAATTGAAAGAACAACGAGCTTTTAATGATATGAGTATTTTAATGGAAATGCTAAAAGGGATTGAATCTCTCGTTTCTGAAATAACTTTTATTTTAATAGATACAGAATGTGATAAAAAGCCTTTTGGATTAGAAAATATTGAGAAACTAAATAAAAATAACAATTATAAAATACATCAAGACGATTTTGAGATACTTTATGACAAAATTGCAATTATAACACGTCAATGTATCTTATTTAATGTAATTAATTACCAAGCAGAAATAAAAGAAAATATAAAAAATGTTTTAAAAAATACTTTTTCTTATACTATTGACCAATATTCAAAAAATGCGAGCAGATTTTTTGAATTATGTAAAGAAAATAATATAAATATAATTGCAAATAATAAGTCTTTAGACCCAAATAATATTATAAAACAATATGAAAAACAAATAAATGGATATATTGACAGCTTACGGCAGTCCCCAAATTTAAATCCCAATTTGGCGTAGAACCAATCATAGCTTGTGCTGGCAGGATAGTTTTGCTGGTGTGACAGTTCCTTTAACATATTCAATAATTGTCTTATTATTATGCTCACACTCCAAGCACGACTGAAGCCTGTATATTCAATTTAGAACTGATATTCCGTGCTACTTTCAATGTAGGTTCGCTTTTGCCTGTCAGATATTCGCACAGGCGCGAAGGACTTACCTCAATCAGTTTTGACATAGATTTTTGATTAAGATTCATTTCATACATACGGAGCTTCAATGTGTCCGTAAGCGAGGGTATTCCCAACGAAAAATGCTCATCCGAATAATCTGCCACCATATTGGATAAAAGCTCCAATTCTATGCTGTTGGGATCGTTCAAAGGCGTATTATCATCAACCAACGGCAGAAGCTGCTCGACACGGTTAACTGCCCAATTATACTGTATTTCATTTTCAATTTTTGCCACGACTGTATTTTTATATGGTTGAACAATCTATTTTGTCATACTCTTTATGCGTACCTATAAATCGGATATATACAAATTGAATCGTAAATTTGATTACTACTACCAAACGATAATCATTTCCCTTGATATTAAATACATAGCGCTGATTACCCACAGCGTCCACACTGTTATATGTTTTTTTTATATCGGCAAAACACGTCCAATTGTTTTTTTTTACAGTAGCTACCCAATCCTGAAGTGCAACCTTTGATTCGGGATGCTCTTCGGCATATTCTTTCAATCGCTGTTCTGTAAATATTCTCATATTGTATTTAATTGCTTGCAAAAATAATAAATAATTCTGAAATACAAAATTAAATTCCAAAAATAATAATTTCGTAAGTTAAATTATCCTTAAAACTTGTGTGCCTCAAAAAAAATCCGTACCTTTGTCTTAATTCTACGCCCGCAAAGTGTTGCGATATGGTTTAGATGATTTTTTTAGAAAAACGATAAGCGTTTAAGATATTACTTTGGTCAAGAAATCAGGAAAATTTCACCGGTACAAAGTGATAGACGACAAATGCTTGCGTTCTATTTGTAAATATAATTTTTTTATATACGATAGAGCGCAGGATTGTTGTTTTATCTGTAGTATGGTGTTTCCTGATACCTTTGACCGGATAAAAATTAACAGTCCTGCGCTTTATTATTTTAAACCGTTTAGTATTAACCGCTTCTTCGGGACTTGGGGGGCAATAAATTCATTATTGCAACAATTAATCGCTTCAATAAAAATGGATGATGAAGGTAAAGACTTCTTGTTTTTATCTGTCATTTTTTTACGCAGCACAATTATTTATATTTTAATTTTTTAAAAGGATGAACAAAAGAATGATTTTTTTAATGCTGACACTCCTGCTTTGGGGTGCAGCAAGTGTGACCGCACAGGAAATACGCGATGGTAAATTGCACATTGGTGACAATGCCTATACTATCGGTGATTTTGGAGCAGCGGGTATTTGGATGACGGAGAACTTGCGGGAAATACCCGGCTACGGACAAAAAATGGTAGTCACCGGGAATATGGTGAATACGGGAAAAATAAATTCCTTGATACCTGTTGATTTGCGAGGCGCCGGCAGTAAGATCGACAATGTAGAGCGGAGTGGGGTAATTATTGCCGGCGGTTTGCTTGTGGATGCCGGTACAACCTTGAATAACGACGGTGAAATTACCATTACTCAGGGTCCACAGCCAAGTCACGGTACTGATCCTACTGCGAAGTATTATAATTACCCAGCTGTGGCTATCGGTGATCCGGATACCACCAGTGCTAAATACGGTTATTTGTATTCTTGGGCAGCTGCTACGAACATCACATCCAGCATCACTACCGAGGATGGTAATAACAGCAGTCAACCCCAAGTGCAGGGTATTTGTCCTTCCGGATGGCACTTGCCATCCGATTACGAGTGGACACTTTTAGAGAAGGAAATTGCGATGAATGCAACCAATGATTATTCATCATTAGGGGCTAATGCTGCTGCTGATACAACCGGCATGGCTACGGCTATGCCGCCCTCAATACGGGTTGGCACTCCGCCCAGTTTAGATATGAAAATGCGTGCTGCTACGAAAACGTGGCTTGCGTCAGGTACGTTCATCACTGGCGACAGTCACCCGGCTGAAGATGGTGGATTCTGGGTCCTACCAGCTGGCAACTGGGGTTCGGAATTGACACCTGCCGGTTTTGGCACTGGTGCTTACTTTTGGACAAGTAGCAGTCATGGCAGTCAGGCGTATAGGCGCCAGTTATACGGCACTAATCCAGGTATAGAGAGACGCGGCTCACCGAAATATGCATCATTTAGCGTTCGCTGTAAGAAAAACTGACAATTGAACAGTTTGTTAATTTGAACGAAATTGTAATTGCACTCCCCATAAGGCTCAATATGCTCATTCGTGACCCTGGTTGAGAAATGAAAGATAAAGGTAGCAAAAACTATTTCTCCCGGTTCTACTCACAATTATTTTTGGAAAATAAAAGTGTGGAGCCGGGAGAATTTTGTCTCCTTAGCCGAGAAGTGTGCTTATATCCCGTGCAGTATGATATATATGAAGAATCTCAACATGATTACTAAAAATTTCGTAAATAATCTTATATTTCCATTTCACAGCATATCTGATATTGTAGTCGTTTAACAAAGGCTCTCTTACATGTTTATGAGGAAACGGATAAATTCGACTAACAGTTTCTTCTATACCTTTTAATACATAATCGGCATATTCTTCTCCTGCATTTTGGCTAATATATTCCAATATGGAATCTAAGTCTGATAGAGCTTTATCAGACCAAATAACAGAATTATCTTCCATATTTTGTATAAAGTATTCTCATAGCTTCTTCATGGGTAACAAAATTTCCCTCTGCAATTGATTGTTGAGCTTCTCTGATAGAATCAATATATTGCTGCCGGGATAAAGGCATCCGATTTGCAGTATAGGCCACAATGTCTTCACTATCAGGCACACTGAGTGATCCTAATAATGGCGCTGCTACAACTTGTGAAAAAGGCGTAAGTGTCAGTTTGGCATTCATAAAATCTATTTTTTAAGTAATACAATATTTTATTCGATATCTGTGGCAAAGTTATAAAATAAATTTTATTTGAGCAAACGAATTTCTTTCAACCACAAATTAACACTGGCATCGCTCGGCATTCGCCAGTCGCCCCGTGGCGACAGATTGGCGGAACCGACTTTAGGCCCGTCGGGCATGCAGCTGCGTTTGAACTGGTTACTGAAAAACCGGCGGAAAAATACTTCCAACCATTTCAGGATAATTGTGTTATCGTAAGTGCCTTTGAAAGCATGTTTTGCTAAATAATAAATTTTCCCGGGCGTAAATCCGTAACGCAAAGTATAATACAGAAAAAAATCGTGCAACTCATACGGTCCTACCACATCTTCGGTGAATTGCGTGGTTTGTCCTTGGGCGTCAATCGGCAATAATTCCGGACTCACCGGCGTATCTACGATGTCGAACAAGGTCGTTTTACTGCGTTCGTCCAATTGCGTTTCGGCTACCCACCGGACTAAATAGCGAACCAGCGTTTTGGGAATGCCCATATTTACTCCGTACATCGACATGTGGTCGCCGTTGTAAGTCGCCCAACCCAAAGCCAATTCCGACATATCTCCGGTGCCGATGACCATGCCGCCCAACTGATTACCTAAATCCATCAGTATCTGGGTGCGTTCGCGCGCTTGCGTATTTTCGTAGGTTACATCATGAACGGCAGGGTCGTGGTCAATATCTTTGAAATGCTGTTCACTGGCCGGCACAATGCTGATTTCTTTAGCGGTAACGCCCAATGATTGCATCAGATGAATGGCATTTTGATAAGTGCGGTCGGTCGTACCGAATCCCGGCATCGTTACTCCGCAAATCATTTTCCGCGGCAAACCTAATTTGTCAACGGTTTTTGCGCAGACCAAAAGCGCTAAAGTGGAATCTAATCCGCCTGAAATTCCGAGAACTAACGTTTTGGAATGCGTATGCGTCAATCGCTTAGCTAATCCTGCTACTTGTATGGAAAAAATTTCTTCGCAACTTTCATTGTAATTATCGGAGGCGGGAACAAAAGGCGTAGGATTGAAAGTCCGGCTGAGTGAAATTTCGTTTTCGCTGACTAAATCCACCCCGGTTTGATTGTAATCAGGCACCACCGGCCGGGCGATAAAAGTCGTATTCTTTTTTCGTTCGGCATTCAATAGTTCAAAATCTATTTCGCTGACAATCAACTGCTCGGTGACTTGAAAACGTTTAGATTCTGCCAAGAGCTTTCCGTTTTCATAGATATAGGCATTTCCGGCATACACCAAATCGGTAGAGGATTCGCCAAAACCGGCGGCTACATACACGTAGGCTGCCTGGCAACGAGCGGATTGCTGGCTAATCAGCGATTTGACATATTGCCGTTTCCCGATTAATTCGGGACTGGCCGAAAGATTAAAAACCAATTGAGCGCCCGCCATGGCATGATAGGAGCTGGGCGGAATCACCGACCAGACATCTTCGCAAATCTCCAGGGCAAAATTCCGGTCTTTCGAACCGAATAACTGCTTGGTTCCGAAAGTCGTAAAATTACCGGCGTAGGAAATTTCGATGTTCTCCGTATCCAATTGCCAGGCTTCAAACCAGCGTTTTTCATAAAATTCGGAATAATTGGGAAGATAAACTTTCGGGATAATTCCCAAGACTCTTCCTCGCCGGCAGACCACGGCGCAATTGTATAATTTGGAATTATGTTCGACAGGAGCGCCTACGATGAAACAGATAGGGAGTTCCCGCGTTTCTTCCAACAAGCGAACGATGGCTTTTTCCGCTTCCCTGACCACTGTTTTCTGGAGGAACAAATCGCCGCAAGTATAGGAGGTGACCGATAATTCGGGGAAACAGACGACTTGCACCTGCTGTCCGACAGCATCGTCAATCAATCGTTTGATTTGTTGCGTATTGAATTCACAATCGGCTACCCGCAATTCGGGAATCGCTGCTGCTACTTTAAGAAATCCGTGATCATCCATATTTTACTCCTTTCCTTTCACTTCCAATTGATTTTTAACCGGATAGGCATACATTTCCAATATTCTTTCCGTCAGGAACGGAATATCTTTATTTTCCAAGTCTATCTTTTTCAATTGTTTATCTAAATACGTATCGAATGTTTTTATATCTTCTTCCGTGTATTCCCCGGCAAACCGGTTCTTTCCCCACAAGCGGTCGTAGGCAATGTAATTAATCGGGTAAAATTTATAATTGAGAAAAATTCCCGTATCAATCAACGAGGCGATTTCCACGATTAATTCATTCTTGGGCTGTCCAGCATCTACTTTTTCAAGAGCCGGGTTAATGGGCCGGCCGATTTGGAAATGAATACAGCCTTTGTATCCGAATAATCCGGTTTCCATATTCAACAGATCGTCTGCTTTTGATTTTTTAAATTCCGGATCATCCCGTTTTTGCTGGAATTCCTTGGCTTTCAAGTAGTCGCAAGGATCGTATTCGTAAGAAAAAGAAACCGGTGTAATATTCAGTTCCTTTAAATTGGTCAAAATGTCCTGTGTTCCGCCCATCGCCAACATTTTCAAAAGGCTTTCCTGCGTCCGGTCGTTGGAATCTTTGGCCCGTCCTTCCCTTTGGGCGATCCATACGGACTCTTTTTTCTCTTTGATCGCAAAATGAATGTACTGCGAAAGGTGAGTCGAAACTTCCAGCATCTGACGAATGGAAACGCCCCTTTTGACAATGAAAGCCTTATTCAAACGAACCAGGTCTTCAATCCACGGATGCAATAATAAATTATCGCCAATGGCCACTTCGGTCGTATCATATCCGCTGAGAGCCAACATGGAGGCTAACAGGGAAGCATCCAGAATAATATCCCGGTGGTTGGAAATGTAGGTATAGGCTTTGTTTGCTTCAATATTTTCAAAACCGCTACATTCGATGGCAGCCGATGTTTTGCCCACCATTTCATAAACAGTGCCTTTAATCAATCCGTGTTGGAAATCATGTCTGGTTTTAAAAGAGCGCAAAAGAGCGGCCAACTGTTCCCAATCTTTCTCAGGAAATATGAAGCCCATTACCCGCTTAAATTCCGGATCTTTGACCAGACGTTCCATTATGGGAACTATTTCATCATTGTGATAAGGACGTATATCGTCGAATGTTGCATTTTTTTCCATATCTAAATTGTTGCGTTTTCAATAATATCAGTCATCACTTCGCGAATATCCAAACCGGCTGCACGTACTTGCTGGGGAATAAAACTCGTCGCTGTCATTCCCGGAGTCGTATTCACTTCCAACATCCGGACTTCACCGGCAGGTGAAATAATGTAGTCGATACGGATGATTCCTTTGGCTCCGATCAAACGATAAATGCGGGCCGTCAATTGCTGTATTTCGTCCGTTAATTCCTTGGAAATACGTGCCGGGGTGATTTCTTCACTTGCCAAATTGTATTTCGCATCGTAATCGAAAAATTCATTTTTACTGACCACTTCGGTAATCGGAAAAGCCGTGATTTTATCCTTTATTCTGTAACAACCGCACGTGACTTCCGTTCCCGGCAGGAAGCTTTCAATAATCACTTCTTGTCCCTCTTCAAAAGCTATAACAATAGCGGGTTGAATTTGTTCGCCGGAAGTGACTTTAGTCGTTCCGAAACTGGAACCGCCGTCATTCGGTTTGATAAACAAAGGTAATCCGAGTTCGGCGACTATCTCTTCGGAGGTTTTTGTTTCGCCTTTTCTCAACAGAATGGATTTTGCCGTTTTTACTCCGAAATTTCTCAGGTAATGATTGCAAAAATATTTGTTGAATGTAAGAGAAGCCGTCAGGACGCCGCAACAGGAATACGGAATGCCCAACATATCCAAATAACCTTGCAACAATCCGTTTTCGCCCGGGGTGCCGTGAATGGTAATGTAGGCAAAATCGAACGGAATGCGTTTTCCGTCAAGAACAAAACTGAAATCGTTTTTATCGACCGCGATTTCCCTTTCGTCGTCCAATTGTACACTCCATTTTTCCTTGGTAATCAAGACAATATAAACCGTGTATTTTTCCTTGTCTATAAAAGAGTAAATGCCTTGCGCACTTTTCAGGGAAACAACTAATTCGGAGGAATAACCTCCGGCTACTATAGCAACTGTTTTCTTCATATTTCGTAACTAAATACTTTTAGCTAAATTCCTCCATTTCTCAATTAATTGCTGCATATCGTCCGGAATGGGACTTTCCAGAAAAATTTCTTCTTCTGTTCGCGGATGAATAAACCCAATCGTCCGGGCGTGTAAAGCCTGTCGCGGACAAATTTCAAAACAATTCTGAACGAATTGCCTGTATTTGGCATGATTGGTTCCTTTTAATATTTCGTTGCCGCCATACCGTTCGTCATTAAATAAAGGATGACCGATATGTTTCATGTGAACCCGGATCTGGTGTGTGCGGCCGGTTTCCAAACGGCACTCCACCAAAGTGACATAGCCGAACCGTTCCAAAACCTTGTAATGAGTAACCGCCGGTTTGCCGAGTTCGCCATCCGGAAAAACCATCATTTGCATCCGGTCGTAGGGATTGCGTCCAACATTGCCTTCAATCCGTCCTTCATCGTTTTTCACATTTCCCCATACCAAAGCGACATAATGACGTTTGGTTGTTTTGTGAAAAAATTGCCAACCTAAATGAGTCTTTGCTTCCGGATTTTTGGCAATAATCAATAAACCCGAAGTATCCTTGTCAATCCGGTGTACAATACCTAAGCGAGGATCACTGTCTTCACTGTCCGGCAGTTCGCCTTTTGCCTGCAAATGCCAAGCAATCGCATTGACCAATGTTCCGGTATAATTGCCAAAACCCGGATGAACCACCAATCCCGGCGGTTTATTCACCACCATCACATCGTTGTCTTCATAAGCAATGTCCAAGGGAATATCTTCGGGAATAATGACCAATTCCCGGCGGGGACGATCCATTACAATGGTAATGACATCGAGTGGTTTGACTTTATAATTGGATTTTATCGGATTGCCGTTGGAAAGTACATAACCGGCATCGGCGGCTTGTTGAATCCGGTTGCGTGAAGCGCCTGTGATCCGGTCAACCAAAAATTTGTCCACCCGCAACAGGTTTTGCCCTTTATCGGCAATAAAACGAAAATGTTCGTATAATTCGTCCTCAACGTCTTCCGTCAAAACCGGATCTTCGTTATACTCTTCTATTTCTTCTTTCCATTCTTCCATAGTCATTCAATTTAATACCAGGATTCTTCCGAATCCTCTGTGATTACCTCCGCACTATCCGGGAGGGAGATGTCTGCTTCGCCCGAACTCACCAATAGATTTAAGGTGGTATTGGCAGGAATCCGGCTGCCGGCCTCTACCGTTTGACCGCTCGCGGTTTCCAATCCCACCACCAAATCCTTGTAGGCTCCGGAGACTGTTCTTATTTGTACGGATTCAAAACCCAAAGACAGAAGCATGGCGGATGCTTGCCGTTGCGACATATCCATCACTGCCGGAACGGTTAACAATTGAGCGGTATCGGCATTGACGGTCAGATAAATAGTCCGGCCTTCCTTGACATTGGTTCCAATCGGGGGAACCGTTTCCAGAATACTTCCGGGCGCTTGATTTTTAGCATAAATCGAATCTACCACTACGTAATGCAAGGATTTTTGTTCCAAAAAAGGAGCGGCTTGTTCCACCTGCAATCCTTTTACGTCCGGCACAGTCACCTGTTTACCGTGATGCGTGTAAACATTCAACCATTGGAGGACAATAAAAATAAGGACAATAAGGATAACGATGGCTATCCCGATGTTTTTTATATAAATATTCGCAAACAACTTCATGATTTATTTTTCAACGACAGACAAAAATACGAAAAAAGAAGATAGTAAAATATAAAAAGGGAATAAACTTTTGGTTTATTCCCTGTAAGTATGTCTAAACCTTTCGGCTCTTATCCATTATATTCGTCGGATACGCTTAATTTTTTTCTACCTTTGGCTCTGCGCGATGCCAATACCCTGCGACCGTTAGCTGTTTCCATCCGGCTACGGAATCCGTGTTTGTTTTTCCTTTTCCTGTTTGAAGGTTGAAATGTCCGTTTCATGACTTTATATTTTTATTTTATTTGTTTCAAATCCAATTGGGCTGCAAAGATATAATTAATTTTCAAAAAGAGCAAGCGCTTTTGAAATATTTCAGGGTAAACGCACGAAATTTTCTTATATTTCCGGTCAAAACGATTAATTTTGTCGAATGGCCTCTATATATGATTATTTAAGCTGAAAACCGTCTTTGCATCGGACAGAAAAAAGATTTAGCCATGTATCCAACTGTTTTACCAATTATTTTTCATAAAAATAATTTATAATCCTCTTTTGTCATGGCGGTTTCTCGACCTTGCTCGAAATGACGTTGCTTGACCCGCCATGACAGGAGAGGAAGTTAAATGATTATTTTCCTCCTCCAAAAAATAATTAACAAAAAAAAATAGGTTAATAAAAAATTTTTGCGTACCTTTGCATTGTTAAACTTTAGTCCAAAAAACGCTGTCACTTCTTAAGTGCCAGTTTTTTTTTGCCAAATTGTCATTAAAATGCTCATTTCCGCCTTTTTAAGTTTTAAATATTTTAAGCGAAAGGGATGCAGCATTGCTGAAACTAAGAAATTCGTAATATAAAATTTTGACAGTTTTGTCATCAGTTGATGATATTATTGTTATTTTCTTATTCTTTAAAAACCCTCATTACAACAAACCTGTGTCCTGTTTTACCTTTCTCTTGTGGTATGCTTTTACGCTGAATTCAATATTTTGTTAGAAATTTGGCAAAACTTTCCCGTCACTTAAGAAGTGACTTGACATTTAAATTATTAAGCATAAATAATATGTTATTTTTGATTTAACATATTATAACACAAAAGAATACAGTAATCGGAAGAGGCGGGAGCGTTTCGTTTTTTTTACTTATAAAATCATTTTCATTCTTTTTTTCTCTAAAGAAATGGGATGATTTCCTGCCTTTTTCCGGTTTTGTTTCCGTGCGAATTAACGGCTCTTCGGAGCATAAATAACTATATATTAATTTAAAAAAATGAAAATGAAAAAAATGATTTTTTTAATGCTGACACTCTTGATTTTGAGTGCAGCAAGTATGAATGCGCAGGTTCAGATTGGCGGTACAGCCGGTCCGAATTCTTCTGCTATCCTGGACTTGAATCCTGACGCAGGCGATGCTTCCTTGGGATTGACTCTTCCCAGAGTATCACTGATAGACAAGGACTCCCCCGATCCGCTTCCCGCCCATGTAAGAGGAATGTTGGTTTACAACCAAACAGTGAGTGTGGGAGCCGATCTTATCGAAGGTGTTTATTTTAATAATGGACAAAAATGGTTTCCTCTGTTGACCGATGCCTCTGCCGCCATTACCCAACCGGTCATCTTTTTACGCAGTCCCGGTTCTGCCTGGTTAGGCGTTGACGGTGGTTTAAAAGACACCCTGTTTGTCGAGTTGGCCGGTAAAGATCCCAGTATGGTTTATCAATGGTATCAAAGACATGAAGACGGCAGTTCTACCATCGTTCCGGGAGCCGAATCGGACACTCTTTTTGTAAACCAAGGTCAATATGGTATCGACAAAGAAGGGACGGTTTACCGGTTTTTTTGTTTGGTCACCAGTGGTACGCAATATGGCATAAGCGGTACCGGTCGTGTTGCTTACGGTGAAGGTGGTTTTATCGGCAACAACGGCTGGTTGAAACTGGCTCCTGCCAACCTGGGCGCAACTGAAGATGATTTGGCAGCCCAGTTAGCTTATTCACCTTCATCTGCGAATGCCGGCGCTGCGGCTGATAAAGCTTATGATCCGACTGTTTACGGCAACTGGTATCAATGGGGACGTCAAGCAGACGGTCATGAACTCCGTACCACTCCGGCAGCTGATACTTACAATGCTTTATTAAGCGCTGTTGACGGTTTACCGACAACTGAGTTGGATGCTTCCGGCCAGGTACTTTTGGGCAGCGCAGCAAGCGGTAAATTTATCCAGCGCAACGGTGGTACGACCTTCGATTGGCGTCAGTACCCTGGCGGCATTAACACCGCTGAGTCACCTGATCATTCCTGGACTTGGGGTAATCCTCAGGACGGTATTACCGGTTTGGATCCTTGTAAAGCTAAAAATGCCTCATGGCGCGTACCTACCCAGCTCGAATGGGCGCAACTTCAGGCTAACAATACTTGGGTTTGGAAAGACGGCGGTACTAACGGAATTAGCGGTTACGAAATAAAACCCGCCGGAAAGGATAAACCGACTTCTCTTTTCCTGCCCGCGGCAGGGACCCGGACTAGGGGTGGTGGTGCGCAGGCCGCTGTTGGAGCGAGCGGCTACTACTGGAGTAGTACGCCTACGGGTGCTAGCGCGTACTACCTGAACTTTAACAGTACGAGCGTTAATGCAGCGCCCACGAACGCTCGCTCAACCGGCTTAACTGTCCGTTGTGTTGCAGAATAATAAAGGACTTATGCACGTTAGGGATTGGATTCCTCCCTTCGGTTAGAATGACGTGCGTGTTGGTGGTTTTAGAGCGGGGAGAAGGAGTGTCGGTTTTGCCGCTGCAAGAGCGCTGGTATTTTATCCTCTTTCTTCTCGCATGTCCACCCGCCCTGCCTTAAATTTGACAATAAATACACTCAATTATACTTTTATAGATTATTTTGGGTTAATTCAGGGTAAACACACTAAATTTTCATATATTTCGTGCGTTTACCCTGGAAATATTTCGGACAAATCTTCAATAAATCTCCAAGTAAACTCCAATTTAAGGAATCGGATTCACCGGTTTTTCGGATTTCAATTTTTTCAAGTCATGAACCGGCCGCTCTATTTCGTATGGAATGGGTTGCCGGGACTCCGTCTGGAAATACAGCAGGCAGGCATCTTTCCACCAAACTGCATCCGTGGTTTGTATTTTCAGTTTGCCTTGAACGTCTTCAAAACGTTCTTTATCCATGAAAGGCGCCATTTTATCCCATACTTTTTGAAATTTTCGGGCGGCATCCACTCCATCCTGGTATTTGTAGCAAAGTTCATCCCAAAGGGTACGGTTACTGTGCATCCGGTAATTCCAGTGGACATGATGAAACCAGAGAATCAAATTTTCGGGACAAGTAGTTATATCGTTGTAAATCGTAGAAAGCGGAGGGAAATATTCACTCACCGCATCGCTCCCCGAAACCGTCCGGTCAAATCCCA
The DNA here is from genome assembly GCA_026000155.1 of Bacteroidia bacterium. Taxonomy (GTDB): domain Bacteria; phylum Bacteroidota; class Bacteroidia; order Bacteroidales; family Azobacteroidaceae; genus Azobacteroides. The sequence continues at coordinate 35,529 of BNYG01000011.1, read as the reverse complement.
AACCAATGGAATCGGTTTTGTGATAATACGAAGGCATCCAATCGGGACGTGCGCCGGGAATCGCCAACCAGGGTTCGGGACCGTAATGATGTTCCCAGGCAAATAAATGGGCTAATCCCAAAGGCATCATATAGTTAACTACTGCTTCACGCGATTCCAACAGCATTTCTTTGACCGGTTCCACAAAAGCGGATTCAGTGGTAAAAGTCATTTTCAGCCATTCACCGGCAATCTGTCCGGAAGTCAGATCCGGATTCCAGGCCAAACGTCCGAAACAGTACCAATTCGCCTGAGCCAAATGATGGCCTGTCCAATTCGCATCGTTTCCGGTATTGGCCACTCCGGCAATGGCTGTAACCGCTTGAGAGAAAAGGCTTCCATCAGTCACTTTGGCAATGGTACTGCCTTCTCCTTTGGAATACGTATCCGCATCCAAACATTCTTTGTATAAAGGCGCCAGGTAAGCCAATTGCAGGGAAAAACCCAGGTATTCCTGTGTGATTTGAAATTCAAGCATCAACGGCGTTTTTTGCATGGCGCCGAATAAGGGATTGAACGGTTCGCGCGGTTGAAAATCAATCGGGCCGTTCTTGACCTGAATAATAACATTTTTATGGAATTGTCCGTCCAAAGGCATAAATTCCTCGTAGGCCTGTTTGGCACGGTCGGGCGAAGTGGCATTATACACAAAAGCGCGCCACATCACAATACCCTTGTAAGGTTCCAAGGCTTCCGCCAACATATTGGCGCCGTCGGCATGGGTGCGTCCGAAATCCTGCGGGCCGGGTAAGCCTTCCGAATTGGCTTTCACCAAAAAACCGCCGAAATCAGGAATCAGTGCATAAATTTCTTTCGCTTTGTCTTTCCACCATTGACGTACCTCCACATTCAAGGGATCGGAAGTGGAAAGTCCGCCTAATGCCGTCGGGGAAGAAAAATTGACCGACAGATACACCCGGATTCCCCAGGGACGGAAAATATCTGCCAATTTTGCCGTTTTCAATACATATTCTTTGGAAAGAAAGAGCGGATTGGCATTCACATTATTTAACACCGTTCCATTAATTCCGATGGAAGCATTGGCACGGGCATATTCCGTATAACGTGGAGAGATTTTTCCGGGCAAATCGTCCCAATCCCAAAGCGACCGGCCGGCATAACCCCGTTCGATGGAGCCGTCGATATTATCCCAATGATTCAATATCCGCCGGTCATACACCGGTTTTTCGTGAATGTCGAGATGGGTAATATCTTCCTGCATCTGCATTAAGCGCAGCAAGTGATACATTCCATATAATAAATCAATATCGTTTGAAGCAGAAATAGAAGTATAAGTGCCCTTTTTTATCTTTTTTGTTTGAATGAAATAACCGGACTGAATTGTTGTATCTATTTCAAATACTAAACTATTAGTAGTAATTATTTTTGAAAATTTCAAATTTCTTCTATTCATATTTTCAAAAGCGGAAACAAATTCCTGCTCAATAATTCTCGCAGTTTCAGTAGAGCCGGCAGGACAAATATTAGAAATTATTTGTTGATAATTTTCCGAAACAAGTTCAGGTAATGGTTCATACCGCAGCCACAAACGGCTACCGTCTTCTGCAAAAAGAGGAATTGACAAAAAAAGAAATATACATACTAATGTGTTTTTCATTTCAACGAGATTGAATAAAGATATTGATAATCGTTAGATTATTTTCAATTACTTGATTGTCTTTTAAATCTTCTGTTAATAGATATTTGCAATCATAAAAAAGAGCAGAAGCAATTTCATCAATGGCATTACCGATGACATCTTCGGTCATATGCAACTTTTTTAAACACACATTGCTAAACTCATTTAGTGCTTGCGAACTTGTAATGCAATCATATTGCTCAATAGCGTTGTAAGCATAGGCTTGTTTTTCGGTTTCGTCTTCGGAATATAAATAAACCAGAATATTTGTATCGACAAAGGCTTTATCTTTCATTCGCTTCTTCTCTATCAAATTTAAAGCCTTTTGTTTTCAATTTCATGGCTGTAAATTTTTTCCTATTTACTGCACTGGGTTCAGAAGTGTTGGATAGTAGTATTACACGCACAGAAGATAATTTTTCATTACGATATTGCTCCGGAATATGAATTATACCTCTACGGATTACTGTATTAAATTCGTATGCTTGCATATTTTTTATTTTTTCTATCTAAATAGCAATTATTTTTTACAAAAATACTAAAATAATTCAAAAAACAAAAATACAAAATGCTATTTTATTCGCCTTCAATCATCTGAATCGTTCCGTCGGGATTGTATTCCAATTCGACCACTTTCATGCTGCGCAGCCAGGTTTTTCCACCGGAAGGCACACTGTCGTGATGAAACAGATACCATTTGCCTTTGAATTCCACTATCGAATGATGGGTTGTCCAGCCGACTACCGGTGTCAAAAGGACTCCTTTGTACGTGAAAGGTCCGTAAGGATTGTCGCCGATGGCGTATTGCAGGTAATGCGTATTTCCCGTGGAATAAGAAAAATAGTATTTGCCCTTGTATTTGTGCATCCACGAAGCTTCAAAGAAACGCCTGTCTTGATCTCCTGCCGTTAAGGGTTTTCCGTTTTCATCCAGAATAACCAGGTCGCGGGGTTCTTCGGCAAATTCCAGCATATCTTTACTTAACCTGGCTACTTTGGCACACAAGGCCGGTTCGTTGTCTGCCGGTTCGGCGCCTGCTTCCTGCGCTTTATTATTGCGGTAGCGTTGTAATTGACCGCCCCACAATCCGCCGAAATAGATGTAATACGAGCCATCGTCATCTTTCAGGACACTGGGATCAATCGAATAACTTCCTTTGATGGGGGCAGGTTGTGCTACGAAAGGACCTTCGGGTTGATCGGCAATGGCTACACCGATGTGAAAAATATCGTTTTTGTCTTTCAAAGAAAAATACAAATAATATTTACCGTCTTTTTCCGCTACGTCCGAATCCCATAATTGCCGTCCCGACCAGGGAATATTTTCCACATCCAGAATGACACCATGATCCGTGATAACGCCTTCGATGTCCTCCATCGAAAAAACATGGTAATCGTTCATATCGAAATGATCACCGTTGTCATTTTCAGCGATACCCGATTCCCGGTCGTGGGAAGGATAAATATACAATTTCCCCTGGAATACTTTGGCGGAAGGATCTGCCATATACATCCCGGAATTTTCGCCGAGTAAATACTTTGCGTTTTTCATTTATTGCATTTTACAAGTTCCATTAAAAACAGCGCCGGGTTCGATTTCCAAGTTTCCGGCAATCAAATCTCCTGTAAAAACACCCGAGGCTTTCATGCTTAACGTTTCCTTTATAACTACATTTCCGGTCACCTTACCGATTATATCGGCATTTGTACAATGAATATCTCCTGTGATTTCCGCTTGAGGACCAATGACTACCTTGCCTGCACATTCGATCAATCCTTCCACTTTTCCATCAATACGCAAATCTTCTTCCGCATTAATATTACCCGTTATCAGGGTGCCGGGAGCCAATGCGTTGTGGGCAATTCCCGAGGAAACCACATCTTTATTTTTCATGGGATAGTAAATAGTAAATTATTTGAAAGCACAAAAATAGAATTTATTTGGTAAAAATCAAAGCAAATCGTACTTTTGTCTCAAATAAAAAAGGTTTATGTATTATTTGGAGTTAAAAGAGATGATTTTTCACGCCTATCATGGGGTGATGGAACAGGAACGGAAAGTTGGAAATTCCTATACGGTGGATTTGAAAATGGCGTTCGATTTCCGTCAGGCGCTCGATACGGACGATTTGAATGATACGATTAATTATGCTTCGGTGTATGAAATTGTGAAGCAGGAAATGGCTCTTCCTTCCAAGTTGATTGAGCACGCAGCCGGCAGAATCATTCAACATATCCGAACCGATTTCCCTCTGATTGAAAGCATTGAGATTCGATTGGCCAAAAGAAATCCGCCTTTTGGGGGCGACATTAAAGAAAGTGCGGTAATCATTAAAATGTAAATTAAAGATTATTAACTAACTCTTTTTAAACGTTCCCTGTTATATACCGTCAAAGCACTAAATAAATTATTTAACTATTTAATAATTACAGTCATGAAAACAAGATTACTTTCTGTTTTATTTTTCTCCCTGGTATTCGCTGCCTGCAGTACAAGCAGGGACACGCAAGCACAAGTACATGTTTCAGTATATGCTCATATTCCGTTAGCTCCCAATGTAGTTTTAAACGTTGACGTCCCAATCATCGGAGCGCCCTCTCCCGATTATATCTGGATAGACGGTTATTGGACGTGGGACAGTGTTTACCGGGAATATGTTTGGGTACAAGGATATTGGGATCGAGCTCCTTATGTAGGCGCTTATTGGTTTCCGGGTTATTGGGAATATTACCGGGGCGGTTACCGGTGGATAGATTCGTATTGGATGCCGAGGGATTATCGCATGCATTACGGTTATTACAATGGCAGATATGATTATTACGGCCGGCCGATTTACTATCATCAACCGGCTCATCATCACAATCATGGCTATGCATACGGATACGACCACAATCCGAATCATAGACAAAAAGGATATAACAGTTCTTCGCATTTCAATGATTCGCCTCAACGGGACAGGGACCGGATCAATACCGAATACGAACGTAACCGGTCTGCTTCCGGAACCAATACCCGGCAAGGAACAAGCACTCGTAGCTCTTCTACTACTTCTACCCGGACAAGTTCAGGTACGAGTACACGGGAAACGGTTCGGAATGCCAACTCATCCGGAACGGAACGTAGCAGAACAGCCACACAAAGCACAAATCCTGCCAGAACGGAAAGCACCAGACCTGCTACGCAAAATACGGCTCCTGCAAGAACAGAAAGCACCAAGCCGGCCGCACAAAGTACAGCTCCGGCAAAAACGGAAAGCAGGAAAGCGGTTAGTCCGGCAACCGGTTCGAGTTCAAGCAGCAGGCAACAAAGTACCGGTAGCAGCAGCAATAGTCGCAGTAGCAGTGAAAGCAGCAGTCGCAATAGTAGTGGTTCTTCTTCAAGAAGATAAGACATTTAACATTTTTTTCACATAGAAATGAAGAATAATCAACATAAAAATCGTACTTTTGTATAAATTTTAATATAAAATCAAGATGAAAATTAAGAATCTTTACAAATTCGCATTCATTATTCCTGCTGTTGTAGGTTTGAGTTTGATGGCTTATGCTCCTGCAGACGGCTCACAAGATGCCAAAAAGGGATTGCAAGACGAAAAAGTAATTGTAGTGGATAAAGAACTTCACGATTTTGGAACTATCGGTGAAGATGCGGGTAATGTGAGCACAACATTTGTGGTTACGAATAATACCAATGCTCCGATTGTTCTTACCAACGTGAGAGCATCCTGCGGTTGTACAACTCCCACTTGGACGAAAGAACCGATTGAACCGGGCAAAACAGGCACGGTAACCGCCACTTTCAGTCCGAAAGGCCGTCCGGGTCCGTTTGAAAAAACAGTCACTATTTCAACTACCGGAACGCCTGAAAAATTAGTTGTGCGCATCAAAGGAACCGTTCAGTAAACAAAAATTTTATAATACCATGAACACGACAAAGATCAAGGACAAATTTCAAGAATTATACGGTCCGGGAGGAACACTCTATGTTTCTCCCGGCCGTATTAATTTAATAGGTGAACATACGGATTACAACGGTGGTTTTGTACTGCCGGGAGCTATTGACAAAGCCATGTATTGTGTCATTAAACCCAACGGGACAGACAAGGTAAAAGCGTATGCCTTAGACTTGAATGAATCTTCCGAATTCGGTTTGAAAGAAGAAGACAAACCCAAAGAAGGTTTTGCCAAATACATTTTCGGCGTTGTCCGGGAGATGGCTAAACGGGGAAAAGAAGTTCCCGGCTTCGATATCGTTATTTCGGGCGATGTTCCACTGGGAGCCGGAATGTCTTCCTCCGCTGCATTGGAAAGCGCTGTAGGCTACGCCTTAAACGACCAATTCGGTTTAGGATTTACACGGCCCGAATTGGCCACTATCGGTCAATCTACCGAGCATAATTATGTAGGTGTCAAATGCGGCATCATGGATCAGTTTGCCTCCTGTATGGGCAAAGAAGGTTCGTTGATTCGTTTGGATTGCCGTTCGTTGGAACACGAATACGTACCGTTTAATCCCAAAGGCTATCAATTGGTTTTGCTCAATACCTGCGTAACACACGAATTAGCGTCTTCGGCTTATAACAAACGGCGTGAATCGTGCGAAAGAGTGGTGGAAGCTATAAAGAAACGTCATCCTGTTGCAGAGACAGGGCATGCCCTGTCTCTACTGCGCGATGCCAATCTGGAGATGTTGGAAGAGGTAAAAAATGAAGTCAGTGCGGAAGATTATATGCGGGCGGATTTTGTGATCGGCGAAATTCAACGCTTGTTGGATACCTGCGAGGCCTTGAAAAAAGGGGATTACGAAACGGTAGGCCAAAAAATGTACGAAACGCACGAAGGACTGAGCAAAAAATACGAAGTAAGTTGTCCCGAATTAGATTTCCTGAATGATCAGGCGAAAAAACACGGTGTAACCGGTTCGCGCGTGATGGGCGGCGGTTTCGGCGGATGTACCATCAATCTGGTCAAGGACGAAAAAGTAGCTGACTTTGTAAAAGGCGCATCCGAAGCCTACGAAAAGGAGTTCGGCATCAAACCCAAAGTGTATGATGTAGTTATCAAAGACGGAGCAAGAAAAATCGAATAATACCGGTTGATTTTATAAAAAAATCGTTCCAAACGCTTGCAGATCCGAAAATATATTATACCTTTGCAACGCTTTTCAGCGGAAAGGTATTTTATCAAGGGCGTTTAGCTCAGCTGGTTCAGAGCATCTGCCTTACAAGCAGAGGGTCGGGGGTTCGAATCCCTCAACGCCCACCTTGGAAATGAAGGACTTACGATTTCTCGTAAGTCCTTTTTTGATTTTATGTACATGCATTGCATACAACTATTTTGCATCTTCAAAAATTAATTCAGCAATAATCAATTTTCCAGAAGCCTTTGATTTTACAACTTGGTTTTCATCATCACCTGCACTGATCCTCCAAACATCAATATTTGGCATTTGGCTGGCAATGACAAAACTTAATAGAGTAAATGGTTTAGGACCACAGGGGGCAATAATAACTCGAAAATCATTTTTTAAATCTTCACATAAATCTTGTAAGAGCATTTTCATGTGATTTAAGTCAGTCAAGGTATATGGAAAAATGTTTTCTTCCTTAACTGATTTGAGTACTTCTTCGTTCTTTTTTAAAACATCTTTTGTAAATGGATTACCATCTGTATAAAAAAGAAATAATGCTTCAGCATCAAAATATTCGCGTAAACCGAATATCCGTTTTTTTTCGTATCCTAAACCTGCAATTAAAGCTGTTGGTTTAGTAGGTAAAGATAACTGACAATACAAATCTATCGGATGAAAGTTAAGGGTTTCTGTTTCGACTTCTGGTGGAGGACCAGGTGTTGACACACTATATGATAGGTATAGATGTATTTTCTTGCCAGAGGATTCTAAATGAGTTAAAAAATAGACAATAGCCCCATACCACATTCGTGTCATAGAAGAATAGTCTATTAAAATAGATAATTCAATAGATGTATGATCCTTTATAAAGGATTCAAACAAAGAAAAAATAGAACGGTATTCACTTCCTTTCATTTTGATAAATTCAAATCCTAATTTTTCAAATATTTGATCGTTGTGGATACGATCTTCATCTTCTTGATTGTCTTCAAATGCCAAAACGATTTGTTTTTGTGCTTTTAACCCTTGTTGTGCAAGAAAAGATGCCCGAGGTTCATAGCCGCACGATGCAATAAAAATATCGAATACAAAATCTGCATTTAAATTATTTACTTGAATAAATGATTGTAATTTCATATTTCTGAAAATTGTAATGGTAATTGTGGATCTTCTACTTTATCAATTATTAACAGAGGAGCGAGAATCCCACTTAAATCTCTAACCGAATAGGTGCGTTGTGGGAGATTAAAATAGGGATACAATGAATATGACAACCGATATACTTTTGTCGTTTTCCTAACACCTCTTACTTCGCTATCTCTCTTCTCTTCCTCTATTAACAAAATGCCACCAGATTCCAATCCTTTATTAAATATTTTTTCTATTTCCTTGGGACATTTGTCATCAAACAGAATAAGACTATAAGGATCTTGTTTGAAATCATTTTCAACATACTGTTTTTGAAAAAAAACACCTATATGGTTGATAATTTGTTCAAGAGTGATAGTTTTATTTTTGAATTTAACAACACTATCGGGATAATAAGCGACACGAGGATAAAAATAATTAGCACAAAAATCATTAACGATAGTTGCTTGTCTGTTAATAGGAATAGTTTGAGGTTGTCCATTCTTTTTATTCAAATTCATATCAGGATAAAAATCGTCAACAAGATTTACAAATGCCCGAGGATTACCATCTGCAATGTCATAAATGTAATTTCTACCATGATTGAAAGAAACCACTTTTCTACTTCGTCTTTTTTGGGGTTGATCGTCACTTTTCTTAAAGTAATAGCGATACAAAACAATAGGTTTTATTTTCCTGTGTACTTGATCTATTTGTCCTTTGTTAATTGGCGTTGGATTTAGTGGATTTATATGCTTTTTATTCAAATACATATAAAATGATTTGTCTATTTGTGCTAATTCTTTCATTACATACCACATAATACCCCCTTCTCCAAATTCTGAATTTTCAGCCATAGATAATTGAGAAAATATAGATTTATCAGATTCACGAAGAGCTTTGTTGTAATCAAGTTCCCCAAACAATGATTTAGTGGAGATATTTGTATGAAACTTGTCAAATAAAACTTTTTGCAGATAACTTTCGCAAAAATTTCTCCAGCTAGACTGAGATCTATTATCATATACCCATAACTTCACTATTTCATAGTCATCTAAATTTCGAGAAGATAATGTGGCTGTTGCTTTCGCTGTAGAAATTGTTGGTATGGTTGTTAATTTAAATAAAATTTTCTGGTTCCTGCTCCTCAATTCATCATTCATCAATCTTGTATATAACCATTGAGGAGCAATCTCTAATTCATCAAAACACAAAGCCCATTTAAATGGTTTATTTTTGAAAAAATCAACATTCTTAAATCGTTCTTCAAAAGCGTTAATTGCAATCTCAACTTTATTTACAAAATCCCAATAACAAAAATCACCTAAATTAGCATGTGTATTAGACTTTTGGACAATAACATTTAAATCATCAACATACGAGTAAAATCGTTGCGAAATTGAATACAAGTCCGGAACAATGGGTGTTGGAATTTTCCACAATTCAATTAATTCTTGGGCTAATGCTATATCATATTCATGTAGATTGTCGTTTTTCTCTATCCCAATTTGTATCAACGAACGAAATGTATCACATAAAGCTATTAAAACATTTAAGTTAATCAAGCCTTGAGTAATATCGTGAGTAAATTTCTCATTATTCTTAAAATCTTTTTCAAAAACTTCAATCTGTTTGTTCCATTGTCTATCTGTGGGAATATAAATGCCGTAAAATGGTATTTCTTCAAACAAAGATTTGGAATTACATTTTTCCCATTCTTTGATAGCATCAGGATGAAGCATTTTGAGTAAAGTAGTTTTTCCACAACCTCTTGAGCCCATTAATACAGTATGATTATTTTTTATGATTTTCTCAAAATCATCTGTTTTAATGAATGATTCCGCAACCTGTTTAAATGTCATATATCGAGCATTAAACGATCTTGTGTTTGAATCTATCTTATTCATATATTGTCATTTATGCGTTTTATAATATGAGTTGCTCCTATTTTGATATTGGGAGATATTTCTAAATTATATTGATCTCTAAAATAATCCATTAATTCATCTTGCTGCATAGGAGTTAAATATTCAATATCCGGGAAATAAGTTAATATATCATTGAAAGGCAATATTTTTGTTTTGTCCTCAAGTTTATACCAATTATCAAAATAATTAACGATATTGTCGCAAATTCCTCTAATATTTCTATGATCACATCCAAAACCCGTATAGGTTGGAAAAATGGATTCCGGATCTTTAGATTTAGTCCAGCCCGAATTAAAATTATAAAACCATGTTGTAATTTTTCCTTTACATTGATGATTTTCGATTTTCAAATCTATAAGATGAAATGTATTTTTACCATCAAATTCTCGTGTATTTTGGATAGAAGAAAAACTGCCGGATGCAAAAACAGGTAAATCATCATTATATTGTATTCTGATTATATGTTTATGCCCATGTAAAACCAAATGAAATCCATTGTTTTTTAAAATTTTCAATAACTTATCCGCACCTTCAATTAAATCATTCTTTGTGTATTTGTCGTCATAATCAGATTGTTGAAGGGGATGATGATGGCATAGAAATAACTTGAATTTGTTAGTTGTTTTATATTGACTTAGTTTTGTATCAATATCTTCTAATAATGCATCATCATTAAATGGAGGAGGAGTATTTAAATCATCTATGGAACGAATATGATGACAAGTGTTTATAACAAATAAGATCAAGTTCTCACGCTCTATAACACAATAATGATTATTCCAATAAGAAGATTTTATGCTATCTTCAGACAGGGGAAAATCATGTGACTTTAACCGATAAAATGGATCCGTTGTATTTTGAGTATCCACATCATGGTTGCCGGTAACCAAAAACAATTCTTCTGCATTTAATTCAGTTTGAATTTCTTTCAAATAATCAATACCCTGATTTAATCCATATTCATTTGCTTTATCTGTAATATCACCTAAACATATCAAATAATTGGCATTTATGGAATCCTTATTAATTCGTTCCTTAATTGATTTCACAGGATGTCTATTAATTGGTTTGATAGGCGTTTTATCATGTAAGCGTGTTGCATTAGAAGCTCTATCTGCGTTTGTACAATGAAGATCACTAATTATCGCTATTTTTATAGGAATACACATGGTTCAATAATTTGTAACAACAACTTCAGAAACTTTACATCTCCGATCGGAAATACTACTCATCATGCGATTAGCTGTAATAACCGAAACTTTATAATCAGTATAATATTCTGCTAAATAGTTATCATTTAACGGAAAAGAATTATTAAGCATAAATTTTATTTTTCGTTTATTTAATATATTCAAACTCTCCATTAATCGTTCATTATCTTTTTCTGTAAATCCCAATTTATAATAATCTGTAAAATTAGCAGTTTTAGTAATAGGTCTGTAAGGAGGATCTAAATATATAAAAGAATTGTCTTTAACAGCATTTAAAATGGATTCAAAATCAGTAGTTTTAATTTCCACATCGTTTAATAGTTTGGCTATTAATTCCATATTTGTTTGATTATAAATGACCGGATTATAGTTTTTCCCAAAAGGAACATTAAACTCTCCTCTCATATTTTGACGATATAACCCATTGTAACAGGTTTTATTTAGGAAGATCATTTGAGCAGCTCTTGGAATCCAAATGTCTGAATATTTTCTATGATTAATGTTAAATCTTTGAATATTGTATGAATTCCTCATTTCATAATAAAATTTCTCTTTATCAATATTTGATAATTTGGAATATCTATTCTTATATTGATCTATTATTTGCATTAACTCACCAACATTATTTTGGATAACTTTATACACTAAAATCAATTCTTCATTTATATCTGATAAAGTAATATTTCTAAAAGAGAAATCTTGAACGAGATTAAAAAACACAGCACCACTACCCAAAAACGGTTCATAATAATTCTGGACTTGATCCAATTCTGTCGGTAAACATTGTTGTAATTGATGAAATAATCTATCTTTTCCACCAGCCCATTTTAGGAAAGGTTTAGGACGAGTTAATATCTCCCCTTGTTCAATTCCAAAAAGTACTTGCGGTTTTCTGGGATATGAAGCAATATGTTCTATTTTTGACATTTAATTATTTCTTTTTCTATGTGTAAAACACGGGCACTTGATTTTATTTTTTAAAATACAAGTGTTATCTCTTATCTATTTTTATATTAATGGACAAATTTCTTTAAGAATTTGAAACCAAAGGTACTAATAAATATTGAGATAGAAAAAATACGAAAAAATGGATTTTAGTAATTCAGATTTTCACGTTCGTAAATATCTTATTTTTAATTATTTATAGTTTGAATCCTCTTTTTTGCTTTTTCTTCAATCTTTTCTGCCTTTGAAATTCCACTTCTTCCGAGTCGTATTCCGCTCCTGACAGTTGAAAATCTAAAAAGCTACCTAACACAGAACTTGCCATTTCCAATACAGAAGCATGATTTTGATTATTGGATTGTTCTTGTCGTATTTGAACATCTTGTGTTCGGGTATTATGATTCAATTGATAATCAATCTTTGAAAAAGAAAATTGGCGGTCAATTTTCGAGCCGCTAAATTCATAGTCATTTTTGGCAAATTTTACACCCTGAACCTCCGATGTGCCGCTTTTGTATTTGAATTGAGTTGAAATATCCGTTTTTTTCAGTTCTCTTATAAGTTCTGCCCAATCCGTGCTTCGTGCTACTGCCGATTGCAAAGCGTGATAAATTTCGTATTTGGTTTTGTCCGGCTCTTTTAGGCGATGTTCCTTTACATTTTCTTTGCCTTTGGCGATATACAAACCATATTTTTTCGTCAATTCCATGCAAATTTTTGTACTTCGTAACTTTTCGTTTTTGTCGGAAATGCGTTTGCCGTCATTGTCAATCCGGTTGATAACCAAATGAATATGCGGATGGTCGGTGTCATTATGTCGGGCAATAATAAACTGTGTATTATTGTAACCCATTTTTTTCATATACTCCGCTGCTATCATCAACATTACGCTATTAGTCAATCTACCCTTGTCTTGTACAGAAAAATCCAACGAAATGTGAGCAACAGGCTTAGAAATAGGATTTATTTTGCTTTGAGCGATGAAACTGTCAATAATGGATTCCTTGTTTTTCAGTCTTACACCTTCTGCCATTATCAATTGGATTTGTCCTTGTCGATAACATAATTTATTACACCTTTGAATCCGCGCCCTTGTACAATTTTGGCTATCATTCCGTAATCCGTTTTACAAGGTTATCCAATTGGATTATCGTTGTTCGGCAATCTTGATGGGTTTCTGAGTAACCGGTGGTATTGGCTCGTTTGGCAATCTGATTTAAGTTGTTTGCCATACCCGAAATTTGGCGGACATATCCCAAATGTTCGGATGACAATCTTTGTTGAACTTTACTCGAACGAATTAAACGGCGAATGTATTCGCTTACTGTCATATTTGCTAAGTGAGCTTTGAATTTGAACGCAGAATATTCTTCCATCGTCATTTTTACGGTTATTTTTTGTCGTTTTTTCTCGGCAATATCTTTGGGCGGTCTGCCGTTTTTATTTGGATTTTTTATTGTTCTCGCCATCATTACTATTTGCAATTTGATTAGACCATCGGGATTGTTTCGCCTCGCAGAGCAAGGTTTCGGTACGACCGAAACATAAACTTGCTCCGCTGAAAACAAAATGTTTTCTCATAATTTCAGCCTTCGCTTTTTTACTTTTTCTAAAACCTGTTTTTTGCCACATAAATAATCGTTCAAGTCTTTATACTCTGCATACTTTGTTGAACGGTTATACACAGTAGAGTGTGCCGACTGAATCAATTCGGTTGCTTTATGACCAGCATCGTCATTATCTAAATAGGTATAAATTTCTTTGTGTGTTTTCAAAAAATCCATTGCCTTTTGAACATTGGCAACTGAATTGAGTATTGCAACATCGTGTTTAGATTTCTCAACCTTTTGTAAAGTCAGATAGGATAGAAAATCCCAGAAGCCTTCAAAAACCAAACAGGCATTACTGTTATTTTGAATGGTTGTAATGTCTTTTGGCGCAATACAACCTTTAAAATTATTTGGACTGCTTAGCTCATACCCTCCATTATCATTCCTGAACCCGATAGAGAAATGATTCCCGCTTTGGTTTTGATAGTGGACTTCTCTACAATATAGATTTGCCAAACTTAAATCAATTTTCCGTTCCTTTACCCATTGGATTAGTTTTAAGTGACTAATCGGCTGAATACTTGTTATTTCATTTCGATGAAAAGAAAAGTCATCCGCGTTGCAACGTTGTGATGTCCCAATGTTGTGATGTTGGTATATACAATCATTTGTATGTTTGACTGTATTATTATCCAATTGCCTGACTGCCTCATTGAACGAACAATTGCCCATCTTCATCACTAAATCAATAATAGAACCACCCTCGCCTGTCCCGAAGTCATGCCATACGTTTTTATTGTAATCGACTTTGAAACTTGCGTTCTGGTCTTCCCTGTACGGACAATGATACAGCCCGTAATAGCCATATTCTTTTGTCGGATGAATACCTACATTATTAAAGTATTCCCTGATACTGATTTGCTTTATCTCCGGTAGTGTCATGATTGTAAAATTTTTGTTGTTTTGTTGTAAAACGAGTGTAATTTGCAGTGAAAGAAAAAGTTACGAACACAACAAATCCACAACAAACATTGGGGTTGTTGCCTGCTGTCTACAACAAAATAAAATTTGTTGTGCTTTTGTTGTACCTTTGTTGTATGGGTAAATTCATTGTATATCATGGCTTTAAATATTAAATACAACATTACAACAGGATTTTATCTACTAGCAAACGCGGAATCTCAAAATAGCGTCCTTTCTTTTTCATCGGAAACAGTTCCCCCTCAATTCCAATATGGTAGAAAGTATATTCGCCGTTCTTTTCCGAATGAACGCCCCAACTGTCTTTCAGGATGCTGCGTATCTGGGAAATATCCGCCCGAAGTCCGCTATCCCGCAATTCATCAATAAAATCTTTCGGGCAGCACAGGATTTTGTCTTGTCCGAACCGTTCCATCACATCGCTGCAATAGGTTGCCATCTCCATTTCAATCTTGTTGATATTGTATTTCTTGATTTTCTGTAATGCAGATGTTTCGAGTTCTACCGGATTAAACCACATGCGAGATTCATTTTTCGTAGAAAGTTGTCTGTTCTGAAGAAAATACAGAAAATGCGGAATTTCTTTTGACATCTGTTCCCGCAACCGGATATTGTCCTTTTCTACCGGATTGATTTTCCGAACCCAAAAACGGACTTCTTCTTTCGGAATGATAATCGGATTCTTTTCATTATTAGAACAAAGTACAAATTTGGCGAAAAACTCAATCTCCCGCCGGTCTTTACCTTTGGCTTCAATCTTGTAATCGCCTGCTGTTGAAAGATTTTTTATTTTTTCGGTATCTTCCATTTTGTTTAACAGCAATTCATCAACTAAAACCAAGAGGCGATGCGCCCAATCCGCATTAAACTGACTACGAAAATCCTCGTTAGTGTTGAATGTCGCATTTTTACCGAAAATCATTTTCAGGAAACGCAGGAAAGTGGTTTTGCCCGTATTGCGCTCATTGGAAACCAATAACAGGATAGGCAACATTTGTGTAGGTTGGGTATAAAGGATTTGCAGATAATCAAAACCCAATTCTATTTGCTCGCCAAAGATATGTTCCAAAAAGGAACGGATATAAGAAAATGCACCAATACAGGGAATATGATTTATCGGCTCGTACTGATTCAGATATGTTCCATACGCTTGTTTATAATGAACATGGTCAGGAATAATGCAAAAACCGTCGTACTTTTCAATCTCCGGTAAATTGTTTTTGCCGTAATCCTGTCGCAAGGTTTCATAACTCCAAACAATTTTGTCTTCGACATAGTCGCCACTGATGAGCGGTCGGCGCACTATCTTATACAAGGTCGTACCAACACGGATATATTTTCCGCTGTCCTGTCTTTCTTTTTTCATCGGAATGACCTTTTTCGTCTTGCACTGCGGGCAAGGGTTAATGAAACTTCCGAAAAATCGCGTTTGGGTTTGGTTTGTCCTTCTGCCCAAGAAAGAATATCTTTCCGAGAGAATACCAGCTTTTGACCAAACTTCCGGCATGGAATACTTCCCGATGCCGTCAATTTATACAGTTTCGCTTTCGACAGGATATAGCCGTATTCGGCTAACAGAGCGAGAGCGCCGGTTAATGTCATCGTGTCTATTTCCGTTTTAGGAGTTTGCTTTACCTGAAACAGTTTCGACACTTCTTCGTGTACAATAGCCCGAAGTTTATCTTCTTCGGCAACAATAATCTGATTCATACTTCTTTGTGTTATTAAAATTAAACAATACGGCACAAAGATATGAAAGGAAGATATTGCTAATCAAATGGATAATGATATAACAGAACTGGGACAAATGGAGACAAATGAGGATGTACAGATACGGAGTTGGCGTATTTGTCCGGGTATTGTCTTAGATAATGTAGATTTTGTCTTAGGGGTGTTAAGTGATTAATTTTTTATGGTATTTTTTTATATGCGTTCTTCAAAATGTTCTTCTTTATAGCTGTTAAGTTCCTGTAATACAGCGTCTGTATTAAACGTTTCATAATCCGGTAAATATTTGGATTTAAGTGGAGTAATGAAATTTTTGTTTATCCAAGCGGTTAGGGTTTGGCGGGAAATGCCGAGCATTTTGGCTAATAGAACACGATTTATCAATTGTTCATCTTTATATGTTTCAATCGTGTTTTTCTTGGCTACAACATAGTGTTGCAAATGTTTTATGGCTTTATCTACTTCTTTTATTGTTGCTTCGTAGCTATCCAATACGGTCAGTTTTAAGGTAGAAAGGTCTTTGTCGGTATAAGCAGGATTATTCCGTAATTCTTCTATTAGAGAGGAATAGGTATCCAACTCTTTCAGATTGATTGTTGTTTGTTTGCGACGAGGCATAATCTATTGCTATTTATATGATTATAAAAAATAACTCAATAATTATTTCACAAAAATAAGACAAATATTTTGAAAATGATTACCTTTGCCACAAGTTTTATACAGCAAGTCATGGCATTACCTATAAATATCAATCAATTAATTTCAGGGAAAACAGTCGAATGGGATAGGTTAGAGTTCAAAAAAGGCTGGAATCCGGAAGAAATTATTCATACCCTTTGCGCCTTTGCCAATGATATTAACAATTGGGGCGGCGGGTATATTGTAGTTGGTATTGAAGAAAAAGAGGGGATTCCAATTCTGCCTCCCTGGGGATTATCGCAAAACAATCTGGATACAATTCAAAAAGAATTGGTTAATCTCTGTCATCAAATAGAGCCATTGCCGCAAGTGATTTCCGAGCCTGTTGAATTTCAGGATAAACACATTCTTATTATATGGGTTCCGGGAGGTAATGACCGTCCGTACAAAGCGCCAACCACGTTGGGAGAAAAAGGTCAAAAGCGGTATTTTATTCGCCAAGGTTCGATTTCAAAAATAGCCAATCAGGTAGAAGAAAAGCAATTACTTTCATTAAGTGAAACAATTCCGTTTGACGACCGCATCAATTACAATGCTGAATTATCGGATTTAAGTCCGTTGCTTGTAAAAGCCTTTTTGAATGAGGTGAAAAGCGATTTGGCGCTTGAAGCAGATACGATTCCTTTTGAGGATTTATGTCGGCAAATGCAAATAGTTGGCGGAACAAAAGAAATGACAAAACCTAAAAACGTTGGGTTGCTGTGTTTTTCCAACAATCCCGAAATTTTTTTCCCTTACGCCCGAATTGAGATAGTTCATTTTTTAGACGATATTGGTGACCGTTTTGTTGAGCAGATTTTCTCCGGTTCTCTGTTTGAACAACTGAAATCAGCATTGTTGTATTTCAAAAATCAGGTTATCAGGGAAATGGTAATCAAAGTACCGGGACAAGCTGAAGCTATTCGTTTTTTCAATTATCCGTATGAGGCAATAGAAGAGACATTAGTCAATGCCGCATATCATAAAAGTTACAATGTGAGAGAGCCGATGGAAATTCGAATAAATTATGATAGTGTGCAAATTCTCAGTTTTGAGGGACCCATGCCACCGATAAATAATGATGATTTGAAAAGAGAAAGAGTTATTTCCCGCTCATACAGGAATCGCCGGGTAGGAGATTTTTTGAAAGAGTTGGATTATACGGAAGGGCGTTCGACCGGATTCCCAAAGATTCATCGTCACTTGAAAAAGAATTTTTCTCCTGAACCCAAGTTTGAAACCGACGAACATAATTTACATTTTCTATCAACTATTTACTGTCATAAATTATTTGCACCTAAACCAATAGAACTTAATAAAAAGGAAAGACAGATTCTTGAATTTTGTAGGCAACCGAGGTCTAGCCGCGAGATTTTAGATTTTATCGGAGTAAGTTATCACAGCAAAAATTTGGCAAACTATATAGGGTCTTTGATTGATGCAGGTTGTTTGTACTATACAAATCCAGAAAGCATAAAGCATAGCAATCAAAAATACTTTACTGTCGAAGATAAAAAAGTGTCAGAGGGGGTGTCAGAGTAAATACCCTAATTTATTATGTCTGTTTTTATTAATTCGTTAAATATCAATACAATAAAATTTAATTCTATTTTAAAACTCTGTTTTTAGACTCTAAAAAGTGTCAGAGGGAGTGTCAGAGGAAAGGGTTATTTTAGATTATTTCACTGTTTTTATATTAAACAATCCGACTCCGTTAAAAAAAATTCCGATTTGGCAAGTTCATAACGTCCCGGAACTTTTTCCCATCGTTCGCCTGTCTTATTATTTAATGAGGGCATGAAATTAGTGGAATAACTTCCCGCATTAGGACTATTCAAGTCTAATTCTTCCATATTAGAACGGTTACCTATTAATCTTAATAATTCTATATACATTAGCATTTGAGTTGTTCGAAATTCATGCCGTTTACCTGCTTGATTTGTATTTTCAACTTTTTCTTGCCAAAATCGGCGTCTGATTTGATTCATTACCTGAATCCTTTGTTTATTATTCCATTCATCTATAATCTCATTGCATTCCGAAGAACTAAACTTTGGAATATCCACATGAGTAGAAATTTGAATTCCTGCATCGGAAAGTTGATGCTTTAATTTGTTTTTAGATAGATTTTTAACTCTATAGTTGAAACACGTCTGATTAAAGGTATATATGGAAAAGGCGGTCTGTAAAGCAATTCTTTTAGTTTTTTCTGCTAATATATCCCAAATCCATAGTTTTTTCCCTTGTTCAAATTTATCGAAAAAATGTTTAGAATCGTCTTGCGTATAATTGAATGTGTATTTGAAAGTCGTGAAATTCTCGTCTTGATTAAAATGAAAAGCGAAACCTTTTTGTACACCCGGTCGCATAAAAGGTTGCATGCCAATTACAGATATTTTATTATCCAAAAAGGATTTCGTTTTAATATCTATGTAAAATAAAGGAACAACAACATACAAAATTGCTTTACCACCATTTGAATTTGGTTCATAACAATCCAATGATTTATTATATGAACATAATGAAAAGAATAGAGCAATATCCAAATCATTTGTAAAGTCAAGAATCTCGGTATTTATTCCATAATGTTGAGCTAACCCTATATAATCTATTTTGAAATTTTGTCTTTTGAAAAATCCTTTGACAACAGGATGTGTATTTAGTAAAATTGAAAATTCCATTAGACGTAGCCTGTCAGTAAATATCTCAATGTCTGTTGGTTTCTCGCCATTCCTTTTCCTATACAGACTCGGCAAACAAGGTAGCCATTCTTCTTGTTGCCCTCGAAAAAGAAATGGATACATTTTAGTATCCGGAATAAGTATCTTTTCGTTTCGCTGATTAAGTAAAACTTCAAATGTTCCGTCTTCAGGATTAAAAAATGAATCATTTCTATCATTTGCTTCATACGGAAGCTTAAAGTTATCAATACTTTGGATAAGAGTATTTTTTAGCTCCATTATTGAATTAAAATGTTGATTTTCAGGCAATATATTCATTGTGTTTTTTCTCTTAATTATAGCGTTATTTAATCCCCGAAATTCGTCAAAAACGCTGCGTTCTTAATCCGTTCTTCTTTTTCAAACGATGCCAAATAGTTTTCCGTTGTCTTCAAATCACTATGCCCCAAACTGTCGGAAATGTAAGCAATGTTCGTCCCACTTCGCTTCAAAACGCTTGCAAATGAATGTCTTGCAGTATAAGTACTTATGTTTGGAATACCCAACTTATCTCCGATTTTCTTAACATGCTTGTTTATCCGGCGAGTAATATCCTGAATCCTTTTCTTTTGTTCCATCGGTGTTTCGTTGCCGGTGAGAAAAGGAAATACGTAACTGTTCGGACTTTTATCAGGGTTGCCCCACTTCTCAATGATTTGCTTCATTTCGGGAGTGAGTAAAGCCTCTATCTCTTTCTTTTCTTTGGAAGTATGCAAAGTTTTGGAACGATAGAAATGGATTTCGTCACCGTCGATGTTAGCGTATTTCAATTTTAACATATCATTAATATTGATACCATTACACAGATATGAGAAAAACCATAAGTCCCGATAATGCTCGGTAGCCTCTGCTTCATCTGCATATGTGATGACTTGTTTTATCTGTTGTAAAGTCAAAGCCATTTTGCGCCCCTTTCCGGTTGGAACTTCATACTTGCCTTTCCCAAATGGATATTGAGCTTCTTTGATGATACCTGCGTTTTTCGCTTCATTAAATAATGCTCGCATACTGCGGATATACATTGAAATGGTCGTGTAGCTTTTTCCCTCGCTCAACATTGCCTTTTCGTACTTTTTGAGCCAATCAACTGTAATTGATTCAAAATGAATGTTTGTTCCTGCATATTTCTCCAGATACCTGTATGCACATTGATAGGTAATTGAGTTCCCAACAGCACCCGTTTCAATCAAAGTTTCAATTTTGGTTTTAAAAGCGATGTTTAAGGTATCTGTAAGCCCTTTACCCAGACGCATATTCAAAGCTTCAAAGGAAAAATTACCTTCTTCAACAAGCGACTGAACTGAATTTTCAACTTTATCAAACGAATTTTTGATGTCGGAACGAATCGCAATCAGTCTTTTACTCTTGGTATCGGGCAAAGCTTCCCATTCTTCCGTATTTAGTTCTTTACCAGTATTATAATAACGTTGAATACGTTTATATACCACTTGAATTTTAACCGGAAACAGTCCCGATTGCTTTTTTCTGCGTGTATCCAACACTGTCAGAATTGAAACTCCATCTTTAGAATACTTAAACATAACGATTTATATTCTGCATGTACATAAAAAGTGTACATGCAATTTGCATGCAAATGTAGCGATTATATCCAAATAAACAAATAGCAGAAGAAAATTTAGAAATGTTATTTTTCTAATACATAGCAATATAAATAATAAATGAAAATATAAGAAAATGGAAGAAATGCATGTGAAAATGCCTTACAAGCAGAGGGTCTGTGGTTCGAATCCCTCAACGCCCACCACTTATAGACAAGCAGTTATAGAGAAATTTGTAGCTGCTTTTTTGTTTCGGTTCAACTCAAAGTTTAACCATAATTTCATATAGTTTCTTCTTCTTTACGTTGGGAATACCAAAAAATATCAAAAGAATCATGTTTTTTATACCATTTTTGCATAGAAAATAGTTTTTTTGTCATATTTTGATTCATTTAATGATTTTAAATTGTATTTTTAAACATTCAAAATAAATAATGTTAATCTTAAGTGGGATATATAAGTCTTTCGGTGATGTTCAAGTGCTAAACGGAATCAATCTTCGTTTGGAAAAAGGGCTTGTATATATACTCAAAGGTGATAACGGTTCCGGAAAAACGACTTTGATAAACATTATTTCGGGTTTTCTTGCACTATGCAAAGTTATGCCGTCAAAGCCATTAATATTGGTTTGACGTTGCGAAACCGGCTGATAGGGCATTTTATTGTTGAATATGAGCAGTATGGCGAAGACAGGGCAAACTATGGCGAACATTTGTTGGGAAAAATATCGACAACATTGGCACAGAATGGATTAAAGAATGTATCGGCAGCCGAGTTGTTGCGATTCCGGTAATTTTATACGGTATATCCTCAAATTCTTGGGACGCTGTCCCAAAAATTCGAGGTAACGACAATACCGCACAAACGGCAGTGCAATTTTAGATGTTTCGTCCCCGCGCGAGCCTCAGTGAACCAGCCACTGCGCCAAGACGCCAACACGTTAGGCGACACTCTGCGGACAGTGGCATTCAAGAGATAGCGTTACCAAAATTAAATGAAATATTATGGATGTCCAATCTAAGCTGGAATATGCAAATTTTATAAAAATGGCAAAATCAGCTCGTAAAACATATACTGGCTCATATTTTTTTGGAGCAAAAACGGAAGAAGGAAAACAAAAAAGGTTTAATGCAATAATAGAACGTTTAAATTTAAATCTGAACCCAATGGAAAGTATGAAAAAGAAACTTGAGGGAAAATAAGAAATGTTAAAAAATATAAATATATGAAATGTGAAGAATGTTATTCTGAAGATTCAAGAATTACCCCGTTAATGGGTGCAAAAGAATGTTTGGAAAATCATAAACAATATATATGTGGAACTTGTGGACGGTGTATTTGTTTAGAGAAAGACCCAAAACGTAATCTTCAGAGATGGAATTTTCCTTTTAAGTCATTGGAAATAGCAAAATTATATTTGAGGAGTGCCGAAGCGACAATAAAAAATGTATGTAGGATTTATGAAATTATTTCCAAAAATGGACGTATTTCATATAAAATATTTTCTACAAATGATGAATTGGTAAATTATTTAAAATGGAAAATAAAATTTTTAGAAAAATAAAGGATAAAGCAAAAGAATTAAAATATAATGTGGCCGCATTGTTTATCGCTTATAAAAGAAAGGACGTATCTTTATATGCAAAGGTTGCCATAATAATAACTGTTGGATATGCTTTATCCCCAATTGATTTAATACCTGATTTTATACCCGTTTTAGGATATTTGGATGATATAATAATTGTGCCTTTATTGGTAATTTTATCATTGAAATTAATTCCAAAGAAAATATTTGAGGAATGTAAAAAAGAAGCAAAAGATTTATGGAAAAACGGTAAACCAAAAAAATGGTATTATGGAATACCGATAATACTTATTTGGTTATTGATTATATTCATAATAATAAAGAACATATTTTTCAAATAAATTATGTTGGATAAAAATAGTCGGTATCTGGCAACAAAAAACGTTGTAAACTTTTCACGTTATGAGCAAGCGGGCGACAGTGTGTGCGGTACAATGAAAAGCGGAAATGAACGTTTAAACAAAATATAAACCGTCCGACAAGGACACAAAAAGTAAGAAAAATGAAAAAAGCATTAGTGATAATCGACATTCAAAATGATATAACAAAGAATTACAAGGAAATAATTGGCAATATAAATAAAGCCATAGATTGGGCGGTTAATAATGAATTCTACATAACAGGAGCAGATGCAATTGCTTGTGTCAAATCAACCTGTTATGACAACAGAAAATAAAATAAGGTATTTTGAAAATCGAGAAGATTGGAGAAAGTGGCTGACAGACAACTTTGAAACCACAGCCGAAATTTGGTTTGTATTTCCTCTTAAGTCGTCAGGCAAAAAAAGCATTTTATACAATGATGCGGTTGAAGAAGCCCTTTGCTTCGATTGGATTGACAGTACGATAAAATCACTTGACAAAGAACATAAAATTCAGCGTTTCACCCCCAGAAACCCTAAAAGCACCTACTCACAAGCCAACAAAGAAAGGCTCAAATGGCTATTGGAAAATAAAATGATACACCCAAAACTTGAGGATAAAATACAAAATGTTTTGTCTGAACCTTTTATTTTTCCAAATGATATAATTGACAAATTGAAAGAAGATAAAACAGTATGGAAAAACTATCAGCGTTTTTCCGGCGCCTATAAGCGTATCCGAATTGCATACATTGAAGCAGCGAGGATACGACCGGAAGAATTTGAGAAGCGGTTAAACCACTTCGTATGTAAAACGAAAGAAAATAAAATAATAACAGGATTTGGCGGAATTGAAAAATACTATTCAAAATACAATACCTGCACATAACAAAAGAAAACAAAATGGAAATTGTAAAAACAACATGTGACAAAATTAAAAATTATCGAGTGGAATACTTGAACTCGTTACCTGCATTTCAAGAGTTATTCATAGAGATAATGATAAACAACTCTGACTATTACTTACTTAAAGCAGAGAACGAAAATGTTGGCTATGCGATTAAAAATAACGACAGAGTTTTGATAGAATTTTATGTCGTAAATAAATATGTTTCAAATAGCAATGACTTTTTTCGACAACTTCTAAAAGAATTATCAATTTCTGAAATTTATTGCAAATCATTTGACTTTCTTTTGCTCAATAATTGTCTGTTAAATTCCTTTCCATATAGAGTGATTGGCGTGTTGTTTCGCGACTATGTTGAGCCACTTGTTAGAACGGATACAGAAATAACAATGCTAAAGTCTGACTTTTCGTCTGTGGACTTTTTGCTCAATCAAGATAATTCGATAAAAGAACTTTTTGAGACTGAACAGCAATTAAAAGAATTTATTACAACCGACAATGTTTTTGAGTTTTACCGAAACAATGAATTTGTTGGTTGTGGAATGGTGTTGCGAACAAATCCCGACTGGACTTTTTGTGATTTGGGCGTTTGGGTTAATCCCCTGAAACGAGGAAATGGAATTGGCTCACAAATTATTTTGAAATTGAGAGAGTTTGCCATAAAACACGGAATGGAGCCAAGTTGTGGTTGTTCAATAGAAAACATTGCTTCACAAAAAACGATTGAGAAAAGTGGATTTGTGAGTAAATACAAATTGATAGAATTTACAACGAAATGAGAAATTGGGGAAAAAATGATAAAAATTAGCAAGTTGAAAATATTCTACTTTTCGGGTACAGGCAACGCAAAGCAAATTGCGTTGTAGGTCGCTGAATGTGCCAAAGAAAAAGGTATAGTTTCCGAACTTTGCAATATTTCGACTGTGAAATCGCTTGAAATGTTTGACATTGAAACGACAATCGTAATCGTTTCGCCGATACACGGATTTTCTTATCCAAAAATCACATTCGACTTTATCAAAAAACTGCCAAAAGGAAATAATCAAGTTGTTTTAATGGCAACAAGAGCAGGAATGCGAATAGTAGATTATGTTACACCCGGACTGACAGGTATTGCCTTTTTTGTTTTCAACATATTACTGAAGAGCAAAGGCTATCGTGTTATCGGACAAATTCCTTTCGATATGCCTTCAAACTGGTTTTTTCTTCACCCTGCACTTTCTCAAAAGACGGTTGAAATTATCTTCGAGAAAAACCATTTCCGCGTAAAAAAACATACAGACAAACTCTTTTCGACAAGTCAAAATTTTCTATCGCGCAAAGACGTGCTGCAAGACATTTTGATTTCCCCTGTATCATTGGGGTATTCATTAGCAATAGAGTTGGCACACGGATTAATTTTGATTTTATCAATTTTAAGTTCGTTTTCTTTGTCGTATTTGTCAAGGTTTGTTTTTGCTGACTTCTTTCATTCGGCCGTTGTCAAAATCATGATTTTTACGATTTTATTGATTGTGTTTTTGTTGGTGTTTTATAGAGTCCAACATATTTTACTACAAAACAAATATCTCGAAAAATTGATAATTTTTACCTCTTTGACACATTATAAGGTTTGGAGTAAACGAAATCCGAAAAAATATATGGAAAAAGAAAAGGAAAAAATGCCAACACCTGTGTAATAACTTTTTTTTGAATGGCATATACTAATATTTTTTATGAAACTTCCTGCAATATAATATATTTCATTATATTTGCCACACAAAATTTCAAGGCAATGCAACTAACGGAAGAAAACAATAATATCTACACCGCAGATTACACCATTCCCAAAGGGCGGGAAAAAGAAGATATAAAAGCGCGAGAAAAAATCATAAATGCAATATACCGGAAGTGGACTGCCGAAAATCCTGAAAAATGCGTTTTCAATGAGGCTTTAAACGATTTTATTTATGTAAAGTTTGAGAGTATAAATGAAACGGTCAATAAAGCGGCGCGAAATTATCATTCAACTATGGCAATGTTTCTTTTGACAGAAATTCTAAAAAATGCAAAAGTTGTGAAGTATGACAAACCCGACAAACACACCAAAAATCAGGTAAAATATACTCAAATGATAATAATGCAGTGGGAAAAGGTAAAACTAATGGTTGGGGTGAAATCAACAGGATTGAAGATACAATATTGTATAACGTCGTTGGAACAGTAAAAAATAAAAAAAGAACCTTTGAGAAACGCCCATTAAGTTCTTTCCTTATTTTTGTAGCCGATACAAAACCGAACTGCGTTGCAAAAGTACAACTATTTTTTTAATCCACACTATTTTTCAGCAAATTTTTTTGAGATACGGTAAAAGACGTGTTTTTTTATAGTTTGGCGGTCGCTATTCTGCCTCCCGCTCCTGCGAAAGTGTCGGTATTTGTAGAGAAAGAAAAAAAGAGTATTTTTGCAAAACAAAAAAGGTACGAAAAATGAAAGAAAAAGCGAATTGGGAAGCCACTGCCGATAACAATAAAGGCTTAAACGCTACGCAGCGTAGCGGAGTTGCGATTTAAGCCATCGTTGAACTTTGGCTTCGGTAGCGGTGGTAAATGTGCGATTTTTCTCTATGGGGTTTCAATAATCGGATTGGATTCCGGAGAGATAAAAGTTGGCAGGAATTTGGTAGATTTTATGTTCGTTTTGTTTCTTTTTTTGTGTTTGCCAAAAGTTTTTTAGCCGTTTTTATTTTATGTTTTTTTACTTTCATTTTTTTCCCTGTTTCGAGTTTGTTTTTTACCGACTTTGAACAATAGCCTGTCTGTCCGCCTGATTTAAGGCAGAAACAGATTGGGGTTAAATATCGGATTCCAGGACAACTTTTTTGTTTTTTGTCACTATTTCCGGTGGAGCATTAGCCCTGAAACTCCACACAATTTCCATTGTTCCCGTTTTACAGCAGGGACATTGCTTTTTATCAAAGGAAACTTTTGTATATACCCGTTTTTGATTGTCGATTTCGGGTGGATTCATTTTTTCCTGTTGCGATTTCAGTTCTGCTTTATTGCGTGAAGCTAATATCCCGAAATGCCTTATCTTGCGAAAACCTTTGGGCAAAATATGCAGGCAAAAACGCCTTAAAAACTCGACTGCGTCCAATGTCATTACCTTTGTTTTGCTGCCATCGCTGTAATCTTTGTACGAGAAAGATACTTTTCCCCCGTCAATACTTTGTAAACGGTGGTTGCTGATAGCAATTTTGTGCGTATAGCGTCCCAGATATTCGATTACCTGCGTTGCTCCCCCAAATGGTCGCTTGGCATAAACCACCCAGTCTTTGCGGTAAAGTTCTTTTCTCAAATCTTGTGTCAACTCCATTCCGCTCTCTGAAATAAACGCCTGAAAACCAGTCATAAACTTACCGCGATACACTGCACTCATCGCCTTCACAGGAAAAAGGTATTTGCCGCCGGTGCGCGTATTTTTCCAGTTTCCACTCCGGTCAATCCCGCCTGCCGGCACAATCAGATGAAGGTGCGGATGCAGCGTGAGCGTTTGCCCCCAAGTGTGCAATATAGCAATTGCGCCCAATTTTGCTCCGAGATATTTTTCATCCTTGCCAAAAGCAAGCAAAGTTTCCTTTACGGCTTGAAACAGCAGATTGTAGATTTTTTCGGGATAATGCAGGCAAAAAGTATTCAGACATTCGGGAAGCGTAAATACCACATGAAAATATTTACACGCCAAAACATCTTCCTGCCGTGCCTCTATCCATTTATCGCGGTTACCGCCCTGACATTTGGGGCAATGACGGTTGCGGCAACTGTTGTAACTCACCCGCTCCTGACCACAGTCGGTGCAACGCTCCACGTGTCCGCCCAAAGCCGCCGTTCTGCATCTCTCAATAGCACTCAATACCTTTTGATGATCCTTCAACACCGAACGTTCCGCTGTAAATTTTTTGCCGTACTGACGGATAATATCCGCTAATTCATATTGCGGTTTCATGGCTCAGAAACCGTAAAGCGTATCCAACGGACTGTGCCCAACTTTGGGAATAACCTGTGCAACATGCAAATAGACGAGTGTGCTCCTCAACTGCGAATGCCCAAGCAAATGCTGAATGGTGTAAAGGTCCACTCCGTCTTCCAACAGATGGGTAGCAAAACTGTGGCGAAGCGTGTGCATGGAGACCTTTTTTCTTATGGATGTTTTTAGCAGGGCATCGTTAATAATAGCCTGAATACTGCGTTCTCCCATAATATCTCCGGTAGTTTGTCCTTCAAAAAGATACATTTGTGGCTTGTATTCGTCCAAATATTTTTGCATGCGTTCCTTGATAAAACGGGACAGGATAACGTAACGGTCTTTTTTTCCTTTCCCTTGACGGATTCGTATCTGCATACGATGGGTATCGACATCACTGATTTTGACATGCCGCACTTCGTTCAAACGCAAACCGGCAGAATAGGTAAATGCCAGCAGAAAGCGATGTTTCAGACTGCGTGGCGCTTTGAACAGTTCCTTGCACTCTTCTTTCGACAATACTTCCGGAAGTTTCTGGTCTTTTTTAATGATAGGCAATCTAATCGCGTGTTCGTCTTTACCGAACAGTCTAAACCAAAACCGCATCCCGAAAACGGTATGCTTGAAATAACTCTCACAAAGGTTTTCGTGAACAGTTTTAAGATACAAATAAGTGTTGATTTCTTCGACGGATATTTCGTGTGGAAGTCGCCCGAAGTGTAACGCTACATGAGCAATACAGCGACCATAATTAACGAATAGTCCTTGACTAAGTCCGTTCAGAACGACACGTTCTTCAAACAGGGAAAAGGCTTCCCTGAATCCCGGCACCATGTCCCTGGCCTGGGATACCGTTGTGTAATAACTTTTTTTTGAATGGCATATACTAATATTTTTAATGAAACTTCCTGCAATATAATATATTTCATTATATTTGTCGCAATAATTGTGCGAGATGCGGCAGCTACCGAAGGTTTAGTTCAACGAGCGGTTTGGCACAATGTCGGGTGTGGCTCGTCCGAACGACAGTGCGGAACAGTAAGTTTTTGTTCTCGTCCGAGCCTCAGTGAACCCCCACTGCCCCAAGCCGCCGGACGTTTCAGGACGTTGTCGAAACCCATCTATCTGTCGCTCCACGCGATGCGTTGGGCTGGGTTATGCAGGGCTTTCAGCCTATGGGAAAAACATTCCAATCGTGCCCTATTCCCCTTTTTTATTCTCCCTCCTTGCCGATTAAGCATAAATTAATATTATATTAAGTTTACTTTACTATATTTGTATAAATATGATTTTAACTTAAATTTAATAGTATCATGAAAATTAAACTCGTACTTCTTTTGTTCGGATTCACTGTGCTGGTGAGTCCGGTATTTTCACAGGCTGCCACGCCTTTGAAACTAACTTACGATACCCCCGCTGCGGCCTGGGAGAGTGAAGCCCTGCCGCTTGGAAACGGCAATATCGGCGCCATGGTGTTTGGAGGCGTAGCTACCGATATGATTCAAATCAATGAACACAGTCTTTGGTCGGGCGGACCCGGTAAAAATGCCAACTACAACGGTGGACACCGGAATACGGCGGATGCGAACCGGAAAAGCTTGTTGAATGCACAGAACGCTTTACAGGAAGACATGACGGCTTTTTCTGCTACCAAAGCGGCGTACATAGATGAAACCGGAAAAGTAATCGCTCAGAATTATCCGGAAAACGCCAAGACAAGAGCCTATATTAATGCCATGAAAGGAACAAAAGCCGATTTTGGTTCCTACCAATCCTTGGGGAATATTCATATAGCTCATGCGTCCATTGTCATACCGGAAATCGTCAAAATTACAGGCGATTGCAATAATCCGAACAATGCAGGTCAACGATACCCCGCTCTTTTTGACGGAAGTCTTACTACGAAATGGTATGCAGATACCGGTTTTCATAATTTCCCCTGTTATGTGGCTTGGGAATACGATGTTCCTTTTGCTACTTCCGCCTATACATTGACTTCGGGAGATGATATGCCGGACCGGGATCCGAAAGCATGGAAATTGTACGGTTCCAACGATGGTACGGATTACACGCTTCTTGACACCCGCACCAATATTACTTTTTCGGGACGAAATCAAAGTTTGAGATATACTTTGCCGGCAACCGTCACCTATAAATATTTCAAATTTGAAATAACCGTTACGGCGGGCAGCAACGGCACGACCCCTCCGCAATTGAGCGAAATCGCTTTGGAAAATGCAAGCATCGCCAATTTTCCGACCCCGACCAATTATCGCCGGGAATTGGATATTGATCAAGCGGTTTCTAAAGTAAGCTACACGCAGGAAGGCGTGAATTATACCCGGGAATATTTTATCAGTTATCCCGATAATGTGCTGGTGATTCGATTGACGGCAGATGCAGCCGGAAAACTTTCCCGGATTTTCTATTTGACGACTCCGCAAACAGCCTCTACGATTACGGCTGCAGGGAATACAATTACCATGACCGGAAAACCGTCTGATCAGAGAGATAACGGTTTGAAATTCGCCCAACAAGTAAAAATTAGGACTACCGGCGGATCGGTTAGCGCTTCCGGAGGAAAAGTGACCGTTGAAAATGCCGATGAAATCGTAGTCATATCTTCCGCTGCCACTAATTACCAACAATGCATGGACGATACTTACAATTATTTTTCCAGTGTGGATCCTTTAACGAAAGTAACGAATGCGATTGCTCAGGCGGAAAGCAGAACGTATGCGGACGTATTGGCAAGCCATATCAGCGATTATCAGTCGTTGTACAACCGGATGTCTTTGTCTATCAGCGGCGCCGGCAATGCAAACAATAAGACCACCAATTCCTTATTGACCGGTTATAAAAACAATAGCAATACAACGGCAGAAAACCGCTATTTGGAACAGGTTTATTATCAATTCGGACGATATTTATTGATTGCTTCTTCCCGGAAAAATACCTTACCGGCTAACCTGCAAGGCATTTGGGCGGATGGGCTGACACCTCCGTGGGCAGCCGATTACCATACCAATATCAATATCCAGATGAATTATTGGTTAGCCGAACAAACCAATCTGGCGGATTGCCATTGGCCTGCGATTGATTATGTAAAAAGTTTGGTTCCCCGCGGGAAATATACGGCGCAGCAATATTTCGCCAAACCGGACGGAACACCGGTCAGGGGTTGGGTGGATTTCCACGAAAATAATATCTGGGGGAATACCGGTCCGGCCGAATCGGATGCCTTTTATTTTCCTGCTGCCGCCGGATGGCTGTGTCAGGATATTTGGGAGTATTACCTGTTCAATCAGGATGAAGCCTTCCTGCGGGAATATTTTCCGGTGATGCTGGATGCCGCTTTGTTTTGGGTGGACAACTTGTGGCGGGATACGCGAGACGGCACTTTAGTGGCCAGTCCGTCCTATTCTCCGGAACACGGCGCCTATTCGATGGGGTCTGCCTGCGACCAGGGAGTCATTACCGAACTTTTCGACATGGTGATAAAAGCCGGTAAAATATTGGGCGGCAACATTCCTGAAATAGCGGAAATTGTAACGGCAAAAAGTAAATTAGCCGGTCCGCAGATTGGTTTGGCCGGTCAGTTTATGGAATGGAAAGACGAAACGTCCATGGATATTTCCGGCGACGGCGGTCACCGGCATGCCAATCATTTATTTTGGTTGCATCCGGGTTCGCAAATTGTAGCCGGTCGGAGCGCACAGGAAAATCTGTATGCCGAAGCCATGAAAAAATCCCTGAATACGCGCGGCGATGGCGGTACGGGTTGGAGTAAAGCCTGGAAAATCAATTTCTGGGCGCGTTTGCGAGACGGAGACCATTCACATAAAATGGTACAGGAATTATTGAAAGAATCCACACTGAACAATTTATTCGATACGCACCCGCCTTTCCAGATTGACGGAAATTTCGGCGCTACAGCCGGTATGACCGAGATGTTGGTACAAAGCCAGGGAGAATCCATCGAATTGTTACCGGCCTTACCGGATGCTTGGGCTTCCGGAAGCTTCAAGGGAATTAAAGCAAGGGGTAATTTTGAAATCTCGGCCAATTGGTCTGACAAAGCATTGGGTTCAGTGAGAATTGTTTCCAATTCGGGGAAAAATTGCCAAATTAAATATCCGGGCATTCAAAACTATAGCATTGTAAAAGGCAGTGAAGCGATAACACCGGTTATTATTGACGATAATACAATCTTATTTGAAACAACCGCCGGTTCGATTTATGTGATAGGTACCGGATTAGATTAACAACTATTAAAAAAGAATACAGTTATGAAAAGAATAGTAATCAATATGTTGTTTGTTGTCCTAACAGTTTCTTGTTTTGCACAAAAAAAATATTATGTTAAACCGGACGGTATTCCGGGAATCAATGGTATTTCCTGGGCTTGGGCTTCCAATGATTTGCAGGCGGTAGTGGATAAAGCTTCTTCCGGCGATATCGTGTATGTGGCTGTCGGAACGTATTCCGGCGGATTCGTGATGAAAGAAGGCGTGACCGTACTGGGCGGCTATACCGCCAATGCAAGTAATCCTACCGAACGTTACAACTTGTTGGAAACGGACGATCCTGCCAAACAAAGTATTTTGGACGGCGGCGGAACACAGCGGGTGCTTACCCAGTATGCTCCTTTTTCGGTTCCCACGACTTGGGAAGGTTTTGTAATACAAAACGGAAATCCTTCCGTCACATTTCAAACCGGAAGTGTGATTTATTCCAAAGAAGGCGTCAATAAAATTGTAGGCGTTCTGTATAAATACAATGCGGAATCCGGCGAAGGAATGATGATTGGCAGTGAAGAAATCCGGAAGCAATGGGGCAGTTACGAACAGGAATTAACGGAACTTCCCATCGCAGCTACAGCGGAAGATGCCAAAAATGATCTATCCGGATTATCCAACTCGGAGAAAATAGTATCCACTTTGGATACACATTCCATCGATTTCAGTCAAGAAGATTATCCGTCTAACGGAAATTATGCTGCTTATTGGTGTGATACGATTACTACCGGTGGTTATTCCGATTGGCATTTGCCGTCTGCCGGCGAATTGCAGGAAGTATATGACGCCAACATTTTGTCCATTATGAAGAGTGTCGGAAAAGATGTTTTCAATGGTTATTGGACTTCTTCCCAGGTGGGAAATACCTTGGCTTGGGCGTATTATTTCGGCAAGGGACATTTTCATCCGGCGTTGAAATATGTGCAGCATACGGTAGCCGCCGTGCATCCGTTTGTTTTTTCCGGTTCACCGGATGGCATTTATGTAGCGGGCGGCGGCGTATTTTTGGGTCTTAACGGTATTCTGGAAAATTGTATTGTGAAAAATAATACTTCTACTTACCGCGGCGGCGGCGTTTATGTCGGTGGCGGCGGTCAATTAATCAATTGTATCGTGGAAGGCAATGAGGCTCCCGAAGGAAAAGAAATTTATTACGAATGGCCTGTAGGCATTGATCCGGTATTGACCGGAAATAATGCCGTACGTGTTTATCCTAATCCGGTGAAAGCAGGGGAGAAGATAAGCGTGGATTGGAACAGTACCGGTACAGTGAATTATCAACTGCTCGATGTTTCCGGCTCGGTTGTAAAAAGAGGAACACTGCAAGCGGAAGAAAACGAGCTGACGGCTCCTGCTCAAAAAGGAATTTATATCTTGCTGCTTCAGTCGGAAAATAAAAATTACAAATCAAAAATAATTATCCAATGAAATTAAAATTGCTGTTAGCAGGGGTTTGTATTTCTTTGTCTTGTGCCAATTTTTTGTCGGCACAAGACAAGGATTTGTTGTTTTCTCCGGAAGGCATTGCTGAAATTCACATCACTTTGGCCGATGGGAAAACGATCGACGATATTAAAAATGAAAAACAAGACCCTGCTAATTATCCGGGAAAAATCAAAGCTACGATGACCGTCAACAACTCGGCTGCTTCTACGTATGCATCCACGGAGTTTTACACCGGAAATATCCTGATTGACGGACGTGGAAATACCTCCTGGAACCGGGCCAAACGTCCGTACAACATTGATTTTGTTGGAGAAGATTGGGAAACCGCTAATCCGGCTGCCTTGTTGGGAATGCCTGCGTGCGATGAATGGGCTTTGCTGAATTTTTGGGTGGATCGAAGCCTGATGCGTATTCCGCTGGCGTTTTATCTGGGACAACACATGAAAGGTATGGCCTGGACTCCTCGCGGCCGCTATGTGGAAGTGTGGATCAACGATGATTACAGGGGACTGTATTTTGTTTCGGAAAAAGTCCAACGGGACGATAACCGGATTGATATTAAAAAACTCAATGCCGAATCCACCGATTTATCCGGAGGGTACATTTTGGAAGCTACTCCCCGGGATGGCGGAAAAAGTACGGCGATAGAGACAGCCACTCAAATCCAATCCGGAGGATATGATATTAATTTTGTCTTCAAATATCCCAAACCCAAAAATGTGACCAACGATCAGCGGATGTGGATAAAAAGTTATTTGGATGAATTTGAAAATGTGCTCCGGGGCGATAATTATAAAGATCCGGAAAACGGCTATCAGAAATACATCAACGAAGAAAGTTTTATCGACTGGACTATTCTTCACGAATTATCCAAAGGTGTCGATAATCTGTTTCACGCCAGTGTGTTTGTGCACAAAGACCGGAACGGCAAACTGAACATGAGTGCCCCTTGGGATTTCGACCTGTCGTTTTGCAATTCGGGCGTTTATACGGAAGAAGGGAATTGGGTGAAAACACACCGCTGGTTTGGTCGTCTGAATCAAGACAACCGGTATGCACAAAAATTCATAGCCCGTTACGAGGAGTTTCTGCCGCTTTTCAACCAAATTCCGGAAATTCTTCAAGCGAATTACCTACAATTGGAAGAAGCAGGCGTCTTGGAAAGGGAACATCAGAAGTATCCGAAAATTATCGACGAATTTGTGAGTGACGGCGAAGGCCGGCGAACACCCACCACCTACAAAGGACATGTCCAATTTTTGAGCGAATGGACGATGTCGCGTAATAATTGGATCTATATTAATTTGGGTATAACCAATGAAGAAAAAGGGCAACGAATGAAACAAATTCATCCGGTGATCCGGATCATGGATCCGGAAGCTGTGGAAGATTTGAGATCATTTGAGGTGAAGGTGATGCGAAGCGAAGATAGTAATAACAATAAATATACGTATAGTTGGAATAACGGCAGTTTTGAAAATGTTTCCACCCGCCGGATTGCGGAAAAAGGAAAATATTGGGTTAAAATCGGTTAATTATTTTTTTCAGGTGCTATGAAAAATGGTAAATTTGTACAGAATCTAAATAAAGAAAATTATGGGAAGGAAAAAAAAGGAACGTCCATCGGTAGAAACTCTATTTTCGACCGTATCAAAAATGTTGGTGCCGGCTGCTATTTTGGAAGATTTTGAGAT
>BNYG01000010.1 GCA_026000155.1 Bacteroidia bacterium | reverse complement strand
CAAAACTGTCAAAATTTTATATTTTAAATGTCTTGGTTTCAGCAATGCTGCATCCTTTTCGCTTAAAATATTTAAAACTTAAAAAGGCGGAAATGAGCATTTTAATGACAATTTGGCAAAAAAAAACCGGCACTTAAGAAGTGACAGCATTTTTCGGACTAAAGTTTAACGATGCAAAGGTACGCAAATTATTTCAATAAAACTACGTTTTTAAAAATTTTAACTTTTGAATTTACACAAAAAATGAATTTGTAAAATTGAGAAAACAAAACTGCCTCGTTTTACGTTAATAGTTGTACATTTGCAAATCTATGTTGATACGGGATTTCATAAAACCTTTTTGGTTCATTATCATTGTCATTATCGCACTGACTTTCGGACAGGTCATTGCCGATTTGCTGTTGCCGAATTATATGGCGGACATTGTAGATGATGGGATTGCCAAGGGGAATACTTCGATGATTCTCCGGACGGGCGGAATCATGTTGGTGATTGCTTTTATCGGGATTGCCTGTGCTATGGCTGCCGGTTTTTTTGCTTCGCGCACGGCGTTAAGTGTTGGTCGCGATTTACGGAAAGCCATCTTTAACCATGTTACCCGTTTTTCGTTGGCCGAATTTGACAAAGTCGGCACTTCTTCTCTGATTACCCGGACTACCAACGATATTCAACAAATCCAGCAGACGACATTTATGGTGCTCCGCATGATGATGCGTGCACCCATAATGTGTATTGGCGGTATTATCATGGCTGTTCAGAAAGACGGTAATCTGTCTTTGTTGCTTCTGGCTATTCTGCCGTTTATTGGCGGTGTTATTTACCTGATTATGGTGAAGGCGGTTCCGCTGTTCCGGGTTGTTCAACAGAAAATCGACCGTTTGAACTTGGTTCTGCGGGAAAATTTAGTGGGCATTCGTATTATCCGGGCATTTAGCCGCTTGGGTTTTGAACGGAAACGGTTTGAGGCAGCCAACGAAGATTTAACCCATACTTCCATCAGCGCCAATCGCATAATGGCGTTTCTCAATCCCAGCATGAATCTCTGTATGAATATTTTAACGATTGCCATCATCTATTTTGCTTCGTTTCGTATAGACAAGGGCGATTTGATGGTGGGTAATATGATGGCGTTTATTCAATACGCCACCCAGATTTTCATGTCGTTGACGATGATTACGATGCTTTTTGTGATGCTTCCACGTGCGTTTGCTTCGGCAGAAAGGATTCGCGAAGTATTTGATTTGAAGGCAGATATTACCGATCCGGAACATTCGGAAAAACCGGATTTGAAACAACGTGGAACGATTCGCTTCGACCATGTCTCTTTCCGCTTCGAGCAGGCTGAAAATTGTGCCGTGCAAGACGTTTCGTTTACGGCGCGTCCGGGCGAAACGGTGGCGATTATTGGGGGTACCGGTGCCGGAAAATCGGCTTTATTGAACCTGATACCTCGTTACTATGATGTGGAAGACGGTTCAATCGAGATAGACGGTGTCGATATTCGTCAAATGAAACAGCACGAATTGCGGGAATTAATCGGCTTGGTTCCTCAGAAAATCACCGTATTTTCCGGAACGGTCAATGAAAATATCCGGATGGGCAAACAGGATGCTACGGAAGAAGAAATCATCCAAGCTTGTCAAATTGCTATGGCAGACGAATTTATTGAAGCATTACCCCTCAAATATCATACGGAAGTTGCCCAAGGCGGGACTAATTTTTCCGGAGGACAAAAACAACGCTTGTCCATTGCCCGCGCCGTAGTCCGGAAACCGCAAATTTATTTATTCGACGATAGTTTTTCGGCTTTGGATTTTAAAACGGATGCGCAAGTGCGTACCGCTTTGGAAACGCAAACCAAGCAAGCGACGGTTATTATTGTTGCCCAACGGGTAACGAGTATTCAACAGGCGGATAAAATTTTGGTCATGGATAACGGAAAAATTGTTGGTGAAGGGACACACGACGAGTTATTGCAATCGAATGAGGTATATCAGGAAATAGTGGCATCGCAAACCTAATGGCAAAAACACCCGACATAGCAGGCAAAATACGTCCCGGAGGACATGGCGGTTCGCCCATCGGTCCGGCTGCCGAGAAATCGAAAGATTTCAAGGGAACGCTCTTGAAATTATTGCGTTTCATGAAGCCTTTCTATGGCGGTTTGCTGTGGGTATTCCTGTTTGCCATTGCGAGTACGATTTTTGGTATTTTCGGTCCGAAAATTTTGGGACAGGCCATTGATGTTTTGTTTTATCAATTTGATTTTCAAAAACTTATCCAAATCCTTTTGTTGCTGTTGGGAATTTATGTGCTGAGTGCGGCTTTCAATTATATTCAGGAATATATGATGGCGGGTATTTCCCAACGGATTATTCAACAAATGCGGAATGACGTAGGCCGCAAACTGCATAAATTGCCGCTGAATTTTTATGATACGAAAACACACGGGGAAATCCTTAGCCGGACGACCAATGATATAGATACGATTGCAAGTACTTTGCAACAAAGTCTGGTTCAATTGATTACCTCTCTGATTACGTTGATTGGAATTACAGTGATGATGCTGATTATCAGTCCGGTAATGAGTTTGATTACCTTTGTTTCCCTGCCCTTGAGTTTTTGGGTGACCAAAGTCATTGCGACCAAATCGCAGAAATTTTTTACCGGACAAGCGACGGAATTAGGAAATTTGAACGGTCATGTGGAAGAAATGTATGGCGGTCATGCGGTGATTAAGGCTTTCAATTACGAAAGCAAATCGGTGGAAATCTTTCAAAAGACCAATGACCATCTCTATACCTACGGTTGGAAAGCGCAATTCGTGACTTCCATCATTTTCCCGATTTTGAATTTTATCAGCAATGTGACCTACGTAGCGATTTGTGTATTGGGCGGTTACATGACTGCTACCGGGAAAATTTCCCTGGGCGCCGTGCAATCGTTTATCACGTATTCCCGTCAATTCAATCATCCGATACAACAGGTTTCGCAGATTGTCAATGTATTGCAGGCAACGGTGGCGGCGGCCGAACGTGTTTTTGAAGTTTTAGACGAACCCGAACAAGTGCCCGATCCTGTGCATCCTATTTTGGATGAAAATCCCAAAGGCAAAGTCGATTTCGATCATGTTTCGTTCCGCTACGTTCCCGAAAAACCGCTGATTGAAGATGTTTGCATTCATGTGAAACCGGGTCAAACCGTGGCGATTGTCGGACCGACCGGCGCCGGAAAAACGACTTTAGTCAATCTGCTGATGCGTTTTTATGAAGTAAACAGTGGCGCTATTCTGGTCGATGACATCAATATTGATGATATGCGCCGCAAAGATTTACATTTCTTAATCGGAATGGTACTCCAGGATACGTGGCTGTTCAAAGGGACGATTCGCGAGAATATCGCTTTCGGCAAGCGGGGCGCTACGGACGAGGAAGTGGTTCGTGCAGCCAAATTGGCTTATGCAGACGGATTTATCCGTACTCTTCCCAAAGGTTACGATACGGAAATCAACGAAGAAGGCAGCAATATTTCCCAGGGACAAAAACAGTTGCTGACCATTGCCCGCGCCTTAATTGTTCAACCGCATATCATGATTTTGGACGAAGCAACGTCTTCGGTCGATACACGTACGGAAGTGCTGGTTCAAAAAGCGATGAAGCGGATTATGGATGGTCACACCAGTTTCGTGATTGCCCACCGTTTATCAACCATTCAGGATGCCGACAATATTTTGGTCATGAAAGACGGAAATATTATCGAACAAGGTTCGCATACGGAATTGCTGGAAGCGCACGGATTTTATTATGAACTGCATAACAGTCAGTTTGCCAATCCAACAAATTAATTATTCATATAGAAAACACTATCCAGAATAAACGGAATATCCTCTTCCTTCACTCCTGCCTTTACCAAATCGGGAATATCATTGGAAAATATATCGGTAAATTCGGCTTGCGATTGTTTGCTTTTTTGCCACGACAAGGCATACAAACGAAGCGCTTCCCGGATGTTTCCAGTCACTAATTGTACGTGCCCGGCGTTGAGGTAATCGGTGGGATTAGGATCATTTTCAATGAGTTTGTTGAAATAATCGGTCGCCTGTTGGTATTTACCCATCAGGAATGAAGCCCAGGCAATCGGTCGCCAGGCTTTTTCTTTATTCTTGGTCAGGTATTCCACTTTGAAATAATATTTCAATGCCGATTCGAAATCTTTCAGTTCCAAATAACAATGTCCGACACTCAATTGAATCGCCAGATTGTCTGGATTCAATTGTTCCGCTTTCTTATAATAATGCAAAGCCTCTTCCGTATTTTTCAGGATACGATGCAGGTGCGCCAACTTTTTGATGGTCCACGAATGATTGGCATTCAATAATTCCGCTTTTTGATACGCATCCAAAGCTTTCTCCAATTTCCCGGTCATTTGCAGGCAATATCCTTTCTTTTGATACAGGACATCATTGTCTTGACCGGTTTGCAAAAGCATGTCAAAAATATCGTTTGCTTCTTCAAAATAGTTTTTGTTGAAATAATATTCCCCGATAATCAATAAACTGTCATTATCTTTAATCAATTGATTGATAGACGGAACTTTGTAAAATTCCGGACGGATTTCAAAAATATCTTCAAAATCTTTTTTCCGCGGATGCAGTTTATAAAACCGGTATAAATCCTGAATATACTGGCGAGTCCGGTGATCAATCGTTTTGGATGCATCTTGCAAATCCTCTTTCAGGGCTTCTTTGACCGCACTTGTTTCTGCCGAAAATTGCCCGATCATCATCTTCCGGTAGTTTTCCGGCATTTGGGAAATACTCAGGTAGAAAGAATATTTATCCGAATTGCACAGCATAGTAGAGGCGTTCAAAACATCGGCCAATTGCGCCATTTCTTTATTCTCAATCACGCTATCCGGCACAGAGAAAGGGACAAACCAGTTGCTCGGTTCACTGAAGAACGGATAATTTTTCAGGTGAATAAACGAAGAATGCATGACATCAGCCCCTTCCAACTGCAATTCGGAAAGTTCCTGCAATTTGTCTTTTAAACCGGACTTTTCGATCAGGTTTTGCCATTCCGGATTTTTATCATCCATTCCGGTATCGACCATTAAATCACCCAATTTCATCATGGATTCTGCTTTCGGACCCATTTTTTTCATCATTTCCGGGATTAATTCGGTGTTGATTTTTTGCGTAATCTTTTCCGTTTCACGGCTTAAAATAAATTGAAGCAGGATGTGACGGATTTTCCGGATAAATTTCGGATCTTCAGCCAATTGGTTCAAGCGTTCGATTATTCCCGGATACAAATAAAGGCGGTTGTCATATTTCCGGAGCAATAAAACAATTCCCGTCAACGCCCGTTCCCGGACTTCGTCATTCGGATTTTGAGCGGCTTCGAATAATAAAGCAGCTTTCTTTTCGTCAAAAGTTTCCAACAGGTTCAGTGTCAGTCCGGTAATAATCAGACTGGAGAGACTGTCGGTATCCGGTTGATTGTTCAGTAGATGGGTCCAACTGTCTTTTTCATCGCTTGTCCAGGGATCTCCCAACCAGATATGATAGAAAATTTTCCGGGTTAAAGTTTCCTTTTGAAGCTCCAGATCTTTCATTTTCGGCTTTCTTTCCTCGTCTTCCAACACGCTCAGCAAAGCGATTTTTACGCTTGTATCTTCCAGAGCAGCAATGAGTTCACCGGAAGTTTCCTTTACATAAAAACGATACGCCCGTTTCCGTTCATAGAACAACGAATTGTCATTGGAAGCTTTTATCTGGAACTGAACAGCATCTGCCACCTGATATAAGGAGCGAATCAAACCGGTGTATATTTTTTCCCTGCCGGGATCCTGAATACCATCGGCTACATAGCGGAGCATGGTTTTGTACGTATCTTCCAATGCATTAAGTCTCTCCTGTAACTGCCAATTTTGCAGACTGGGGAGTAAACCGGTAAGCAAATCAAAAACCTGCTTTGCTTTTTTTTGCTCTAAGGACCCGGTTATTTTGTCAAAATAATCCTGTGTTTCCTGCTTTGTCATAAATTAAATGTGCTAATATGCCCATAAAGAATATCATTCAAATACTGTGCCTATTGAGAATGAGCGACAGATTGGCGGGTATTAGAGTGCTACCTGTTTTAATTCTTTTTCTACGGCTTTTTTTATAAAACCATTCAATGTGGTGTCTTGTATTTTGGCTGCAAGAGCTGATTTACGGTGTAAGTCTGAATTAAGGCGGACATTTAACACTCCTGTATATGTTTTTTGATAGTCAATAATTCCTTTTCGCCGGCAAAAAACCAAATAACTTTCTACTGCGTCTTTAAAAGCAGATTTTAATTCTTCCACACTTTGTCCTTCAAATGACACAACCGAGTCTATTCCTTCAATACGCCCGATAAAAGCTTCATCTTCTGCACTATAATGTACGACAGCAATAAAATTTTTATATTTTAATATATCATTCATAACTGATCTATATTTATTCTTTGTAAAAATTCCAAAACATCTTTCATTTGATAAGGTTTCAAGATATTTTTAGGATGGGGTTTATGCAAATCATTTGTTACAAACCACTGCATTTTTATAGCGAAGAACAACCGACTATCAAACCATTTCTATGCCACTATTCCGGAGAATTAAAACCCTATACAATCCGAGAATATTTAATAGAAAAAGCAAGTATTTTTGAAGGTCATGA
Source organism: Bacteroidia bacterium (assembly GCA_026000155.1). Classification (GTDB taxonomy): domain Bacteria; phylum Bacteroidota; class Bacteroidia; order Bacteroidales; family Azobacteroidaceae; genus Azobacteroides. Next base: position 58,373 of record BNYG01000010.1, on the reverse strand, counting down.
AATTATGTCTAAATTTGCAACATACATGGGTGCAAAAATTATTAATCACACACAAGGTTCTTTAATAGATGCTTACGAACGTAAAATATAATTAATAACGACAGAAGGGGATGCGTATTTTTCATAATATTCTTTTGCACCTCTTTCTAATTTCAAACGATATTCTTTATCATTTAATAGAAGATTGATGGCTTCAGCTAATTCTTTTTCGGAATTTATAATATGAATATTTTCTCCATGCTTTAATTCCGTGGGAAGATCATTGGAAATAGGAGTGGAAATGATTGCTTTTCCCATCGCCAAAAATTCTCCTAATTTCCAACCATGACATTCGTGTACCGCAGGTGTATTAAAAACGAATAAGGATTTTTTTGTTTTTTCAAGATATTCCGAACTATCATAATGTTGATTGATAATGACATCTTTGTAATCTTGAAATTCAGTATTGCTTGTAGATGCAAACAAGCCACCTTCAAAAGTCAGATTAGCGTGTTTCCGGCATTCTCTAATGTATTGCGCTCTCCATTTATTTGTTCCCGTTATACAATTTTCATGATCCCATAAAGTTGAAATAAAAAAGCAATAATTATCTTTTTCATTTTCCGGAGAAACTGCATATTGTTCTATTTTTGGTCTGTGATATTGACCGATATATTGAGTAAAAAACAACTTAGGAGGCACTGATAGCCGAAAAAAACTTTTAAATAAATTTGAAAGTCCCAATAATGTAGCTTTCGTCTTGTTATATACATGGATTCCAAAAGAAGGGGGTATGGAAACCGTTTTAGATTGATATTCAACAGGTGTAATTTCTTTTTTATAATTTATTTTTGCATATATATCGCACCATTTATATGCTGATGATTTAAAAGTCCTTTTATCTCGATAATCGACAATACATTTTAATGTGTGATTGTTATGAACTACAACAAAAGCAAAATAATGATCAAATGAGTGAGATTCTTTTTTTCCATCCAATTGATAAAAATGTTTTGATGAAAACTTAATGTTCTTTTCGCCAAAAACATCTATCAATCCTTTTATATAAAAAGAAGAATAGGCGATTCTGTGATTCGGATCTATGTAAACAGTTGGATTCATTGCTAAAAATTCTATTGTATCTTGTTTGTTAATTTATTTACTGAACTTTCGCAAGTGCGTTAAGTTATTAAAAATGAGATAAAATAGCAGCAAAAGATTTTGATAAGTTACTGAATTTCAGCAACTTTGTGTTGCAAAACAAAAAACAAAATCCCATGCTGCGGGACAAAGATACGAAAATTATTTCAGAGATAAAAGACTTTTTTACAACAAGTGAAAAAGCAGTAGAGGCGATTATTCAAATCGCGAGTTCTTTGACAATACGGAAAAATCTGTTTCAAAGACAGGACAAGAACAATACTTGTTATTCGAATACAACCAAATTGCTGTTGTTATTGCTCTTCCCGTTTTTTGAGGTAAAAGATTCGTGGCATTATTCCACTTCGGTTCTTCATACATTTGTGGGTTGCGGAAAAGATGTATTTTACCGGATGCTGAATGATTATCAGTTGGCGTGGCGTCAGATTCATTATCGCTTGACCTTACAGTTGATAAAAAAGACGGCAGAGCGCAGTGATAGCGGCCAACCGGGCTGTCGTTGTTTGATAGTTGACGACACAGACCTTCCCAAGACCGGTCGCCGGGTCGAGTTGATAGGCAGGGTTTTTAGCCATGTGACCCATAAAAGCATCTTGGCATTCAAAGGATTATTCATGGGTTATCATGACGGCAAAAGTTTCTTTGCCGTTGATTTCTCTCTGCATGGAGAAAAAGGTAAGAATCAAAAGAAACCCTACGGAATGACATCCAAAGAAAGTCGGGAACGCTATCATAAGAAACGCTCGGCAGAGCATCCGGGTCAAGTTCGGGTGTCGGAATACGCCCGGAGCAAGATAAGCCGGATGATGGAACGGATGGGGCGGTAAACAATTGACAAGCAGCCAGATTGTGGATGAATTGTGCAGGAAACGGAAAACAAAACGATCCAAACTGCTTTCCTGTTTCTATGGAGAAGCGGTGGTTGATTTCAAAGGGATGCAGGTAAAATTGTTTTTCTGCAAGACTTCGCATAAAGGCAAATGGCACGGATTGTTGACAACAAACACCCAACTTTCGTTTGAAGAAGCCTATAAAATCTATTCAACCCGTTGGACGATTGAGGTTTTCTTCAAAGAAGCCAAGCAACATTTGGGTTTGGGAAAGTGCCAGTCACAGGATTTTGATGCACAAATCGCATCCACTACACTGTGCATGCTCCAATACAATTTGTTGTCGGTAGCCAAACGATTTACCGGTTACGAAACCACGGGCGAACTGTTCCGGCAGGCACAAGCCGACACATTGGAACTCACGCTAAATGAACGCATTTGGCTGATTATAGTACAGATAGTAACGCAAATTGCCGAACTTTTAGAAACAGATGCCGAATTGTTAATGCAAAATTTAGTCTCTGAAAATGAGAAACTTGGTAAAATCTTAAATTTCAATTCCCTTAGGCAAGCGGGGTAAAGAAGCTTGCGAAAGTTAAATAATAAAGCAATAAGAATCATGAAACAATTATATTACTTTACGATTTTCAACTGTCTTCCGAAAAGTTTTCTTGTAATACTTCACGGTATGCATTGAATATTTTTGATTTGGATATAAATCCTAAGTAATGTCCTTCATCGTCTATCACGGGAAGGTTCCATGCCTTGGTGTCTTCAAACAATTGCATGATTTTATCCATGGGCATGGTAATGTTGATTTTTGCCGGCGGCGAAATCATGAATTTTTTTACGCTGAACCGTTCGTATAATTCCGGACGGAACATGATGTTGCGGATGTTATCCAGGAGGACTACGCCCCGCAGCACATTTTCGTTGTCAATCACCGGGAAAACGTTCCGGGGCGATTGGGCAATCACTTTGACCATTCCGCCCAAAGTCGTTTCGGGACGAACGGTCATAAACTCGTTTTCAATCACCGCATTCGTGTTGAGCAAGGTCAGTACCGCCTTGTCTTTGTCGTGCGTCAATAATTCTCCTTTTTGTGCCAGACGGATGGAATAAAGACTGTGCTTTTCGAAAAGCATAATCGTAAAATAGGCGCTGATAGTCACAATCATCAGCGGCAGGAACAAATCGAAACCGCCCGTTAATTCGGCAATCAGGAAGACGGCCGTCAGCGGGGAATGCATCACGCCGGCCATCATTCCCGCCATGCCCATCAAAGCAAAGTTTTCTTCCGGCAGATGATTTCCGGGAAAAAAAGCAGGCAGGTGGTTGAACGAATGAGCGAAGATAAATCCGACAATACAACCCAGATACAACGAAGGCGCAAATATTCCCCCGCAACCGCCTCCGCCATTGGTGGCTGCCGTAGCAAACACTTTCAGCAGGACAATAATTAACAAAAAAATGATAATGCCCCAATAATTGTCTTTCAGATTGTAAAACAGGCTGCCGTCTAATAAATTATCGTAACTGTTGCTGATCAGATATCCGATGGTGTCATATCCTTCTCCGTAAAGTGGGGGCAACAAGAAAATCAGAATACTCAACAAGGCGGCTCCCAAGCAAAACTTTTTCCAAAATGTTTTCAAGCGGCGGAAGATGCTTTCCGTCCAGATGGTCGCCCGCGTAAAATACAAGGCGATCAATCCGCAGATCACGCCCAGAATCAAGACGTATGGAATTCTTTGCAGGTTAAACACTTCATTTTGATTGAATTTGAACATGGCTTCGGTGCCTGTAAAAATATAGGAAACGCTGGCTGCCGTTACGGAAGAAATCAATAGCGGGAGGACGGAAGCGGTTGTCAAATCCAGCATCAATACTTCAATGGTGAAAAGAAGTCCGGCAATGGGCGCCTTGAAAATGCCCGCAATCGCTCCGGCGGCGCCGCAACCGACTAACAGCATCAGGGTTTTTTGTTCCATTTTGAACAAGCGTCCCAAATTGGATCCGATAGCCGAACCGGTTAATACCATCGGCGCTTCCGCTCCGACCGATCCCCCGAAACCAATTGTAATTGAACTGGCTACAACGGAACTCCAGGTATTATGCGGTTTGATCCGGCTTTTCCGTTGGGAAATAGCATACAGGATTTTGGTCACCCCGTGACCGATATCGTCTTTTACAATGTATTTGACAAATAAACCGGACAGCAGGATGCCGATTATCGGATAGACCAGATACAACCAATTGGCGCTGTTGATGTCTATTTTTTCGGTCAGCAGGTGTTGCAGGGTATGGATGAGCGTTTTCAGCAGGATCGCTGCAAATGCAGTGATAATCCCGATCATCAGACTGAGAATCAGAATAAAATGCTTTTCCCGGATATGCTTTTCCCTCCAATTGAGCAGACGGTCAAATCTCGTTTTTTTACCCATTCTTTTAGATTCCTTTCCCGGTAATGATTGTTCGTACCGTATAAATTAATATTTTTGTATCCAATCCCAAAGACATGTTTTCATAATATAATATGTCGTATTGCATGCGTTCAATCATCTGTTTGACATCCGAGGCGTAACCGAATTTCACCATTCCCCAGGAAGTGATGCCCGGACGGACATTGTGAAGCAAATAGAAATAGGGCGCTTCTTTGACAATTTTTTCAATGTAATATTTCCTTTCGGGACGGGGACCGACCAGTGACATATCGCCTTTTAATACATTCCAGAATTGCGGAAGTTCGTCCAAACGGTATTTTCGCATTTTTTTTCCATAAGGCGTTATCCGTGAGTCGTCGATGGTGGACAGGGAAGGTCCGTCTTTTTCGGCATCGTCCCGCATCGTCCTGAATTTATAGATCATAAACGGTTTGCCGCCTTTGCCGATTCGTTCCTGTTGAATGAAAACCGGACCCTTGGAATCCGATTTTACCCGGATCATCAAATAGAGATAAACCGGCGACAAAAGGATTAACACCAGCCCGGAAACCACCTTGTCCAAGCTGAGTTTGATATTTTTTTCCGCTTCCGAAAAATTATTGGCCGTGACATCAATCAAGGGAACGCCGGCAATGGTTCTCAATTTCATACCGCCGGTGAGTACTTTGGAATAACTTAAAGGCAGTTTGATCGGTAATTTATATTGGTACAGGGAATACAACAGTTGTAATATTTCATCATTATCGTCGGAATCCAAAGCGACAATCAGTTCTTCTATTCCATTGTCTTTAATAATTGCATCCAGATCAGCCGTATTTTCAAGAACAGGCATACGAGTGATGGTATATCCCATAGCATCGGACGGCTTGTTCAATTCTTTTTCGATGATTTCCGCCTTTTTTCCGTTTCCCAGAATGAGGGCATTGACGGTCCATTCCCTTTTTTGAATTTTACGGGTGGCCTGTAAGGTAATAAACAATCGCCCCAGGTAAGTAAATCCGAATGAAAAAAGGAACAGGTACGAAAACTGTTCGTAATAAATATGAAAAGATTCCGGCAGGTTTTTCAACAACACTGTGAAAAATATACCGATGGTGCCGATGAAAGCTACCTGAAAAGTCGTGAAAAATTCGCTTAAGCGTGATTTTTCCAAGGGATTATTGTAATATCCCGAATAATAATGCAAAATGAGCCAGCCAAAAGGAATAATCAGTTGTCCTTTCAACACGTGCCGGAATACCATGAAAGACCAAAGCGTTTCAAATCCATCGTACCGGGCAATCAGGTAATAGCGCACCACATTGAATACAAACCAAGCCAACGCAGCCGTCAGGAAATCCGAAACCAGATATTTATATAATTGTGACTGTTTTTTCATTCCCGGATGATTTTTATTAAACCGCCTTTTCCCAATTGAATAATCGAAGAAGGGATCGCTTTCTGTATTTCTTCCCTCCGGTAATCGACTACATAATCGACTGCTTGAATGATTTCGTTGCTGATTTCCGAAAAATTCGCCGGAGACGGTTGTCCGCTGCTATTGGCGGAAGTCGAAACCAAGGGCTTTTTCAGTCGCCGGCAGATTTCCTTGGAAAAAGCTTCCTGCGTAATACGAATGCCTAAAGTTCCGTCCGGAGCAATCAGATTGGCAGCCACGTTACGCGCTCCTGAATAAATGATTGTCAAAGGCTTAGTAGATAATTCAATTAAATCGAGGGCAATAGCGGGAAGTTCGTCCACATAGTAATCCAGTTTAGCTGCAGAGTCTAACAGCACCAGCATGGATTTGGTATCCGGCCGGTTTTTGATTTCATAGATTCTCTTGACCGCTTCCGGGTTGGTAGCATCGCATCCGATTCCCCAAATGGTATCGGTAGGGTAAAGGATGACTCCTCCGGATCTGACTATGTCGCACGCTTTTTTTATTTCTTCTTCCATGCAAGTAATTCCTTGAATAAGTTACAAAAATATGTATTTTTTTTGAATTGTATCCTGCCGGATAGAGTCAGTGTCGTGGTTTAGGATGTGAAAAGTATAGATAGGTGTAGTAAAATCCTTGAGTCCCATCTCTTTAAATGACAAGATATTTTGAGGGGGACGATTTATTTCTTGGACTTCCGCTTGCAGGTTTTCGATCAAAAGAGTGTATCGCGCGGTTAATTTCTCATTGATTTTCAGGTATCGGTCCAAGTGGGCATTATACCATACGAGCGAAGTATCAAACTTTTGTTCGGATATGCGGTGTTTTTCAAATACGGAATGAAGCAGCAGTTGTCTCCGGATAGAATCGGAATGAAAAACAGCGTAATTTTCCCTGATTTCCGTTTCGGCGATGTAGAGGTCAAACAAAACATTTTCCATTTTCTTTTCCGGCAACACATTCCAGGGGCGGTTGGTACAAGCCGTAAAAAAAAGAATGAACAATATACACCCGATGGTTGGATTATTTTTCAAAACTTCCGGAAAAAGTATTTCGATAAAACAGAAGTAAAACCGCAATACCTACGCTAATGGAAGCATCGGCCAAATTAAAGATATACCGGAAGAATACAAATTCGTTTCCGCCGATCCAGGGTATCCAGGAAGGCCAGTGGAATTTAAACAAAGGGAAATAAAACATATCTACCACTCTTCCATGCAACCAGGTTCCATATCCTCCTTCGGGCGGAAACAAGGTCGCCACCGAATAGGCAGTGCTTTCGCTGAAAATGACGCCATAAAAAATACTGTCGATAATATTGCCGACCGCACCGGCAAAAATCATGGATACGCAGAGGATGTATCCCAATTTGAAGTTTTTCTTTACCAATAAGTAGAGATAATAGATAATACCGAAAGAAGCTACAATCCGGAAAATGGACAGGAATAATTTCCCTATGACTTCGATACCCATGGCCATGCCGTTGTTTTCGACAAAGCGGATATAAAACCAATTAGCTATCCGGATGTCTTCACCGATATACAAATGAGTTTTTATCCAAATCTTGAGAATCTGGTCTGCCGATAAAATCAACAGAATGGTCAAAATTGCCCAAAAGCCTTTACTTTTCATTTAATTATTTCTGACCTTGTTTAGCCTCAATACTCAAGGTGGCGTGAGGTACGGCGCGCAGTCGTTCCGCCGGGATTAATTTGCCGGTTTCTCGGCAAACCCCGTAGGTTTTATTTTCGATACGCACCAAGGCAGCCTGTAAACTCTGAATAAATTTCATCTGGCGTTGCGCCAAACGGCCGGCTTCTTCTTTCGACAGCGTAGAAGCGCCTTCTTCCAATACTTTGAAAGTGGGGGAAGTGTCGGTCACATCGTTGCCGTCGGTATTCATCAGGGTAGCTTTTAACAGATCGTAATCCCGTTTGGCAGCCTCCAGCTTGTCCAATATGATACCGCGGAATTCTTCCAATTCGGTATCTGTGTATCTTGTTTTTTCAGTCATAACCGTAATTTTTAATTTCGCAAAAGTACTACTTATTCTTCTAACTTACAAATTATACTTTTTCAACCTTAATCCATAATTTGAAATCGTCCAAGTCCAATTCGGCGCCTTCTGTCAGAGGCTCTAAAGCAATGCTATTCGCCAACACCTGATTCGCCATATAGTGTTTGTATTCTTCCACCGCCTCATTGATACGGGCATTCGATTGCAACACCACCTTAATCTTATCGACAATTTCAAATCCGTTGGATTTGCGGATATTCTGGATACGGTTTACCAATTCGCGGGCAATGCCTTCTTTCCGCAATTCATCCGTAATAGTAATGTCTAACGCAACAGTCAATCGTCCGTTATTAGCTACCAACCAGCCCGGAATATCTTCCGAAATGATTTCCACATCCTCGGTGGTGATTTCTGCGGTTTGTCCGGCCACCGGGATTTCCAATCTTCCGGCTTGTTCCAGTTTCAGAATTTCTTCTTGCGGCAATCCGGCAATAGCAGCAGCCAAATCTTTCATAATCTTACCGTAACGCGGTCCCAATTTCTTGAAATCGGGTTTGATTTTCTTCACTAAAATACCGGCGGCATTATCTACATAATTAATTGCTTTGATATTTACTTCATTCAAAATCAAAGCCTGTACCGCCTCAATCGCTTCTTTCTGATGTTCATCCACAACAGGAACCATAATGGAAGAAAGCGGTTGGCGCACCTTGATATTCACTTTCCGGCGCAAAGCCAACACCATGGAAGAAATATCCTGAGCAATCTGCATCCGTTCTTCCAATGCTTTGTCAATCAAAGTTTCGTCAGCTATGGGAAAATCGGAAAGATGAACAGACAAAATATTGTTGTTCGTTAAATCTGTATATAATTTATCGGCATAGAACGGAGCAATCGGCGCCATTAATTGCGCTACGGTTTTCAAACAGGTGTAAAGCGTTTGATAAGCCGACAATTTATCGGCATTCATTTCTCCTCCCCAGAAACGTTTACGGTTCAAACGAACGTACCAGTTGCTCAGGTTGTCGTTGACAAAATCGTTGATGGCGCGGCCGGCGCGAGTCGGTTCGTAAGCAGCTAATTGTTCATCTACTTCCGTGATTAAAGAATTCAACAGGGAAAGAATCCAGCGGTCAATTTCGGGACGTTCCTCAAACGGAATGTCCGCTTCGTTACCCTTAAAACTATCGACATTGGCATACAAGGCAAAGAATGAATACGTATTATATAAGGTGCCGAAAAATTTACGGCGAGCTTCTTCGATGCCTTCCGGGTCGAATTTCAAATTATCCCAAGGTGATGCGTTGGTAATCATATACCAGCGCAAGGGGTCGGAACCGAAAGTCGCAATCGTTGAAAACGGGTCAACGGCATTGCCCAATCGTTTCGACATTTTATTGCCGTTTTTGTCCAAAACCAATCCGGTGGAAACCACGTTTTTGAAGGCAACCGAATTTTTGACCATGGCGCTGATGGCATGCAAAGTAAAAAACCAACCGCGTGTTTGATCCACTCCTTCCGAAATAAAATCGGCAGGATAGAATGCTTTTGTATCGACCAATTCTTTGTTTTCAAACGGATAATGTAATTGTGCAAACGGCATGGCGCCCGAATCAAACCAAACGTCAATCAAATCGGTTTCGCGTTTCATGGGTTTGCCATTTTCCGAAACCAGAATGATGTTATCGACAAACGGCCGGTGCAAATCAATATTTTCTACAGAATAATTTTCGGCAGAATAATCACCTGCTTTGAAATTTTTATACGGATTTTCCGGCATAAAATCGGGATGGTTCATTTCGACCGATTTATTAATTTCTTTAATCAAGTCCTCTACCGAACCGATGCATTTTTCTTCCGTACCGTCTTCCGTTCGCCAGATAGGCAACGGGGTACCCCAATACCGCGAACGCGATAAGTTCCAGTCCTGCAGATTTTCCAGCCATTTGCCGAAACGTCCCGAACCGGTCGATTGCGGTTTCCAGTTGATAGTGTTGTTCAATTCAATCATCCGGTCTTTGACGGCAGTTGTGCGAATAAACCAACTATCCAAGGGATAATACAATACCGGTTTATCGGTGCGCCAGCAATGCGGATAATTGTGGGTATGTTTTTCGATTTTGAAAGCGCGGTTTTCCTGCTTCAACATCACACAAATATCAATATCTAATGTTGCATCGCTTTCAGTAAGATTTTTATCGTAAGCGTTCTTGACAAACCGTCCGGCATATTCGGCATAAAGCGGCACATTCACGGAAGTTTTTACGAATTGTTCGTCCAAATCTTCGAGTAAAAAGAATTTTCCGGTTTGGTCCACCATCGGACGACGATTGCCGTCTTTATCGACCAGCATCAAAGGCGGAACACCGTTTATTTTGGCGACCCGGTCGTCATCCGCACCGAAAGTCGGCGCTATGTGAACAATGCCCGTACCGTCTTCGGTAGTCACAAAATCGCCGGTAATAACACGGAAAGCGCCTTCGCCGGGATTGACCCAGGGAATCAACTGTTCGTATTCCATTCCGGCCAATTCTTCACCTTTCCATGTTGCAAGTATCTCCGGCACTTCTTTGAAATAAGCCGGCAACAAATCCTTCGCCAAAACCGCCGTCATGGGTTGATTGGTGTAAGGATTGTTGGTTTGTACAGCCACGTATTCGATATTCGGACCTACGCAAAGCGCTGTATTCGAAGGTAATGTCCAGGGAGTGGTTGTCCACGCCAAAAAGAATGCTTCGCCGAAATTAGACATTTTCGGAAGCGGATTCACGATTTTGAACTGAGCGGTACACGTGGTGTCTTTTACATCTTTGTAGCAACCGGGTTGGTTCAATTCATGCGTACTCAAACCGGTTCCGGCAGCGGGCGAATAGGGTTGAATGGTATAACCCTTGTATAGTAAATCTTTCTTGTACAATTCTTTAAGCAACCACCAAAGTGTTTCGATGTAACGGTTGTCGTAGGTGATGTAGGGGTCGTCCATATCCACCCAATAGCCCATTTTATGGGTCAGGTCTTCCCATTCTTTGGTGTATTTCATGACATCTTTCCGGCAAGCGGCATTGTATTCTTCCACGGAAATCTTTTTCCCGATGTCTTCTTTGGTAATGCCCAAGGTTTTTTCAACGCCCAATTCCACCGGCAGTCCGTGCGTATCCCAACCGGCTTTCCGTTTCACCAAAAAGCCTTTCATGGTTTTGTAGCGGCAGAATATATCTTTAATGCTCCGGGCAATGACGTGATGAATTCCCGGCATGCCATTAGCCGAAGGAGGTCCTTCATAAAAGACAAAGGAAGGAGCGCCTTCCCGGATTTCCAGACTTTTACGAAAAATATCGTTCTCTTCCCAGCGTTTCAATATCTCCTGATTGATTTCCGACAGGTCCAACTTGTTGTATTCAGCGAACTTCTTGCTCATATTATGGTATCTTGAAAAAATAAGACACAAAGGTAATGATTTTTACTGAAACTTTAGAATTCCGCTGCTAATTTGATATTGAGTTGTTATTATGAAATCTAATTTGTTGTGTTTGTAGGAAGATTTTATTTTTTAAATTTTTTATTGAAAAAAATCTTGTGAAAATTTGAATAATTCATCCCTTTTCAGTACATTTGCAAAACAAATTTGTTGTGAAAAATGAAATTTAATAAGAACGGCTCCTTAGACCCCGGAATACATACTATGATTTGGGATGATTTCCATGCTTTTTTCTCTTTTTCGCCAAGGAGAAAAGAGTTATTAGTTGGCTTGAAAAAAGTAATGAATATGTTATCGGAATTAAAATGTATTGCGATTTATATTGACGGAAGCTTTGTAACGGATGAGTTAGAACCGAACGATGTGGATGTCTGCATTGATATTATTCCTAAAAATCAATCGAATTTTCTTAGCTTAATCTATAGCGCAATAACAGATTTTGAGGTTGATTTGTTTTTTGCAAACAATGAAGCTGATGAATATAGAACACTATATTTAGATTATTTCCAGCAAATGAAAGATAATAGTGCCAAGAAAAAAGGAATTATAAAATTAAAATTTGCAACGTTATGATACATAATAAAAAACAATTAGTAATCGCACAAAAGGGCATCGAAACACTACAAGAACGTATAGAAGCTATAAAAGACTCCAAAGACATTGTTGATTTGTTGCAAATACATGCGTGGACACGTAGAATTGAGGATTTAAGTTCAGAAATTGAAGAATTTAATTATTTAACGAACACATCGGAACTTGAATTTTCTAAAAAAAATTTACCAAAAGCCGTGATTGGTTTACGAATTGCTTCTGGAATGACTCAAAAACAATTGGCTGATGCAATAGAAGTGCAGGAACAACAAATACAGCGTTATGAACAAAACTTGTATCGCAAAACAAGTTTTGAGCGAGTTGTTCAAATATTGCGTGTATTAAGTCATAATATCGAATTAAAAGTAATCCCCAAGAGAGAACAACAACCCATCGAAGATAATCGTTTTGATGCAATCTATGCGATGTATTCCATGATAATACAATTAGAACAGATTGTCAAGGGAAGAAATGGTTTAATAGAAATACAAAGATGAAAACAATAGCATTTTATTCCTATAAAGGCGGTGTCGGACGGACATTGGCTTTGGTTAATATAGCCAACCGCTTAGCCGAATTCGGGAAAAAAGTATGTATTATGGATTTTGATTTGGAAGCTCCTGGATTAAACCACAAATACAAACGACAAATAGATACGGAAATCAAACAGGGTTTGGTCGATTATATCTATGAATTTGCTGTAAACGATGTTTTGCTACCCTCCATCCAGGATTATTCTGTGGAAATAAATACGAACGAAAAGCAAAAAAATATCACATTTATACCGGCGGGGGATTCTGAACATGGCGCATATTGGAAAAAACTGTCGCATATCAGTTGGTGGAATTTATTTTACGAAGAAAAAAGTGAGGGAATCCCTTTCTTTTTGGATTTGAAAGAAAAAATCAAAAAAGAGATTAATCCCGATTATTTATTAATAGATAATCGCACCGGCATTACGGAAACTTCGGCACTTACCCTGTCTCTTTTAGCGGATTCTATAGTGTTGTTGGCTGTCAATAACGAGGAAAATATCTGCGGAACACAACGTATTATTGAAGCTATTACCAAAAAAGAAAATAATTTATTAGGTATGGATAGAGATATTCATTTTGCATTGACAAGGATTCCTTTCCAGAATACTCCTGAAGGAAGAAGCAGGGAATATGAAATTAAAAATCTTGTAGAACGAAAAATAGAAGAAGCATTTAAAAAAAGTGATAAAAAATTGAAAAGTTTCAATGTCATTCATTCCGATAGAGAAATCGAATTATTTGAAAAAGCCCAAATGAATTTCGAATATTTATCTCTTTTTAATTCGTTAACCGGCGATGATTTTTCTCCCGAAGGAAAAAATAAGTTTGATACTATTAAACGTGCCGAAGGATTATTGCGAAAAGCATACGATAGTTTGGAAAACCTCTCTCCTGAATTATTGAAATACTTGGATGAAATAGAAAAAATAGCGCCTGACTTACCGGATAGCTATTTCTTGCATGGATGGTATTATAATAGACAAAAAGAGTATAAAAAGGCTGTAGAGTCCTTTACCAAAGGAATTGAATTAGGCGATATTCTCGGCAGATGTTTGTTTTTTCGTTCGGAAAGCAACTATATGTTAAGAAACTATTCCAAAGCTGTGGATGATTTGAATGATTATATTAATAAAAAACACACTGAATATCGAATAGATGCTTTAATGAACCTTATCGTGGTAAAAGAAGGCTTAGATGTTGATAGAAAAGAACTTATATTGGAAACGTCCCTATTGATAGAAAAATATCCTTACCATGCAAAATTGTATAATGTCAGAAGTTGTTTATATAATCAAGAAAAACACTATGAATCTGCTTTAGAAGATATATACAAAGCCATTGATTTAGATCCTCAAGAAGGTGTATATTATGCTACTTTAGCAGAAATAAAGTTTTGCAAGGAAGATAAATTAGAGTTTTATAGAAATTTTGATGAGGCTTTAAGAAATGGGTATGATATTGAAAGAATTCTTTTCGATGATGATGTCAAAAATATTTATAAACAAGTATTGACTGATAGCGAATTTATCCGAATCCTCAATAAATATGATAAAGTCTATTTTATTGAGTTAATGCAGAAAAAGCTTTAGAATTCCGCCACTAATTTAACATTCCATTGCCGTCCGGTTAATTTATCGGGAACAGGGTCGGTTTGTCCGGCGACGTCCGTAAACCAGGAATAGGCATTTACATTCCGAATATCCAGCAAGTTGAAAACATCTATTCCTATCCATATATTTTTGAAATTCGACCAAAAAGAAGTATTGCGGTAGCGGTTTTCTTCGCCCCACAAATGGTATGCCATACCAAGATCCACCCTGCGGTAAGGTGATGCGTGAAATAGCGGATTGTAGGTGTTGCCCGGGCTGCTGATAGGCAATCCCTGCGCCCAGATAATCCGTAGATTGGCTTGTAACTTTTTATTCGATTTGGGCAGATAATCGGTGAAATAAAGCGTAAAATTGTAAAGTTGGTCGGTGGGCATCGGTACTTTTTTGTCGCCGATGTATTGTTTGGCTTGCATCAGGGATAATCCTATCCACGAATCCGTTTCGGGAACAAATTGTCCGAATAATTTGGTGTCGATACCGGTGGCGTATCCATGAGACGTATTTTCTCCGGAATACCAAATCCGCACATTGTTAACCATGTAAGGAACCAAATTGCTTAATTTTTTGTAATACATTTCCGTGGTGAACTTGAAGGGCCGGCCGTCTTTCATTTTGAAACCATAATCGCCTCCCAACACAAAATGGATGGAACGTTGCGATTTGATATCTTTATTCAACACAATGTAATTGTTCCCATGCTCGTCCGCTTGCACGACCCGGAATTCTTTATAAAAAGGCGCTTGGTAATACAACCCGCTTGCCAAACGGAAGGTTAAATTTTGATTGGCGGCAGGCACCAATCCCAAAGTAGCCCGCGGACTCAAAATAAATTCCTTGTTGTAATTCCAATAACTTCCACGTATTCCGGCAATTAATGAAAACAATCCCAACCCGCTCCGGAATTTATACGTATCTTGAATATAGCCGAAAAAACGAGTCGATTGAATATCATTGCGGGAAGATAATTTAGAAAAAACTTTCAATGAATCTTCCCGGTAAGGCATGGAATAGCCTGTCGAATCCCGCAATTCCCATTCATTAATCCGGTCTTTAATGTCTTCCGTTTGAACGCCCAGCGACCAACGGACGGTATTTTGATTGAAGCCGATATTTCCCACTACCGATGCATTCAAAACAGTAGCATTCAAGCGATTGCGGGCATGTTGAAGAAAAGCGCCCGTGCCGATGGTTTCTTCCGTTTTTTCATCCAACACATTGCTGACAAAATATTCCCCTGCAATGTCGTAGGTTTCTTCTTCGCGCGATTGAAAACCGGAAACCTGCAAAGCTACATCGGCATGTTCCGCCATATCGTATTTCAAAGTGGCGGCTCCAAATAAGGTACGAAAACGGTCGCGTTCCATTCCATCGTAATAGACGGTGAATTTTTTGACATTGTAGATACTTCCTTGCCGGGTCTCTCTTGTATCAGGCGTAAAATCGTAAATATTTTCCGAAAAATTCCCCAAAAAACTCAGGTTGAGTTTTGGGCTAAAGGAATAGGTCATAAAGGTTTGCAGGTCAATGGCCGACGGGTCATAATCTCCTTTGGTATCTAATGTACCCAATAAGGTAGTACCTCTTTTATAACGAAATCCGGTGATTTGTGTAAATTTGCCGGTAGCGCTTTCCAGATAAACATTACCGCCCAGCATACTGCCGGCTACTCCGCCGGCAAATTGTTCAGGCTTCTTATAGGTAATATCCAGTACCGACGACATTTTATCGCCGTAACGGGCATCAAATCCTCCGGAAGAAAACTGAACGGACTCGGTCATATCGGGATTGATAAAACTCAATCCCTCCTGTTGTCCGCTGCGGATCAGGAGCGGGCGATAGACTTCAATGCCATTGACATAGACAATATTTTCGTTGTAATTTCCTCCCCGCACCGAATATTGGGTACTCAATTCATTGGTAGAAGAAACGCCGGTGCCGGCAGTCATCACCAACGATTCGATACTTCCGCCGGTAGCATCGACCGATAAACGGCCTTGTCTCGTATTGATTTTTTCCATGGTATTGGTTTGGATACGGTTAGCCGTAATGACAGTCGTTTCCAATTCATACGATTGGGGACGCATGCGCATATTTAAAGTCATATCTTCCTGCGGGTCTTGGATGGATATTTCCGTTTTGTTGTATCCCAAACAGGAAAATACAATCGTCACGGAATCATTTTTAGCAATCGAAAGGGAATATTTTCCTTTTTCATTGCTTAATGTGCCGTTCATCGTTCCCTTGACTTGTACGGTTGCCAATTCGATGGGAAGCCCCGCCGGGTCCGAAACGACTCCGGAAACAGTAACTCGTTGTGCATGAGCCGTACAGGCAAATAGCAGGATGACTAAAATAAAACGAAATCTCATGAATATCTGAATTCTATACATGTATTAACGGAAAATAGGGGATTTCCGTATAAAAGAGGGAAAATTAATACCGGCTGACTTGTTTCACGCCTTTTACCGCTTTCAATTTTTTGATTAAGCCGTCCATGACGGAAGTGTCGCTCAACATCACCGTAATGCTTCCCTGGAACAATCCGTCTTTGGAATCCACATTAATAGCACGTAATGTCATTCCATTTTCTTTGGAAATAATAGAGGTAATATTGGTTACGATGCCGATGTCGTCATGTCCCACTACTTTTAAAGTCACCGGATAATTGGCGCCCGATTTTCCTGCCCAACGGGATTTGACAATGCGGTAGCCATAGCGTTTGAACATGGAAGGGGCATTGGGACAATTGGTACGATGTATTTTGATTCCCTGGGAAGAAACAAATCCGAAAATATCATCACCATAAATCGGGTTACAGCATTTAGCCAAAGAATATTCGATACCGGTCAGGTTTTTATCAATGACCAATACATCTTCTTTCGTGGAAAATTCTTCGGCGGGAATGGAAGAGTAATAATTTTCAACACTCCGATCAGTATGGTCAGCTAATTCCTGTTCTTTCTTTTCCTGTTCTAAATAATTATCAATAACCGTATTAACGTCCAAATTTTCTTGTGCAATCGCCGTGTAAAAATCGGTCACCGTTTTGTATCCCATTTTTTTGATGAGACGCATCAGTTTGGATTCATCCTCGTCAATTTTGCGGTTCTTGAAACGGCGATGAATCAATTCCTTGGCAAATTCCACCTGTTTGGAAGATTGCTCTTTCAAGGATTGTTTGATTTTTACCCGCGCCTTGCTTGTAACGGCGATATTCAACCAATCCTGTTTGGGCGTTTGGTTGGGTGAAGTCAGAATATCCACCTGGTCGCCGCTTTGCAATTTATGCCGGATAGACACATTTTTTCCGTTAATTTTGGCGGAAATACATTTGGAACCGATTTTGGTATGAATGGCGAAGGCAAAATCCAATACCGTCGCATCTTTGGGCAGTTTGAATAAATCGCCTTTGGGTGTGAAGACAAAGATTTCGTCGTCATACAAATCCATTTTGAAATCGTTAATCAAATCGGTGGGCGAAGAATCTTTGTGCTCCAATACTTCCCGCACATTGCTCAACCAATCGTCCAGACCGTTTTCGCCTTTCAGCCCTTTGTATTTCCAATGGGCTGCCAAGCCTTTTTCGGCAATTTCATCCATCCGTTTAGTACGGATTTGCACTTCCACCCACCGGCCTTCCGGACCCATTACGGTAGTGTGAAGCGATTCGTAACCATTGCTTTTCGGAACCGACAACCAGTCTTTCATCCGCTTGGGATTGGGTTGGTACATATCCGTCACCACCGAATAGACCTGCCAACATTCGGCTTTTTCTTTCTCCAAAGGCGTGTCGAGGATAACGCGGATGGCAAACAAATCGTAAATCCGCTCAAATTCAATCTTCTGTTTCAGGAGTTTATTGTGAATAGAATGAATGGATTTTGTTCTTCCCTTGATGTCGAAATTCAAGCCCATCTCCTTCAATTTGGCTTCCACCGGGGCAATAAATTCAGCGATGTATTTATCCCGCGAACGCTTGGTTTCGTTCAGTTTGCTTTTGATAAAATCGTAAGTTTCGCGGTCACGGAATTTCAAGGAAAGGTCTTCCAATTCCGATTTTATTTTATATAAACCCAATTTATGGGAAAGCGGGGCGTATAAATAAGACGCTTCGGCTGCAATCTGCAAACGATAATCTTCATTTTCAATGAATTTCGCCATGCGCATCAGGTAGAGGCGTTCGGCGATAATGATTAAGATAACGCGCACATCTTCCGCAAAAGAAAAGAGTAATGTCCGGAAATTTTCATTATCAATGGCGGCGTTTTTCTCATACAGTTCGTAAGTTTTCGTCAAGCCGCGGATAATATTGGCGGTATCGGCTCCGAAATCTTTTTCAATTCCGGCGATGTCGCAACTGCCGTTCATCACCAGCGGGGAAAGTAAAACGGCCAGAATGGAAGAGCGTTTCAGTCCGATTTCATCTGCTACGACTAATGCCGTATGCATCGTCCGAAGCAGAAAGTTGAAGCCATAGACATCTTTTCCGTAACCGTTTTTAGCCACCGCATCGCCAATATGCTTTTTGACTTTTGCCTTATCGTCGGGCAAAGCCATATCGCCCGCAATCCGTAATAAATTGCGATACGTGTTTAAAAAATCCAAACTTTCTTCTTTGCCCAATATATTACCCATTTGAAGAACAAAGTTAATAAAAAAAAATAAAAAGGATGTTGAAAGTATTGATTATTATACCTATTTTTGTCAATAAATAATGATTTCTTAGTTTAATGCTTATGCTTACACAAGACGACCTCAATCTGATAGATGCCAAAGGCATTTCAGTCCGACAAATGGATGAACAATTGAATTATTTCAAAAAAGGGTTTCCTTATTTGCCTATCGTGGCTTCCGCTTCAATAGAAAAAGGTATCCAATCTTTTCCGGAAGAAGAACAGACGAAGTATTTGGATGCCTGGTTCGCTTATTTGGAACAGAACAAGGCAATTGTCAAGTTCGTTCCGGCTTCGGGAGCTGCCAGCCGGATGTTCAAGGATTTATTTGAATTTCTGTCGGCAGATTATACGGTTCCTACCACTTCCTTTGAACAAACTTTTTTCAAAGAAATTCACCGGTTTGCTTTTTATACGGCATTGAATCATTTTTGCATTTTGAATGAAGGACACTCCATGGATGAATTAATTGCTGCCGGTAATTATAAGTTGGTGGTTGAAAATCTTTTGTATGAAAAAGGATTGAACTACGGTCAATTGCCCAAAGGGCTGATTTTATTCCATTCGTATCCCGCCGGACCGCGGACGGCGATGGAAGAGCATTTGGTTGAAGGAGCATTGTATGCCTGCAATAAAGCGCGGCAAGTGAATGTGCATTTCACGGTTTCGCCCGAACATAAAGCCTTGTTTGAAGCATTAACCCGTGAAAAAACAAGCGCTTACGCGCAACAATTCGGCGTGGATTATCATGTCGGTTTTAGCAAACAAAAATCTTCTACCGATACCTTGGCGGCGGATGCGGAAAATAATCCTTTCCGGGAAAACGGCAAATTAGTATTCCGGCCGGGTGGTCATGGCGCTTTGATTGAAAACCTGAACGATATTTCTGCCGATGTGGTATTCATTAAAAATATCGACAATGTGGTTCCCGATTCTTTTAAGCCGGTAACTGTACGGTATAAACAATTGATTGCCGGTGTATTAGTACATTATCAGCAAAAAATATTTAATTACCTGGAATTGATTGATTCCGGGAAATATACGCATGAACAATTGTTGGAAATGCTCTATTTCCTCCAGGATAAACTATGTATCAAGAACCCGGAAACGAAAAATCTGGAAGACGGTGAATTAATATTGTATATCAAATCCAAATTAAACCGTCCTTTGAGGGTGTGTGGAATGGTGCGCAATGCCGGAGAGCCGGGAGGCGGTCCGTTTTTGACGGTCAATCCCGATGGAACGGTTTCGCTACAGGTATTGGAAAGTTCCCAAATTGATTTGAAAGATCCGGAAAAGAAAACCCTGTTTGAACACGGTACGCATTTTAATCCGGTGGATTTGGTTTGTGCATTGAAGAATTACAAGGGAGAAAAATTCAATTTACCTGACTATGTGGATAAAAATACCGGATTTATTTCTATCAAATCCAAAAACGGTAAGGAATTGAAAGCCTTGGAATTACCGGGATTATGGAACGGCGCCATGTCCGATTGGAATACGGTATTTGTGGAAGTTCCGATTGAAACTTTCAATCCTGTAAAAACCGTGAATGATTTACTCCGGCCGGAACATCAATAGTGCATTCAGCTTTTACTATCGAGTTCCTTTAGAATTTTTTTGATTTTTTCGTAAGTAGTTATTTGCGTGGGAATTAAAGGTAAGCGAAGTTCGTTTTCGATGTAGCCCATCTGGTGCAATATGCTTTTTACGCCGGCCGGACTGCCATCCACAAAAAGCAATTCGAAGAGTTCCGTAAAACGATGGTGAATAGCCAAGGCATTCGTGCAATCGCCGGATAAAGCCAAATGTACCATGCGACTGAATTCCTTTGGAAAAGCATTGCCAAGGACAGAAATAATACCCACAGCACCACAAGTAATCTGCGGAAAAGCCATGCTGTCATCACCGGAAATAACTTGAAAATCGTGCGGTTTCTGTTTGATAATCGCACTAATCTGAGTCATATTGCCGGAAGCTTCTTTTATCGCCACAATATTGTCAAATTCATGCGCCAAACGCAAAGTCGTTTCGGCAGTCATATTAACGCCTGTTCGTCCCGGCACATTATAGAGGATGACCGGCAGGGAAGAGGCTGTCGCAATGTGTTTATAATGCTGATATATACCTTCTTGAGTAGGTTTATTATAATAGGGAACGACCGACAGGATGGCATCAATGCCGGTAAAATCGTCTGTTTTAAGTTTTTGAACCAAGCCAAATGTGTTATTTCCTCCTAAACCCAGAACAACCGGAATTTTTCCCTTTACTTGATTGATAACCAAGCGGATAATTTCTTTCTGTTCATCGGGCGTAAGCGTGGGCGTTTCGGCTGTTGTACCTAAAACCACCAAATAATCGGCTCCGTTTTGCAACAGATAATCCGTTATGCGCTCCAAAGCTGCATAATCGACATTGCCGTCTCGCTTGAAAGGAGTAATCAGTGCTACTCCCATTCCTTTTAGATTCATTTGTCCCATTTAATTTTGTAAAATGAAAGGCAAAGGTAAGAAATTATTTTTATTTATTTGTAACGGATTTTATTCGGCTAAATCTTTTTTTGAGTGCTATGAAAAATTTAGCTGTTTAACGATCATCATCAGATGTCTCGGCTGCGCTCGACAGGACGGCGATGTATATTATTGAAAAAGAGGGGGAAAGATTAGGGCGGCTTTGCCGCTCTAATCTTTCCCCCTCTTTTTCTTCTCCCAAAGGGCATCGTCCTATCGAGTGACGCGAAGCGGAGTCGAGACATCTGATGAAAATTTATACTCTGTTTATACTGTCAATTCAGTCAATAACATAAAAATCATTTACTGCACTCTATAATTTAGAGCATTGTGTTTATTATGAATACTATCCAAGTATTGAACAAGCCATTGAAAGAGAAACGCAATTAAAAAAATGGAGTAGGGTAAAAAAAGAGTTGTTGATTACAAGTATGAATCCGGAATGGAACGATCTATGGGAAAAAATAAGAAAAATGATATACTAATTTTTCATAGCACCGCAAAAAAAGATTTAGCCTTTTATTGTCAGATTGAATAATCCGTCAACTATTCTTAAATAGCGAGCTTAATCCACCATCCCATGATATAGGATTAAAACGATACGCTTAGTTGCGGACCATGATACACTCCGGTAAAGAACCCAAAATCCGGTTCTATATAAAAACCAACAGCATAGCCGATTTCAATGTTTTTGGCAACACCAATATTGAGTTTTCTGAATGGCGTAACTCCTACACTAAACTTTACCGGAAAAGAGGCGCTGTAAAAGAAAAAATTGTCAGAACTGTATTCCGGATAAATATTATCAGCAAATCGTTCATCCGGAAAATATTTTACAGTAGGATATTGATCTCTTTGAATGAATTGAGCGAATCCTATTTGCCCCGTCAAATTAACAGACGGTGAAACCGATAAGCAATAACCGGCTAATAAACCTATATTTTGAATATTCATAATGCCGGTCACCTTATCTTCCTTTCGATAGTATGTGTCACTTATTGGATCCATATAATATGATAAGTAGTAAAATTCACCTTCGTTAATGTGAGCGCTTACAAAAAAATGTTTTGTAATAAAATAACTTATATCAACTCCGGCATTCCACCCTCCTTCTCCTTCTATACCTGCTGCTTCAGGTTCATTGTCATAGATAGCTCCCCCATGTAGAAATCCGCCTTGCAGGCTGACTTTTATTTTTCGTTCTTGGGAATATGAAAATAGAGAAAACCCTAATAACATAAATAAAAGCAAACGTTTTTTCATTATGTATCACATTTTAATGTTAGCATTAGTTTCCCAAAGATAAATGTATTTTTTATCTTTTGCAATACCATATTTATTCATTTTTGTTTCGTAAGATTGAGGTATCGAAATAAAGCGCTTATCTAAGCAATACTCTATCATGGAAGGTTTGATCTACCATGATAGAGTATCAGGTCAAAACGATACACTCAATTGTGGTCCATAATACACTCCGATAAAGAACCCAAAATCCGGTTCTATATAAAAGCCAACAGCATAGCCGATTTCAATATTTTTGGCAACACCTATATTGAGTTTTCTGAATGGCGCAACTCCTACACTAAATTTTACCGGAAAAGAGGCGCTGAAAAATGCAAAATCTCTTCCGGAAAAGTATAAAGAACGTTTAAGTTGGTCCTCTGTACTATACAAATCTGCATAACTCTCATCCGGCATATAAACTATTGTCGGACTGTTTTTTGTTATTGCAATAAATTGTGAAAAACCAATTTGACCGGTCAAATTTACAGCATGGGTTATAGGCAAACAATATCCAGCCAATAATCCCACATTATTCATAATCATCCTTGCGTTTGTTCCATCGGTATATTCCCATTTACTAACAAAAGGCGGAATTTCAAGTGGTGCCAAATCATAATAATAGCGATTTTGACCGGAATTAAAATGCGCAGTCAAGAAAAAACGTTCAGATAAAAAATAGCTGACATCCATTCCGGCATTCCAATCCGTCACCACGTTCTGGAAATGATTTCCAATATCGAAATGTCCAGCTTGTAAGCTGATTTTTATTTTTCGCTCTTGAGAGTATGAAAAGATAGAAAATCCTAATAATAGAAATAAAAGCAATTTTTTTTTCATCATAATGTATATTAATTTTGAACATTCAAGGATTTTTTAATTCAATCCTTGAATGGTCACTGATTTTATTGTCCTATTGTGATTCTAACATCATAGTTTGGAAATTCAAGCACTTTATCAATTGGATCAAAATAATCTAAATAGGCGTATCCAACCTCATCACCTTTATGCCCAAAAGTGTATTTTCCCTCTAAACCTGCATCTAATCCAAGTCCTTTTGCTAATTCTAACTTATAATTTAATTTTGCGGAGAGAGACAATTCCCAATTTTTATTTTCATCATCCTCCATTGCAAAAAATGTAAGCTTATCATACCAAGAATCAGGCTTCCACTCCAAAACCAGAATGTTAAAGTCTTGACTATGATTCCATCCTAATGAACTACCTTTAAAATTAACAAATATAGAAGATTGAAGTTCTGTCGTTTTTTTATCTTTATCAACGCCTAATACTTTAATATAAAATTCAGGAGCTCCTCTTAGAGGTGATTCTATATTGCCTCTACAGTGCATGTGTTTGATTCTTACAGCAGATTTTTTTGATGGGTCGCGATAAGGCACTTGTACAAAATCATATTTGGGATTTGAAGATCCTGTAGGTGTCACAATTTGCATTTTATATTTCATCGTTTTCCCTGCTATTACATTGTTATCAAAATAATGATAGTCGTTGGCACCAAATTCTTGATACAATTGATAATCAGTAGTAGTTCCAACTGTATGCTTATATAATTGTATTTTTTGAATATATTGATTATTGTCGGTAGCCCATCTCAATTCTACTTCGTTTGAGGTATTTTGCATGGCTTCAAATGACGACAATGATGCCGGTCTGCCAGTCCCAACAACAGAAACGACATTAGAGCGAGTAGATTCTCCCAAACTATTATAGGCAGTAACATAATAAGAATAGCTCAGCCCTGCTTCTGTCGTTTGGTCATAATAAATTGTATTATAAAGTCCGTTATTTACAGCTCTTAATATATAATCTGCATCGGAAGGGCTTTTCCTATAGATATAATAACCTATGGTATGACAAAACATAGATTCAGTCGTTTCCGACCAATTAAGAGCAACACCTGCCGATGTTTGACTGGCTGTTAAATTAGTGGGAGTCGGAGGGACTTCTGTATCTGGTAGTGCTTCTGCTATACTCGGTTCAATAGGATAATAGGGCGTACCCGGTCTGTATGGAACACCAGGTTCCCATGTATATATTCTTTCGTTTTCACTAACAACAATTACCGTTTCACCAGGAGGGTTAATAGCATCTACTACTGTTAAACTACCATCCGACTTGTAACCTGTAACCGATTGCGTAACACCGTCTTGAAATTCGGATGGAATAAAGGTGACTACCGGTGTAACAGTATTTTCATCCCAATCCTCAGCATGTACAGGAACTGATACTTGCAGATTAGGATATTGCGCAGAAAGAGTACTGATAATAGATGAAGAACTTGCTCTAAGAGCGCCATTAGACGAAGATTCGGTTGAGACATAGGACTCCTCCAATAAATCTTTTACAGTATAATTATCACTGCTTCTTAATTGAGCGGATTCAGCAGATTGAACAAGAGGCTTATTCATAATATGACTTAAAAGGACATCATAATCTCCGTCGAATTTGACTAACGCTTCTTGTTTTATCAGTTTTCTAAACTGTTCATTGGTTTTCACTGCATGGCTCACCGCCAATGCAAAATTCTTTAAATCCAGATTGTATTCATTTTGCTCAAATAGTTCGCCTACAATCTCGGGTTGCTGTTCTTCGGACACTATGTCATTGCTATTTTCACACGCCCACAAAGTTAAGAAAAATATTCCTGTTAGGATTATATAAATATATTTTTTCATTATATATCACAATTTAATGTTATCATTAGAATTAATTTCATAATAATTTTATTCTCTTGCAAAATTTCGTTTCCACTTACGCCAATTTTCCCTTACTTTGTACAAGAAGCTTGGATATCAAAAATAATTCGTACCTTTACGGCGCCTTCTTGTGATTTAATATTTATCCTTATTGCACTTTGGATCTTTTTTACCTCGCAGGGAGGCTTTTTATTTTTAGCATAGGTGGCGAGCCTTGATAAAATAAAAAATCCCATAATTACAGCACCACATTTATTCTATAAACATGTTTCTTTATTATGAGATTATTTCCGCTACAAATATATGTAATTTTATTTTTTTAACACAATTTATTTTATGTGAATTTTATGTGATGTTTATGCTGTAAAAAATAAGGAAAAAAACAGGACACAAAATGATATGGCGGAATTGCTGTTTATAAGCCAATCGCAATATCAACGCAGAGAACGTGGAGAGATTCGCATATCTGATGAAGAATGGATGCGCATGGCAAAAATTCTCGGAAAAGAAGTAGATGATATAAAAGAAGAAGATAATAATATTACCACAATTTACAACCTTGACAATAATTCAGGCAATTACTCGGCAAGCAATAACTATTTTTATAATATTCCCGACTTTATAATGAAAAATCAACAGGAATATATTGAAATGCTGAAAGAGGAAATAAAATCTTTAAAAGAAAAATAAAACTCTCCACTAACGGAAAAATTGTCTATCAAGGTTTATATCCCTGTCACTTTTATCTTTCGCCTCTATTTGTGCCGTTTCACCAGTTCTTGCTCCAAATCGGCAATCGAACAGTCACTGGCTTCCAGCAATACCAGCAAATGATACACCAGGTCGGCAGCTTCATAAAGAAACCCTTCCCGATTGCGGGCAACAGCATCAATCACCGTTTCTACCGCTTCTTCGCCTACTTTTTGGGCAATTTTGTTGATGCCGCTCGTAAACAATTTGGTGGTATAAGAGCCTTCGGGCATGTCGCGGTGGCGCTGTTGAATGGTGCTTTGCAATTGGCGGATAAAACCTTCCGGCTGATCATCGCCTCCAAAACAGGTTTTTGTACCGTTGTGGCAGGCGGGACCGTGCGGAATGACCCGTATCAGCAAAGTGTCGGCATCGCAATCGGCAGTCATGGAAACAATATCGAAAAAATTTTCGCTTGTTTCTCCTTTTGTCCACAGGCGTTGTTTGGTGCGGCTGTAGAAAGTCACCCGTTTTTCAGCTACGCTTTTTTCAAATGCTTCTCGATTCATATAACCCAACATAAGCACAGCCAGTGTACGGTCGTCCTGAATAATTGCCGGAATCAATCCATCGGCATTTTTTGTACTGTTTAATTCACTAAATTGTATCATAAGTCCTTTTTTTATATTCTTACATTTATATTTTTTTCGAGCAATGCCTGTTTGAGTACCGGTATTGGTATTTCTCCATAATGAAAAATACTTGCCGCCAATGCCGCATCGGCTTTTCCTTTGGTCAGTACATCTGCAATATCTTCCACCGAACCTGCCCCGCCGGAGGCAATAACCGGAATCGACAAATCATCGCAGAGCCGGGCGTAAGTTTCGCAAGGATAACCGTTTTTGGTACCATCGTGGTCCATGGACGTGAATAATATTTCACCTGCACCGCGTTCCTGCGCTTCGTGCGCCCAGATAAAAAGTTCGCGTTCGCTGAGCTGTTTTCCTCCATGAGTGGTCACTGTCCAAACGCCGTTGATGGTTTTTGCATCTATCGCCACTACCACAAACTGGTTGCCGTAGCGAGAAGCTATTTCGTCTATCAATTCCGGACGACGAACAGCCGCGCTGTTGATTGTCACTTTATCCGCACCGGCGGTCAACAATCGTGCCGCATCGTCCAGCGTAGCTATTCCTCCACCCACCGTGAACGGGATATTGATGTTTTCGGCAATCCGGCTCACCAAATCCGTGAACGTATTTCGCCCTTCGCTGGTGGCGCTGATGTCTAAATAAACCAGTTCGTCGGCGCCTTCCATCGCATATTTGCGTCCCAATTCCACCGGATCGCCCACCGATTGCAGGTCGAGAAAATTCACACCTTTCACCGTTGCGCCGTCTTTGATGTCGAGACAGGGGATAATTCTTTTGGCTAACATAATGCACTAATTTGTTTAAGAGTGATACGTCCTTCGTAAATGGCTTTGCCCACGATTACGCTTTTCATTCCGTGTTCGTTGAGTTTCACAATATCGTCTATCGAACTGATTCCACCGCTCACGGTAATATCCACCGTTGGAAATTGAAGGTACAATTCTTCGTACAATGCAAAATTAGGACCTTCCAACATTCCGTCTTTGGAAATATCGGTGCAAATCACTTGCGTCAATCCCACAGGCAAAAACTGCCGGATAATTTTTTGTATAGTCATTTCGCTGTTTTCCAACCAGCCGTGAGTAGCAATAAATCCATTGCGAATATCAGCTCCGAGTATCATCCGCTGGGGCGTAAATTCGTCCAGCCAATCGTCAAACAATTCCGGTTGAGCAACGGCAATGCTTCCGGCAATGGCTCGTGTAGCGCCTGCATTGAATACCGACACCAAAGCCTCACGACTTTTGATACCGCCACCGTATTGTATCTCTAAATCCGTTTTCGTAGCAATACTTTCCAACACTGCCAAATTAACCGGTTTCGCCGCTTTGGCGCCATCCAAATCCACGAGATGCAGCCGTTTCAATCCGGCATCCTGATATTGCAAGGCCATATCCAACGGATTTCCGTAAGTTGTCTGCTGGCGATAATCGCCCTGCGTAAGCCGGACACATTGTCCGTTGATTAAATCTATGGCAGGAATAATTTCTATCATAAGTTGTTTTTTTGCAAAGGTAGTTTTTATTTTATTTTGTCGTTAGCTTTTTTTGTTAAGTAATAGCCACCGGTTCTATTTGCTCCTTTAAATTCAATTATGCCGGCATCTTTTAATTGCTTTATATATCTTTCTAAACTTTTAGCCGGTATGCCAATCCGTTTTTCTATATCTACGATTCTAACACCACCTTCTTTATGAAGCACTAATAAAATCTGTGTTATTTTATCTTTTACATCATCAGTTATTCCCTCAGTTATTCCCTCAGTTATTCCCTCAGTTATTCCCTCAGTTATTCCCTCATCTTTTCTATTATGTGCAACATCAGGAAAAGTAACTGTCGTAGTATTATCTTTTTCTTTCCACACAGGAACTCTAAATTTATTCTCTTTGCAGTCTTTAATCATTCGTAATGTTCCACTACCAAGCATTTCAATGTATTTTCTTATAAAACAAATTTGTGCTATATCCGGATTTCGTAAAATAGAATGATGTTCAATCTTTAAATCAGATAACTTTATTCCTTGTGGCAAATTGCCATAATTACTGATTTCTGTTCTATCCGAATAAATGGATATTTGCATAAATCCTTGAACAGAATTGTAATTTCGATGCACTATAGCGTTCAGAATACCTTCACGTAAAGCTAATACAGGGTAATTCGATTTATCAGTTCTTAAAACACCTTTAATCGAAAGGCTCTTGCCATAAACAATATCCAAATATTCAAATATTGCGGTTATATTTTTAAATATATTACCTTCAAATATTTTATCATCAATAAACTGATTACCTGATTTTTTAGAAGGATAGAGTGTTAACCGAATTCTTGATTGTGGAATAAATTGTATTGGATTTTTACCGAACAATACTATACAAGCATTCGTAATATTTCCATTTTGAATAAGTCCCACTTGAATGAGAAAATCTTCTGTATCTTCAATTTTAGCATCCTTTTTATATTCTTTATACAGAGTTATTGTTTGTTCTATTTCAGCCGTATCTAAATCCGTTAGTTCTGCACCTAACACAGGCATCCGTTCCCAATGAAAATCGGCTTGTTTGCGTTGAGAAATCATTTCGGTAAGTTCATCCGGAGTAGTTGTTTTACTTACCTGACCTATACGGTTATAAATAATCCCTTTGTACAAATATGGTTTTTTTGCTCCTTCCCAAACACTGATTAAAATAACATCTTGTCCTTGATATTTAATTACCTGAACTGAAATTGGCGCAGTAGGTTTTATCTCTTCAACCAATGCTGTTTGTATTGATTGGCTTAGTTGCTGTGCATTTTCAATTCCAATAATTCTTTTATCATCGTCTATGCCAACAATTAAATCGCCACCATCTGTATTTATAAATGCTGTTATAGTTTTTGCAATAGCATCGATGTTGGGTTGTGCTTTAAATTCCAACCGAATGCCTTGTTCCTTTTGCAACAGATTTTCTATTATAAAATTATTTTCCATCGTTGCTATTTGTTTGTTTTATTACTTCATCAATAAAATTTCTATCAATAAATTGGGCATTGATATACACCATCATCTCGTCTAAACGGTAAAATTCCTGAGCCCAATTTCCATTACGAAGTGTTACAGGAATATGATTTTGAATCACATATTCGTATATCTCAATACAACGTTTATCAAACAATTTGTTGTCTTTTATAACTATTTCATCACCACTTTTAAGTTCTATCTTTTTGAAAAGGCTCCGAGCAAATACCACATCTCTATGCACCAAAAACCAATATGGTTTCTTTAAACGAATAGCTTCCTTTATTTCTTCGAAAGTTATGTTCTTGTCTCCAATATTTCCTGTACCACAATAGGGACGAATAATACCCAAAAACAAATCACATTCAGCTACTGCATTCAAACAATTGTCAATATTTGATAGATGCGGATTTGCTTTAATGCTACCATAATGTGAATTAAGAACTTCGTAACCCAAAGTGTTAAGTTGTGCAACTATTTGCGAGATTTGGTCTTCAAATCCGTAAACAGTAGAGCCAACCATAATTTTCACTTTTGTCTTTTTCTGATTACTCATTCTTGATTAATCTAAATTTTCACACTTTCTAATTTTGGGAGATTAGGTATCATAACTTCATGAAATTTTTAAGCATAATTTCTCCTGCCTCTCCGCTTTTTTCCGGATGAAACTGGGTGCCGAAAAAGTTGCCGTTTTGCAATATGGCGCTGAATGGTACGCCGTAACCGGTAATGGCTGTTGTTTGTTCACAAATGGCAGGTGCAAATGAATGAACGTAATAAAAATAGGTTTCATCGGGTAATCCGGTCTGTAGAGACAAGGCATGCCTTGTCTCTACGGGTAACGGTTGCACGGTATTCCAACCGATATGCGGTATTTTCAACGTATCCGATCCGGGCAATTTACGGACATCCGTATCAAAAATGCCCAAACAGTTTACATCGCCTTCTTCGCTGTACCGGCACATCAATTGCATCCCGATGCAAATACCCAAAACGGGCTGCGTGAGCGACAGCACAACTTGATCTAATCCGTCTTTTTGCAAAGCTCGCATGGTGGAAGAAGCTTCTCCTACACCGGGAAGTATCACGTGCGAAGCCGACCGTATCACTGCCGGATCGCTTGTGATTTGATATTCCGCGCCGATCCGGTGCAGGGCATTGCCTACCGAACGCAGATTTCCACATTTATAATCAATAACTGCTATCATAATATTCCTTTACTGCTGGGCAATTCGTACGAAAAGGCATCCCGGCGAACAGCCATGCGCAGTGCACGGGCAAATGCTTTGAAAACGCCTTCAATTTTATGGTGTTCGTTTTCCCCTTTGGCCACAATGTGCAGGTTGCAACGGGCAGCTTGGGCAAAACTCTTAAAAAAGTGACTGAACATTTCTGTCGGGACATCCCCGATTTTTTCGCGATTGAATGGAACATCCCATTGAAAATCAGTACGCCCGCCAAAATCAAGCAACACCAGCGCTTCACATTCGTCCATCGGCAACACGTAGCCGTAACGTTCAATACCTCGTTTGGAACCCAATGCTTGTAATATTGCCTCGCCCAAGGCAATGCCGGTATCTTCTATCGTATGATGTTCGTCCACGTATAAATCTCCTTGCACATTCACTGACAGGCTGATACCTGCATGATGGACAATCTGCCAAAGCATGTGATCGAAAAAACCCAATCCGGTGGTAATTTCGGATGTTCCGTGTCCGTCCAAATCGAGGGTAACTGCAATTCGGGTTTCGGACGTATTGCGGGTAATCGTTGCCGTACGGTCTTCGGCACGTAAAAATCCGGCTATTTCCTGCCAATTACCGGTAATCAAAGCGCAACTGTTTTGTAATCCGGCTTGTTCCAACATTGCCAAACCTTTTTCTTTTGGCTGTAATAGAATGCCTTTGGCTCCCAAATTTTTAGCTAATTGTATATCCGTGATCCGGTCGCCAATGACAAATGAATGTGCCAAATCGTAATCGCCGTTGAGGTATTTCCCGAATAATCCTGTGCGTGGTTTGCGTGTAGGAGCATTTTCGTGTTCAAAAGTCCGGTCGATCAATTGATCGTCAAAGACCACTCCTTCGCCGGCAAGCGTTTGTAAAAATTTGTTGTGTGCCGGATGAAAATCGGCTTCGGGAAAGCTGTCGGTTCCCAGTCCGTCCTGATTGGTTGCTAACAC
Organism: Bacteroidia bacterium; assembly: GCA_026000155.1. Classification (GTDB taxonomy): domain Bacteria; phylum Bacteroidota; class Bacteroidia; order Bacteroidales; family Azobacteroidaceae; genus Azobacteroides. The sequence goes on along the minus strand of BNYG01000010.1, from coordinate 26,607 downwards.
CAATTCAAAATCCAGTTTCGCAATGGATGCGAGCGCGGTGATGGCGCCGGGCACAAAGGTTAATTTTTCCAGACTGTCCACCTGTAAATCCACCGGCGGTTCCAGGATGATCGTACCGTCCCGATCTATAAAAAGCGCTTTTTTACTCATTCTTTATTTGCTTAAAAACGCTACAAAAGTACAAAATTTTCTCTATTCTTGGATAATTATTTTTCATGGCAAAACGCCAAGTTAAAATTCGTGGCTAAATCTTTTTTTCATGCAGTGAAAATAGTTAACAAGAAATCAGTATCTTTGTCTTTCAAATTTATAAAATTATGGAAAACATCAATTGGTCGGACCTGACTTTCGGTTATATGAAAACCGATTATAATGTCAGATCTTATTATGGCAGCGGAAAATGGAGTGATTTGGAAGTGTCGGATTCGGAACACATCAATCTCCATATCGCCAGTACTTGCCTGCATTACGGACAGGAAGCGTTTGAAGGTTTAAAAGCCTTTAGAGGGAAAGACGGTAAAATCCGTATTTTCCGGATGTGTGAAAATGCCTTGCGGATGCAATCTTCTTCCCGCGGAATCATGATGGCGGAATTTCCGGTGGAATTGTTCGAAAAAGCAGTAGTCGAAGCCGTAAAAAGAAACGAACGCTTCATTCCTCCTTACGAAAGCGGAGCTTCGTTATACATTCGCCCCTTACTGATTGGAACATCGGCACAAGTAGGCGTAAAACCGGCAAATGAATATCTTTTCGTTGTATTCGTAACTCCCGTCGGCCCCTACTTTAAGGAAGGATTCAAAACGACTCCGGTCGGCATTTACAGGGAATACGACCGCGCCGCTCCTCATGGAACCGGAACTTATAAAGTGGGCGGCAACTACGCAGCCAGTTTGGTAGCCGGTGAAATTGCTCATGCAAACGGTTATTCTGCCGTTTTGTATTTGGATGCCAAAGAAAAGAAATATTTGGATGAATGTGGTCCCGCCAATTTTTTTGGAATAAAAAACAACACCTACATTACCCCGGCATCCTCTTCCATTTTACCTTCGATTACGAATAAGAGCCTGATACAATTGGCAGAAGAAATTGGAATGAACGTCGAACGCCGGCAGATTCCATTGGAAGAATTAGCTACATTTGAAGAAGCAGGCATGTGCGGCACAGCAGCCGTGATCAGCCCCATCCAACGGGTAGATGATGTGGATACCAATCATTCCTATATCTTTTCCACAGATGGGAAACCCGGTCCCACCTGCGAAAAGCTGTATTACAAGCTCCGGGCCATTCAATACGGCGACGAACCGGATAAATACGGCTGGGTGACTGTATTATAAGTTATTCTTTTTCGTGCAGTTTTTCCGCCACAATCGCATCAATCACGGCTACGGTAGTAATATTGACAATATCGCGTACCGAGCTTTCAATATCGGTGAAATGAATCGGCTTTTTCAATCCCATTTGGATAGGGCCGATCATTTCCCCTACTTCCATTTCCTGTAAGAGTTTTTGAGCAATATTCGCAGAACTTAAATTGGGGAATATCAATGTATTGACATCTTTTCCGAACAAACGGCTGAACGGGTATTTGCGATCGCGCAACACTTTGTTCAAGGCAAAACTGACTTGCATTTCACCGTCAATCGCCAAATCGGGACAGGATTCCTGCATCACCTGTACCACTTTGTGCATGCTTGCCGGACTTCCATCTGTATCCGAACCAAAATTGGAGTAAGAAATGGCAGCCATGACCGGTTCGTGAGCAAAAAACTTCACGGCATCGGCAGCTAATTTAGCTACATCAATGATATTTTCAGTCGATGGATGGCGGTTAATCAAAGTATCGGCCAGAAAATAGACACCTTTCTGAGCCGTCAGAATGTGCATCGTTCCAAATGTATTGTATCCGTCCTTGATTCCGATCACCTCTTTGGCTACTTTTATCGTATTGGAATATTTTGTATAAACCCCAGTAATAAAAGCATCGGCATCGCCGGTTTCTACCATCATCATACCAAAATAGTTGCGTTCAAACATCTTATCCAAAGCTTCATCTACGGTAGCTCCTTCGCGAGCACGTTTTTTGGCCAGGATTTCGGCATACCTTGCCCGCCGGTCGGCTTCGTTATCATGGCGCAAATTGACAATTTCAATCCCTTCCAGATCAATGTGATGTTGAGCCGCCAATTTTTCGATACGTTCATCATTTCCCAATAAAATAGGATAGGCAATTTTTTCATCCCGCACCTGGGCAGCCGCTTTCAACATATTTTCATGTCCGCCTTCGGCAAATACCACCCGTTTGGGGTTTTGAACAGCCATATCGGTGAATTCCCGGATCAGTTTATTGTCATAACCCATCAAATCGCGCAAATGATCTTCGTACGCATCCCAATCGGTAATCACTTTCTTTGCCACGCCCGATTCAATCGCCGCTTTGGCCACGGCTATCGAAACGCAAGTCAACAAGCGCGGATCCATCGGTTTCGGAATGATATATTCACGGCCGAAAGTCAATAACGACAATCCGTAAGCTGCATTGACCACATCCGGAACCGGCTCTTTGGCCAAACCGGCAATGGCCTTCACGGCAGCCAGTTTCATTTCTTCATTGATAGTAGTGGCCCTTGTATCCAAGGCTCCGCGAAAAATATACGGAAATCCCAATACATTATTCACTTGATTCGGATAATCCGAACGGCCGGTAGCAAAAATAAGATCCGGGCGGGAAGCGGTAGCCTTGTCGTATGCAATTTCCGGATTCGGGTTGGCTAAGGCAAAAACAATCGGTTCCGGCGCCATGCTTTGTACCATTTCGGGAGTCAAGACATCGGCAACTGATAATCCCAGGAAAACATCGGCGCCTACCATGGCTTCCGCCAAGGTATTTACCTCGCGTGTCGTAGCAAAAAAGGCTTTTTCCGGTGTCAGTTTGGGACGGCGAACGGAGATGACTCCTTTGCTGTCGCACATGACAATATTTTCTTTTTTGGCTCCCAAAGCCATATATAAACGGGTACAGGAACTCGCCGAAGCACCGGCTCCATTGACTACAATTTGTACTTCTTCGATTTTCTTTCCGGCCAATTCCAAAGCATTGACCAATCCGGCCGATGAAATAATCGCCGTACCGTGCTGGTCGTCATGCATCACCGGGATATCCAATTCTTCTTTCAGCCGCCGTTCGATTTCAAAGCATTCGGGCGCTTTAATATCTTCCAGGTTAATTCCTCCGAAAGTCGGAGCAATGGCTTTGACCGCCTCCACAAATTTATCGACATCTTTTTCATTGACTTCAATATCGAAAACATCAATACCGGCAAAGATTTTGAACAACAAACCTTTCCCTTCCATCACCGGTTTGCCTGCCAAGGCACCGATATCACCCAATCCCAAGACGGCCGTACCATTGGAGATAACAGCCACCAAATTTCCTTTGGCGGTATAATCGTAGGCCGTTTCCGGATTTTTCTCTATTTCCAGACAAGGCTCGGCTACTCCCGGGGAATAAGCCAGTGATAAATCGTATTGTGTACTGTGAGGTTTTGTCGGGACAACCTCTATTTTCCCCGGTTTGCCTGTGGAATGATAAAGCAATGCTTTTTCTTTGAGTCCTTTTGCCATGAGTCTTTTGCCTTTATAAAAAAATTAGGTATATTGAGTGCAAAGTTACATTTCCACATTCAATATACCTAAACTTTTAGTAATTATTTAAGATAATTTAATCATCATCCATCATCATCGCTGCGAAAGAGCGGGAGCGACCGGATGCAATTTGGGCTTTTTCAAAATCTTCCTTGCTTCCGACAATGATTTTATCGTATTCTTTCAAACCGGTACCGGCAGGAATCAAATGACCGCAAATCACATTTTCTTTCATGCCTTCCAGTTTATCTATTTTACCGTTGATGGCAGCCTCGTTCAATACCTTGGTTGTTTCCTGGAAAGAAGCAGCCGACATGAAGCTCGTCGTTTGCAGTGCAGCCCGGGTGATTCCTTGCAGAATCTGGTTGGCCGTTGCAGGAATAGCGTCACGCACTTCCACTAATTTCAAGTCCCTTCGTTTCAAGGCCGAATTTTCATCCCGCAATTTACGTGCCGTCACGATCTGTCCCGGTTTCAAGTTGGGAGAATCTCCTGATTCTACCACCACTTTTTTACTCCAGATACGGTCGTTTTCTTCCATCACATCGTGTTTATCTATCAATTGCTGTTCCAGGAAGCGAGTATCACCCGGTTCCACGATTTCCACTTTACGCATCATTTGGCGAACGATTACCTCGAAGTGTTTATCATTGATTTTCACCCCTTGCAAACGATATACGTCCTGTACTTCATTGACAATATATTCCTGAACGGCTGTCGGCCCGCTGATAGCCAAAATATCGGAAGGAGTAATCGCTCCGTCCGAAAGCGGCGTACCGGCACGAACGTAGTCGTTTTCCTGTACCAAGATTTGTTTGGACAAAGAAACCAGATACGTCTTGTATTCCCCTGTCCGAGAGGTGACCGTCACTTCACGATTCCCGCGTTTGATTTTACCGAAAGAAATTTCTCCGTCAATTTCGGAAACGACTGCAGGATTGGATGGATTCCGGGCTTCAAACAACTCGGTTACACGGGGAAGACCACCGGTGATATCACCTGCCTTACCCACTGCGCGAGGAATTTTAACCAACACTTCTCCCATTTTCACTATATCGCCTTCTTCTTTGATGACGTGCGCTCCCAAAGGCAAATTATAGGTTTTCAAAACGGCGCCTAATTTGTCCACAATATGTGCTGCCGGAACTTTGGTTTTATCGCGGGATTCAATAATAATTTTTTCTTTCAAACCGGTTTGTTCGTCGTATTCATTCTTATAAGTAATGTTTTCAATGACATTTTCAAACATCAACTTACCGGCTACTTCCGACACAATTACAGCATTGAACGGGTCCCATTCGAGAATGATATCTCCTTTTTTAACCGTATCTCCACTCTTGAAGAACAATTTGGCAGCGTAAGGAATATTATGTGTCGCCAATATAATTTTCGTATTCGGATCGATAATACGCAATTCCGCTAAACGGCTGATAACGATTTGGCTTGTTTTTCCTGTTTCGTCAGCAGCTTCTACCGTACGCAATTCGTCGATTTCCAAAATACCGTCATACTTGGAAATAATATTATTTTCGGTGGCAATATTGGAAGCGATACCCCCCACGTGGAAAGTACGCAAAGTCAACTGAGTACCCGGTTCACCGATGGACTGGGCAGCAATCACTCCCACCGCTTCTCCTTTTTGAACCATCCGGCTGGTAGCCAGGTTACGTCCGTAACATTTGGCACAAACCCCTTTCTTCGATTCACAAGTCAATACGGAACGAATTTCCACCCTTTCGATAGGCGATTCTTCAATTTTTTGAGCGACATCTTCCGTAATTTCTTCTCCCGATGCAACAATCAATTCGCCGGTTATCGGATGTTGAATATCATGCACGGAAACACGACCCAAAATACGTTCGTATAGCGAAGCCACCACATCTTCGTTGTTCTTCAATTCGGTTGCCACCAAACCACGCAAGGTTCCGCAGTCTTCTTCATTGATAATCACATCGTGCGAAACGTCCACTAAACGGCGAGTCAGATACCCTGCATCCGCTGTTTTCAAAGCCGTATCCGCCAAGCCTTTACGGGCACCGTGAGTAGAAATAAAGTATTCCAATACCGACAAACCTTCTTTGAAATTCGAAAGAATCGGGTTTTCGATGATTTGACCGCCTTCCGCCCCACTCTTTTGAGGTTTCGCCATCAAACCACGCATACCGGACAACTGACGAATCTGTTCTTTACTACCACGAGCGCCGGATTCCAGCATCATGAAAACAGAGTTGAAACCCTGGTCATCCTCGCGAAGTTGTTTCATCAAAATGTCGGACAAACGGGAATTGACGTGCGTCCATGTATCAATAATCTGATTGTAACGTTCATTATTTGTGATAACCCCCATATTGTAGTTATTCACAATCTGATCCACTTCGTCATAACCTTCCTGTACGAGTTTTTCTTTTTCCTTCGGAATGATAATATCATCCAGGTTGAAAGACAAACCGCCTTTGAAAGCCATGGTGTAACCCAAATGCTTGATATCGTCCAAAAATTGAGCGGTTTTTGCCACTCCACAAATCTTAATTACTTTACCGATAATATCCCGCAACGATTTTTTGGACAATTCTTCGTTGATGTAACCCACTTCTTTCGGTACAAATTCATTCACCATGACACGACCGACCGAAGTTTCAATCATGTGATTGACCGGTTGTCCCTCTTTTATATCGTCCACATAAATTTTAATCGGGGCATGAATATCTACTTTTCCTTCGTTATAAGCAATAATCGCTTCTTCGGGTCCGTAAAATTTCAAACCTTCCCCTTTAGCGCCTTTGCGCAATTTGGTGATATAGAACAAACCCAACACCATGTCCTGGGAAGGAACCGTGATAGGCGCGCCATTGGCAGGGTTCAAGATATTATGAGAAGCCAGCATCAACATTTGCGCTTCCAAAATAGCTTCATTTCCTAACGGAAGATGCACAGCCATCTGGTCGCCATCAAAGTCGGCATTGAAAGCCGTACAGGAAAGCGGGTGCAATTGAATGGCTTTTCCTTCAATCAATTTCGGCTGGAAAGCCTGAATACCCAAGCGGTGCAAAGTCGGGGCGCGGTTCAACAATACCGGATGCCCTTTCATTACATATTCGAGAATATCCCAAACGACCGGTTCTTTCCTGTCCACGATTTTTTTCGCCGATTTCACCGTTTTAACGATACCTCGGTCAATTAATTTCCGGATAACAAACGGTTTATATAATTCTGCCGCCATTCCTTTCGGAATACCGCATTCGTGCATTTTTAATTCAGGTCCAACGACGATTACCGAACGGGCCGAATAATCGACACGTTTACCCAACAAGTTCTGACGGAAACGTCCTTGTTTCCCTTTCAAACTGTCGGACAAGGATTTCAACGGACGGTTGGCATCTGTTTTCACCGCGCTTGATTTACGCGAGTTGTCAAACAAAGAATCCACCGATTCCTGAAGCATCCGTTTTTCATTTCGTAAAATGACTTCCGGCGCTTTAATATCTATCAAACGTTTCAGACGGTTGTTGCGGATAATTACCCGACGATACAAATCGTTCAAATCGGAGGTAGCAAAACGGCCGCCGTCCAAAGGAACCAAGGGACGCAATTCGGGCGGAATCACCGGAACCACTTTCACAATCATCCATTCGGGACGATTCTTTCCTTTCGACATACGGAACGATTCAATCACTTGCAAACGTTTCAATGCCTCATTTTTCCGTTGTTGGGAAGCATCGATACCGGCTTTGTGACGCAATTCATACGAAAGCGCATCCAAATCCAAACGTACCAACAAATCATAGATAGCTTCGGCACCCATTTTCGCAATGAATTTGTTCGGGTCGGTATCATCCAATTGTTGATTACCGGCAGGAAGATTATCCAGGATATCCAAATATTCTTCTTCGGAAAGCAAATCATATACTGCCCTTTCCGGCACAATTCCCGGTTGAATCACCACATAGCGTTCGTAATAGATAATCGAATCCAATTTCTTGGTCGGTATGCCCAATAAATACCCTATTTTATTAGGCAATGACCGGAAATACCAGATATGAGCCACCGGAACCACCAAATGGATGTGTCCCATCCGTTCGCGGCGCACTTTCTTTTCGGTTACTTCCACACCGCAACGGTCGCAAACGATTCCTTTATAACGGATGCGTTTGTATTTACCGCAATGGCATTCGTAATCTTTTACAGGACCGAAAATCCGTTCGCAGAACAAGCCGTCGCGTTCCGGTTTATAAGTCCGGTAATTAATTGTTTCCGGTTTCAAGACTTCTCCGCTGGATTGTGCCAAAATTTCATCCGGTGAAGCCAAACCAATGGTTATCTTGGTAAAAGTCTTTGCCTTATTTTCTTTTCTAAAAGCCATATCTTTTATTGTTTTTTATTCATTCTATCATTTTGTCATTGCGGGCTTGACCCGCAATCCCCTGCTAATCGTTAAACACCTATTAACGGACATCATGGGATGGCGGGTCAAGCCCGCCATGACAGATGAAAATATTATTCTAACGTAACATTCAATGCCAAACCTTTCATTTCATGCAGCAATACATTCAATGATTCGGGAATACCCGGTGTCGGCATCGGATCGCCTTTTACAATTGCTTCGTAAGCTTTTGCGCGACCTACCACATCGTCGGACTTGATCGTCAATATTTCCTGCAAGATAAAAGAGGCGCCGAAGGCTTCCAAGGCCCAAACTTCCATTTCCCCGAAACGTTGACCTCCGAACTGAGCTTTACCGCCCAACGGTTGTTGGGTAATCAACGAATACGGCCCGATGGAACGCGCATGCATTTTATCATCCACCATGTGACCTAATTTCAACATATAGATTACGCCGACAGTAGCCGGTTGGTCGAAACGTTCGCCGGTTCCTCCATCATACAGATAGGTTTTACCGTAGCGGGGAACGCCTGCTTTGTCTGTCCATACATTCAAATCGTCCAAAGAAGCGCCGTCGAAAATAGGCGTTGCAAATTTCAATCCCAAGTTCTTGCCCGACCAGCCCAAAACAGTTTCAAAAATCTGTCCGAGGTTCATACGGGAAGGCACACCTAAGGGGTTCAAAACGATATCCACCAAGGTTCCGTCGGCAAGGAACGGCATATCTTCGTCGCGCACAATCCGGGAAACAATCCCTTTGTTACCGTGACGACCGGCCATTTTATCCCCTACCTGCAATTTACGTTTCTTGGCGATATATACTTTGGCCATTTGGATAATTCCCGTAGGAAGTTCATCTCCAATGGTATAATCGAATTTCTGCCGTTTCAATTCAGCATCCAATTCTTTGTATTTCTTCAAATAATTGACAATCACATCCCGGATCATTTCGTTCTTTACCGGATCGCCTGTCCATTTGGAAACTTGAACGGATGTGTAGTCCACTTTATTTAATTCGTCCTTGGTAAACTTCGTTCCTTTCGGGATGATTTCCACATTCATGAAATCCTTTACCCCTTGCGACGCTTTGCCTTCCGTTAACACGTAAAGTTTGTCGATCAGGATTCCTTTCAGTTGATTGACTTTGCTGTCAAATTCATCGTCCAATTGCGGAAGCCGCGCTTTATTACTCAAGCGGGATTTATTTTTCTTCACCGCTTTCGAGAAAAGATTTCTTCCGATAACCACCCCTCTCAAAGACGGAGAAGCTTTTAAGGAAGCATCTTTGACATCACCGGCTTTTTCACCGAAGATAGCACGCAACAATTTTTCTTCCGGAGACGGATCGGATTCTCCTTTCGGAGTGATTTTACCAATCAGGATATCGCCCGGTTCTACGCGAGCGCCGAGACGGATAATTCCGTTTTCGTCCAAATCCTTGGTAGCTTCTTCGCTGACGTTGGGAATATCATTGGTCAATTCTTCCACACCGCGTTTCGTTTCACGCACTTCCAGGATATATTCGTCCACATGAACAGAGGTGAAAATATCTTCCCGCACCACCCGTTCGCTGATTACGATAGCATCCTCAAAGTTGTATCCTTTCCAAGGCATGAAAGCCACTTTCAAATTCTTTCCTAAAGCCAATTCACCGTTTTCGGTAGAATAACCTTCGGTCAAAATCTGTCCTTTCACTACCCGTTCGCCTTTGCGAATAATCGGACGCAAGTCGATACTTGTATTTTGATTTGTTTTTCTGAATTTCGGTAAATTATACGTTTTAACAGCCGATTCGAAGCTGACAAATTCCGCATCTTCCGTCCGGTCATATTTAATATCAATCCGGGAGGCATCCACAAATACCACTTCACCGGGACCTTCTGCTGTAATTTGCGTACGGGAATCCTGGATCAGCTGACCTTCCAAACCGGTACCGACAATCGGAGCTTCCGGACGCAACAAAGGTACTGCCTGACGCATCATGTTAGAACCCATCAACGCACGGTTGGCATCGTCATGTTCCAGGAAAGGAATCAAAGAGGCGGCAATCGAAGCGATTTGCGTAGGAGATACGTCCATCAATTCCACTTCTTCCGGACCAACCACAGGATAATCAGCATCTTGACGCGCTTTTACACGGTTGCGGATAAAGCTTCCGTCATCATTCAACGGAGCGTTTCCTTGGGCAATAATTTTTCCTTCTTCCTCTTCTGCCGTCAAATAGGTAATTCCTTCCGGAGTAAGATCTACTTTCGCACCGCTTACTTTACGATAAGGAGTTTCGATAAAACCCAGGTCATTGATTTTTGCATAGACGCAGAGGGACGAAATCAAACCGATATTCGGACCTTCCGGCGTTTCAATCGGACACAAACGGCCATAGTGCGTATAGTGTACGTCACGAACCTCGAAACCGGCGCGTTCACGCGACAAACCACCGGGTCCCAAAGCTGACATACGGCGCTTGTGGGTAATTTCCGCCAACGGGTTGGTCTGATCCATGAATTGCGACAAGGCATTTGTTCCGAAGAAGGTATTTACCACCGAAGAAATTGTCTTCGCATTGATCAAATCAATAGGTGTAAATACTTCATTATCACGTACATTCATCCGTTCACGAATGGTACGGGCCATACGCGCCAATCCGATACCGAACTGGTTGTATAATTGTTCGCCAACGGTACGTACCCGGCGATTGCTCAAGTGGTCGATATCATCCACATTGGCTTTGGAATTTATCAATTCAATCAAATACTTGATAATCTCAATAATATCTTCTTTGGTCAATACTTTGACGTCGATAGGTGTTGTCAGATTCAATTTTTTATTGATCCGGTAACGTCCTACTTCACCCAAGTCGTATCTTTTTTCGGAGAAGAACAAGTTCTGAATGACTTCCCGTGCGCTGGCATCATCGGCAGGATCGGCATTCCGCAACTGACGATAGATATACACCACTGCATCCCGTTCCGAATTACTCGGGTCTTTCTGCAAAGTGTTGTATATAATCGCATAATCGGAAAGATTCTGATCTTCACGGTGTAATAAAATGGTTTGAGCGCCCGATTCGATGATTTCATCAATATGGGAAGGTTCCAAAACCGTTTCCCGGTCAATAAACACCTCGTTCCGTTCGATAGAAACCACTTCACCGGTATCTTCATCCACGAAATCTTCCACCCATGTTTTCAAAACACGTGCGGCTAATTTTCGGCCGACAGCCTTATTCAAGTTCGTTTTGTTGACCTTGACTTCTTCCGCCAGATTGAAGATTTCCAAAATATCTTTATCACTTTCAAAGCCGATGGCCCGTAAAAGCGTAGTTACAGGCAATTTCTTTTTGCGGTCGATATAAGCATACATCACATTGTTTATATCGGTTGCAAATTCAATCCACGAACCCTTGAAAGGGATAATCCGGGCTGAATATAATTTGGTACCGTTGGAGTGCAGGCTTTGTCCGAAGAAAACGCCCGGCGAACGGTGCAACTGCGATACAACGACACGTTCCGCACCATTGATCACAAAAGTTCCTTTTTCAGTCATGTAAGGAATCGGACCCAAATAAACGTCCTGAATGACTGTATCAAAATCTTCATGATCGGGATCGGTACAGTACAACTTCAACTTGGCTTTTAGCGGGACACTATACGTCAATCCTCGCTCTATACATTCTTCAATTGTATAGCGCGGCGGATCAATATAATAATCCAAAAACTCAAGTACGAAATTATTACGGGTATCCGCTATCGGGAAATTTTCCGTATATACTTTGTACAAACCCTCATTCTTTCTTTTTTCAGGAGGAGTATCTAATTGCAGAAAGTCTTGAAAAGACTTTAATTGTACTTCGAGGAAATCCGGATACTCGAAAGGATTCTTAATCGAAGCAAAATTTATTCTCTGACTATTATTTGTTATTGAAGACATTTATTGCTGGATTTGGAACTTTATAAAAATGAAAAAATTGTAGCACAAAAAGGTTAAGAACCTCCCCGAAGGAGATTCTTAACCATAGACTGTATTAGAGCGCCTGTTATTTAAGCTCAACTTCTGCTCCTGCTTCTTCCAATGATTTTTTCAATGCTTCAGCTTCGTCTTTCGATACACCTTCTTTCAAAGGAGCCGGTGCACTGTCAACGATGTCTTTTGCTTCTTTCAAGCCAAGACCTGTTAATTCTTTCACTAATTTAACGATAGCCAATTTATTGGCGCCTGGGCCTTTCAAAACAACATCGAAAGATGTTTTTTCTTCAACGGCTTCAGCAGCAGCAACAGGACCGGCAGCAACAGCAACAGCGGCTGCAGCAGGTTCAATACCATATTCTGATTTAAGAATCTCAGCAAGTTCGTTTACTTCCTTTACGGTTAAGTTTACTAATTGTTCAGCAAAAGCTTTCAAATCTGCCATTTTTGTATAATTTTTAATTTGTTTGTTTTTAATTTTTTTTCTTAAGATACTTAAGAATCTTAAGGGACTTAAGTTCCTTAAGATCTCTCTGATAAAGTTTTTAAAACTCCATGGATGGTCTGACCACCTGATTGAAGAGCCGAAATAACATTCTTGGCGGGCGATTGCAGCAAGGCAATAACATCGCCGATAAGTTCATTTTTACTCTTGATGGAAATTAACAGATCCAGATTTTCTGCTCCTACATAGAAACTTTCCTGTACATAAGCTGCTTTCAGTTTGGGAATATCCGTTCCTTTAGCAAATGTCTTGATCAGTTTGGCGGGGCTGTTGGCATTGTTTGAAAACATAATAGCCGTATTCCCTTTCAAAGCAGGATCCAATGCAGAAAAATCGCTGCCTGTTTGTTCCAGCGCTTTCTTAAACAAGGTATTTTTGACAACAACTAATTTAATTTCTTGTTTGTTACACTCTCTTCTTAAAGCACTTGTCTTTGCTGCGTTTAATGTAGCAATATCCGTTAAATAGAAATTAGTGTATTCGCCTACGGTAGTAGCAATCTGTTTGATAACAATTGTTTTATCTTCCTTTTTCATGATTCAAATCTTTTTAAATTTCATCTACTGATTTAGGTTCAATTTTAAGACCCGGACTCATGGTACTTGAAAGAAAAATACTTTTAATGTACGTACCTTTAGCTGCAGTAGGTTTCAACTTGATTAACGTATTGACAAACTCTTTGGCATTGTCACGTATTTGATCCGGAGTAAAGGATACTTTACCGACCGAAGTATGCACAATACCGGCTTTATCCACTTTGAAGTCGATTTTACCTTGTTTTACTTCTTTTACGGCAGTAGCCACATCATTGGTCACCGTTCCGCTTTTGGGATTCGGCATTAATCCGCGAGGACCTAATACTCTACCTAAAGCTCCGATTTTACCCATGATAGCCGGTTGTGTGATAATTACATCAATATCCGTCCATCCTCCTTTAATCTTGTCGATATATTCATCCAACCCAACATGGTCTGCTCCTGCTTCTTTAGCAGCAGCTTCCTGATCGGGAGTAACTAATGCGAGAACCCTAACTTGCTTACCTGTTCCATGAGGCAATGAAACCACGCCTCTTACCATTTGGTTAGCTTTACGGGGGTCAACACCCAGGCGGACGTCAATGTCCACAGAAGCATCAAATTTAACGGTAGAAATTTCTTTCACCAAAGCAGACGCTTCTTTCAGTGTGTATGTTTTCCCTGCTTCAACTTTGCTTAAAGCCAACTTTTGATTTTTTGTAAGTTTACTCATATCTCATTGAAGTTTTTAATTGTTTGCAGGGAATGCCCCTTTTACAGTTATACCCATACTCCTTGCCGTCCCGGCAACCATTTTCATGGCCGAGTCAACAGTGAAACAGTTCAAGTCGCCCATTTTATCTTCAGCAATTAATTTCACCTGATCCCAGGTAACTTCAGCCACTTTCTTGCGATTAGGCTCTGCCGATCCGCTTTTCAGTTTGCTTGCTTCCAATAACTGGATGGCAACCGGCGGATTTTTTACGATAAAATCGAATGACTTGTCAGCGTAATAAGTAATGACAACCGGTACTACTTTACCTGCTTTGTCTTGGGTCCTGGCATTAAATTGCTTGCAAAACTCCATTATATTGATACCCTTAGAACCTAAAGCAGGTCCAACAGGGGGAGAAGGGTTTGCTGCTCCTCCTTTAATCTGCAATTTTAGCTGTCCAGCAATCTCTTTAGCCATTGTAAAAAATTTTAATGTAAACACTCTTTATTTGTACAGACAAGGCATGCCTTGTCTCTACCTCGAAAAACAATAATCAAATCACGTAACTGATTTTCATTCGATTATTCTTTTTCTACTTGTAAATACCCTAATTCCAAGGGACTTTTCCGTCCGAATATTTTGACCATAACCTTGAGCTTTTTCTTATCAGGATAAATCTCTTCGATTTCACCGTGGAAGCCGGTGAACGGACCAAAATTAATTTTGACGGTTTCGCCAATCACATAATCAATATCAAATTCTTCGGGTTGTTCCTGTAACTCATCTGCTTTGCCCAACAAACGACTTACTTCCGCCGGGCGCAAAGGTACCGGATCGTTCCCTCCAAGGAAACCGATTATATAATTGATATTTTTCAGGAAATGCATTACTTCTCCTACCAGAATAGCTTCTATAATAATGTAGCCGGGAAGAAAAGCACGTTCTTTATGTACTTTCTTTCCGTTACGATTCTGAACTATCTTTTCGGTAGGAATAATAATCTGCGTGATATAATCCTGCAAATTATTATTCTTGATTTCCGCTTCAAGATATTCTTTTACTTTGTTCTCCTTGCCGTTGACCGCTCGCAGAACGTAAAATTTCTTTTCAATATCAGCCATGCTTTAATTGAAGATAAATTGGTAAAAGAGGGAAATACCCTTCTCGAAAACATAATCAATAGCGAACACTACCACTGCCATGATCAGGGAAGCTGTCATCACAACAATCGTACTACTTGACAATTCCGGGCGAGTAGGCCAAGACACTTTATGTACAAGTTCGTTATAAGATTCTTTAATATAAGAAATAATTTTGTTCATTTCGTTCTATTCTTTATTTGCACGGGTTGAAAGACTTGAACTCTCGACCCTTGGTTTTGGAGACCAATGCTCTACCAACTGAGCTAAACCCGTGTTTGAACATCCTGTCATCCCGTACTTGACACGCGATCCCATGAGCACCGTTAAACAATTAACGATCATCATGGGATTGCGGGTCAAGCCCGCAATGACAGATGTGATGATTATTCTACGATTTCCGTAATCTGACCTGCACCTACCGTACGTCCACCTTCGCGGATAGCGAAACGCAAACCTTCGCTACATGCTACCGGATAGATCAATTCGATGGTGATCGTTACGTTGTCGCCCGGCATTACCATTTCGGTTCCTTCCGGAAGTGTAATTTCACCCGTTACGTCCAATGTACGGATATAGAATTGAGGACGGTATTTGTTATGGAACGGCGTATGACGGCCACCTTCTTCTTTTTTCAAGATATACACCTCTGCTTTTACAATGGTATGAGGTTTCACTTTGTTCGGGTGGGTAATAACCATACCGCGTTTTACTTCATCTTTATCAATACCGCGAAGCAACAAACCTACGTTATCGCCGGCTTGGCCTTCGTCAAGAATCTTACGGAACATTTCCACACCGGTTACCACCGATTTTTTACCTTCGGAACCCAAACCGATGATTTGAACTTCTTCACCTGTTTTGATGATACCTGTTTCGATACGACCGGTAGCTACGGTACCACGACCTGTGATCGAGAATACGTCTTCCACCGGCATCAAGAAAGGTTTATCCACGTCACGCGGAGGAAGTGGAATCCAAGTATCCACCGCATCCATCAGTTCCATGATTTTGTCTTCCCATTCGGGAACACCGTTCAATCCACCCAAAGCAGAACCTTGGATAACCGGAGTAGCATCACCTTCGAAGCCATAGAATTCGAGTAATTCCCGCATTTCCATTTCCACTAATTCCAACATTTCGGGATCGTCCACAATATCCACTTTGTTCATGAAAACAACCAATTTAGGCACGTTTACCTGACGGGCCAAAAGGATGTGTTCGCGCGTTTGAGGCATAGGACCATCTGTTGCAGCTACAACAATAATAGCGCCGTCCATTTGAGCAGCACCGGTAACCATGTTCTTCACGTAGTCGGCGTGACCCGGACAGTCAACGTGAGCGTAGTGACGGTTAGCCGTTTCATATTCAACGTGGGCAGTATTAATAGTTATACCCCTTTCCTTTTCTTCCGGAGCATTATCAATAGAATCGAATGACCGTATTTCCGAAAGACCTTTTTTTGCTAATACAGTAGTAATAGCAGCTGTTAAAGTAGTTTTGCCATGGTCAACGTGACCAATTGTACCGATGTTAACGTGCGGTTTCGACCGGTTAAACTTTTCTTTTGCCATAATTTACTTGTTCTTTATTTAGTGAATTAATATTTTCTCCGAGAGCCGGTGCCGAGAGTTGAACTCGGGACCTCTTCCTTACCAAGGAAGTGCTCTACCACTGAGCTACACAGGCGACAAGAGCGGAAGACGGGACTCAAACCCGCGACCCTCAGCTTGGAAGGCTAATGCTCTATCGACTGAGCTACTTCCGCTTGTGTAAAAACTTGTGGGCAGTGATGGATTCGAACCACCGAAGACGTAAGTCATCTGAGTTACAGTCAGACCCATTTGGCCACTCTGGTAACTGCCCTTGTTATTTTGAGCCTCTTGTCGGATTCGAACCAACGACCCCGAGATTACAAATCACGTGCTCTGGCCAACTGAGCTAAAGAGGCATACATACATGAAATAAACTCTTAAACCTCAGTGAGGGTTAAAGCGGTTGCAAAAGTAGAGATTATTTTTGGATTGACCAAATATTCCGTGACTTTTTATTCTACTTTGTGAAACTTTCTTTATTCATCGGAAAAGAAGGCAAATTAGCCTGTAAATTTTTAGGATACTATAATTTACATAGAGCGTACAATCAGGTATTAGCGCAAAAACAAGCACCCGGTTGAAAAAATGTAACCTAAAAATAACAGTCCACAATGCAAAACAAATTCAATTATTGATTACCTTTGTACCTTTAAACCCGAAAAAATAAATAATATGAAAATTGAAGACGAAAAAATCGTATCGTTGTCTTACGATTTAACAGTGGATGAAGACGGACAGGCAGAATTGATGGAAAAAGCTACCAAAGAACATCCATTGACATTTATGTTCGGCATGGGAATGATGCTGGACGCGTTTGAAAAAAACGTGGAAGGCTTGCAGGCAGGCGATAAATTTTCCTTTACGCTGAGTCCGGAAGAAGCGTACGGCGAATTCATCGAACAAAAAGTGGTTGAATTGCCGAAAAACATTTTTGAAGTGGATGGTAAATTTGATGAAGAACGGATTGCCGAAGGAGAAACGCTTCCGATGATGGATGCCCAGGGCAACCGGTTGATGGGCTCTGTTTTGGAAGTCAAATCGGAAGTGGTAGTGATGGATTTTAATCATCCCTTGGCAGGCGAAACCTTGCACTTCGACGGCGAAGTTTTGGATGTTCATGACGCAACTCCTGAAGAAATTGCCGCTCTGACACAGCCGTTCGAAGGCGGTTGCGATTGTGGATGTGACAGTTGTGATAGCGACCACGAATGTGGGGAAGGATGTTGTTAATTTGGGAATGAACACATTTGGTAATATATTCAGACTCACTTCTTTTGGGGAATCCCACGGAGAAGCTGTCGGCGGAGTCATTGACGGTTGCCCCGCCGGCATCCTCCTGGATTTGGATTTTATCCAAAGCGAGTTGGACCGGCGAAAACCGGGACAATCCGAATTGACTACTTCCCGGAAAGAATCCGATACAGTCGCTTTTCTTTCCGGCATTTACGAAGGAAAAACCACCGGAACGCCGATTGCCTTTATGGTACGGAACAATAATTTGCATTCTTCGGATTACGATAACCTGAAAGATGTTTTTCGCCCTTCCCACGCCGATTACACCTATTATAATAAGTACGGCCACCGGGATCACCGGGGAGGCGGGCGTTCTTCCGCGCGGGAAACCATTGCGCGGGTGGTGGCGGGCGCTATTGCCAAAATCATCCTTCAAAAGCAGGGAATAAGTATCACTGCTTATACTTCTCAAGTGGGTTCCATCCGTTTGGAGCAATCCTATAACGAATTGGATTTGAATAACATCGAAAAAACACCGGTGCGTTGTCCCGATCTGGAAACAGCCGGACAAATGATCGAATTGATTCTACAAGTCAAGGCGGAAGGCGATACGATCGGAGGCATCATTAGCTGCGTTTGCAAGGGAGTTCCCATCGGATTGGGAAATCCGGTATTCGGGAAATTAAGCGCCGCCCTTGCCAATGCCATGATGAGCATCAATGCTGCTAAAGGATTTGATTACGGAACCGGCTTTGAAGGCGTTCATCAAAAAGGTTCGGAAGTCAACGACCTTTTTTACCAATCGGAATACGGAGGTATAGGCATCCGTACCAATCATTCGGGAGGCATACAGGGAGGTATTTCCAACGGACAGGATATTTATTTCCGGGTCGCATTCAAACCGGTTGCCACCTTATTGCAAGCGCAACCCACTGTGGACAAAAACGGAAATGAAACCGTATTAAAAGTAAGCGGCCGGCACGACCCTTGTGTTCTTCCTCGCGCGGTTCCAATTGTAGAAGCGATGGCCGCCATAACTATTCTCGATTATTATTTGAGTATTTAATTTTTATTACTTACCTTTGCATCGTTTTTGAAAACCGCATAGTCTTGGGTAAATTTGATTTATATAAGGTAGATTTGAAAGGAATGCGACAAGATGTTCAAACAGTAGAATATCTGTTGGATAATCAGTTCTTTACCAATATTGGCGGGGAAGACATTCAAAAGGGGAAAGTAAACGTTTTGCTTACCATTACGAGAACAGGAGGCGTATTTAATTTAGCTTTCAGTTTGAACGGTGTTGTAGTTATCCCCTGCGACCGGTGTTTGGACGATATGGATTATCCTATCGAAACTGCCTCCCGTTTAATCGTGAAATTCGGGAAAGACTATTCGGAAGAAAGCGACGAAATCGTCGTGATTCCGGAAGCGGAAGGAGTCATTAATCTGGCGTGGTTCCTGTATGAATTTGTGGCATTGGATATTCCGATCAAACATGTGCATGCACCGGGAAAATGCAACAAGCAAATGTCCGCCAAATTGAAAAAACATTCGGCCAAATTATCGGATGATGAAGATGATTCATTCGACATGGACGAGGAAGCAGATATTGTGCTAACCGACGAAGATACGGAAGAAGTAATCGATCCGCGTTGGGAGGCACTGAAAGGATTAAAAGAAGATTAACAATAACTTATAAAATAAAACAAGAAAATGGCACATCCCAAACGACGAATTGGTAAGACCAGAAGAGACAAAAGAAGAACGCACGACAAAGCAGTGCTTCCTCAATTAGCATTAGACCCGACAACAGGCGAATATCACTTGTATCACCGGGCACACTGGTATGAAGGTAAATTATATTACAAAGGCAAAGTCATTATTGATAAAACGGTTGAAACAAAGGCTTGAAAAAGATGATTCATGCAGTTATTACAGCGATAGGAGCTTATGTTCCCAATTACCGGTTGACGAATGAAGAATTGTCCACCTTGGTTGAAACTAACGATGAATGGATTACCAAACGAATCGGGATCAAGGAAAGAAGAATCTTGAAACCGGACGAAGGGAAGGGCGTTTCCTATTTGGCTGTGAAAGCGATTGAAGACTTAAAAAGCAGACATGATTTCAACCCGTTGGAAATAGAAGCAGTAATTTTTGCTACTACTACGCCCGACTATCCGCTTCCCAGCTCTGCTGCCATAACCGCTGCCAGGACAGGGATGACCAATGCTTTCTGTTTCGATATGGAAGCGGCATGCAGTGGTTTCATTTATGCCTTGGAAATAGCCAACGGTTTTATTGTTTCCGGAAAATATAAAAAAGTAATGGTCGTTGCGGGAGATGTACTTTCCGCCGTTACCGATTACCAGGACCGGAATACCTGTCCGATTTTTGGAGACGGATGCGGTTGTGCGCTGTTGGAAGCCACCACCGAAGAAATCGGCATTATGGATTCCATCATACGTTCCGATGGGGCCAATCCGGAATACCTGCATTATTATGGAGGCGGTTCGGTACATCCTGCTTCCTACGAAACGGTTGATCAAAGGCTTCATTATATCTGGCAGGACGGACGGATCGTGTTCAAACGCGCCGTCGAAAGTATGGTAAAATCCTGCGAAGATTTACTTAAACGAAATAATCTGTCGAAAGAGGCCGTTGACTGGGTCGTTCCGCATCAGGCGAATATGCGTATTATTGAAGCGGTAGCACGCCAGTTTGAGGTTCCTATTGACAAGGTTATGATTAATATCGACAAATACGGCAATACAAGCGCCGCAACGATTCCTATTTGCTTGTGGGAATGGGAATCCCGGTTGCATAAAGGAGATATAGTTCTTCTGACAGCTTTTGGCGCCGGTTTTACGTGGGGAGCCACTTATTTAAAATGGGGGTATGACCCAACATAAATCAGGTTTTGTCAATATAGTCGGAAATCCGAACGTAGGAAAATCTACCTTGATGAATCTTTTGGTAGGTGAAAAACTTTCCATTATTACTTCCAAAGCGCAAACTACCCGCCACCGGATTATGGGAATTGTCAATACCGAAGATATGCAAATTGTGTATTCCGATACTCCCGGTGTTTTACGCCCCAACTATAAACTACAGGAAACAATGCTCAATTTTTCCGAATCGGCGCTGGACGATGCTGATGTATTGGTCTATGTAACCGATGTCGTGGAAACAATTGACAAGAATGATTTTTTTCTGAAAAAAGTAGCGAAAGTTACTTCGCCTGTTTTATTGGTTATTAATAAAATAGACCTTTCCAACCAAAAAGAACTGGAGCAAAAGGTAGCCGGATGGCACGAAATTTTGCCTCAGGCGGAAATTATCCCGCTATCGGCGACCAATAAATTCAATATCGATTACCTGAAAAAACGGATCGAAACATTGATTCCCGAATCGCCTCCTTATTTTGAAAAAGATGCGATGACCGACCGTCCCGCACGGTTTTTCATCACCGAAATTATACGGGAGAAAATCCTGTTGTATTACCAGAAGGAAATACCTTACTCGGTAGAAGTGGCAGTCGAACTTTTCGAAGAATCAAAAGAACTGATTCATATTAAAGCGCTTATCATTGTCGAACGGGATTCCCAGAAAGGGATTATCATCGGCGAACAAGGGAAAGCGCTGAAAAAAGTCGGTTCCATGGCGCGGAAAGACATTGAAAAATTCTTCGATAAAAAGATATTTCTTGAAATGTTCGTCAAAGTAGAAAAAGACTGGCGAAACAGGGACAATCTGTTGAAGAGTTTCGGATACAAATTAGAATAAAATTATGAGTAATATAGTAGCTATAGTTGGTCGTCCTAATGTAGGTAAATCGACTTTATTCAATCGCTTGATTCAAAGTCGTCAGGCAATTGTGAACGAAACAGCCGGTACCACCCGCGACCGTCAGTACGGTAAAGCGGAATGGACAGGACATGAATTTTCCGTCATCGATACCGGCGGTTGGGTGACGAATTCCGATGATATTTTTGAAAAAGAAATCAATAAACAAGTCCAGATTGCGATTGAAGAAGCAGATGTCATTTTGTTTCTGGTCGATATTATGCATGGCTTGACCGACTGGGACGAACAAGTGGCGGACATGCTCCGCAGAGGGAAGAAGCCGGTCATTCTGGTTGCCAATAAAGCGGATAATTTCGAATTGCGGCCTCAGGCAGCAGAATTTTATTCATTGGGATTGGGCGATCCCTATCCGATTTCATCCGTCAACGGTTCCGGAACAGGTGAATTATTGGATTTTTTAGTGACCAAATTTACGAAACCGGAAGACGAAGAAAAAACAGAAGAGGATATTCCCCGGATTGCGATTGTCGGGCGGCCGAATGCCGGAAAATCGTCTTTGGTGAATGCCTTTATCGGAGAAGAACGGTACATCGTAACGGACATTGCCGGTACGACCCGCGATTCGATTTATAGCCTTTACAACAAATTCGGATTAAAATTCTATCTGGTGGATACAGCCGGTATCCGTAAAAAAGGGAAAGTAAATGAAGACTTGGAATATTACACGGTGCTTCGTGCCATCCACGCCATTGAAAATGCCGATGTTTGCATTTTACTGCTGGATGCCACCCGCGGTATCGAGTCGCAGGATATAAACATTTTTTCGGTCATCCAAAAGAATAAAAAAGGTTTGGTGATTGTTGTCAACAAATGGGATTTGATAATCAACAAATCCCCACAAGCCATTGAAACGTTTGAAGAGGCTATCCGTTCCCGGATTGCTCCGTTTGTGGATGTCCCTGTTATTTATGCGTCAGCACTTACCAAACAACGGATTTTCAAGATATTGGAAACCGTCAATAAAGTGTATGAAGTTCGCAAGACGAAAATACCTACGCATCAATTGAATGAAGTTTTACTTTCGATTATTGAGAAAACGCCGCCGCCTATGTATAAAGGAAAAGTGGTCAAGATAAAGTACATTACGCAATTACCTAAGACCACTATTCCGAGTTTCGTATTTTTCTGTAACCTTCCCCAGTGGGTACAAGAGCCTTACAAACGGTTTTTAGAAAACCAGATAAGAAAGCTCTGGAATTTGAAGGGAACGCCCATCAACATTTTTATGCGAGCAAAATAATTTTATTTGTTCGCAAAATAAGCATTTCCGATCACTTGCTTTAATGCCAAAACCCCTGCTTGATCGGCGCTTACAGTCATCGTAGAACCGTCAGCCAAATACACTTTTGCCTGGTTGTCAGCTGTAAACTGTACTAAAGGAGTCGTTGTGCCCATAGCATTCAAAGACCAACTGTTTTCTTCTTTGTTGAAGTTGAATTCAACGATTTCATCACTTCCTTCTTTTTGAATTTTGTGACCGTTAGCATCGGTAGTAATGGTAACAAGACCATTGGCCGTTTCAACTTGTTTTACCTGCGCATCCGCAGAAGCCGGATTTTCACCTGTCCAGAATTCAATGGAATTTAAAACCACGCCATCAATCAACCAGGCAATTTCGTACACGGGAACTACGCATAAAGCGAGAAAAACCAATTCATTGATCCATTTGTCACCAGCCGATTGGTTCCAACTCAATACCTTGTGAAACAAGGTGAAAGAACCGATACAGGAACTAAACAGAATAGATGAACTCATAAGAACAGCGGTAGCCATTACTGTAAACCTTCTTTTCATAATAACTCAATATTAATTAATAAATTTGTGTCGTTATGTGTCCAATAAACACACCGGGTACAAAATTAGATTAAATATTGAGAAAGGGAAAGTTTTTAACTAAAAAAAATGTAATTTTGTCGTAAAATAAAAAAATATGGATTACCGGATATTACTTCAAAACGCACAAAATGCCTGTAAATCATTGGGATTAGTGGATGATACGACTATCAATGCGGTTCTGAACGCTGTGGGGGATGCTGTTTTAGCCCAAAAAGAATTGATTTTGGCCGAAAACCGGAAAGATTTGGACCGGATGGATCCGGAAGATCCCAAATACGACCGCCTGCAATTAACTCCCGAACGCATTGACGGCATTGTCTCGGATTTACGGAATGTAACCCACTTACCCAGTCCCCTCGGACGGATATTGATGAAAACAACCCGTCCCAACGGAATCAGCATCAATAAGATAAGCGTTCCTTTCGGAGTCATCGGAGTCATTTACGAAGCGAGACCCAATGTCAGCTTGGATGTATTTTCCCTTTGTTTCAAATCCGGCAATGTGTGCGTCTTAAAAGGAAGTTCCGATGCCGAATATTCCAATGTCGCGATTGTCCGGATTATCCGGGACGTATTGAGAAGGCATCAGCTGGCAGCAGAATGTTGCACTTTGCTTCCCGGCTACCGGGAGGCGGCCACTGCGTTGTTGCAAGCACGTGGAATCGTGGATTTGGTTATTCCCCGCGGCAGTCAGGGACTTATCCAATATGTCCGTGAAAATGCCCAAATTCCGGTGATCGAAACCGGTGCGGGAATTTGCCATACTTATTTCGACCTTGTAGGAGACAAAGAAATCGGACAGGCTATTATTAATAATGCCAAAACGCGACGTGTAAGTGTCTGCAACGCATTGGATTGCCTGATTATTCACGAAGAAAGACTGAACGATTTGCCTTTCCTTTGTGAAAAATTGGCGGAAAGTCAAGTGATTATCTATGCGGATCCAAAAGCTTATGACGCTTTACACGCTTATTATCCGGAATCTTTGTTGCAACACGCCACGGAAGAAAGTTTCGGAACCGAATTCCTCGATTATAAAATGAGTATCAAAACGGTTTCCCATTTGGAAGAAGCCTTGGAACACATTGCCCGGTATAGCTCTAAACACAGCGAATGTATTATTTCCGAAAATCCGGCCACTACGGCTTTGTTTCAGAAACGGGTGGATGCCGCCTGCGTTTACGCGAATGTATCGACCGCTTTTACCGACGGCGCGCAATTTGGACTGGGTGCTGAAATAGGCATCAGTACCCAAAAACTACACGCCCGCGGACCTATGGCATTGGAAGAATTAACAAGTTATAAATGGATTATTAAAGGAGAAGGACAAATTAGAATATGAAAGCATTTACAAATGTAAAAGATTTAGGCGACTTGAAAGTGGCCGTACAGGAAGCGTTGGAAATCAAAAAGAACCGTTTTGGTTACAAATCCTTAGGAGAAAATAAAACCCTGTTGATGGTGTTTTTCAACTCCAGCCTGCGTACCCGGTTAAGTACACAAAAAGCAGCTATAAACCTGGGAATGAACACGATGGTGCTGGATGTCAACCAAGGCGCCTGGCGATTGGAAACCGAAAGAGGAGTTGTGATGGATGGCGATAAATCCGAGCATCTGCTGGAAGCCATTCCGGTCATGGGTTGTTACTGCGATATCATCGGGGTGCGTTCATTCGCCCGGTTCGAGAACAAAGCGGACGATTACAAGGAAAATATCCTGCAACAGTTTATCCAATATGCCGGCCGGCCGGTATTCAGTATGGAAGGAGCAACTACGCATCCGCTGCAAGCTTTTGCCGATTTGATTACGATTGAGGAATATAAAACCAAAGCGCGTCCGAAAGTGGTGTTAAGTTGGGCGCCTCATCCGAAAGCCCTTCCGCAGGCGGTACCGAATTCATTTGCCGATTTCATGAATGAAGCGAATGTTGATTTTGTGATCACCCATCCCGAAGGCTACGAATTGGATCCGCAGTTTGTACGCGGCGCCAAAATAGAATACGATCAGGACAAAGCGTTTGCCGGCGCCGATTTTATTTATGCCAAAAACTGGTCGGCATTTGCAGACGAGCATTACGGACAAATATTGAGTAAAGACCGGAGCTGGACGGTAGATACCGCTAAAATGGCTTTAACCAATCAAGCTAAATTCATGCATTGTTTGCCGGTACGCCGCAACATGATTGTCACGGACGATGTCATTGAAAGTCCGCAATCCATCGTAATCCCCGAAGCAGCCAACCGGGAAATCTCTTGCGAAGTCGTGCTCAAACGGATGCTGGAAAGTTTGAAATAAATGATCACCTGATAACTTAAAGAAATTGTCCATGTATAAATGAAAAATTCACAGCAAGACTGCAATTCGTCTATTATCAAATTTTTCTTTTGACTGTTTCGTTGGGTGAATTATTTTTTTTGCCAATAATACTGTAATATCCTCCGAACCGGTCGCTGATAAATCAGGTTCCTGTTCAAAGCCATGCTTTTCCTGATTTATTTCATTTTTATGTTCGTCCCATTCATATTCCATTCTTTTGGTATTTATTACAAAGTTAGTATAAAAATATCCATTTGCAAATTATCTCTTCCATTCTTTTATACACCATCGTAATTTATTATCTTGTGTGTAATCAATTTAATAAAAAATGTTTATCTTTGATGCGTACAATAGCAATTATCATTAAGGAAGGTCATTTGTAAAACTATTGATATGGATGCCCTATCTAACGGGCAATCGAAGAGAACGCTTGTTCACTATTTCTATTGACATTGTTTCCCTACAGGAAAATTTGCCCGTTAGGGCATTCATGTCAATAGAAAAATAGATGCTCTCCTCACAAAAATTTCCCTTAGGGAATTAACATCAGGAATCTATTTTAATTTATTCAAAATAGCGAACTGTGTTGGCATTTATTTATTGATTTCCCAACAAACTTTTCAACAACGCTATTTGTTCGTCTTTGGCTTGCAGCAGTTTTTCAAAAACTTCTTTGTTTTCTTGATAAAAATTTCATTAAAGTATTTTTTTTTGAAACATAATTCTCATATATTTGCTCCTGTATTTATTGATAAAATGGAATATACAAAAAAACATATAATCGCAATTCTATCAGGATTACTTATCGCATTCATTTGTGCTGTATTGTCAAAAACCTACCGTCCTTATATTTATACAAATCACATAAACGATTTTCATGTTGCAGATACGATGA
>BNYG01000009.1 GCA_026000155.1 Bacteroidia bacterium | reverse complement strand
CGCTTAAAATATTTAAAACTTAAAAAGGCGGAAATGAGCATTTTATTGACAATTTGGCAAAAAAAAACCGGCACTTAAGAAGTGACAGCATTTTTTGGACTAAAGTTTAACGATGCAAAGGTATGCAAATTATTTTAATTAACCTAATTTTTAACCTGTTTTTTGGAAATTTTAACTTTAATTTTTTTTGCATCGTAGGGGCGAATTCGATTCGCCCCTACGATGCAATGTTAATCAAGGCGAATTCGATTTTTATTCTACTCCATTTTTTAAATTGAGTTGAAATTCAGATTTTCAAGATTAGTCAAGATTATTGCAGACGGAGGCTATTAAATTTCAGGTTATCCCGCAAAGATGGGTAGTAGAAAGTCAAACGATGATTCTGTTGGCTATGATTAAACTCATGCTTAACAGAATCAATTTATAAAATTTAAACAGTTACTAAGAAATACCTCCTGCATTTGTAATAAAAAGGTAAAAAAATTGTCATCGTTCGGTAATTCCCTTCCCTTACTTTTGTATCGTCAATTAATAGAATCAAGAAAATGCAAAACAAATGGAAAACGAAGTTCATGTCCGTATTACTTTTTATTTCTGGCTTCACATCTCTTTCGGCAAACGATTTGTCTAAGGAAATAACGGGATCTGTACGGGATTTGAAAACATCCGAACCGATTATCGGCGCCGCGGTTTGGATTAAAGGGAGTAATAACGGCGCTGCAACAGACTTGGACGGATCTTACCGTATTCAGGGACTTGGCGATGGAAAATACACCTTGGTATTCAGTTATTTATCCTACAAAACAGTCGAAACGGAATATGAAGTGAAAGAGGCAGCCATCCCATTGGATATTTACATGGAAAGTGATGAGATAGCGATTGGCGAGGTGGTGGTGAAGGGCCGGATGCGCAGCAACACGGAAAACGCCATGGTAATGACCGTCAAATCACTGCCGCAGGTCACCAACGGAATATCGGCTTCGCAGATAGCGAAAAGTCCCGACCGGATAGCCTCCGAAGTGGTTCGCCGCATTCCGGGAATAACCGTCATTGATGACCGTTTTATCGTTGTTCGCGGACTTGCTCAACGATACAACAACGCATGGATTAACGGATTGGCTGTTCCAAGTACGGAAACCGACAGCCGGGCTTTCCCGCTCGACCTGATTCCAAGCAGTCAGATAGACAACCTGTTGGTTTATAAATCGCCATCGCCCGAAATACCCGGCGATTTTTCCGGTGGATTTGTAAAAATTACGTCCAAAGGAGTACCCGACGAAAACCGCATGGAACTGGGTTACACTACCGGTTTCAATGTCAAAACACAGTTTAATGATTTCCGGATTAATCCGGGTAACAGTACCGACGCTCTGGGCTTTAATAATGACTGGCGTATAAAAAATGTGACTCCGGTTCCCGACCAACGCTTTTCGTTGATGGTTGCCCGGCGCATGGAAACGGCGAATAATCATATCATTGGAAATGTGACGGCGCTTACTTACAATAATACCTTTAAAGGGGTAGAAGGGATGAAAAACGCTCGATATGGTATCTATTCGTCCACAGCGGACATGCCCGTTTTTCTTGATAATTATATTGACAACCAATTTTCAAAAGATGTTCGCTTGGGTGTCTTGCATAACTGGTCTTTCATCCTGAACCCCTCTAATCGTATTGAATTTAAGAACTTGCTGAACAGGCTGGGACGCAATCGCCTGACAGAACGGACAGGCGTCAAAGACATGAGCAGCATGTATTACCGCGAACAGACGGAGATGCAATATACTTCCCGTTTCACTTACAGCGGTCAGTTTTCGGGCGTACACGACTTATCGCCGAACCGGAACCTGACTTGGGATGCCGGATATTCCTACGCCAACAAGAATGAACCCGACCGGCGCATTGTTACGAATCAGGCAGGAATAGGAAGTTTGGAAGACATTCCTTCGGTAGTAACTTTTAACGATAATATAGACCGGTATTTCCAGAAGTTGCACGACCACAACGTTTCCGCTGCGGTGAATTATAAACAGACGTTCCCAAACCTGTTATTCCAACCTGTCTTAAAAACAGGTGTTTACGGAGAATACCGTACGCGCAATTATACTACGCGCGAATTTATATACCGTTACGATAATTTAAGTTACGAAGAACGGCAAGCCTATCTGCAACTCCCTTTTCAAGAGATGCTTCAAGAGCAATATCTGGGAGCGGATAAAGTGTTTTTAGATGAAATTACCCGCAAAACCAATAATTATTCAGCCGATGTATGGCACGGAGCCGGCTATGCCGCTTTGGAAATACCATTGAATAAAGTGACCGTATATGCAGGTGTTCGTTTGGAGAGCCACCATACGAAACTTACCCGCGACCGTTCGGATGCTCCGGATTTAATTCTGATGACAAGCAAGAATATCAATGATTTGAATTGGCTCCCTTCCGCCAATTTAACGTATAAATTCACGGAAAAACATCAGTTGAGGGTGGCTTACGGGCGTTCGCTCAACCGCCCCGAACTGCGCGAACTGTCGCCTACCGTGTATTTCGATTTCGATTTGTTCAGCGAAATCGGCGGAAACGAAAACCTGAAAACGGCCTCTATCGACAATTTCGACTTACGGTACGAATTTTATCCCAATTTCGGGGAAACGGTCAGTTTGGGCGTGTTTTACAAACATTTCAAAAATCCCATTGAATGGACTTTTATTGATATGGGCGGTTCGCTCCGTTACAATTATGAAAATGCAGATAGAGCGGAAAGTGTTGGAATAGAATTGGATGTACGCAAGAAATTGGATTTTATCGGATTACCCGGTTTTTCCTTGATTATGAATGCCGCCTTGATTGACAGCAAGGTTCATTTTAAAACAGGAGAAATCGTGTCAGAACCCGACCGGGAGATGCAAGGACAATCGCCCTACATCATCAATACAGGGCTTTATTATCAATCCGAGAAGCATGGACTCAACCTGTCTTTGCTCTATAATCGTATCGGCAAACGAATTGTCGGTTTGGGGAAATCCAACAGTATTGAAACGAATATCAACACGTTAATTCCTGATTCGTATGAGATGCCCCGCAATGTATTCGATTTTACCATAAGCAAAAACATTGGAAAAAGGTTTGAAATCCGTTGCTCGGTAAAAGACATTCTTTCCGGAGATGTGGTATTCAAACAATTTCCGAAATTTGAAAAAGACGGAATCATTTATAATCGTGAACAAATAACAAAACAATACAATCCGGGGCAATCCATTTCTCTGGGTGTATCGTTCAAAATAGATTAACAATTTAATTAGTTAGAAAATGAAAAATTTGAAATTTATCGGCTTGATGCTATTAGTATGTAGTATGCTGTTTATCAATGTAAGCTGTGACAAAAATGAGGATGAAGAACCCATTGTGAAGGGTGAAACCTTGGATTTAGGCGATGGTTCGAAAGAGAACTTTGAAATTAAAACGGACATGACTTTGAAATATCCGAACACGTATAATTTACGTGGATTTGTTTACGTTCCCAACGGAGTAACGCTGACGATCGAACCGGGTACTATTATCAAAGGTGAAAAATCGACTCAAGGTACGTTGATTGTCGAACGCGGAGGAAAAATCATGGCGCAAGGCAGCAAAGAGCGTCCCATCGTTTTTACTTCGGCTCAAGCTCCCGGAAGCCGCAAACCGGGCGACTGGGGTGGTTTGATTCTTTTGGGCAAAGCGCCCAACAACATGGGTGAACAAACCATCGAGGGCGGTGTGCGTTCCAAGCACGGAGGCACCAATCCGAACGACAATTCGGGCGTATTGAGTTACGTCCGCGTGGAATTTGCCGGCGTGGAATATTCAACCGATAACGAAATTAACGGAATCACTTTCGGCTCGGTCGGTGCGGGTACGACCATAGACCATTTACAGGTTTCTTTTTCGGGAGACGATTCTTTCGAGTGGTTCGGTGGAACAGTCAATGCCAAGTATCTGGTTGCATTCCGCGGTTGGGACGACGATTTTGATACGGATAACGGATTCAGTGGAAAGATTCAATTTGCATTGGGCATACGCGATCCCAAAGTCGGCGACAAGTCGGCGTCCAACGGTTTTGAATCGGACAACAACGCCAACGGTTCGGCAACGGATCCTTATACAAGTCCCGTTTTCGCCAATGTAAGCCTGTTCGGGCCTGTGGCTAATCCTGCTTCCTACGTCAATGAGGCTGGAGTGAGCGGAAGCAATGTCGATGCCCGTTTTCAGGCAGGACTTCATTTGCGCCGCAATACGCAGTTGAGCATTTTCAATTCGTTGATTGCCGCTTTTCCTATCGGAATAATCGTTGAAAACGACAAAGGTTCATCGACTCAACAAGGCGCTACGGACGGGAAACTCAACATAGCCAACTGCATTTTGGCAGGAGCGGTGAAGAATTTTCAAGATGCCCAATACTGGAAAGAAGGTTCACAGTTAAACAGCGCAGACAATGGAACGTTTATCTCCGGCTATTTCAACCGTACCAACGGCGGAAACCGCACATTTGCCACGCTTGCCGAATTGAAATTAGGAAGCAATCCGTTGAATTTGAGCGCACTGGAAGTTTTCCCGAAATCGGACAGTCCCTTAGCCACAGGCGCCCTCTGGACGAACGTCAAAGTATCTTCCGGTTTCGACAAAGTCAACTACATCGGCGCTTTCAGCCCAACCGAAACAGCCGCTTCCAATTGGACCAGCGGATGGTGTAATTTTAACCCGCAGAATACAGTGTATTAATAAGTACAACTGTTTTTTATAAGAGGCTGCTCCGGAAGTATTTTTGCTTTTGGGGCAGTTTTGGTTATATATCCATTGCAGTATAATTGATGAAGCGGTTAAGGTTTTGTGAGGATATTGGATTTGTTATCGGATTTTGTCACATAAAATAAAAATGCTAACTTTACACTGTAAATAAAAAAACAAACAGCATGGAAGCGAAAGTATTAGACAAGGTAACGAGCGATAAAGTGAGCTTTATTTCATTTATAGTTCCATATTTTGCGGAAACTTATAAAATGAATACACAAAATGCCTTTTTTTACCTGAAAAAATACGGTGGTTGGGATTACTTGAATAACTGTTGGTGGGCGTTGCATACCGATAGCGCCGAATATGCAGTAAGAGATATTTATGCCTATTGTCGTCAAAATGGAGGTTTAAAATGAAAGTTTATCACGGCAGTTATATGGCGATTTACAACATAGATTTGTCGAAATGCGAACCTCAAAAAGATTTCGGGCGGGGTTTTTATGTTACCAAACTACGCTCGCAAGCCGAATTTTGGGCTGTTAGAAAAGGCATAAGAAAACGTAGCGACTGCGTTATTACCGATCCTGAATAATGATATTACAAGGGCGGAATTTTTTGAACAACTAATACACCCAGAACCATCTCACCAAATTTGTTTTTGTACGGTAAGTTCGTTGCAATATTTAAAAAGGAATCAACATAATATCGTTTTTAATCTTGAAGATATTGGCGAAAAAATAGTAGAAAAATTGATTATTGACTATGGTATATCGGAAAAAAAAGCATCTGAACTTTTCTTTTCTTCCGAAACGTTTGGAAAACTTGCTGATATATCCACTGAACTCTACGAAAAACCGTGGCAGGAGATTTATGAATTGCTTAAAGAGGAGTTGGCTAAATAATTTCATTCTCTTTAATAGGCCTCTCTGAAAACACTATAAAAATACTTGGAGATTATCGCAATTTGGTAATAGCAGAATCCATGCGGGTAATGGGCTTTGTAAATCGTTTCAACCGAGAGATTGAAACCGCTCAGTTGGATTTGAAAGACAATGGAAATAAACCTGCAAAAATAAATTATCATGGCAAAGAACCTATTAAATCGTTATATTTGGCTTGCCGATACAGTTTATCGAGCAGGCAAGATTACATTTGAGGAAATCAACCGCAAATGGCTGCGCACCGATTGGAGTGAAGGGAAAGATTTGCCGCTGCGCACATTCCACAATCACCGAAAAGCAATCGAGGATTTATTCGACATAAATATTGAGTGCGATAATTATAACCGGTATTACATTGGAAATACGGATGATATAGAAAACGGTAGCTTACGTGCCTGGCTGTTGAATACTTTTGCGGTTAATAGCCTGATGAATGAAAGCCATCACTTGAAAAACCGCATCCTTTTTGAAGAAATCCCGTCCGGACAGCGTTTTCTGACTACGATTATAGAAGCGATGCGGGATAATTTATGTTTGGAAATTACCTACCAGGCTTTTTGGTTTGATACGCCATTTTCGTTGGAAATAGAGCCGTATTGCTTGAAAATTTTCAAACAGCGATGGTATGTAATCGGGGAAAATCGCTCGATAAAGGAAATTCGCAGGTATTCTTTAGATAGAATCCAGGAAATCCGGACAACAAATGAAACTTTTAAACTACCGAAAACGTTCGATGCCGAAAGTCATTTTGAAAACAGTTTTGGAATTATTGTTGATCCCAAAATTCAAGCATGTGTAGTTAAAATAAAGGCTTTTGGCAACCGGAGAAAATATCTGCAAACCTTGCCGTTACATCCTTCGCAGGAAGAAATAGAATCCAATTCGGAGTTTTCGATTTTTCAATATTATATGGCGCCAACACCGGATTTCAAGCAGGAATTATTGTCGTGTGGCGATGAAATTGAGGTGCTTTCGCCCCTTTCTTTTCGGAATGAAATAGCAGAAACGGTCAACCAAATGAAAAAATTGTACAAAAAAATTACCTAACGATATCTGTTGGCCCTATAAAACCTTACGATTTGTGAGCTTGCATACAATACTTGTCAGCGGCGTCGCTTATTTCATCAACGCTCATATCCGAAAACAGATTGTTTTTGCGCCAATTAGTATAATCAAACGGTTGACTGAGCAGCAAAAAAATAAATTTTTCGGCATCTACAAGTCCCAACTCGTTGGAAAGACATTTCATCCCTTTATCTAAAAGTGTTGCATTGCTCATAATTATTCTGTTATTATATTAAAGAATTCTATTGGATTACAAA
Source organism: Bacteroidia bacterium (assembly GCA_026000155.1). Taxonomy (GTDB): domain Bacteria; phylum Bacteroidota; class Bacteroidia; order Bacteroidales; family Azobacteroidaceae; genus Azobacteroides. The sequence continues at coordinate 59,280 of BNYG01000009.1, read as the reverse complement.
GTTTTATTCGACTGTCGCTATATTTCAGCAATCTTTTGTCAACCGAAATAAAATACTGACAACCGCCTGCAATAGCACAAGCAACATGCAAGGCATCTGCCGCTTGTATGCCTGTGGACATAATATTTTTTGCTGTTTCAACAATTTCATCCGTTTTGCCGACAAACAAAACACTTAAACTTTCCCATTTGGCTATTGTATTGCGAATAGCCTCGGATAAATTACGGCTGTTTTCAAACGCTAAAATGTACGACCAAACCAACTCTATATCCTTATTCAAAACTTGCTCTTGAATATAAAGTTTGGCTTGCGTTTCAAATATGATTCGTTGCTGAACTTGGTCATCATACGGGCGATTGAAACAGCAATTATCCAAATAAATTCTATACATTGCCAAATGATTTTATTTAACAATTACAAAGATACGTATTTTGCTTTTCAAAACAAAATACGGGTAAAAATGTCCCGAATAGCAAAAAATAATTATAAATAAATTTTTAATATGCAACTATTTGGTATAGTCGCCACCTACTTTTGTCGCATAATTATTAAATCTTTGAAATATGCGAATTGCAATTGTAGGCTCACGCGACTTTACCGATTTGGAAAAAGTGGAGCAGGAAGTACTAAAACGTGTGAGTGTTGAGAAAATCGAAAAAGTGGTGTCGGGCGGGGCAAAAGGCGCTGACACCTTGGCAAAAAAGTTTGCCGAAAAGTACAAAATCCCGCTTTTAGAATTTTTGCCCGATTGGAAAAAGTATGGGAAGGGCGCCGGACTGATGCGAAATACTTCGATTGTTGAAAATGCCGATATGGTGTTTGCCTTCCCCACGAAAGACAGCAAGGGGACGCGGGATACGATTCGGAAAGCGACCGAAAAAGGGAAAATTGTAAAGGTTTTTGAAGTGTGACAATCGCTTGTAGTATGGATTACAGCACATTCAGACAATCTATTGTTCAACAACACGGCAAATTATTCAGCCGAATTGTAGAAGTCTTGTTTGAGCAAGCGATTGAATTTGCCGGGAACGAACAAATAGAAGATGCTTTGGCTGTCGGCAACGATGCCTTGACCTTTGCCAAATACTCGGATGCCGGTTATGCCAATCTTTATTTGGTCGGTCTGCTGTGTCAGGCAAGCCTTGATAACGGACAACTGCAATCCGCCAAAAACTTTTTTAGTTTAGGAATGGAAATCATTCAAATCGGGGAAAGTATAGGCGAGAATAAAGTGAGTTATGAAAACGATATGGATGCGTTTTTGGATTTGAAAGTGCGGATGGATAGGGAAAATGATGTTAAAAATAGCTTGCAAAAAAGTATTACCTTTGGTGTTAATTAGAAATTTATTAAGCAGTTAAAAAATAGAAAAAATGGGGAAAAGTAAAAAGTATCTTGGTAGAGGAATTCATGATGAGAAATTTTTTAAGTCATTAAATGAGGGGAATTTGAAAAAAATGCTTGATGCTATTAGTTACGATGACACTTTAGATGTTCAAATACGTGAGAATTATTTGAATATCTACTATAACGGTGGTAATATTGTTAAAGTAAACAGCGAAAATAGCCTTGATTTTGATATGTTTTATTTTTATTTAGGCACAGAACCTAAAAAAAAGGTAAAAAGTGATGAAAAAGAATTAGCAGAACTCAAGACAAAACGTGACGATTTGATAGCTAAATTTAAAAATAATGACTATGCAGGCTATTTTGATGAGGCAAAAAGGGTTATGGATAAATGGTATGATAACCATCCCAAACCAGAAAGAATGGAACAACATATCCTATCTTTGGGAAATAGGTATGGAGAATCGGACTATACCATAATTGATTTAGAATATCAAGTAAGTACATTAAGTGAATTCTGTTGTATATATACTCCAAAAGACAAGGAAAAGCCCAAGAAGCCTAAATTTGACATAATAGCAGTAAACAAAGACGGAAAACTTTGTGTCATTGAACTTAAAAAAGGGATAGGAGCTTTAGAAGGCACATCTGGACTAAAAGAACATTGGGATTGCTATAGAGAATCTATTGGGAGAAAACCCGCACCATTTGTGACAGAAATGGTAAAAATTTTAGCGCAAAAACAAGAATTTGGATTGATAGATAAGAATTTGAAAATTACAGAATCAATCCCAGAATTTATGTTTGCGTATTCGTACGATGATAAAAATTCTCGCAAAGACCAAGATGACAAATTCCATATTGAATATAAGAAAGTAAAGGAGCCAATTAGAATTATTAAATTGGAGCAAGGAACACGTAAATTAATGAATGAATGAAAATCACCATCCACCGCGGAATCAACCAAATCGGCGGTTGCATCACAGAAATTGCAACCGCCAATAAACGCATTCTCATTGATTTGGGACAAAATCTGCCCGACAACAAAGGCATTGTGGAGGATAATCTGGCTAATTCGCCAGCTATTGAAATGCTGACCAATGGAATAGAAGCCATTTTCTATACCCATTATCATGGCGACCATATAGGGCTTTTTCATTATGTGCCGGATGCTATTCCGCAATACATCGGCGCTACGGCAAAGCAAGTGGCAATCTGTAAACACAAACAATTGAGCCGCATACACGGTCGCGAGGAACTTTCCGAACGGGAACTTTCCAAATTGGAAAAGATGCGAACTTTTGTTCCGGCGCAACAGATTACCGATATAGAGGGATTTACAATAACGCCCTTCTTTGTGAGCCACTCCGCCTGCGATTCTTTTATGTTTTTGATTGAAGCAGAAGGGAAAAGAATATTGCATACCGGCGATTTTCGCGACCATGGCTATTTGGGAAAAGGCTTATTGCCAACCATTGAAAAATACATCATCAAAGAGAAAGTCGATATTCTTATTTCCGAGGGAACGATGCTGTCGCGCTTAGACGAACGGGTGCAACATGAAAAAGAATTGAGAAAGAAAGTCATAGAAGTGATGAAACGCTACAAAAACGTTTTTGTGATGTGTTCTTCTACCGATTTGGAACGCTTAGCCACTTTTCACAGCGCCCATAACCACTTTGAAAAGCGACCCTTTGTTTGTGATATTTTTCAACAGGATGTATTAAACATATTTACAGAAACGGCAGGAACAAAAACCGATTTGTTCAATTTTGATAAAGTGTACTCATTGCAATATCCAATCCATTCTCCGAACAACACTAAACTTATTGACTGGATGAAAGACCGGGGTTTTTGCATGTTAGTTCGGGCAACAAAGAAGTTCAATCAGTGGTTGGATGCTCTTCTTCCGCAACTCGACAGCCAAGAAACGGTTTTGATTTATTCGATGTGGCCGGAATATGTTAATCCCGATAATGCCAAACATGTAAAAGACGATTATTTGAAATTTGTCGAACGTTTTCCTGCGATAGAAAAAATACATACCAGCGGTCACGCATCGGCAGAAGCTTTGACGGATGTATGCAATCTCGTCAATCCAACTACAGCTATCATTCCGATTCACAGTGAACACGCCAACCATTTCGGAAAATTGAATATAACGGAAGCATTGAAATTGAAAATTGTTACGGAATCAACAGTTATACAAGATATAGAGATAAAAATCAACACAATAAAATACAAGGACGAAGGGAAAGAGCTTGCTGAGGAGTATGAGAAAAAGAGGAAGGACAATTTTAAAAGAAGAATGAATTTTTTTGCAATACTCAAGAAAGTATGAGCATAGAAAAAGCAATAAACTATACGGACAAAATAAAATTAGTCCTTTTTGGCGTAGCCGTTGGCGATGCGCTGGGTGTTCCGGTTGAATTTAAAAGCCGGCAGGAAATGAGGCAGAATCCGATAAGCGATATGATAGGTTACGGAACGTATAATCAGCCGTCGGGTACTTGGTCGGACGATAGTTCACTGACATTTTGTTTGGCAGAAGCATTGACACAGGATTTTAACCTGAATAAAATCGGGCAAAATTTTGTAAAATGGTATCGGGAAGGTTATTGGACACCTTATGGAGAGGTTTTTGATATCGGAAATTCCACAAAAGATGCCATATATCGGATTTCTAACGGAACAAAACCCGAATTGGCAGGCGGTTGTGAGGAAACGGATAATGGCAATGGCTCGCTCATGCACATTGCGCCTTTGCTGTTTTATCTTTTAGACAAAACACAGGACGAACGTTTTGAAATAACCCGGTAAGTTTCTTCCAGTACGCACCGGCACATCCGTTCGGTTATTGCCTGTTTCTACTATCTTGAATTTGCCCGGCAACTTTTTGAAGGAAAAAATAAATGGTTGATTTATAAAAACTTACAAACAGAAATTATCAATTACCTGATTTCTATTTCCATCAATCCAAAAGAAATAGCCTTATTTGACCACTTGTTAAAAGGAAATATTCACGAATTGCCGGAAAACGAAATAAGCAGCAGCGAGTACGTGTTGCATACGCTCGAAGCAAGTATTTGGTGTTTGCTGACTACCGACAATTACAAAGAGTCCGTGTTGAAAGCGGTTAATCTGGGCGAAGATACCGACACAACAGGCGCCGTAACCGGCGGACTTGCCGGACTGCTTTATGGTTTTGAGAATATTCCACAACATTGGATTAAGCAATTGGCGAGAAAAGACGATATTGTGGATTTGGCGAAACGAGTAGTGACATTTTTGCAGCATTATCCGCATCCGGTTCAGTAGAAATGAAAAGAATCTGACAAATTTTGGGCATAATTTAGTACATTTGCAAAAAACATAATTTATGATATCGAAAGACGAACTGTCAGAATTAATGGCAGACATAGAAAGCGATTGGGTCGAACGAACAATATCCACAGATGACACGAATAAATTCGGTGAGGCAATTTGTGCGTTTTCCAACGATATGGCTAACCATAAAAAGCAGGGATACTTGCTCATTGGTGTGCATGACAAGACCGGTGAATTATCTGGGTTAAAAGCTACAGACAAATTATTGAAAAATATTGCGGCCATTCGTTCCGATGGAAATGTTTTGCCTCAACCGGCCATGACGGTTCATAAAATTGCGCTGGATAAAGGCGATGTAATTGTTGTTGAAGTAACTCCGGCACACTTTCCGCCTGTTCGATACAAAGGCAATATTTGGATAAGGGTTGGTCCAAGACGAGCCATTGCCAATGAGGTGGAAGAACGGATGTTGACAGAAAAAAGAACGTCCAATGCGAAAACATTTGACGAACAACCCTGCTTTGGCTCTACAATTGAAGATTTGAATATCAATCTCTTCAAAATGGTTTATTTGCCGAAAGCCATTAGTGAAGAAACACTTACAAAAGACCATCGAGATATAAAACTTCAATTAGCTTCTTTGCGCTTTTATGATTTGGTACACGATTGTCCAACTAATGCCGGAATTTTGATGTTTGGAAACAACGTTCGATATTTCTTTCCGGTGGCGTACGTACAGAAAGCGCCCGATACCTGTTTCCTCACTTACGGAAGACGATGTTTATAACTATTCAGATACGGCTATCAGGGAGTTTTTAATGAATTCGCTTATGCACCGCTCATACGAAATCACTTCACCTATAAAGTCTTACCAATATTCAGACCGAGTAGAAATTGTCAATCCGGGTGGGTTGTATGGAAATGCCAGACCCGAAAACTTTCCGAATGTTAGCGATTATCGCAATTTGGTAATAGCTGAATCCATGCGAGTAATGGGTTTTGTAAACCGCTTCAACAGAGGAATTGAAACCGCTCAATTGGATTTGAAAAATAATGGCAACGAGCCGGCAAAATTTGATTTGAAAACGTTGGGTGTATTTGGTGTGATTATAAAAGAGAAGCCTATCGAAAAGATTTCGGCCGATTTTTCTAATCCGTGGGATGGCAATACTGTTAATTTTGATGATTTATCTGAAATTGAAAAGAAAATTTATACAATCATTAAAGAGAATCAAGGAATTAAAGCCACTGATATAATAGATTTAATGGATAAGTCTCCACGTACTATTGAGCGCTATTTAAAGAATCTGAAAGAAACCGGTTTCGTAGAATATGTTGGTTCTCTTAAAACGGGTGGTTATCAAATTATTGATAGTAATCAATAATAAAAATGGCAGTGTAAATGGCGGTATAAATATTTCTCAATTACATTTATATCAAATAGATACATGAAAATAAAAATAAAAATGGCGGTATAAATGGCGGTATAAATGGCGGTATAAATTTTAATAAATTGCAATCATTTGCTATGCTGAAAATAACGCCCACATCCAAAAATATTGATAGAATATCAGAAGTCAATCTGTATTCATATAAACCAAGCAAGATGCCGAATTTAATAGCAAAGGAGTAAAGCTGTAAATCAATCATGTTTATCAAATATTTATTACTTTTGTGACATAAATACTTAAACAGATGAAGAGAAGTTTGATATTTTTATGCTGCTTGACGGTGGTGCTTATAATTGGTTGTTCCAAAGAAATTGACGATCTTAATAATACTGCGCAGGATCCAAAGGGAACGATTACGTTGGATATGGTGAACTCGTCTGAAAAGATAGATAATACTATTTCTATTGTGGATGGTAATTTTACAGGTGCACTATTTGTTACACTCGGAAAAGTACAGGGATTATCGGCAGTGGCCAATATTCCCAAAACAGGATGGGTCAATAAGCTTGCTGCTGTACAAGGACATGGTTATATTGCCTACTCGCCATCGAAGAAAACTTATTGGCGACTCTATGTCAGTACTTATGATGATCTTGGTGTTAGGGTTATTGTGAAATTTCAACATCCTTTCATCGGATCAGAAAAAGAAATGAAACCAAAAACTGAAATGATTACACTCACTGGAACAGAAGTGCAAACCATTGAATTTAGCAATGCTACACTATTCCCGTTTTCGTGGTCGTTTGAAGAAGATAAAGTGTGGTGTACTGTTGCTTATAGTCGTCCTGACGAGACTGCTCCGTACAATTCTATAATAATTAATGCAATAGGTAATAATCCTGAATTAACACCGAGAGAATGTACTTTGGTGTTGAAAAGCGATATTGGCAAGGATGTGAAAATCATAATAGTCCAGGCTGCCTCTTCTTTTTTAGAGGGATCTTTGGAAGGCTATCTTTATAACATTGTTCATACGGATGATAGTTTTGTTTTTAAATCAGATACTATTCCCGCTTTGGGTAAGAAAGTCTATATCGCATTAGGAGATGAATTAAACGTAGTTGATGATACAAATGCAGGTTTGGATGGTTATTATTGTTTCCATCATTTACGAGAAGGTAGTTACGCCGTATATGCCCTTTCTGAATTGGTTGGTGGGCAGCAGCATTCTGAAATCCAAAATGTAATAGTAGGTGCCGGACTTAATGTTGTTCCTCCGATGTATATCCATTCCGGTAAGGCATACGGAACAACAATGATTAAAGGGATAATCCATGCGAATTATTATCACAATGGCAGTTGGCATGCAGAAGGTCCGGGTGTAGGTGTCCGCGCGTATATTTGTAAAGCAGGGGAAGAGAGTCCTTTCGATGATATTCGTGCCGGAGCAAATGGTGTTTTTGTTTTTCAAAAACTATTGCCAGGCGATTATATTGTTTATGTAGTAACTGAGGACAAGAATTTAGAATCAGTAGATGTTATTCCTTCCGATATTATACACATACAAGAAACGGAAAAGATTTATGAAATACCGGAAACATTTGAAGTAATTGTAACCGTGTAAAATTTTATCAATAAAATATGCACATCGAAAAATAGTATAATATGAAGGATATAAAAAAACTAATTTGTGAAATTAAAAAATTGAATGTAAAGAGTGTTTCTTATGGACAATATTCTGATGTTGCTAAAATTCCATATAAAGTACATTTGCTTTCAGAACTAATGAATTGTAGAATGTTAGATTGTTGTGAATCCGTAAATTTACTCATAAAGAAAAATCATATACTTCCATCAGTTGCTCTTATTAGAGCTGCTTTTGAGAACATTGCTGTCCTTAATAGAGTTGTTTTGAGTATTAGAAAATCATTAGAATCTAATCTGTTATCGGATAACTTTGATGAATTAATAATGAAAATTATATTCGGTACACGATATGATGAAGATGTAAAAGCTATAAATATTCTGACTCAATTAGATATGTTGGATAAAGGATATCAAGGTATAAGAAAATTTTATGATGATTTATGTGAATTTGTTCATCCAAATTGGGACGGAGTTGAAGGTAGTTATTCAATTTTGCAAGAAGATAAAGGAGTTAAAGATATTTTAAAAGTTATCACTAAAGACCATCCCATTTATAATTGGTTTGTTGCATGTTTTATAGCTTGTATGCAAATACATATTGACTTAATAGCAGAGATTAGAAATTCATTACCACAATTTGCCGGAGTATGTGAAATGGATATTCAAAAGAAGAGTAATCAAATGGTTTAAAACAACAAGAGGTCAGCAATCTTTCTAACCTCTTGATTCTCAGCTGTCGGGGTGAGACGATTCGAACGTCCGACCACACGCCCCCCAGACGCGTACTCTAACCGGGCTGAGCTACACCCCGCGCTTATTTTGCGACTGCAAAGATAGCTATTCTTTCCGAAAATGCCAAATCAAATTGCAATCAGATTACTTCTATTTCGTTGCTTTGAATCCAACCTACATTGCCGTCGGCCGTTTCTATTTCATTCCAGCCTCCTAATTGATTGGTAATGTCCACTTTAGTGCCTTCGTGCAGAATGAACAAATCCGTTCCGCTAGCATCCGGAGTGCTTTTGATGGTGGTGGTGGCTGAAAAAATAATAGCTGTATGGCGATTCGTCAGTTTCTTTTTTTGATTGTAAGCAAAAATATTTGCCAGGATGCAAAATACTAAAAAGACTAATCCGGCATAAAATCCAACTTTCTTCCAAGTGATTCTTCTCGAAAAAAAGAATAAGAACAAACAGATAATCAATAAGATAAAGCAAGCGACCGCTATATGACTCCATTGGTCGGTGCTGTATAAATTCTTAACCGCATTGTATCCTTCCGTTACGAAGAATTCGCCGACCGGTTCGATTTTATCTACGGTTTTTAATTTGGCGATTTCCAGATTGAAACGGATATCTTTATTTCCCGGATCCAGCAAAAGCGCCCGTTCGTAGTTTAAGATCGCGGGAGCTATTTTGTTCAAGCGGTAATACGCATTTCCCAGATTATAATAGACCGCAGCCGATTCGCCGTTTTCAGTGATAGCCTGTTCGTAGAGTTGGACTGCCTGTTGAAAATCTTTGGCAGAGTAAGCTGTATTGGCTTGTTCAACCGTTTGAGCCGGAAGATTGAGCGTTGTAAGCAATAATATTAAAAGAATAATTTTCTTCATTATATATCTATTTTTCTTGGGATTGCGGGTCAGGCCCACAATGACAGAGAGTTGTTGTTTCATATTTTTTCCATTCGATTGATTGCATCCACTGTTTGTTTATAGAGTTCGTCCATTGCTTCGTGCCCTTGTGTCGGGGCAAAACGGGCGAATTCCGCTGTGTTGAGAATATCCATCAATTCTTTGATCAGGCTTTCACCGACGCCATACTTCACCAATTCCGTTTCTACATTGTCTTTGGTCAAGCTCGAAACCGGAATATTCAATTTGTCGCTTAAATAACCCCAAACGGCTTTGAGTGTTTCGTCGTAGAACGGTTCGCGCTTATTTTCTTTCAAATATTTGTTCGCTGATTTCAACCGTTTGGAAGCTACTTTATTGGCTTTTTTCGTTCTTACCAACGCAATATTTGCATTTTCCGCTACTTGTTTCCGGTAGATAATGAATAAAATAATGAACAGCAACGCCGGAATCAGGTAACACAGCCAGTAACCGAAGGTTCCAAAGAAGAAACTGCCTTTTTGGAAGTGGAAACCTGCTGTTTTGATATGGTGAATATCTTGTCCCACAAAACGGACATCCTCTTTATTGCTTCCGGTAACCACCGTTGGCGCATTGTTTCCTCCGGTTCCGGGTTCTACATGCAGATGATATTCGTCTGTGGCGATTGTTTTGTATGTACCTGTTTTCAAATCGAAGTAAGAAAGCTGGGCGCTCGGAATGGTAAAATCACCGGCATAGCGCGGAACAGCATAATATTCAATCGTCTTTGTTCCGCTCACTCCACCTGTGGAAACCCTTGTGTTGACATCTACTTTCGGATCGTAAATTTCAAAATCATTCGGGAAAACGATTTCGGGATTTTTCAGCAATTTGATGTTTCCGCTACCGGACAAAGTCACTTTAATCGTCACCGGATCATTGGCTTTCAGTTTAGTAGCGCTGATAGAGGACGTCATTTTATAATCGCCGACAGCGCCGAAAAAAGAGGCCGGTTTGCCTGCCGGCAAGGGTTTTACATCAATAGTTGCAGGAGAAGATATGATCGTCTTTTTTACATTACTATAGGTATCGAAAAAGTCATCGAAAAAACTGCGTGACTTTTGCGCTTGGGCGCGTACCCGGACATTGACGTCAAATTTGCCCTGACTGATGGTTATTTTACCCGAATGTTGCGGATACAGAATGGTTTGTTTCAGGACAACCGTGCGATAATTACGTCCCTGGTAATTTTCCAAATTCATTTGCTTTTCTGCCGGCAGTTCAATTTCCTGTGCTATAAATCCTTCAAATTCAGGAAATTTAGGATTATCAAATCCGGTAACATCCACTAATGTATAAAGTTTGAATGTGACTAAAAAACCTTCGTTTTCATATACGGAAGATTTGGAAACATTCATCCGGATGAATAGATCGTTATTGGAAAGCTGGGAATTGCTTGCCTGATTGGCGCTTTGTTGTGCTGCCTGGGAATTGGCATTAGCTGCCGCTGTTGCTTGATCTTGCGGCAATACATTGACTTTTAATTCGTTGGACTTATATTCGCTGTTACCCACCTTGACCGTTGCCGCCGGAATGGTATATTCTCCTTCTTTTTCCGCCATCAACACGTAAGTGAAAGTCAAGTCTGTCTGCGTAGTGGCATTTCCGTTGATAATCGTGGTAGAGGAACTCCGTCCGGATACGGTGGGTCCGTAGAGCACCTTTATGCCGGATGATTCCGGAAGGCGGATGTCCTTGCCGGTTTCTCCGGAGGTCGTCACGGTATAATTGACCCTGAACTGCTCGCCAACGACTACAGCCCGGGGCGCCGTTCCTTTGAAGGTGACTTGCGCAAAACCGCTGAACGGAAGGGCAAGGAGCAATATTACTAAAAAAATCAGTTTCTTCATATTCTTATCTTACCAATTTTTATCTGTTTTTCGTTGTTTCTGTTGTTGCATTTGTTCCAGCTTCACTTTTTCCTGCGTATTTTTTTCGTCCTGCAACATGGCATCCAGTATCTGATCGGCGCTTTCCTTACTCATCTCATTCGGATTTTGTTGCTGCTGCTGATCTTGCTGTTGTTCCTGATCCTTTTGATCCTGATTTTGCTGCTGCTGGTCTTGTTGTTGCTGTTGATCTTGTTTGTCCTGATCCTGATTTTGATCTTGATTCTGTTGATCCTGAAGCAATTTCTGTGCAAGCGCCAAGTTATACCGGGTCTCATCGTCTTTGGGATTGTTACGCAAAGCATTTTTATACGCTTCGATGCTTTTTTGATAATCTTTCCCGTTCATAAACATATTGCCGATATTGTGCCAGGTCATGGCTAATTTGTTCTTGTCTTTTTCATTGCCCAGAACGACCTGGTATTGTTCCATCGCCTCTTGCCCTTTGCCCTGCCGGTACATTGTATTTCCCAGATTATAAGCCGCTTCCGTGGAATGAGCATTGGCTTCGATGGCCCGGCGGTAATCCACTTCGGCATCCGTATATTTTTCTTTCTTGTATTCCTTGTTGCCTTCCCGGATATCTTTCCGCACTTGTTTTTGAGCAAAAGAAAGAGAAGATATACTCAAGAGAAATGTTAATATGATTATTGAATGTTTCATGAGAACAATTTAATTTTACTCAATACCTTGTTTTTTCTATCCAATATAAAAAATTCCGCTACCAATAAAAACAACAGTATCCAGGCCGGAATCTGGTATTTTTCGTCATACGAAGAATAAACTTTGCTTTCGACTTCGGATTTGGCTTTTTTATCCAATTCTTTTTGTAAAGCCTTGAGTGCGTTGTTGGTATTGTCTGTCCGGACATACATTCCTTTTCCGGCAACCGCTATGTCCTGCGCCATCTTTTCGTCCAATTTAGTCAAGACCATATTGCCGTCCTTGTCTTTCAAATAGCCGTTGCTGGTCGGGATAGGACTCCCTTGTATCGAACCGATTCCCAATACATTGACGGTAATTCCCTTATTGGCGGCTTCTTCCGCAGCTCCGATGGAATTGTCTTCGTGGTCTTCGCCGTCGGTAATCAAAATGATGGTCTTTTCCGATGTTTCACTGGGTGAAAACGATTTGAGTGCCAGATTGATGGCCGAACCGATTGCTGTTCCCTGCGTGGGCACCATCGAAGGGTTGATGGAGGACAAAAACATTTTGGCGGAAACATAATCGGAGGTGATGGGCAACTGGATATACGCATCTCCTGCAAAAACAATCAATCCGATTTTATCGTTATTCAAATCATCCACCAAGCGGGATAAAATTTGTTTCGCTTTATCCAAGCGGGAAGGGGAGATATCGGTGGAAAGCATGGAATTGGAAACATCCAAACAAACCATCACTTCAATCCCTTGTTTTTTTACGGTTTCCAATTTGGATCCGAATTGCGGCCCGGCAATGACCAGAATGAATAAACCGGTGCAAATAAATAAAATCCAGAATTTGAAATATTGCTTTTTCAGCGCCACTTCCGGCATCAGGGAACGGAGCAGGTTCATCGTCCCGAATCGTTTCAAGGCTTTTTTCTTACCACGCATGTAATAAGTAAAAATGGCCAGAAATACGGGCAATACGAGTAGTAAATATAAATATTCCGAATGTTCGAATCTAAACATAATCTTTTATTCTTTTTTCTTTTTTCTGTCATTGCGGGCTTGACCCGCAATCCCCTGCCAATCGTTAAATACCTATTAACGGACATCATGGGATGGCGGGTCAAGCCCGCCATGACAGGAGCCGTTTAGGGTATATTTTTTAACACTGTATATCTTGTCAACAATTCCAACAAAAAGAAGAGCAATCCCACCAAGGCGAATAGCCTGTATTCTTCCTGCTTTTTGCTGTATTCCTGCACACTCATTTTTGTTTTTTCCAACTGGTCGATTTCTTGATAAATCTCTTTCAAAGCAGCCGTGTTGGTTGCCCTGAAATACAATCCGCCGGTCAGTTGGGCGATTTTTGTCAATGTCGCTTCGTCTATTTCCACCGGAATATTCTGGTATTGAACGCCGATAGACGTTTGGAAAGGATAAGGAGCCGTTCCTTTCGTTCCCACGCCAATGGTATAGACACGGATATTGTAGGCTTTCGCAATTTCGGCAGCCGTCACCGGCGCAATTTCGCCCCGGTTGTTGGTTCCGTCCGTCAATAAAATGATGGTTTTGGACTTTGCCTGACTGTCTTTCAACCGGCTTACGGCAGTTGCCAAACCGTGACCGATAGCGGTTCCGTCTTCAATCATTCCGCAACGGACATCTTTCAACAAGTTCAGTAAAACCGCATGATCGGTCGTTAGCGGACATTGAGTAAAACTTTCTCCGGCAAAAACCACCAAGCCGATATTGTCTGTCGGACGTCCGTTGATGAACGAAGCAGCTACGTCTTTGGCCGCTTCTATCCGGTTGGGTTTCAAGTCTTCTGCCAGCATGGAAGTCGAAATATCCAAAGTCAGAGCAATGTCAATTCCTTCCGTAGTGCTTGTATTCCAACTGTTTGTCGTTTGCGGACGAGCCAATGCCACAATTAAAAAGGCGATGGCTGCCATTCGCAAAACGAAAGGCAAATGCCGCAAATAGAGTTTGTAAGTCTTAGGCGCTTTTTGAAATCCTTCCGACGAAGAAAGGCGGAGGCTCGCTTGGGCCTGACGCTGTTTCCAGATGTACCATCCGATCATCGGGATTAATATCAGCAGCCATAAGAAATATAACGGATGTGCAAAAGTCATACTTATTCAATATTTAAAACCCCTGTCATTGCGGGCTTGACCCGCAATCCCAAGAACATCGTTAAACACTTATTAACGGACATCATGGGATGGCGGGTCAAGCCCGCCATGACAGAACTATTCATTCTTTTCATTTCCTTCATTAACAACCACCGGCGTTGTGCTATTCACAAACAAATACGCATTCATCATACTTAATTCGTTTTCTTCCGCCAACGGATCGTATTTTGCAAATTTCGCCAAATCAGATAATAACAACATCTGTTTCAGGTTGTTAAATACCAAATCCACATCACTCACTCCCTGCAGTATGCGCAGAATCTGACCGGAAGTCATTTCCATAGCATTCACATGGAAGCGTTCGTCAATATATTCCCGTATCACATCCGAAATTTGCGAATGGTATTCCTTGTCTTTTCCCTGCTGCCACAATTTTGCTCCCTTGATCGTATCCAGCGCCTGGATAGCCCGGACATGCGGAGGAAGAATAATTTTTTCTTCTTTCTTGAACGGCAGCAGCGGTTTTTGTTTCTTTTTCCGGAAAATAATGTAAATAATCACTAAGAGCAAGACGCAGACAGCGAAAATAATGTAAAAAATTTCGGCGTAATCAGCCAATACAAATTGGGGTTTCATCACGTCCTTGATGTCGTAAAACTGTCCGGATGCCGTATCTACCGGCAAGGTGGAAACTTTCAATGCCAATTCATTGGAATAGAACGTATCCACTCCGTCAATGAGTTTGAAAGGGGGCAGCATATACAAAGCGGAATCGAAAGATGTAATCAGATAATCGTATTTTATCTGCATCCGGTCGTTTCCAAGATCGGTGGTATCCGTCTTGGAAATATTCAATACCTCCACACCCTTCATCAACGTATCGGTTACAAAAGGAAGTTGCAGCTGACTGTTTTTATTGGCGGCAACCTCCAAATGCAACAAGGTTTGTTCCCCGATCAGGATTTGTACCGAATCCAGCGAAGCCTTGATAACAGCTTGCTGCGCTTGAGCTTGCATGCTGATTAAAAGAAAGAGGAGGAAAAGCCCTGTCATTGCGGGCTTGACCCGCAACCCCATGAACACCGTTAATAGGTGTTTAACGATTGGCAGGGGATTGCGGGTCAAGCCCGCAATGACAGTATTCTCTATATTCTTTATATTTTTTATATTTTTTATTCTCATTATCATGCTCTTTTATGAAATAAATCAATCAATGCCTTTACATAATCCTCGTCTGTACGAATGGAAACAGCGTCCACACGACTTTTCTTGAAGGCATTTTGCATTTCCGATTGGCGATGATCCCACCAATGCTGATAGTTTTGCCGTACTTTGAACGAAGAAGTATCCACCCACGATTCCTTACCGGATTCCGCATCTTTGATTTTCATCAATCCGACATTGGGAATGTTTGTTTCCCGTTCGTCAAATACCTGGATAGCCACCATATCGTGTTTCCGGTTCGCAATAGTCAACGCATGTTGGTAATCGTGATTATCTATGTAATCCGAAATCACAAAAGCCGTACATTTCTTCTTGATCGCATTCGTCAGATATTGCAAGACCTGAGCGATATCGGTTTTGTTATCTACCGGTTGAAAATCAATCAATTCACGGATAATATAAAGAATATGCTTTTTCCCTTTTTGCGGCGGAATGAATTTTTCTATTTTGTCGGAAAAGAAAATCACACCGATTTTGTCATTGTTTTGTATCGCCGAAAAAGCCAGCGTAGCCGCAATTTCAGTCGTCATATCTTTTTTCATCATGCCGTGCGTTCCGAAATCCTTACTGCCGGAAACATCAATCAAGAGCATCACCGTCAATTCGCGTTCTTCTTCAAACACTTTGATGTAGGGCTTGGAATAGCGCGCAGTCACATTCCAGTCGATATCGCGGGTATCATCTCCGAATTCGTATTCACGCACTTCGGAAAAAGCCATACCGCGCCCTTTGAAAGCCGAATGATATTGACCTGCAAATATATTCCGCGACAACCCCCGGGATTTAATCTCGATCTGTCGTACTTTTTTTAATAATTCGCTCGTTTCCATGTTTGGATGTTCCTATCATTATTGTACGTCCTCCCCCTCTCCCCCTCTGTCATTGCGGGCTTGACCCGCAATCCCCTGCCCATCGTTAAACACCTATTAACGGTGTTCTTGGGATTGCGGGTCAAGTCCGCAATGACAGGGTTGGGAGGGAGGATTGGGGGAAATATTTAGGGTACTTCAATCTTGTTCAATATTTCGCTGATAATTTCTTCCGAAGTCAGATTATTGGCTTCCGCTTCGTAAGTCAAACCGATACGGTGACGCAATACGTCGAAACAGACGGCGCGGATATCTTCGGGAATCACATACGCACGATGTTTGATGAAGGCGTATGTACGTGCCGCCAAGGCCAGATTGATACTCGCACGAGGCGAAGCGCCGAAAGAAATCATTCCTTTCAGGTTAGGCAATCCGTGTTCTTCCGGAAAACGGGTGGCGAAAACAATATCGACAATGTATTTTTCGATTTTTTCGTCTAAATAGACTTCGCGAACAATCTTGCGGGCTTCCAATATCTCTTCCTTTTTCAGGACGGGCTTGATTTCGATCGCATCGCCGGAAATATTCTGACGGATGATTTGTTTTTCTTCTTCTTTCTTCGGGTAGCTGATCACCACTTTCAGCATGAAACGATCCACTTGCGCTTCCGGCAGCGGATAAGTTCCTTCCTGTTCGATCGGGTTTTGGGTAGCCATCACCAGGAACGGTGCGGGAAGCTTGTAGGTATTTTCACCTATCGTTACTTGACGTTCCTGCATAGCTTCCAACAAGGCGCTTTGCACTTTAGCCGGCGCACGGTTGATTTCATCCGCCAAAATGAAATTAGCGAAGATCGGCCCTTTTTTGACTTGAAATTCTTCGTTTTTCTGGCTGTAGATCATGGTGCCGGTCACGTCGGCAGGGAGTAAGTCCGGTGTAAACTGTATCCGGCTGTACTTCGCATCAATCAGGGAAGCCAATGTTTTAATGGCCAATGTTTTTGCCAAACCGGGCACACCTTCCAACAAAATGTGTCCGTCGGATAATAATCCTATCAACAAGGATTCAACCAAATGTTTTTGTCCGACGATAACCTGATCCATTCCTTTGATAATCAGGCTGACAAATCCGCTTTTGCTTTCAATTTTATCACTCAAAGCACGAATATCAACTGTTTCACTCATATTATTTATACTGTGTTAATCTGTTTTTGTTTTCCGGATGCAAAAATAAGAATGTTAAATTTTTAATGAAATAGATTGCGAGTTAAAAATAATTAATTAATCCCACATTGTTGCATATTTTGCCGTCAATTCCCTGGCTTTCCGGACGGATTCCGGATCATCCTTATTAATACCGTATTTTCCAGCCGGTGGAATTTTGATAATTAAACCGGCCGGAACATTATTGGGATTTTCCATGACGGCTTTATTTTCCTCGTACAAATAAATCCAGAAAGCTTTATGGCCGTATTCCGACTCTGCAATTAATGTCAATCTTTCTCCCGCACGGATGGTTCGCGTTTTTACTTCCTCCTTTTGAGGATTGATTTTCAAACTGTCTTGCAGGATACTGTCTCTTATTTGGAAAGCGACAGGGTCACTATCATCGGGGATATACTGCTCTGTATATGGAATTTCATTGAACATAGGATTGTCTTTTTCCATTAGATATAAATAGATAAACAAGCCGGCTACAATTATTAGTATTAAAATATAAATGGAGGATGTACAACCTTTTTTTACCTTATGTATAGTTTTCCTTCTTTTTGCATGATGTCTTAGCTTTTTTTCCCAGTCTTCATCTATTGTATCTTCTTCATCTATTGGTATTTCTTCTGTTTTTTCCTCTTTCCATTCTTCCGGTAATTCCTCTTTTACTTCTCTTTCCACTTCTTCAGCCTCCGCTTCTTCCTCTTTTGTATTTTCGATTTCCGGGTCTGTATCTAATTCTACTGTTTCAAAAAAAGCAAACGGTTCATTCACTGCTTGAGCCAAAGTATTATCGGGAATAAAATTGATTTTATAATGTGCCGGAATCAATACCCTGTTTCCGGTTGCCACGTCAATACTTTCCCGGTCGCTTACTGCAGAAAGCTTTAAACTTCCCAAATTCTTGATTTTTACTATTTGGTCATTCAACAGCGCCTCTTCAATTGCGTCAAACCATTCATTGAGAAAAAGTGCTGCCTCTTCTTTTGTTATACCCGATTTTTCGACTAAAAGATCGGTTAAGTCCTGTAAATTTATTTTCGCATTCATATCTTTATCTCTTTTAATTTTTCTTTTAATGTATTGGAAACTTTGAATTTAACAACCAATTTGGGTGGAACAAGCATCCGTTTTCCTGAAGCCGGATTGACGCTGATTCTTTCTTCTCTCTTTTTGACTTCCAAGGTTCCGAAATCAGGGAAAGAGACGGAATTGCTCTTTATTAATTCCGCTGTAATTAAAGCTACTGTATTGTCCATTCTTTTGTTAACTTCCGTTTTAGATAACTGAAGTTTTTGTGATAAAGCTGTTACTAATTCTGCAGAATTCATGTTTTTTTGTGCTTAGAAGATTAGTTTTCCAATGTACTACCCAGTAAATCATACAGTTGGGCGCCTGTTATTTTTACAGGATAAAATTCTCCGGTCTTTAGTTTCCTGTTTTTAGCGATCAACACTTCAGGATCTACTTCCGGAGAATCATATTCGGTTCTTCCGATATAAAAATCAGCATCTTCCCGGTCAATAATTACGTTCAGCGTTTGACCAATTTTAGCTTCACTGATTTCTGCGGCAATGCTTTCCTGAACATTCATCAGCTCATCCATGCGTTGCTGCTTGATTTTTTTGTCCACCGTATCCTTATCGTGAATAGCCGAATAGGTTCCTTCTTCTTCCGAATAAGGAAAAGCGCCCAGACGCTCGAAACGCATTTCTTTCACAAAATCCAATAAATCAGCGTAATCCTCTTCGGTTTCCCCGGGATATCCTACCATCATCGTGGTGCGAAGATGAATGCCCGGAACTTCTTCCCGGATTGTCCGGAGTAATTGGATTGTTTCTTGCTTCGTGATATTCCGTCGCATCTTTTTCAACATCGCATCGCTGCTGTGTTGCAACGCGATGTCCAAATACTTGCAAACATTTTCTTTTTCCCGCATCACCGGCAATAAATCCAGCGGGAAATGCGTGGGATAGGCATAATGCAAGCGAATCCATTCTACGCCTGCTATATCCGAAATCCGGCGGACCAATTCTGCCAGATTGTATTTCTTGTAAATATCTTTTCCGTAATAAGTTAAATCCTGTGCAATCAACTGAAATTCTTTTACGCCTTGTTTGACTAACGATTTCACTTCCTGTTCAATCGTTTCAATGCTTTTGGATGTATATTTTCCGGTGATAAGGGGAATGGAACAGTAAGCGCAGGTGCGGTTGCAGCCTTCGGCAATTTTCAGATAGGAATAATGGGAGGGGGTAGTGAGCAACCGTTCGTTGGAAAGTTCCTGGTAATACGATTTTCCCAAATCGGAAATCAGTTCTTTCCAATTGAATTTTCCGTAGAATTTATCGACCTCCGGAATCAGTTCTTTCAATTCTTCCCGGTAGCGCTCGGAAAGGCATCCCATGACGAATAATTTTTGGATGTGTTTCGTTTTCCGGGCTGCTGCAAATTCCAGAATCATGTTGATGGATTCTTCTTTGGCATCGCCGATAAATCCGCAAGTGTTGATGACCACAATATTGCCGGAAGTTTCCTCCGGATCGTGCGATACGGCATAACCGTTCGCTGCAAACTGGCGCATCAGCAACTCCGAATCGACCAGATTTTTGGAACATCCCAAAGTGATAATATCTATTTTGTTATTTCTCATCAATTGCCGAATAAGGAATCAACAAATTCTTTTTTTCTGAAAATCTGCAAATCTTCCAGACCTTCGCCGATTCCGATGTATTTGACCGGTATTTGCAACTGGTCTGAAATGCCGATGACGACACCGCCCTTGGCCGTTCCGTCTAATTTGGTAATAGCCAAGGCCGTTATTTCGGTCGCTTTGGAAAATTCTTTCGCTTGATTATAAGCATTTTGTCCGGTGGAACCATCCAAAACCAATAAAACTTCATGAGGTGCGTCAGGAACCACTTTTTTCATGACATTTTTGATTTTGGTCAATTCGTTCATCAGGTTTATTTTGTTGTGGAGGCGGCCGGCCGTATCAATGATGACTACATCGGCATGATTGGCGACAGCAGAATTCAAGGTGTCGTATGCCACTGATGCCGGGTCTGAACCCATTTTTTGTTTGACGATATCCACTCCTACGCGTTCGCTCCAAATGCCCAATTGTTCGACAGCGGCGGCACGGAAAGTATCCGCAGCGCCCAGATATACTTTTTTTCCTGCTTTTTTGAAATGATAAGCCAATTTGCCGATGGTGGTTGTTTTTCCTACGCCATTCACGCCTACCACCATGATTACATAAGGCTTTTTCCCGGCGGGAATGTCAAAATCTTCCAGTTCTTCCACCTGGTTATCTTGCAACAAGGAAGCAATTTCTTCCCGCAAAATAGCTGTTAATTCGTTGGTATTGACATATTTATCCCGTGCTATCCGGTCTTCGATCCGTTGAATGACTTTTAAGGTTGTTTCGACACCTACGTCCGAAGTAACCAATACTTCTTCCAGATTGTCGAGAACATCCTCGTCCACCTTGGATTTACCGGCGACTGCCCGTGTTATTTTGTCAAATACATTTTCTTTCGTTTTTGACAAACCTTTGTCCAGGTTTTCTTTTTTATCTTTAGAGAAAAAATTTAAAAATCCCATGTATAAGAATGATAAATTGTATAAATTAGGCATGATAACTCTTGCAAAGATAGTAAAAGTAAATAAAAAAAACTTCCTTTCGACCTCAAAATCGAAAGGAAGTTTTTTTATTCAATGTTTTTTAGCTATTAACTTTGTTTCCTTAATTAAAATAATCCTTTACAGCTTCATTAGGAATCATTTCTTCTTTGAAGATATAAGCCCCTGTTTTCGGTGATTTAATCATTTTAATCACTTTAGAAAAAGAACGTCCTTCCGACTTCTCGCGGTATCCCGCAACGGTTTTCTTTGCCATGGTTTATCTGATTTTATTTTATTTCTTTATGAAGAGTCATTCGTTTCAGGATAGGATTGTATTTTTTCAATTCCAACCTGCCTGTCGTATTTTTCCGATTTTTTGTAGTAATATAGCGGGAAGTGCCCGGTAAGCCGCTTTCCTTATGTTCAGTGCATTCCAAGATCACTTGAACTCTGTTTCCTTTTGCTTTCTTTGCCATTTTTTTACAGGTCTCCTATTTTTACACGTTTAAATACCCTTTTCCAGCTGCTTGTTTGATAGCAGCATTCAATCCGATTTTGTTGATGGTACGCAAACCATTTGCAGAGATGTTCAGATTTACCCAACAATCTTGTTCTACCCAATAGAACTTCTTGGTGAAGAGGTTAACATCAAATTTTCTTTTTGTCCTGCGGTTTGAATGCGAAACATTATTGCCCACCATTGCTTTTTTTCCGGTAATTTGACAGATTTTCGACATCTTATTATGATTTTTATTATTTCTTTACTTATGCTTGATAGCGTTTTCAAATTAGCTCGCAAAGGTATATATTAATTTTCTTTTCTCCAATTTTTTTTGATTAATTTTTTTACGACGTTACGGTTTGCGTGCATTTTGTTTTTCACAACAAAAGCTGTATCTTTGCATAGAGAATTAATCCAAAGCTCACTCATTTAAAAATTATAATCATGGAAGCAAAAAAGAAAAAAGAAAAAAAGAGAACCTCATGGCTGTATGAGGACGGGAAAAAGATGCCACTTAATTATACGCCATCCGGAAAATTATCTAAGGTTGGACAGTTTTTAAAAGACCATCCGGGTGGGTATGCTATTGAGATTTTGGACATGAGAGCAGTAATGAAATAGTAATCTAACTTAAAAATCTTATGGACCGTTACCTTATAGATACCCATATAGCCTTATTTTTGATGTCTGATTCGAATGAATTGGAAAAAGATATTCGAGAAATATTTGATGATTCTAACAATTTGTTGTATGTTAGCACTATTTCTGCTCAAGAAATGTTGTTCTTGCGGAAAAGGAATAGAGTCAAATTGCCATGGAAAAAACCCGAAGATATTTTGGTAGTTATGGAAAACCTTAATATACAATTATTGCCTGTAAAGCGAGAGCATCTCGAAACTTTTGCACGATTATCCATACCGGAAAATCATCACGATCCGAATGATCACATGATTATTTCACAGGCAATTACGGAAAAAATGCGATTAGTCAGCTCTGACCGTCAATTTGAAAATTACACTTCGCAAAAACTTCGATTGCTTTTTAATCAGCGATAAAAAGGAAAAAAGAAACTAACAGCTGTGTGTATCGAAAAGTTCCAATAGTTTCTTGTTTTGTTCATTAATAGTCAAATCCGAATTATCTAATACAACTGCATCCTCGGCTTGTTTCAAAGGCCCGTCTTTGCGGGTAGAATCAATATGATCGCGTTTTGCCAGGTTGTGAAGCACTTCTTCAAATGAAGCGTTTTCCCCTTTGGCAATCAATTCTTCCAACCGGCGTTGGGCGCGGATTTCGGGCGCGGCGGTCACAAATATTTTTAATTCGGCATCCGGAAACACAATCGTTCCGATATCCCGTCCGTCCATGACAATGCCTTTTTCCAAACCCATGGCTTGCTGCTGCTTCACCATTTCTTCCCGGACAAATCCTACGGCGGCCACCGGACTCACCTTGTCGGCGACTCCCATGCTCCGGATTTCCCGTTCTACATTCCGCCCATTTAAATAGGTATCCGAACGGCCGGTTTCGGGGTTTTTGACAAAAGAAATGCGTATGTCTTTGATTTCTTTTTGCAAATTTTCTACATCCAATTCATCGCCGGTGAACAGTCCGTTTTCCAAACAATAGAGCGTGACCGCCCGGTACATGGCGCCGCTGTCGATATAGGTGTAACCGATTGTTTTGGCAAGGTCTTTTGCCATGGTGCTTTTCCCGCAAGAGGAATGACCGTCAATAGCAACAATTATTTTTTTCATTTCCTGATAAACTTTTTTCTGCAAAGGAGGTAGCAATGCTGACCATAAAGGAAGTGGCGGCGGTATTGTATTTTCCAATCGCGCAGCCTACGCTGAAAGATTTAATTCGTATGCCGGCTCCCGCCGAAAAACCGCCGAATTTATTGCCGTCTTCCAAGTGCATGTCCGCACCTCTTTTTATATTATATCCTAATCCAACCCAAAAATTATCCGTAGGGATAAAATCAATTCCCAGAATCAGGTGTTTTCCCGCCGTTTTCATAAAAGAATCCCCACCGGCATAAATATCGTCAAACTTCCATTGTTTCAGGTAAATACCCGTTATGGAAAAACGGATAGGCGCATGATTCAGGTTTTTACTTATCCCGAATTGAATGTCCCAGGGCAATCCCGCCAATTCTTCTTCGTATGCTTTTATTTGCCGTCCGATATTTTTCCCGACGATACCCATGGAAAAACCTTTGTCTTCATTATAATAACTCAATCCCAAATCCACGCCCAGACCGATAGCGGTATTGTGGTAATAATTGGAATAGAAAAATTTACCGGAAATCCCCCCGCGCCATTTATCGGTTAAATTGTGGGCAATGAAGAGGCTTCCGCAAATATCGTTGGCTGTCAGATCGCCCATCACCGTATTCTCTTCGCTTACTTCCAGCATGTTTCCGTAATTGGCGTAAACAGCTCCGATGCCCCAGGCGCCCTTGTCACCCAAGGCTTTGGTAAACAAGACGTTTCCCATACCGATATCGGCAATGTAAGACAGATAACTCGCATTGAACGTCTTGTCCATTTCCGCGCCGAGCAAGCCCGGATTGTTATAAATAAGGGAAGCGTCATTTTCAATAATAGATATATTGGTGCCGCCCAAAGCCGATGCATGGGCCGATTGGGGAAGCAAAAGATAATCGAAAGTAGAATTTCCTACTTGTCCCCAAACCGGGAATAAGAAAGCGGATAGCAGGACGATAAGAAAAAATCTGCGCATATTTATTGAATTGAGAACACAAATATAACGTATAAAATTGAAAAGAATTGTATTTTTGTAGAATGGAAATGAAAAAGACACCTCAAGCGGATTTGGAAAGTGAACGGATCACTTTTTTCCTGCTGGGATTTGCGGTTGCTCTGGCCTCTTTGTTCGTTGTCCTGGAATGGCGGACGGAAGAAACCTTGTCGCCTGATTGGGAAGGCTTTTCTTCCATTTACGTAGAAAATGAATACAACGAACCCTTAGTGGCTGCTCCCATCGAACCGGAAACGAAAATCGAGCCAATCGAGAGAATGGAATCGCCTGTCGAAGAGTCGCCGAAAGTAGCTTATGAAAATTATACGATTGTAGAAAAAGCGCCGGATATAGAATATGTGAATCCCGATTTTTTGGAGAAAATACCGGAAAACGAACCGGATGTGCCGTTGCCTGAAAAAATACTCTCGCGGGAAGCGGTCAGCGAAGCGATTTATACGGAAGCGGAAGTGATGCCTCAATATCCCGGCGGCTATGTTGAAATGAACCGCTACCTGATTAAGAACCTGACTTATCCGGCATCGGCATCCAGCCAGCGGATTCAGGGCAAAGTTTGGTGTTCGTTTATTGTGAATAAAGACGGCTCGTTGTCAAACATTCAAATCGAACATGGAGTCTATATTTCCTTGGATCAGGAAGCCTTGCGGGTGCTGCAAGCAATGCCGGCATGGGTTCCGGGAACCGTACGGGGCGAACCGGTACGGGTCAAAGTATATTTACCGATAGTATTTAAATTATAATAAAAGAATATGATTAATTTTGAAGACGCATTAGCCATTATCACACAGAAAATCAAGGATATCCGTTATCCCAAACAACCGGCGCGATTGTATGAACCGGTCGCCTACCTGTTGGCGTTGAAAGGAAAAAAGATTCGTCCGGCGCTTACCTTGCTGGCTTGTAATCTGTTCAAGGACGAGGTGCAGGAAGCCTTGAATATGGCTTTGGCCTGGGAAATTTTCCATAATTTCACCTTGATGCACGATGATGTGATGGATCAGGCGGATATCCGCAGGGGCCAACCGACCGTTCATAAGCAATGGGACGAAAATACCGCCATTCTTTCCGGCGATTCCATGCTGATCCTTTCCTATAAATATGTAGGTAAAACGCCCTCCAACCATCTCAAGGAATTATTGGATTTGTTTTCCACCACGGCTGCCGAAATTTGCGAAGGACAGGAATACGACATGCAGTTTGAAAACCGCTTGGATGTGCGGGAAGAAGAATATTTGAATATGATCCGCCTGAAAACAGCCGTCATGCTGGGTGCTTGCCTGAAATCGGGCGCTGTGTTGGGCGGAGCGGATTCCAAAGACGGGGATTTATTGTACGATTTCGGTATTAACCTCGGCATTGCCTTTCAGATACAAGATGATATTCTGGATGTATATGGCGATCCGTCCGTATTCGGGAAAAAACAAGGCGGCGATATTTTATGCAACAAAAAGACCTGGTTGCTTGTTAGTGCATTGAATTCGGCAGATGAAAAAGTGAAAAAAGAGCTTTTCCGCTGGTTAAAAACAGACGACCAACCGGAAAAGAAAATCGAAGCGGTTACGGCCTGCTATAATAAACTGATGGTGAAAGAGAAGGCGCGTAACCTGATGGAAGATTATTACTGGAAAGCTGTCCGCGCACTGAATGAAGTCAGTGTTCCGGCTGAAAAAAAGACCGTTTTGCTGGATCTTGCAAAAGAATTGTTAAATAGAAAATCGTAAAAAACTGTAAAATATGCCTGCAAAAAAACTTCCGGATACGGATGAAGAACGGATGAAAGCCTTGAACACAATCGTTGTTCAGGAAGAATTGGCCGGAGAAGAAAATGCCATTCTTTCCATGAGGGATATGCACGATCTCCGTAATTTCCTGTTGACGTACGAAGGAACTTGTTTTTGTTTCAAACAAGCCTTGGAAGATGAAACCAAGGCGGATAAAGGATATGTGGATTTGTTTAAATCCGCACAACTCTATATTTCCCATTTTATCCAGGTATTGAATCTGGCTATCGTCCGCAACGAAGTGAAGGTGGAAAACCTGGTGTATTATGGTTTGGAGGATAGCAACGAATTTACCGTTCCCGATCTTTCGACCGAGGAGGCTGTTTTGGAATGGGGGGAACGGCTCATTAACGGCGAAGCGGCACGGACTTCCCACGGGGGAGCGCCTATTTACAACCCGGCGATTTCCAAGGTAAAAGTGCATTACGATTTATTCAACGATTCGCTGTACAGCCTGAAAATATACCGGCAAAATACCATCCGTTCCCAGGAAGGATTGGAAGAAATGCGGGAAAAAGCCGACCGGGTGATTTGGGATACCTGGACGAAAGTCGAATTCAAATACTGGGGATTGCCTACCGACGAACGCAAACAAAAATTCAAGGATTACGGCATCCGGTTTCATTACCAGGGAGGAGAGCAGTTGAATGTATTTGGTTGATACACACACCCATATTTACGCTGAAGAATTTGATGCCGACCGGGACGAAATGATCCGGCGGGCAACGGAAGCAGGAGTAGGCGCCTTCTGCCTTCCGAACATTGACATCGAATCCATTGACCGTTTATACGCCTTGTGCGACCAATATCCCGGAACTTGTTTCCCGATGATGGGTTTGCATCCGACGAGTGTCGATTCCGGTTATAAAAAAGATTTGGATATCGTTCGAACGGAATTGGAAAAAAGAAAATACATTGCCATTGGGGAAATCGGTATTGATTTGTATTGGGATAAAACTTACCTCCAAGAACAGGTCGAAGCCTTTGAAGAACAATTGCGCTGGAGCATCGACCGGAATTTGCCGGTAGCGATTCATTCGCGCGAAGCTTTTCCATACGTTTTTGAAAGCCTGTATAAAATAGGTATAGATAAACTCCGGGGCGTATTCCACAGTTTCGGCGGAAGCCGGGAAGAATTGGAAGAAGCCTTGCGCTGTCCGGGATTCAGCTTAGGCATCAATGGCGTCATCACGTATAAGAAAGCGACTTTCCGCGATTACCTTTCCTTGGCGCCGATCGAACGGATTGTATTGGAAACGGATGCCCCTTACCTGGCGCCCGTGCCCTATCGGGGAAAGCGAAACGAACCTGCGTATTTGACGGCTATTGTGCAGAAATTAGCGGAAGTGTATCAGCTTTCTGAAGAGACGATTGCTGAAAAAACGACTGAGAACGCCCGGCGGCTGTTTGGGATTTGCTCATAAAGCTCATATACATTTGGCAATTAACGGATATTTTTCAGAATGCAAAAGACTGTCTATTGCCAAGTCCACATCTAAGGCATCCCAACGGATACCAACCATCCAGATTTTATCCTCCTATTCATCTTTCATCTCCTGATTCAGTCGCAGATTGGTAACTGTCTGACTTATCAGTTCATCGGCATGCTAGACTCCCTGTCGTGTTTCCTTGACAGATAAGCCGATTGAGGATAGGCTTCTGAATACTTGCCTAATATCATAGAAATTGTAGCTTTACGTAATGCAGGTTATTTAGGGTACTCTACTATAGGAACTCGCACGGTGGACATTTAGGTCTGAAAGTCAGTATCTCTACCTAACGCTTATGTTTTTCGTTAATTTTGAATTTTTCTAAAAATCCTGCTATTTTAAATGACAGTTGAAGGCTTCTTCAACTGTCAATTTATTTTTTTATATCTTGGCCAGGGATTTTCCAAACTACAGACTTCTGTTATTCAACAAAACTTCTGTTCAAGGAATTCTTTCTTACAAACTAATTAACACCCAACGCCTTAGTAATCGCTCCAATCCCGAATGTTTGCGAAAATAACTTTTCAATTTTCGTTTTGAAATCCATATCTATCTAAATATTAATATCTTACGAATAAAACTACAAAACGCTAATTCCGGATTTGTTATTCATGCCTTACTTTTTGTCTTATAAAATGCTTTGATAATCATCTGTCAATCAATACTTAAAAATGGATTTCTCAGAACTCTGATTTTGCTGAGCAAGCAACCGATAGAAACAGGGTATTTGTTGTCGTAAATCGCTTGTTTTCAATACTTTAAGCGACTGCAAAGATAACACAAATTTCGTAACCGGAGAAGGCAGGTGAGTCTTATTTTAATTTTTTTATCATCTTTTTCATTCGTCTTTTCTAAAAAAAGGAGTTGATTGCCTGCCTCTTTCCGGTTCGTTACAGATTTGAATTAACAGCCCTTCGGGGCAAAATATAAATAAATATAAAAGAATGAAAATGAAAAAAATGATTTTTTTGATGTTGTTATCCTTTTTAGGGATAACAGCGAGTATGAATGCACAAGTACGAATCGGTGGAACAGATGAACCGAATGCTTCGGCTTTGTTGGATGTAAATAAAACTGACGATCCCAATCCGGCAGGTAATTTGGGTTTAGGACTACCGCGTGTAGAATTAACATCGGCTACACAGCCATTAGCCACCGGTAATACTCCGAAACCCGGAACGATGGTTTACAATACCGGTTCGGCATTGGATGGCGCCGGGGTTTATTATTGGGCAACTAACGCTTGGGCAAAACTATCCTCCGGTAATGCCGGTACGGCTACTAAGTTGGCTACTGCTCGTGCTATTACTCTGACGGGTAATGTCACCGGGACAGCTGATTTTGACGGATCTGCCGCTGCAAGCATTGCGACTACGTTAGCCGATAATGCTGTCACGAGTGCTAAAATTGCCAATGGGGCAGTAACGCTTGACGACCTTGCTGCCAATTCGGTAAATTCGTCTCAGATTGTGGATGGTTCGGTTACTTCCGATGATATAGCCGATCTCACGATAGTTAATGCCGATATTGCTAATGCTACGATTGCTGGTGGAAAATTGGTGTCGAGCATAGCTCTGGCTGGATCGCCTACCACGACAACACAGCCGTCCGGTACCAGTAATACGACTATAGCTACAACAGAATTCGTTACAAACGCGGCTGCGGCCGCCGCCGGGGCCAGCAGTATCGTCAAGCGAGTGTTTTACGTCACCTCCAGCGTGACAAGCTTGACGGGCGTTGACGTTGATAAGACGGCGTGCATGTCCGCGTCTTCGACGTATGGGGACTCCCAGTCGTCGTTGACACGCTCAGTTTCGCCAACAACGACAGGCGCTACGACCACATCTGGTACCTCCTGGGCGCCGAAGTTTGTGTGCGTAGAGTTTTATTAAAAGGCTTACAGAGTAAGGATAAGTCTTGTTTGGGTAGTAATTGATCGTCTTAGATGCCCGCTGCGCACAGCGACTATGGGGTTTATTGTCTGCACTCAAGGCGGTTGAGATTCTCAACCTTCAAAGATTAAATAAAAGGAAGTAGTAATAAAAAATTAGGGAAGATTATGAATAGGTAAAAATATTCATAGTCTTCCTTTTTTAGTTCCAATCCAGCTACGTCGGAAGTCTTCAGAACGCCTGCATCGCACAAAGCTTCGAGTAATACCCATCCAGCGCCAGCAATTCATTATGCGTACCGCGTTCCACAATCTTCCCCTCATGCATCACAATGATCAAATCCGCATTTTTGATCGTGGACAATCGGTGGGCAATCACGATCGTTGTCCGGTTCTGCATTAATTTTTCCAAGGCATCCTGTACTAATTTTTCCGATTCGGTATCTAAGGCGGAAGTAGCTTCGTCCAGAATCAGTATCGGTGGATTTTTCAGCACGGCGCGGGCAATGCTGATCCGTTGCCGTTGTCCGCCGGAGAGTTTGCAGCCCCGGTCGCCGATATTGGTTTCAAAACCGTTTTCGGAGGCGATGATAAATTCGTAGGCATTGGCTATTTTGGCTGCTTCCATCACTTGTTCCAGCGTAGCCTGTTTTACTCCGAAAGCAATATTATTGAAAAAAGTATCGTTAAACAGAATGGCTTCCTGATTGACTATTCCCATTAATTGGCGGACGTCATGCACTTTGGCATCGCGGATATCAATGCCGTCAATCGTGATGCTGCCTTCCTGAACGTCATAGAACCGGGGCAATAAATCGACCATCGTGGATTTGCCCGAACCGGACTGACCTACCAGGGCGATGGTTTTGCCTTTGGGAATTTCTAAATTGACACCTTTGATCACCCAGTTTTCCCGGTATTTGAACCGGACATGATGGTATTCAATTTTATGATTGAACGGCACCGCTACCGGATGTTCCGGGTCGGTAATAGTAGATTCCGCTTTCAATATCTTATCCACCCTGTCCATCGAAGCCAAACCTTTTTGAATGGAATAAACGGATTTGGACAGTTCTTTGGCGGGATTAATCAATAAATAAAAGATGGAAATATAGTAAATGAAACGGGCGCCGTCGATGCTGCTCGTTTCGTTAAGGATTAAGGTGCCGCCATACCAAAGTACGATCGCTATCGTGATAGTGCCCAAGAGTTCGCTCATCGGGTGCGCCAGCTGTTGGCGGCGCATGATACGGTTCGTAGTCCTGCGAAATCCCTCGTTGCTTTCCGTGAATCGATTTTGCAT
Source organism: Bacteroidia bacterium (assembly GCA_026000155.1). Classification (GTDB taxonomy): domain Bacteria; phylum Bacteroidota; class Bacteroidia; order Bacteroidales; family Azobacteroidaceae; genus Azobacteroides. Next base: position 28,621 of record BNYG01000009.1, on the reverse strand, counting down.
TTTCCGCTCTGCATTGAAAGCTTTGATAATACGCAAGCCGCCCAGCGTTTCTTCTATCTGTGCCATCAGTCCGCCCCATTGCTGTTGTCCGAGTACAGACTTTTTTTTCAAATTTTTGCCGATTTGTCCCATGATATAACCGGCCACCGGGAGAACGAGTAAAACGAAAAGGGTGAGTTGCCAGCTCAGAAAGAACATTCCCATCAGATAAATAAGAATCAGGATCGGATTTTTGAACAGCATATCCAAGGAACTCATCACCGACGATTCTATCTCGTTGACATCTCCCGACACACGAGCCAGGATGTCGCCTTTCCGTTCTTCGGAGAAGAAAGCCAGCGGCAGGGAGATAATTTTCTCATTGATTTGATTGCGAATATCGCGCACTACCCCTGTCCGGAGAGGAATCATGTAATAGAAAGAGAGATACATCGCGGCAACCCGCAAGACAGTCGTTACTACGAGGAAAGCTGCCAATACGAGCAAGGCGGTAGAGCCGCCATGCTGGGCAATAATTTGGGAGAGATACCAAAAAATGTTATTCACGATTGCCTCCAACCAGTTACTCCACGATTCAATAGAAAAAACTTCCAACTGCGCCGGCATATAGTTATAGACTTCTTCTTTCACCTGAAAAAGCATTTGCAGGATAGGAATCATGGAAGCAAAAGAAAGCAAACCTAAGAGCGCAGAGAGGATATTCATCCCGATACTTGCTCCCAAATATTTTTTATAGGGCGGAACAAACCGTCTCAGCAATTGTAAAAAATCGTTCATCAATGCCTGTTTTAAAAGAAGGCGCAAGTTACGACTATTTATTGTTAAATTATTTAAAATCCAATATTCCCGTTAAACCTTTTTCCTTTTTTGGTGTCTTTTATACTAAGTTTATAAGTTGATAAAAATTTTTCATAATGAAAATTCTTGGGAACATTCTGATTTTTCTTTTGTTTTCTTTGTCTGTTTTCGGACAGGAAAACAGCACATTAGCCGGTATTCTTTTAGACAAAGCAAGTGATGAACCGATTATTGCAGGTAGTATTACCTTATTGCAATCCAAAGACAGCACGCTCGTTACCGGAGCCATCAGCGACGTTGATGGCCGTTTTTCTTTTAAAGACGTGCGGGCAGGAAGTTATATCCTGAAAATAACTTACTTGGGTTATCTCCCGTTAACGAAAAACGTAACGGTCAAAGCCGGTCAAACTTCCGTAAATGCCGGAAAATTGTATTTGGAACCCGATGCCATCTTGCTGAGCGAAACGGTGGTAGAAGGGAAAAAGCCCGAAGTAATCGTCAAAAACGATACCATCGAATACGATGCCTCCTCCTACAAAGTGCAAGAGAACGCAGTGGTGGAAGATTTGTTGAAAAAAATGCCCGGCGTAGAAGTCGCTACGGATGGAAAGATTACCGTCAACGGTAAAGAGGTAAAGAAATTTCTCGTGAACAACAAAGAGTTTTTCTCCGATGACCCGCAAATTGCCTCCAAAAATCTTCCGGCAGAAATGGTCGATAAGTTGCAAGTGGTCGATAGAAAGTCAGATATGGCGCGTATGACAGGCTTTGACGACGGTGAAGAAGAAACAATCATTAATCTTACCGTTAAGCAAGGAATGATGAAAGGTACGATGGGCAATGCCTTGGTCGGCGCCGGAACCAACTTGAACGGTGATGAAGGTTTGCGCCGTCAAGCCGCAGGCTTCCTTAGCAACCGGACAAATAACGACAGTTATACCTTGATACTCGGCAACAACAATAACAACAACCAGGGAGCAGGCGACCTCGGTGCCAATCAGTTTAGTGGTATGCGTATGGGGCGTGGCAGTGGTGGTATTGCTGAAACAACCAATTTCATGTTGAGCATGAACAAAGAGTTTTCTTCTAAACTCAATCTGAATGGCGACGTTCGCTATCAAGCACTTAACAGGGAGTCTCAAAGTGATGTTTATCAGACGAACTCACTCATAGACTATGTGCAGTTAGATCGCACCAAAACAAACGGTAATTACCTGTCGGACAGTTTTTCTGCCAATTTCAATTTAGAATGGAAACCCGACACGATGAACACCTTGATACTTCGTCCGAACATCCGTTACAACAATAGCCACAGTAATGCGTCGGAATCTTCTTCCGTTGCCAATGCCTATACCAATCCCTCAGATACTGTCAGAAATTACGATTCCAAGTCTGACACTTACAATAAAGGCGATGGAATTAGCTTCGGCGGTAGTTTGGACTTTGCTCATAAATTTGCTAAACGCGGTCGTGTATTCAGCATCAACCTGAGAGGAAATTACAACGACAGCTATTCGTTGGAAAATAGCGATTGGCTGAAACGTCAATATGATGCGAACGATGCGCTTGGTTACCATGATGTTCCCCAGATAAGACGTTCCGAAAATGATAATAATACAAATACTTACCGGGCAACGCTTTCTTATGTAGAGCCTATCGGGCACAACAACTTCTTGCAAGCCCTGTATCGCATCTCTCATAATGATATACAAAGCATCAACAGTACCTACGATTTGATTAATAGCGGAACAGCACTGCTTATCGACAGTGTGAGCCGGAGTACGCTGCGCAACACACTCGACCAACGTATCGGATTGAGTTTCAAAGCTGTTCGGGCAAAATACAATTATACGGTCGGTTTTAATGTAGATCCTACTCGATCCCGAAACGAGACTTATCAACCCGATCCCGACAAAATTTTCCCTGTGGCTTACGATGAAAACAGGCGATTGGAAAATTTGATAGGTGATAGCTTGGTATCTTCTATCCCGCAGGATGTGATCAACTTTTCCCCGGTAGTGAATTTTAATTATATCTTCGGACAACGCACCAACCTGCGCATCGATTACGAAGGAGAAACGAATCAACCATCTGCGTCTCAGTTGGATGAAAGTTTGAATACCAGCCGTCCTACCGAATGGTCGAAAGGAAACAGTCACCTCAAACCGGGATACGAAAATCAATTGCGCATGCGCTTTCAAAAGTATGTGCCGGAAACTCAATTGATGTACAACATAGATTTGAGTGGAAACTTCTCGCTCAACGACATTGCTTCTACTACCCAAATGCAGGGAGATACGATTCGCATCACGAGTTATGATAATATCAACGGCAACTGGAACACGCAATTGCGCGGTATGTTTAATCTACCCTTGCGCAACAAGCGTTTTACGATAGGTAACGCTGCTTTTATAAACTACCGGAACCAAAATAGTTATGTGTCGCAAGGCAGCAAAGAAGAAAACAGGCTGAAGAACACTATGAAAAACTTCTCCGTCATGGAGAATGTCAACATCAATTACCGTTCCGACTTGTTCGATATCGGTTTGAATGCAAATATCAATTACAACAGCATCACTCACACAGTAAATAAACGCGATGAACAAAACACTTATGGTTTCGGTACAGGTGCTTACACTACTTGGTATTTGCCTTACAATTGGACCTTGCAAACGGATATCAATTTGACTGCTCGCCGTGGATACGACGAAAAAGAATACAACACTTCCGAAGTGATGTGGAATGCGGCTATCAGCAAACAACTTTTCAATAAGAAGTTTGGAACCGGATCCCTGAAACTACAGATATATGATATTCTGCAAGACAGGAACGACATTTCTACTACTTATACCAACACCGGATTCCGGACTTCGCAATCGTTGACGATTCCCAGCTATTTCATGTGCAGTTTCATTTATAAATTTTCGGCATTCCCGAAATCCAGTTCCGCTACTGAAAACGATATGCGACCGGGCGGAAGGCAAAGAGGAATGGGCGGTTCCCGTCCGCAAGGCCCTCCTCCCGGCGGCTTTGGCGGCGGTTTTCGACCAATGTAAGTAAAGATAATTGACAAAATGTTTTCAAAAAACGAGGATATTAGTATCTTTGCATCAAATTAAGTATAATTTAAAAATACAAATCGATGAAAACAAGTCAAAAATTTACGGCCGAATTGATCGGCACATTTGTTTTGGTATTGGGCGGTTGCGGAACTGCCGTATTTGCAGGAGGTTCTGTAGGATTTTTGGGAGTAGCTTTAGCCTTCGGTTTAACCGTGGTAGCGATGGCTTATGGTATTGGAAACGTTTCCGGCGCTCATCTTAATCCGGCTGTTTCGGTTGGCGTGTTTTGTGCAGGTCGTATGAGTGCAAAAGATTTGGGCGTGTATATTGCCGCACAGGTAATTGGAGGTATTCTGGCCGCCGCACTCATTGCTTTTATTGTTGCTCAATTCGGTGGAGAAAGAGGTACTCTGGCTGCTAATGGTTATGGCGCCGAATTTTATCAAGGCGCTGCCGGTTATGTGAATTTAAGCGCTTGCGGAGCTTTTGTAGCTGAATTGGTTTTAACTTTTGTTTTCCTGATTGTGATTTTAGGCGTTACTGATCCGCGTTCAACGAAAGGATTCGCCGGTTTGGCTATCGGTTTAACGTTAACGTTAATCCACTTAATCAGTATTCCGTTGACGAATACTTCGGTAAATCCGGCTCGTTCGATTGCACCGGCTCTTTTTTCTGAAAATCCATTAGCATTACCTCAATTGTGGCTATTCATTGTAGCTCCCATTGTTGGCGCCGCCCTGGCTGCTTATGTGTATAATTTTGTAGCAGGCAAGGGGAAATAATATGACGGAAAATCGAAAACCCCTGATATTAATCACCAATGATGACGGCGTTCAGGCCAAAGGAATCAATGAGTTAATGGAAGGAGTTCGTTCGTTAGGAGAAATAGTGGTCATTGCACCCGATGGCGCGCGGTCAGGAATGTCGAGCGCCATCAGTTCGTTAAATCCCGTTCGTTTGCATCTCCTGAAAAAAGAAGAAGATCTGACAATTTACAGTTGCAGCGGCACTCCCGTCGATTGTATTAAATTGGGCATAAACGAAATACTGGAGCGGAAACCGGATTTGGTGCTCTCCGGAATTAACCACGGATCCAATTCCGCCATTTGTGTCATTTATTCGGGAACGATAGGCGCCACTTTGGAAGGATGTATTTTAGGCATTCCCTCACTGGGCATTTCGTTGACCGACCATTCGCCGGATGCAGATTTTACACAAGCGGTCAAATACGCAAAATCGGTTGCCCGAAAAATATTGGAAAACGGTTTGCCCAAAGGCGTTTGCCTGAATTTGAATGTTCCGGACAGTCCGGATGTAAAAGGATTGAAAGTCTGTACACAAACCATGGGGTATTGGGAAAAAGAATTTCAAAAGGTAAAAGACCCCACCGGACGGACAGTGTATTGGCTGACCGGGCAATTTGCGAACGAAGACTCCGATAATGAACACAATGATGAATGGGCGCTATCCCACGGATATGCTGCGCTCGTCCCACTGCAAATAGATATGACGGCGCATCATCTGATTAACGACTTAAATACAGTCTTCTGTCATTGCGGGCTTGACCCGCAATCCCAAGAGAACCGTTAAACGCTAATATGAAGTACTTTCTTGTTGTTGGCGAAGCTTCCGGTGACCTGCATGCATCCAATCTAATGCGGTCCTTGCAAAAATTAGACAAAGAAGCGGATTTCCGTTACTTTGGCGGCGACCTCATGCAGTCTGTTGGCGGAACCTTGCTGAAGCATTACCGCGAAATGGCCTATATGGGATTCCTGCCGGTTTTGCTGCATCTTCCATCTATTTTCAAGAATTTAAACGACTGTAAAAAAGCAATTGAAGACTATCAACCCGATGCTCTGATCTTAGTCGATTATCCGGGTTTTAATCTCAAAATTGCTAAACATTTCGCCTTTCACCCTGCGCCTTTCACCTATTATTACATTTCGCCGAAAATCTGGGCATGGAAAGAATACCGCATCAAAGCCATCCGGAAGTATGTCGATAAAATGTTGTGCATCCTGCCTTTTGAAGTGGAATTTTATAAAAAACATCAATACGCGGTGGACTATGTGGGGAATCCCACGGTAGATGCGATTGCCGGACGGGAGCATGCTTCCGAAACGTTCGGCGATTTTATACGGATCAATTCCCTTGAAAATAAACCGCTTATCGCCCTTTTGGCAGGAAGCCGCCAACAGGAAATCAAGGATAACCTGCCTACGATGTTGGAAGCGGCCGCCCCTTTTGACGATTATCAATTAGTCATTGCAGGCGCTCCGGGTATGGATCCGGCTTATTATACCAAATTTACAGGAAATCACAAGGTACACATTGTTTTTGGGCAGACTTACCGCCTGTTACAACAAGCCCAAGCGGCTTTGGTGACTTCCGGAACAGCTACCTTGGAAACCGCTTTGCTGCGCGTTCCGCAAACGGTTTGCTACAGGGTTCCTTTCGGGCATCTCAGTTCGTTTGTTTTTTCACACTTTTTTGCCTGTAAATACATCTCTTTAGTCAACCTTATCGCCGGTAAAGGGATTGTAAAAGAGTTATTCGGAAAGTATTTTTCCGTCCGGCAAATCCGGGACGAATTGGATTTATTGTTGCACGATGAATCCTGCCGGAAAAAAATGGAGGAAGGTTATCAGGAAGTAATCGCTCAATTAGGCGATCCGGGAGCATCTGATAAAGCAGCCCGGTGTATTTATTCTTCCTTGTATTTATTATAATGAATTATAAAAATTATTCACTATATTTGTCCACAAATTCAGAATTATAAAAACGAATTATCATGAAATCAAAGATTTATTTATTCGGTTTGGTGCTTACACTCGTCTTTTCGTTAAGCGCTTGTAAATCCAAACAAAGCGCCTATAAACAGGTTTATGAAGCAGCACAAGCCCGATCGACCGTGGAAGCGCAACCGGCTCCCGCTCCAACTTACACCACGACACCGGTTGAAAGAACAAAACCAAAAGCTACCGGTACTTTCCAATCGGAAAAACTAACGGCGGTGGATGGCAGCGGAATTAAGCAGTTCAGCGTGGTGATTGGTAGTTTTATTAACAAAACCAATGCCGAGTCCTTGAAAAGCCGTATGCAAGCCAAAGGTTTTTCTCCTGTTTTAGCCCTGAATGATAAAAATATGTACCGCGTTATTGTCGCCACTTTTGATAATAAACCGGATGCTTATGACAAACGGGACGAAATCCGGGATAATTATCCGGAATTCAGCGATGCCTGGTTGCTCGAACGTGCATACTAAGAATTGCCTTCATAAAGAACTTTTTAGGATTAGCTATTGTTATATTGATAATAGATTAATCCTAAAAAGCAAGTTATGAAAACAGAACTATTTAGAGCCGGTACGCGCGGACACAAGAATCACGGTTGGTTGGATACCCACCACACTTTCAGTTTTGCCAATTATTACGATCCGAACAGGATCCATTTCGGCGCTTTACGTGTCGTAAATGACGATATTGTTGTTGGAGGAGAAGGTTTTGGAACACATCCTCACGACAATATGGAAATTATCTCCATCCCACTGTATGGCGCCTTGCAACATGCCGACAGTATGGGGAATGGAAGTATCATCAAGGCGGGCGAAGTACAGGTGATGAGCGCCGGAACCGGAATTACCCACAGCGAATTCAATGCGAATGACGACGAGGATGTCAATTTCTTCCAGATCTGGGTGATCCCGAACAAACGCAATGTGAAACCCAGGTACGACCAACAGAAATTCGATTTCTTCGCCGCTAAAAATCAATTAGTACAAATCGTATCTCCCGACCCCGAAGATGAAGGTCTGTGGGTGCATCAGGATACATGGTTCTATATCGGCTGGTTCGACAAAGAACAAACGGTGGAGTATAAATTGAAAAATCCCGGTAGCGGAATTTTTGCCATGGTGATAGAAGGTGAATTCAGCATAGCCGGACATAAACTGTCTCGCCGGGATGCGATCGGTATTACCGAAACGGAGTCTGTCACTTTTAAGTCGGAATCGGAAGATGCTCGGCTCTTAGTGATCGAAATTCCATTGTATAAGGACGAATAAAAAGTCCTCTGTCATTGCGACCTCTTCTGTCATTGCGGGCTTGACCCGCAATCCCAAGAACACCGTTAAACACTTATTAACGATTGGCAGGGGATTGCGGGTCAAGCCCGCAATGACAGAAATATCCAAAGACCCGCAATGACAGGAGCGAAACAGAGGCGTCAATTAAATCCGGCTGGCAATAATCCTCTTTACCGCCTCTACCAACCGGTCAATCTCATCAGTAGTATTATAGAAGGCGAAAGAAGGACGAATCGTCGCTTCTACCCCTAATCTTCTCAAGGCAGGTTGCGCACAGTGGTGACCTGCCCGCAAAGCAATTCCTTCCTGATCCAACAATTTTCCTGCTTCGGGAGTCGGTATGCCGGGTATAATAAATGATACCACACTGACTCTTTCCCGCGGGTTGCCAATCAACCGGAGGCCCTCTATTTTACCTAATTCCGCACGGGCATATTCCGTGAGATGGTGTTCGTATTTCTCAATATTGGTAATCCCGATTTTACTCACATAATCCAAAGCGGCTCCTAAACCTACCGCATCGGCCACGCTGGGAGTTCCGGCTTCAAACTTGGCAGGCGGGTCGTTAAAGATCGTTTCTTCCAAGGTGACATCTTTAATCATATTGCCGCCGCCTTGCCAGGGGGGAATAATATCCAACAATTCTTTCTTGCCGTAAACCACACCAATACCATTGGGAGCATAAATTTTGTGTCCCGAAAAGACAAAAAAGTCGGCATCCAAATCTTGCACGTCCACCGGTGTATGCGCTATGGATTGCGCACCGTCAATCAACACCCGCGCTCCATAACGTTTAGCCATGTCAATCATCGTCTTAATCGGCAAAACCGTTCCAAACGTATTGTTGACTTGCGGAATAGCCACTATCTTCGTGCGCGGACTCAACAGCCTTTCGTATTCTTCCAGAATGATTTCTCCCTTGTCATTAATCGGAATAGCCAGTAAATGAGCGTTTTTCTCTTTTGCCAATTGCTGCCAGGGAACAATATTCGCATGATGATCCAAAGTGGAAATAATAATGTCATCTCCCGGATGAATAAATTTCCGTCCGTAAGTTTGAGTGATCAAATTGATTCCCTCGGTCGTTCCCCGTACAAAAATAATATTGTCCGTGGACGGAGCATGGATGAAATTCTTGGCCTTTTCGCGAGCGCCTTCGTATCCATCCGTCGAACGAGCTGCCAGGGTATGAGCCGCGCGGTGAATATTGGAATTATCCTGTTCGTAATAATGCTTGATGGCATCAATTACCTGTTGAGGCTTTTGTGTAGTCGCGGCATTGTCAAACCATATCAAATCCTTGCCATGCACCTTTTGATGAAGAATAGGAAAATCTTTGCGAATGGCCTGCACATCAAACGTTTCCCGGCCGTTGTAAGTGATGGGTTGGTCGCGCAGAAACGAATATTGGGAATAGCCTGTATCGGCAAATTCGTTGGTGGCCGCCGAATGTAGTCGGTTGTCTTCGCCCGGTGTTTTTACATCATCGGGGAAGAAAAGTCCCGTCAATTCGCCTGCCTCCGGGAAAACATTTCCAATATGGGCGTGAGTCGGTGGCTCTATCAGTTGCTGAAAAGAGGCAAAAACACCGGATAAATCAAGACCGTCGTCCGGCCTTGGTAGAGACAGGGCATACCCTGTCTCTACGATTTGCCGATTTTCCTCATTGGGGCAATTTTCGAGAATCTCGCGCAAAATTCCAATATCGCCCCAATTTGTATTATCAAATTCAGTCATAATTGTTTGTTTTTATGGAACGCGGATGACACGGATTCGGCGGATATAAGCGGATTTTTATTATCAGCGAAAATCCGCCTAATCCGTGTCATCCGCGTTCCATTTTTCTATTTCAACACCGTTTTCCGATTATTGTAATCGTGATAATAACCTACTTCTACGTTTTCCAAAACAGCAATGGCATCATCGGTTAAAGAGGCCAATGAGAAATATTTCGTCAACAAATAGGCTGCTACTCCAAATTTATCCAATCCCATCAAACGGGCGGAAAGACTGGGTGCTATTTCTCCCGGAATGCCTGCCTGCTGAAGACCTACCACGCCCTGTTCCTGTTCGCCGGTGCGCACTAAAATAAAGCTGGTTGTTCCCACACCGCGATTGGTCAAATATTGCCCTTGAATTTCGATTTTATCGCTTGGGATAATGGGTACGCCGCGCCAGGTTATTACCGGAACGCCAAATACATTGGTGGTTACCGGGGGCACACCGCGCCAGGTACATTCTCTTTCAAAGGCGGCAATCGCCCGCGGATTGGCTAAAAAGAAAGACGGTTTTTTCCAAACCAACGACAATAATTCGTCCAAATCATCGGGCGTAGGGGTGCCGTAACGAGAACTGATGCGATAACCCGGTTCTACGCTTGCCAACAAACCAAAGTCCTGATTATTAATCAATTCCCATTCTTGACGTTCCTTGATACTTTCGATACTCAAACGCATTTGTTGTTCGAGTTGATTGTATGGATTGTTGTACAAATCGGTCACACGAGTATGTACACGCACCACCGTTTGTAAGGTATTCAACGAATATTCGCGCGGATTTTCTTCGTAATCAATATAGGTTTCCGGAATGATATTGTCTTCGGCGTGACCGGATGCCAAATCAATGTGTTTTTCGCCGTGCGCATTGACCGTTGCTTTCAAGCGCAGATGTTCATCCACCGCTTTTTGGAATTGTTCGCGGAAAGTCGGAATATCTTTGATGATGTCTTCCAACTCTTTACTGTTCAAGGTAAAGAATACGGCCGGCGTAATGGCTTTTACCGTTACGGAAGAAAGTTTATCGGAAAGCAAATCGGCTTCGCCAAAATATTCCCCTTCACTCAAAATGGCAATACGCAAATCTTCGCCGTGCGTACCTTTGCTGGATATTTCCACTTCTCCTTGCGCTACAATAAAGAATTTTTGCGGGTCTTTTCCTTCCTGAATCAAAGTACTACCCAAATTAATGGTTTCAATTTGAAATTTCTTAGCCAAACGATTGACTATATCCTGGTCGATATGAGCAAACAACGGAATGCGACGAAACGATTCCACCCGGAAAGACGGAACACCATCGAAAAATTCCACTTCGATGCGTTCTGCTTTTTTCAACTCTACTTTCGTGCGATTTACACGGTAAGTACCCGAATCCACTTGCACCCAAGGAAGTAATTTTAATAACAATCTCGGGGTAATCGACCCCATTTGGGGCGGCGTTTTTGTAGTAGTTGCTAATTTTTTAGCGGTTGCAGTCGTAATACTGCGCTGTAAATCGTTCTGTGCCATGATGATATTTAATTTATTTATGTTTTTTTTCACTGTCATTGCGGGCTCTTTGGACTTCTGTCATTGCAACCCCATGATTTCTGTCATTGCGGGCTTGACCCGCAATCTCCTGCTAATCGTTAATCACTTATTAACGGACATCTTGGGATTGCGGGTCAAGCCCGCAATGACAGAAGTCCAGAGAACCCGCAATGACAATTTCAACCACCTTTCCATTTTGTATTGAAAATGCTTTAATTACCGGATTATCTTTATCTTGCAAAGACAGAATGATATAGATAATGTTTGGGTCAAATGCCAACCGAATATCCTCTTCCGAAGGTCGCGCGGGACTTTCGGGATGACTGTGATAATTCGCCAGGATTTCCCAGCCTTCTTTCCGGGCTTCTCTTAAAACGCCGAATTGCTCTTTCGGGTCGAAAGAAAAATGTTCGGGACTATGATCCACATTCGTCAATGAATATTGTTTGATAACCTCCATCCCTTTGCCCACCAGAAGCCCGCAAGCTTCGTTTGGTAATTCATTCTTCGCCTGTTCTATAATCCCGAAAATTATGTGTTGTGGAATAACAATCATTTTTCTATTTCTACGTTGTAAACACCTTTTGTGTCGGTTTCTTTAACCGATAACACCTTGAATCCTTGTTCGGTAGCACTTCGTGGAACGTTCTGCAAAGGCTCTCCCTCCAATAATTTCACGTTCAACACATCCCCTGCCTGGAGTTTATTCAACTCGATTTTTGTTTTCACAAATGTCATCGGACAATGCTCCTTCGTTACGTCTAAATTGTAAATAGCCATAAAAATATAAATTATAAGTTATCTGTCATTGCGGGCTTTTGGGATTTCTGTCATTGCGGGCTTGACCCGCAATCTCCTGAAAATCGTTAATTGCCCTTTAACGGACATCATGGGATTGCGGGTCAAGCCCGCAATGACAGGGTGCCACAGGGTATCTTGTCTTATTATATAAATAGTGTTTGCCCTCCTTCCGAAATTTGCAGGAAGGTGGCTACACCAATTACATCTTTTACTTCCGGAATAAAATCTTCTTTTTTCAATCCAAGTATGTGCATGGCCATTTCGCAAGCATAGAAATTAATGCCTAATGCTTTGGCGGCTTCCACCAATTCTTCCAAAGTAGCGACATTGTTTTTCCGCATCAAATACCGGAAAATTTTCGGACCGATACCCCAAAAGTTAAACCGGGTGGTGGGAGAAGCTTTCAATCCGCCCATCATAACGCCGAATACTTTGGTCAACCCATTGGATCCAAGAGGAGAACGACCTTGTTTTATCTTGAGAGCATTCAATCCCCAGAAAGTGAAAAAAATATTGACTTCGTATCCTACAGCAGCCGCTCCTGTAGCCATCGTGAAAACCGCCGTCAACTTATCAAAATCGCCGCTGAATGCAACGAGAGATAATTTCTTAGTTTGTTTTTCCTCTGCCATATTATTTATTTTTTATGTGATGCCAAATCGCAAGCTGCCTGTTCATAATCAATTAATTCCGTCACCGTAGGATTCGTACCCGAAACCGGACACTTGTCATTGTGCCGGGTTTTGATCGTTCTGAATTCCATGGTCTTTGCATTGAATGTGAGCAATCTATTCGTCAACAATTCACCTGCTCCCGTCAAGTATTTTAACGCTTCAGCCGCCTGAATTGTTCCCAACATACCGGCAATAGCACCTAAAACGCCTGCTTGCGAACAAGTAGGTACGGCATTCGGTGGAGGCGGAGAATGAAACAAGCAACGGTAACAAGCTGAACCGGGAACGTAGGTAAAGGTCTGTCCTTCAAACCGTAAGATGCCTCCGTGGGAGTACGGTTTTCCCGCCATTACACAAGCATCGTTGATGAGAAATTTGACCGGAAAATTGTCTGTTCCGTCTATCACAAAATCGTAATCCTTGATAATATCCAAGGCATTTTCGGCCGTCAATAAAAACGGATAGGTGATAACCTTGACATCGGGATTCAATTGTTCGATTTTTTCCTTCGCAGAAATGACTTTGGGTTTACCCACATCGGCAGTAAAATGGATGATTTGCCGTTGCAAATTGCTTAAATCCACTACATCTCCGTCGATAATTCCCAAAGTTCCTACTCCTGCCGCTGCCAGATAAAGCGCCACCGGAGAACCCAAACCTCCGGCTCCGACAATCAGAATTTTTCCGTTGCAGATTTTTTCCTGTCCTTCTACGCCCACATCCTGAAGCAAAATGTGCCGGCTATACCGGTTAATTTGATCTTCCGTAAAATCCATTACCGGCATCCTCCTCCCATAAAATACAAGAAATCGACTTCATCTCCGTCCTGAATAAGGATAGCAGGGAAATCGTCCCGGTCAATGAATTCGCCGTTTAATTGAACCGATACCATATCCGGTTGCGTAATGTTATTTAATGCGATTAATTCTACCAGGGTAAGCGCTTTACCCAATTCCTGTGATTTTCCGTTAACTGTGATTTTTGACATATTTTTAATTTAATTTTGATTCTATCCCTGTCATTGCGGGCTTGACCCGCAATCCCATCATAATCGTTAAACACTATTGTTTTAATTTTTTATAATCTTAGTTATTAACGGTGGTCATGGGATTGCGGGTCAAGCCCGCAATGACAGACCGGTGTTATTATTCTGAAAATAAGGGCGTTGATAAATACCGCTCGCCTGTATCCGGTAAAATGACTACAATGTTTTTTCCTTTATTTTCTACTCTTTTTGCGATTTGCAACGCAGCGTAAGCGGCGGCTCCGGAAGATATTCCGACCAGCAATCCTTCTTCTTTCGCTAATTGGCGGCTGAGTTCGAAAGCTTCTTCATTTTTTACCTTATAGATTTCATCTACAATCTTGGCATTAAACACTTTAGGCACAAAACCGGCTCCGATTCCCTGTATTTTGTGAGGACCTGATTTTCCGCCCGACAGTACAGGAGAGTCGTAGGGTTCAACCGCTACCACTTTGATATGGGGATTGTATTTTTTCAGGATTTCGCCGGTACCTGTCACCGTTCCACCTGTCCCAACAGCCGAAATAAAGATGTCCACTTTGCCGTCGGTATCCCGCCAAATCTCTTCAGCGGTAGTAGTACGATGAATGTGTGGATTGGCAGGATTTTGAAATTGTTGCGGTATAAATGAATTGGGGTATTGTTTTTGCAGTTCCTCCGCTTTGCGGATAGCGCCGCTCATGCCTTCAAAACCCGGAGTAAGCACCAATTCGGCTCCCAAAGCATTCAAGAGACTTCGCCTTTCCACGCTCATGGTATCGGGCATGGCCAAAATCAGCCGGTATCCTTTCGATGCGGCTACAAATGCCAAAGCCACTCCTGTATTTCCACTCGTCGGTTCAATGATGACGGTATCCGGTTTGAGAAGCCCTTTTTGTTCGGCATCTTCAATCAGCGCCAGTCCGATACGGTCTTTCACACTTCGCGCCGGATTGAAATATTCTAATTTAGCAAGAATATGCGCATCTACACTGTGTTTCTTCTCCATTCGATTGAGTTCCAAAAGAGGCGTATTGCCAATCAGCTCCGTTAGTTTCTTCGCAATTTTAGCCATGATATCTGAATTTTTATTTATTTTTGTTTGATTATGCAAAGATGCAAAGAAAAAACGAGATAATAAATACCGTGAATGCGGTATTTTACAATTTAGTCAAAAAAACAAGCCCTTGCAAGTTATTTCTTACAAGGGCTTCAAATTGTTGCCTCACCAGGACTCGAACCTAGTCAGACAGTACCAAAAACTGTAGTGCTACCATTACACCATGAGGCAATCCGATGCTTTTCTAAAAGCGTTGCAAAGATACGTCTTTTTGCTAATTCTGCAAATTTTTATAAGCAAAATTTATTGGACAATCAACAAAAAATAATTTTTCTTCCCTTTCTGAATCAGGATGTACTTGTCGCCCAATAGATAAGAGGTATCAATCGTTGTATCAAATGTCGGTAATTTCTCTTTATTGATGCTCACGCCACCGCTTTGTACCAACTTTTTCATTTCTCCTTTGGAAGGGAAAACGGCTGCTTTATCCGTCAATAAATCAACGGCTTTGATGCCTGCAACTATTTCTTCTTTGGAAACGGTAAATTGCGGAACTCCTGCGAAAACATCCAATAATGTAGCTTCATCCAATTTTTTCAAGGCATCGGAAGTGGAATTGCCGAAAAGAATGCCGGATGCTTCCACCGCTAAATCGTAATCTTCCTGCGAGTGAACCATGATGGTAACCTCCTGTGCCAGGCGTTTTTGCAAAGGACGAAGATGAGGCGCTGCCTGTTGCTCGGAAATCAATCCGTCGATTTCGTCCTTATCTAATGCGGTGAAAATCTTGATGTATTTTTCAGCATCGGCATCACTCACATTCAACCAGAATTGGTAGAATTTATAAGGAGAGGTATAACGCCTGTCCAACCAGACATTGCCTGATTCCGTTTTACCGAATTTGCCGCCATCGGCCTTGGTAATCAAAGGGCAAGTCAAAGCAAAGGCTTCTCCATTGAGTTTTTTGCGAATCAATTCCGTGCCGGTAGTGATGTTTCCCCATTGGTCGGAACCGCCCATTTGCAAGCGGCAACCGTAATTTTCGTACAGAAAAAGGTAATCGTATCCTTGCAGCAACTGGTAAGAAAATTCGGTAAAAGACATGCCTTCGCGGGAATCGGCCGACAAACGTTTTTTGACGGAATCTTTGGACATCATATAATTGACGGTGATGTACTTGCCGATATCGCGAATGAAATTCAGGAACGAATAATCCTTCATCCAATCGTAATTGTTCACCAAAACAGCCGCATTGGCTTTGTCCGAATCAAAATCAAGAAATTTAGCCAATTGAGCCTGAATACTATCCTGATTGTGACGCAATGTGGTCTCGTCCAATAAATTGCGTTCCTGCGATTTCATGGACGGGTCGCCGATCATGCCGGTAGCGCCGCCAATCAAGGCAATGGGACGGTGACCGGCGCGTTGAAAATGTTTCAGCATCATCACGCCCACCAAGTGTCCGATATGTAAAGAATCGGCAGTCGGGTCAATGCCGACGTAAGCCGAAGTCATTCCTTTTTGAAGTTGTTCTTCCGTCCCGGGCATACTGTCGTGAATCATGCCCCGCCATTTTAGTTCTTCTACAAAATTCATTTTTACTTTTATTTGAATTAGCGGGTGCAAAGATACGAATTAAACGGAAATAATAAAATTCGCCATTTTTCTTTCCATAGAAAAAGGAAGATTATGAATACTTTTACCTATTCATAATCTTCCCTGAATTTTTTATTACTACTTCCTTTTATTTAATCTTTGAAGGTTGAGAATCTCAACCGCCTTGAGCGCAGACAAATAATCCCACAACCGCTGCGTACAGTGGCTTATCATTTTCTATCTGCGAACGGTCTTTCAACGTCAGTAAGTCATTATGCAAGCCGCACGGGGAACTTGGCACCCGGCATTAGACAAATCATAGCAGGCAGAACTAGCAGCCCAAATGTTAGGGCTATATTTATTAAAAACCACGTAGAGGGGCCAACTCGACGACGAAGTAGCAGCAGCCGGGAAGGCGGTCGTCGCAGCGACCTTATACCAAGTGCACGTTCTTCCCCCAGCGTCCCCGCTTGCGTTCAAAGCAGCTTTCACGAAAGCTGTGGTTGCAATTGTTGTATTATCAGTAGCTGTAGCTTGGGTAGTCGTCGTCGGCGAACCGGCCAGAGCGATGCTCGTCACTAATTTCCCACCAGCTATTGTAGCATTAGCAATATCGGCATTAACTATGGTAGCATCGGCTATATCAGCGGAGGTAACCGAACCATCCACAATCTTAGACGAATTGACCGAATTGGCAGCAAGGTCGTCAAGCGCTACTGCCCCGTTGGCAATTTTAGCACTCGTGACAGCATTATCGGCTAACGTAGTCGCAATGCTTGCAGCGGCCGATCCGTCAAAATTAGCTGTCCCGGTCACATTACCCGTCAGAGTAATAGCGCGGGCAGTAGCCAACTTAGTAGCCGTACCGGCATTACCTGTAACGCTTGTTTGTGCGGGATGCACGTGATTACCGGCGGCATAACCTGCATCCGAACCAATGGCAGCCGTACCGGCTACTAATGGAGTGAGGGTAGTTTTTGCGTTTGCTGTAGCACCGGTAGCAATGGCATTCAATTTAGTTTTATCAGCGGCTGTCATAGCTCCTGCGGCAGTAGTGGTAGCAGCAGGCACGGTAGCCGGAATCGAAATATTGGCCCCTCCATTGAAACTTGTAGCTGTTCCGGTCACACCGGCAACTGTGGCAGACGTCGTGCCGGCGATGGCAATCGTGCGAGCTGTAGCCAGGGTTGTAGCCGTACCGGCATTCCCAGAAACACTTGTTTGTGCAGGATGCACATGATTACCGGCTGCATAAGCTGTTTCGTTGCCAACGGCAGCCGTACCCGCTACCAATGGAATAGTTGTACTTTTTGCGACTGCTGTAGGAATAGTGGGCTTATTTAACAAATCATTATAAGAACCTGTTCTTGCTACATTATGGAGTTGAATAGCTGCATTGGTAGAGGTAGGTGTTCCAATTGTAGCAAGTCCGGTCGCGGTAGTAGCAAGCGTACCTGCAGTAGCAGACGCACCGGTATCACCTTTCGGACCTTGAGGACCAGTTGCGCCGGTATCACCTTTGGGGCCGGCAGGTCCAACACCGGAGGATAGTTTAGCCCAAGCGTTAGTTGCCCAATAATAAACCCCGGCGCCATCCAATGCCGAACCGGTATTGTAAACCATCGTTCCGGGTTTCGGAGTATTACCGGTGGCTAATGGCTGTGTAGCCGATGTTAATTCTACACGCGGTAGTCCTAAACCCAAATTACCTGCCGGATTGGGATCGTCCGTTTTATTTACATCCAGCAAAGCCGAACCGTCCGGGTCAGCAGTTCCGCCAATCCGCACCTGTGCATTCATACTCGTTGTCACCCCTAAAAAGGATAACAACATCAAAAAAATCATTTTTTTCATTTTCATTCTTTTATATTTATTTATAATTGTGCCCATAAGGGCTGTTAATTCTACTGTGTAACGAACCGGAAAGAGGCAGACAATCAACTCCTTTTTTTAGAAAAGACGAATGAAAAAGATGATAAAAAAATTAAAATAAGACTCACCTGCCTTGTCCGGTTACGAAAACTTTTATTTCTGTATTTAGTTGTTATAAAAAACATTATTATCTAAATGTTTTTTATTATGCTTTTTTTGTGTTACTTTTGCAGTCGCTTAAAATATTGAAAACAAGTGATTTATGACAACAAATACCCTGTATCTATCGGTTGCTTGCTCAGCAAAATCAAGACACAACGAAATCCATTTTTAAGTATTGATTTACAGCGTATTAATAATAAATTAGAAAAGCGAAAATAGAAAGAAGAATAACAAATCCGAAATCAGGAGATTGTTGTTTGATTTGTAACATTCTGATTATTAGTGATATATGGGTTTTTAGAAAGGATTTCAAAAGTTGTTTTCGCGAACATTCAAAATTTTGGCAGGTAGTAAAATATTGATAATTAGTTTATTGAGAAATAAGTAATTAGCATATCAAAAAATTAATTGAAAAAGAGAAGTGTTTTTAATAGGTAATGCGCTAAAGGGAGGAAAAGAATAAAATGATAGCAGAATCCAAAATTATTCGACTTCTTGTATCCTTTTGCTTTCGCAAATTTTTATGATTTTTGCAGAACTTGTAAGATTACTTCTGCCCATGGATTTACTCTTGTGTAAATTTTTTCAATTTTTCCTTCCGTTGTCCGGAAAAGAAGTTTTGGAAAAGCATCATCTATTGAATTATCATATACATACATCCGATCGACCAGTTGGGCTGCCTGGGCGCAATTGGCAATCGACTTGGCATACCTGCTCACTATTTTTGAAATGGGAACATCATGACCGCCTTCCAATACTCTATGGGCTATACGCGAAGCATTGATTGCCGGATGGTCAGTACCGACAAAAAATAAACGGATAAAAAAACCGGCTTTCTTAGCTTTGGCTATAAATTCCAATTTATCCGGAGCCGAAAGGACGGTTTCAAATAATAAACTTTCTTTGTTCTGAATGCAAGCCTCTCTTCGTTTGGACGCATAATGAACCGCTTTTATGACTGCTTCCGGAGAATTCCAATCTCCAAATACATCGCGAGCGATATTGTCGGGATTGATATACACGCAACCTTCAATCCAATCGTGCTTAAGAATTTTACTTGTAATGGAAGTCTTTCCGGAGCCGTTAGGCCCTGCAATAATCAATAATTTAGGTTTGTCGGGCATCAGAAATCATTTTTTATAAGTGATTTTCCCCTTTCTGCGGCTAATTTAATTTCTTTGTTGATTAACCGTTTATAATTTTCATCCGCTTTTTTCCTGCGTGTCCGTGCTTCATCCGCAACTTCGTGCATCAACATTTCCAATTGCAAATCGGAGGGTTCCGTATCTTGAAGAAAATTGTATGTCCAATCCATATTGTTGTATTTTAATGTCTTTACAAAAGTAATACTTTCTTAATGGATAAACAAATGACGGTAAAACAAAATCCTCCGGCATCTGTCTTCATACTCAAAGAAGAGGTTGCCAAAAAGCACTTTCGGACTTTTCAGACAACCTCTTTTTTAATAGATTACTTTACACAATTTTAATACGTTATTGTATCGGTAAGATAAAACCTGGTGCCGGAGCTGTGAAGTCACCGAAAGTAGTGACGCCTTTCCAAGTTGCCGAACCCGGATCACCGATACCTTTATCCGGTTGTACTGCATCGCCGTAATAGATTATTCCGGCCTTGGATTTTACATTGGTAAAGGTAACGATGTTATTACTTGTTCCAGCATCTCCGCCTATAATCGCACCAATAGTGGCTACGCTACCATCAATCCTTGTGACAGTGCCGTAGTTGGTGACATTTTCCAAAAATATCTGTTGACGATTGGCTGTGCTAAGATTTATACTGCCAACAATACCGCCAATATAATAGGTTGCTACGCCTCTTCCGGAAACAGGTCCGCTATTATAGCTGTTTTTAATTATAGCTACGCCTCCATCAGCTTGTATATAAGACACAAGACCACCGCTAGGTCTTCCACTAATATTTCCTGAATTATAGCAACCGTCTATAGTTGCACCGGTACCAGTTATCGTGCACACTAATCCACCACTATTAGTTCCCGTTACATTGGAAGTGTTGTAACAGTTGGTTAGTTTAGCCTTACCTCCCATACTATAGGCGATGCTTCCAATATAGTTATTCCCTGACGTACTTCCGCCTTCTCGTCCGAGATTTTTAACTTCTCCGTAAGATATACTTCCGAAAATTCCACCTACATGCTGTTGTGCTGACAAATTAATCGTCAGGTTCCAAATCACATGTCCATTACCATCAAACGTACCTTGAAAACTTCCGACCAAAGACGCACTATTTACCGCTACTTTAGCAAAATCCAAGTCGGCAGTCAGTTTGTAATACTTACCGTAAGTTTCTTCCTCTTCCGCGAACAGTTTCAGTTGTCGGATAGAAGAAATCAAGTACGGACTGTTTGCTTCACCTGTACCTCCTGCAAAAGCTGGTGCACTTTCTAATTCTTCCCACACCACCGGTGTCGGATAAGAAGTCTGAAAGATTGGTTCCGGCGTTTTTTCTACCGGTTCAATCACCTGAACGGTGATAGTTCCTGTGATTATTTCTGATGTTACCTTGGTGGCTGTAACGGTAACGGTGACGTCTCCGACTTGATTACCGGGCGTAAACAGACCTAACGGAGTAACTGTTGATCCTAAAGAATTGCCGGCAATTTCGTAATTATAGGATGCTACATCGTATACACTTCCCACAACTCCCTCGACTCTCACGGTAGTCACACCTAATTGTCTAGTAGCTCCACCCACAGCTATTGAGATGGTAGCATCCTGTAGAGATCCAAGTCGTGCTGAGGTAAGAGAAGCCCTCCACAGCCAACTCCTTGTGCTTATAGACCCATCCGACGTTATAACGCTAATGATGGTGGATGGTGAATTATTATCTAAATCTGCCCATGTGACGGTCATAATTCCATCCTTATCAATTACGGCTACGTTCGGGTCACTTGTAAAATATCCCAACTTCAAAGTCCCTGCATCGTAAGCTGCTTGGTCTGCCGGATCTGAAAATTCAACCTGTATTTTATAGCCGGCTTCCGGTCTGGGAGAAATATAACCAATAATAAACGGGGTTGTGTTTGCCGGGCGTGGCTGATCGGCAACAGGAGGTGTAAAGGTATCATCGTCTGCAGTGCCTGGAATACCATCGGGTCCAACACTCACTACTTCTCCCTCTCCATTCACATAAATATCCGGAAGAGTTCCGTCTCCAACCGGATTATATACTTCTTGAGAACCATCACTTGCCGCAGCAATCATGAAATTGACATTAACCGGAGTAGTCGTATAATTGTTGTACACCTGGCAGATATAATTTCCCGGAGCATCAATTGTATAACTGTCGCTGGTGGCAGTCGTATTGTTCGCAGCGTGAACTATACCGATTGATCCCTGTTTGTACCAGTTATAAGTAAAAGGGGGAGTTCCGGCTGTTACTTCTACTTTCAATTCGGAAGTAAGTCCCGATGTAATGGTAGAAGAAGTCACGCTCACCGGCGTACCACTTCCGGTACTGCCACCGATACCAGTACCCACACTTTCCCATTCCGTACCATTCCAGGTATAAAGGCCAATTCCCAGAGCCGGATTGGTATTATAAACCACCATACCGATCGGATCAACATCCGGATCTTCCGGCAATTGGAAGGGTTTGTTGGTAGAAAAAGACACCTTCGGCAACAACAGACCGGAATCGCCGCTTCCTTGCGACAAGTCCAACACGGCGCCCTTGTGCGGAGCGTCGGGACTACCGATGTTTACTTGTGCATTCATACTCGCTGTTATCCCTAAAAAGGATAACAACATCAAAAAAATCATTTTTTTCATTTTCATTCTTTTATATTTATTTATAATTGTGCCCAAAGGGCTGTTAATTCAAATCTGAAACGAACCGGAAAGAGGCAGGCAATCAACTCCTTTTTTTAGAAAAGACGAATGAAAAAGATGATAAAAAATTAAAATAAGACTCACCTGCCTCGTCCGGTTACGAAATTTTTCATTTCTGTATTTAGTTGTTATAAAAAACATTATTATCGAAATGTTTTTTATTCTCATTTTTTGTGTTACTTTTGCAGTCGCTTAAAGTATTGAAAACAAGAGATTTATGACAACAAATACCCTGTATCTATCGGTTGCTTGCTCAGCAACAGCATTAACTACAAAACAACATACAAAGGTACTGCCTTATTTTAGGATAAGATTTACGAAAAAAGACCATTAATGTACGCTTTTTGACAAATTACCCGGAAATTATGGATTTTTGAGAGATTTATTGCCAATTTTTAGAAAAATTTGGAGTTTTTACTCACAAAATGACATTCAACATTTTTTTTCGGATCACTCATTAGAGAAAATTTGAAAATCCGACGGTTTTGTTGACATTTTGATACTTTTATACTGCAATTTTTTATTCAACGAAAGTACACTATAAATGTAAGCTCAAGCTATTTTTGAAAATAAAATCCGTAAAATATTTTGGTAATTCAAAAAGAGGTTGTATATTTGCGCCGATAGAACCCGTTTTGCATACCATAAGAACTGCAGGCGGGTCATGTTTTATATTACGATAACAAACAAGCCAGCCTACACAATTAAAGGGCTTACTCGTAAAACACTGTGTTCAATCTAAAGGTTAGTGTGGTGTTGACACGGGTGCAAAATGCTCAAAAAAGGCGCGTAGCGCTAAAATCTTTGTAGCCGTGTGCGTAAGCGCACGGTAATGATGCACATACAACACCCCAAGCGGCGTAGCTGCGACATTTTTGCCCATTTTGTAATATTAGAATATTTTTCTATTTTTATAGCGCATTAATAATTTAAAATTTTAACTATATGGCAAATACTTATTCACAACTGTATGTACACCTCGTTTTCGCAGTAAAACGCAATCATTTATCTCTTATTAAGGAAGAAAATAGAGTTACTATGGAAAAATATATCTGTGGCATCATCTCTAAATGTAAAAGTAAACCAATCGCTATTTATTGTAATCCTGACCATACGCACATATTAATTGGTTTACATACAACCATTTCCGTTTCGGATTTAGTAAATAAGATCAAAGCAAATTCATCCGGATTTTATCACAAAAATTTAGAAACCAATCATTTTTTTGGATGGCAAGATGGATACGGCGTTTTTAGTAATTCCCGGTCACAGATAGATAAAGTCTATAATTATATCAAGAATCAGAAAGAGCATCATAAAAAGCAAACATTTCAAGAAGAATATCTGAATATGCTGAAAAGTGCAAAGATTGAGTATGATCCCCAATATTTGTTTGATTTTTTCTGATAATTGTGGTGATTATTTCAAAAATGTCGCAGCTACGCCGCTTGGGGTATTGTGTGTGCATCATTACCGTGCGCTTACGCACACGGCTACAAAGATTTTAGCGCTACGCGCCTTTTTTGAACATTTTACACCCGTGTCAACACCTTACAGTAATCTTTAGATTGAACACAAGGTTTTACCGATGATCCAATTAAAGATCAAATTACTCTGCGATTGACTTCGCTAAATCATTATTTATATGGTTTTTCCTTGAAATAATTTTGTTTTTTTACACATTAAGCATTACCTTTGGCACCTTATTGGAAACTCGTTTTTGAACCCCTGAATTTTTTGGAAACACTGTCTGTATGCGGATTTACAAGATATTCAGGGATTCTTATGTATAAATGAATTGGATTATCTAACTTATTTAATATCAACACACAATGAAATCGACTGTAAGAATGAAATTACGGCCTTTTGGAACACGCCCGAATGAAGGAGTTTTGGTTTTCTATTTTACACACCGCCGGCAAACGCGGAGTTTGACCACGCGGTATCGTTTGAAATTTACCGAATGGAATGATGCGGAACAGCATGTCGTCATTCCCGAAAATACGCCGGAAACACGCCGGAGAGAATTGGCCGGTATCGACCGGAAAATACGCAAAGAAATAAAGGATATACACAAGGAAATCGATTACCTCAGCCAACGGGGCGAATATACGGTTCAACAACTTCTGACGAATTACAAAGACCGCGATACGTATAAAGGTATCTGCGCTTTTACTTACCGGAAAATAGAAGGCTTGCTGATGATGGACAAATTCGGTACTGCCCGCGCCTACGAAAATGCCTTGCGAAGTTTTATGAAATTCCGCGAGGGACAAGACATGAACCTGAGCACGTTGGATGCTTTGACCATCTGTAAATTCGAACAATACCTGAAACAAAACCGGAAGAGCATGAATACGATTTCTTGTTATATGCGGAGTTTGCGCGCCACTTACAACTCGGCTATCCGGGAACGGATTATCGAACGCAAACCGGAAGATCCTTTTATGGATGTATTTACCGGGAATGCCTTGACCCAAAAACGCGCCATCCGCAAGGAAAGTATTCAAAAAATCAATGCACTCCGGTTCAGCGATAAAGAGAAACGCTTGGATTTGACCAAAGATTTGTTCCTGTTCAGTTTTTTTGCCCAGGGAATGGCCTACGTGGATGTTATTTCGCTGAAAAAGGACAACCTCAAAGAAGGATACATTTTTTACAAGCGTCAAAAAACCGGACAACCGCTTTCGATCAAATTATTGCCGTGTATGAAAGATATTTTGAATAAATATTCCACGGTCACCGCCCATTCGCCTTATCTGTTTCCGGTACTTCATTCAGCAGAAGACGAAGCTTCTTTGTGGAAACAATACCAGGCAGGTTTAAGCCGGCACAACCGGCACCTCAAATCCATTTCTTCCTTGGCCGGATTGAGTACGAAACTGACCACTTATGTCGCCCGGCATTCCTGGGCATCCATTGCATCGTCCGAAGGCATCCCGCTTTCCATTATCAGCCGGGGCATGGGACATGAATCGGAAAAAACCACCCGGATTTACATTGCCCGGCTCAATCCTACGGAAGTCAATAGAGCCAACCGGAAAATCTTGTCATTTATTGAAAAAGAGAGAACTAAAAAATGAGGTTTATTCCTGCAAGGCAGCAGTCCGGATATCGCCCGGCGTTTGGCCGTAGTGCCGTTTGCAGAATTCGTAAAATCGCGGTTGGGACGAAAATCCATAGTACAATACGATTTCTTTGATCGTTTTTTTATTCTCTTTCAATTCTTTTAAGATAACGGCCGAACGGCGTCCCTGCATCCAGGTATAAACCGGTTGCCCGAAAGTGCGTTCGAATTTCTTTTTGAAACCCGAAACGGAATAGTGCATCAAATTAGCCAATTCACTTACACTGTGTGAATTGATTGCATTTTTCAATACCTTTTCTTTAAAAAGAATATCTTGATTAAGGATCGGTTGGAAGAAAGCGGCGAGTTCCACTTTCCGGTAATACATCTGAAAAAGGTAGAACACTTCTTTTTTCTTGATTTCGTTCAATTCGGCACAAAAAATCCCGTCGAGGAGATAGGCTTCCACCAAATTCAGATAACTTCGTATCGGAGATTTAATGGGAAGCGCATAAATTTTATCCGTTTCCTCATCACCGAGATAAGGCAACAACATTTCCAAACTGAAATCGTCGCTGAGTTGTTCCTTGGGGTCGAAAGCGCAAAAATAAATGTACGCATCTTCCACGATGGTCAGGTTAAAATGAGGCGTCGGCGGGATAAGCAACATGCATCCCCCTTCAAACAGTTGTTCGGAATACGCATTGTAAGACAATTGAATTTTTCCCTCAATCAAAAAGACAATCATAATATCTTTGACTTCGGTATCCAAATGTTTTTCCCCTTTTACTTTTTTGGTTCCGCAAAAAGAAGAATCCGTTCCGGACAGATAACTCGAAGCCGGAAATCCGTCTTTAGGATCAAATATTTTTTTTGCAGGAAACGAATCATTCATACAATTGACGTGTTATAAGGTGCAAATGTACGATTTTCTTTTATTAGAAAGTCATTCATCTATCATTTTATTTTTAATGAGTCATTCCCGATTGTTGGTTTTTCAAGTTTTCATGTGAATGCCAATATCGTGTGCGAATTTTTTAATGCATTAATTATCAAATAATTAAATGGTATAAATATAACAAATGTTCGCGAAAAAACCTTTCCATTTTGCATTTGAAAATTTACATTTTTTTGACAATCAATATCTTATAACAATAACAGCAATCTCCTGATTCCGGATTTGTTATTCTTCGCTCTTTTTTTGCCTTCTAAATTTATAATTAAACTACTGACAACCAATACTTAAAAATGGATTCCGAATGATTGTGATTTTGCTGAGCAAGCAACCGATAGATACAGGGTATTTGTTTTCGTAAATCGCTTGTTTTCAATACTTTAAGCGACTACAAAAGTAACACAAAAAAAGCATAATAAAAAACATTTAGAAAATAATGTTTTTATACAAAAAAAGTTTTCGTAACCGGACGAGGCAGGTGAGTCTTATTTTAATTTTTTTATCATCTTTTTCATTCGTCTTTTCAAAAAAAAGGAGTTGATTGCCTGCCTTTTTCCGGTTCCGTTTCAGATTTGAATTAACAGCCCTTCGGGCACAATTATAAATAAATATAAAAGAATGAAAATGAAAAAAATGATTTTTTTGATGGTGTTATCCTTTTTAGGGATAACTACGAGTATGAATGGCCAGGTTCGGATTGGCGGAGACACAGGTCCGGACAAATCGGCTGTGCTGGATTTGAATAAGACAGACGATCCGGTACCGGCAGGTAATTTGGGTTTATCACTTCCTCGGGTCAATTTACAAACTATTGGACAGGAATTGGCAACCGATGAAACGCCTAAAAATGGTACTGTGGTTTACAATACCAGTGATAAGTTGGATGGTCAGGGAATTTATGTATGGACAGACACTAAATGGCTAAAAGTCAATGCCAGTGCCGCTCCGGTCATTACCGGACAACCGAAGGCTTTCTCTTTCAGCCGTTTGATTGATACGAATGGCGACCCGAAAGGTCCTGCCACAGCTACCATAGCTGATTTGAGCGTGACGGCTACCGGTGATGGTTTGACGTATCAATGGTATGAAAAAGCAACTAATAAGAATGCTCCGGATACAGAAGTGGGTACAGATGCTACTTACAGTCCGGATGTTACCGCTTGGGGCATGCGTTCTTATTATGTGGTGGTTTCCGATGCCAATGGTAACAGTGTAACTTCCGACGTAGCTGACGTGGCTATCGGTTGCGGTGCTAAAACAGTTACAGGCGGATGGTTGAAATTTATGTGTTATAACTTGGGTTCTGTTGATACGCAATTAGACCCTTTTACTTTCGCAAGCGGCAATTTGGGTGCATTTCATCAATGGGGACGACAGGGAGCTGCCGACCGTACGAATACGGATGTGAATTGGACGGATGCTCCTAAATATCCGTATGATTGGAAACTTCCAAACGGTTATGATACTCCTCTTTCCGATACGTACCATTCCGACGACTATCTTTGGGGACCACTCAACTACGCAAATGACCCGTGTCCGGCAGGTTGGCACGTTCCTTCGCAAACCGCTTTTGCAGCTATCTTTAACGGTACTGCCGATGCCGATGAGATCGCTCGTGCTGAAGCAAATACCTGGGTTACGGCCGGTGCTCTCGAAGAATTCACCTATTATGGAGGCGTTAGCGTGAGACCTGACGGTACTACGACTACTCTTTACTTCCCAGCTGCTGGCTATCGCCATTACAACGACGGCGAGCGCGTGTATGAAGGCTTTCGTATAGATTATTGGTCTAGTACTTCATTCGGATCTCTTGCCCGTCATTTATATGTCAATGCGGAGAAGATCCATCCAGCCGAGCCTACTGCGAAAGGTTATGGTTTAAGTGTCCGGTGTATCTCAAATTAATCCGGCTATTTAAATTATTCGACTAAGAATAATAATACAGGCTATTGAAACAATGGTCGTTTGGCTTATGTCTATCTGCGTGATGGGTTGAGCCGGGCGACCATTGGTTGTTTAAATCAGCAAAGGATACAGGGCCAACGCATCTTAAATAGATTTTAACAAATTTTAAATACTAACTTATTTGCTACTCCGTTTATATAAGTAAAAGAGCTATGCAAACACCGATTAGTTATTTTACAGAGTTGACAGACCCTCGAGTAGATAGGAGTAAAGAACATTTGATGGAAGACATCCTCTTTATCACCCTTGCAGCGGTCATTTGTGGTGCAGAGTCTTGGAATGACATTGAAAATTATGGGAAGTCAAAGGAATCCTGGTTAAAACAATATCTGCACTTACCCAATG
>BNYG01000008.1 GCA_026000155.1 Bacteroidia bacterium | reverse complement strand
GCCAAAATACTCAGAAACATCCGGTCCACGCCGATGGACGTTTCTATAACGTAAGGAACGTACGATTGGTTCAATTCAGGGTCAAAGTATTGCATCTTTTTTCCCGAATATTTCTCATGACTGCTCAAATCGAAATCGGTACGGGAATGAATTCCTTCCACTTCTTTGAACCCGAACGGCATTTCAAACTCGATGTCGGTGGCGGCATTGGCATAATGCGCCAATTTATCGTGATCGTGGAAGCGGTATTTCTTGTCGCCCAATCCCAAAGCTTTGTGCCAGTTCATACGGGTTTGTTTCCATTGTTCGAACCATTTCAGTTCTTCTCCCGGGCGCACAAAAAACTGCATTTCCATCTGTTCAAATTCACGCATGCGGAACACAAACTGACGCGCCACAATTTCGTTACGGAAAGCTTTGCCGATTTGGGCAATACCGAAAGGAATTTTCATCCGCCCGCTTTTCTGGACATTCAAAAAGTTCACAAAAATACCTTGCGCCGTTTCCGGACGGAGATAAATTTTCATGGCGCCGTCGGCTGTCGAACCTATTTCGGTAGCAAACATCAAATTGAATTGGCGAACTTCCGTCCAGTTGCGGGTTCCCGAAATCGGACAAACAATTTCGTAATCCAAAATGATTTGGCGCAATTCTTCTAAATTGCTATCGTTCAATGCTTTCGCAAAGCGGGTATGCAATTCTTCCTTTTTCGCTTCGTTTTCCAACACGCGCGGATTGGTTTCGCGGAATTTTTGTTCATCGAAAGTCTCGCCGAAACGTTTGACCGCTTTTTCCACTTCCTTGTTAATCTTGTCGTCGTATTTGGCAATCTGTTCTTCGATCAACACATCGGCGCGATACCTTTTCTTGGAATCCTTGTTGTCAATCAAGGGATCGTTGAAAGCATCCACGTGACCGGAAGCTTTCCAAATGGTCGGGTGCATGAAAATAGCGGAATCAATCCCCACCACATTTTCGTTCAAGAGGGTCATGCTGTCCCACCAGTATTTTTTGATATTATTTTTCAGTTCCACACCGTTTTGTCCGTAATCGTAAACGGCGCCCAATCCATCGTAAATTTCCGATGACGGAAATACAAAACCATATTCTTTACAATGGGATACTAATTTTTTAAAAACATCTTCTTGCTGTGCCATATATTATAAAATTTCATTTATTTTGCAAAGTAAGTTATTTTTTTGAAAACATCCTCTCAAATAAACGAATAGTTTCGTTTATTTCAATAATAACCAATTGGATTACGAGGTTTATTTTCCAAATGCTTTTGTTCTGTCAATTCTGTTAATGCTTGATATACATCACTAAACTGCATATTAGTTGTATCCATGAAGTCCTTAAGTTGTCGCTTGAGTTCGGCGTATCCTGATATATATTGACGTATAGCAGCAAATGTACGCATGATCATTATATTTGTTTCAATAGCGGTTTCACTTCTCAGAACACTTGATAACATGGCAACTCCTTGCTCGGTAAAAACCATAGGATTAACAGAACTGTGCTTAAGAGCTTCAGGAAACCGGTCACAATCTGTGACCAGTTCATATAACTCTTTATTTGATAACTCAAACATAAAATCCGGCGGAAATCGTTGGATATTCCGTTTAACAGCTTGCTTCAAGACTTTGGTTTTTATACCATACATTTCTGCTAAATCATAGTCTAACATTACTTTGTATTGTCTAATCTCATGAATTCTGTTTTGGATAGTTTGTAATTCCATTTTTATTGCGTTTTAGGTTTATGATTTATAAAAGTAAAAATTATTTTTCAATTCAATACACCGGTATCCAAGATCGTTCCGTAACGTCCCAGCAGAATACCGTCTTTATCAATCATATAAATACCCGGCGTACCAAGGACACCATAATTGATAAAGTTTACGCCTGCAAATCCTTTATAATCACACAATTTATCCGGCCAGGGAAAATCTTTGGAATGATACTCATACACTTCCTGCGATTCGTCGGCAGAAATGGTAACCACCCGGACCCC
The DNA here is from genome assembly GCA_026000155.1 of Bacteroidia bacterium. GTDB lineage: Bacteria > Bacteroidota > Bacteroidia > Bacteroidales > Azobacteroidaceae > Azobacteroides. Next base: position 64,635 of record BNYG01000008.1, on the reverse strand, counting down.
TTGATCGCGGATAGCCGGATAATTTTCTTTCAGTATCGCTAACTGTGCTTGGCAGTGACCACATCCCGATTCATAAAAAATAACTAATAAGGCTTGATTAACCGGCTGGGTCAATCCCATAATCTCCGGAGCAGGCGCTCCCTTTCGGGTTTTCTGCGTTCCGAGTAAACGTTGCAAGCGAGGGCTGAGTGTATCTATATTTTCATACGACAAAGCAATCTGTTGAACAATCATTTCCTGGGCTTGCGTCCATTGGTACCGTTCGCATTGCACTACTGCCGCTGCAAAGAAACTTTCTTGAACTCCCCCGGAAAGCCGGGCGGCTATACGATTAATAGACAAAGCATATTCGACTTGTGCATTCGGAGTTTCCGTTTGACCGAACAGGCTAAAATAAATATCGGAAGCCGTATTCCACAGTTGCCCTGCCGTATATAAGGTGTTAATATCCGCCGTAGTTTCCATTTCACTAATGGCTGCCTGTATTTTTGCCGGATCTCTTTGTTGCCGGGCTTCATACATCCGGTTAAGAAAACCGACCCATTGTATAAAACGGGCAGCATACAAAGGGGAATGATCAATCGTATAAGTCAATGTCTGAATGGAATCCTGAATATTCTTACTTTCTTGTTGTACAAAAGTAATTACTCCGGGATTATATCCATAAAACTGGTATCCGGCTTGTAACCAACCCAACTTTGCCGTAAGCTGTGACTGGAGATTCAGATTGGTATGAAAAAAGGCATTTTCATCCGATCCGGGAAAGGAGATGGTCTGGGTATTGGCCACCGGAGCCTGACAAACAATGTTTAATGCCGGTTCACCGACAATGAATTCGGTCAATTCGACTCCCCTGTCGGCCAACTGTATAAATCCGTGGAAATCTTTGTCCGGAAAATTGACATCCGCCTGACCGGTTTTATTCAACGCGACTATAACCGAATCGACCTTACTTCCATACGAATAATACAACTGTAAACTTTTTTCCGCATACGCGGGAAAATCAAACTTCATCCGGCTTTGCCCAAAGGATAAATGACTAAAAATAAAAAAAGATAAAATTAAAAATGTTATCCGTTTCATGTGATTATTTATTTTTTTTAATAACAATTGCAAAGATATACATTTATCTCATTATCTTTCCCTATATTTGCGAAATTATTGACAAATTGGAATGATCAGTTGCAAAAATATAACGAAGACTTTCGGTGACCTGCAAGTCTTAAAGGGGATTGATTTGACGATTTCCCAAGGAGAAATTGTCTCCATAGTAGGCCCGAGCGGTGCCGGAAAAACGACTTTGCTCCAGATTATGGGCACCCTGGACAAACCCGGTTCCGGTGAAATCCTTTACGAAAAAGTGAATGTTAATAAATTGAAAGACAAAGAACTGGCTGCTTTCCGCAATAAGAATATCGGTTTTGTCTTCCAATTCCACCAACTGCTGCCGGAGTTTACCGCCTTGGAAAATGTGATGATTCCCGCCTTAATCGGAAATGTCAAACAAGCCGAAGCCGAAAAGAAAGCCAAAGAAATACTGGATTTTCTGGGATTATCCGACCGGACGGAACACAAACCGGCGGCTCTTTCCGGAGGGGAAAAACAACGCGTAGCCGTAGCCCGCGCCTTGGTCAATAATCCTTCCGTCATCTTTGCAGACGAACCTTCGGGCAGCTTGGATACGCAAAACAAAGCCGAACTGCATCAGTTGTTTTTCGATTTGCGAGACCGGTTTAATCAAACTTTTGTCATTGTTACACATGATGAAGATTTAGCAAAACTCACAGACCGGATTATTCACATGAAAGACGGGAAAATTATGTAACAAAAAACTAAAATATGGAATTACAAGTTATCCAAAACTGCATTTATGAAATCAGAGGCCAAAAAGTAATGTTAGACTCTGATCTTGCAGAAATTTACCAAGTAGAAACAAAACAATTAAAACGGGCGGTCAGGCGCAATATTGAACGTTTTCCCCTCGATTTTATGTTTGAACTCACTGAAAATGAGTGTGAAATTTTGAGGTGCCAAATTGGCACCTCAAAACAAAACGACAATTCAACTACAGAAAAAAGAGGTGGTAGCCGTTACCTTCCTTTTGCTTTTACCGAACAAGGTGTAGCCCAATTGTCAAGTGTATTACACAGCCCTTTTGCCATTGCTGTAAATCTTACAATAGTAAGAGCGTTTGTTGCTCTGCGCCAATATGCATTAGGATATGCCGAACTCAACCGGAAGTTGGAAAATTTTATGTCTGAAACCGACATGCAGTTCAATGAAGTATATCAAGCCCTTACGGAATTGGCAGAGCAAAAGAAATTAGCAGAATCACCAAGGAGACCAATAGGATATCAACATTATTATAACTCATAACTATGTCTTGGAAAGATTTTTTTTATTTTTCAAAACGCGAACGCCAGGGAATTTTTCTTTTAATTGTATTGATCGCCGGTATTTTCCTGGGAAAATGGATTTTTTCTCCGGCAAAACCCCAACCGTTGGAAGCTCCGGAATGGACGGAAACAAATGGAGTGCAGGAAAACGCATCATCCGGAATCCCGGAGCAACCGGCTTACGCTCCTTTGTACAACAACACACCCCAAAAGCAAACCCGTCAATCGTATTCCAATCCGCCTCAACAACAGGAGAAAAGAACGTATTATGCGCCCGAAAAAAAAACGGACGTTCGCCCGGCTTCCGCAGCTTATCCCAAACCGGAAAAATTTTCGGAAGGCACGGTCATCGAACTGAATACAGCCGATTCCTTGGATTTAATGCACATTCCGGGCATTGGTTCCGCTTTTGCCAAACGGATTATCAGTTATAAAAACCTGTTGGGAGGTTATCACCGGATCGAACAATTGCAGGAAGTATATGGCATGTACGAAGAACTCTATGCCAAGATTACACCTTATTTAAAAGTAAATCCGGATGAAATTACGCATATTCCGGTCAATAGCGCTTCGTTGGATAAATTAAAAGCCCATCCTTATCTTAATTTCTATCAAGCGAAAGTGATTATAGAAATGCGGAAGAAAAAAGGAACATTGAGCGGCACCGAAGATTTAAAATTGTTGGACGAATTTACTGACGACGATTGGATCCGGATTACACCTTATTTGGAATTTTAAAAAGGTAAATCATCAAAATCAGGCGCCGGGGCCGCTACCGGAGGTTCGGGCAGCAAATAATCTGCCGGAGGGGCAGGTATCGCCGCTTCCGGCATCGTTGCGCCGGCCGTTTCGATTTTCCATGCTTTCACGTCGGTGTACCAGCGGCCATTGAATTCCCGGCTTTCGATATCGAAATCAACTGTCAGCGTGTTGCCCAATTGCAATTGGGAAGGATTAATCTTATCACCCCAAGCCGTGATGCATATTTTTTTAGGATATTGCCCATCTGTTTCTACGATAATACTTTGCTTTTTCCATTCCCCGTTTTTACCCATTCCCGATTCCGGAGGAAGGACTTGTGTTAATTTTGCTGTTAATTGCATCTGTTCTAAAAACTTTTTATGTTTATTTGTTGTTTTTGTTTTATAGTTGCAAAATTACAATAAAAAGGTTAATTAAAAACTATTTATTACCAACAAATTAAAATTTATTATTATGGCACGCGAAGCAAAATTTGAAATCAAATTGAGAAAGAACGATCATTTCATGTTCAACCTGATAGCGCCGAACAATGAAGTGATTTTGACCAGTGAAGGGTACACCACCAAGGAAAATTGCAAAAAAGGGATTGAATCCGTACGGAAAAATTCGTTAGTTGCTACTAAGTTTTTAAAATTAATTGACTATCCGACTACCAAGGTATATTTCGTATTGAAAGCCGGAAACGGAGAAATCATCGGAAGAAGCCAACTGTATGAAAATGAAGCTACTCGTAAAATAGGGATTGCTTCCGTAAAGAAATTTGCGGCAACCGCTGCATTGGTTGATAAATCCAAGTAAAAAACCGGTAAATTGTATTACTTTTGTTGCACAAACAAAAGTAATACAATGAAAATAATTCCCATCCATTCGCTCGAGTCCATAGCCGGCGCTGCTCAAGAATTTATCGCTTCCATGGGAGACCATACCGTTTTTGCATTTAGCGGAACCATGGGAGCAGGCAAAACCACTTTTATCAAAGCCGTATGTGAAGCATTAGGCGTAACGGATGTCATCAACAGTCCCACCTTTGCCATTGTCAACGAATACCGTTCGGAAACCACCGCCGAATTGATTTATCATTTCGATTTCTACCGGATCAACACCCTTCAGGAAGCCTGTAACATAGGTACGGAAGATTATTTCGCCAGCGGCGCCTTGTGTTTTATCGAATGGCCGGACAAAATAGAACCATTACTTCCGGCCGGTACCGTGTTTGTAACTATCGAAGAACAGGAAAACGGAGCAAGAATACTGAAAATGTAACATAGCTGAAAGTATTCGTAACGGTACTTGCCTGTACGTTACAGAAAATAGCTCTATTTTTGCCTTTGTTAATCCGAATATGAGATACAAACACATATTTATTAATTATTCATTATGAAAAACTCTATCATTTCGAAACCCATCCGGTTTCTGTTATTGTTTATTTTTATTCCTTTCTGGCTTTCTGCCCAGAATACATCCGTAACCGGTACGGTAAAGGATAAAAACGGTGAGGCGCTTATTGGCGTAAGTGTCGTGGAACAAGGAACTACACACGGTGCAGTTACCGATCTTGACGGACAATATTCGCTGAATGCAGCGGGTAACGCTGTCCTGCAATTCTCCTATATAGGTTATATCACTCAGTCTGTGAATGTACAAGGAAAGACACGGATAGATGTGATATTGGAAGAAGACACCAAAGCATTGGATGAAGTAGTCGTTATTGGTTATGGCTCTCAACGGAGAGAGGCGGTGACCGGATCTGTTGCGTCTATGAGCGGTGACAACATCCGTGCAGTTGCAGCCACCAATGTAGCACAAGCCTTGCAAGGACGTATTGCCGGTGTGGATATGCAACAAACATCCTCTAAACCGGGTGATGAAATGCAAATCCGTATTCGTGGTACACGCTCGCTTGGCGCTACCAATGATCCGTTGATCGTTTTGGACGGTATTCCTTTTAATGGAAGCCTCAGCGACATCAATCCGAATGACATCAAGAGTATGGATATTCTAAAAGATGCTTCGTCAACCGCTATTTATGGATCGCGTGGCGCCAATGGTGTACTCTTGATATCAACAAACAGAGGACAAACCGGTCAAAAAGCAAGAGTAAACTATAATGGCTATTTTGGAGCAAGGGAGATTTTTTCCAAATTCGATATGATGGAAGGTCCGAAATATGCTGAAATGCGTGCTTATGCGAACTTGGATGCATATAAAAACAATACAGCAGATGAAACGGCGGAAAATACCGATTGGCAAGATTTATTCTTTCAAACAGGTACAGTGCAAAGTCATGATGTGGCGGTTTCGGGTGGAACTGAAAGCAATTCTTATAACTTCGGCATTGGCTATTATGATGATAAAGGCGTTGTGCCGTTGGAAGGTTACAACCGTCTTTCATTGCGTGGTAGCTTAGATCAAAAAGTGGGTATCTTTAAACTCGGTTTTACTACGAATACTAACTACAATGTAATAGACCGCCGGAGTTCCGGAGGTATCTATCAAGTGTTGCAGATGTCGCCGTTACTCAATCCGTATAATGAAGACGGTAGTTGGAAACGAACGGTAGATATGCCGGCAGATAAAGGCGCTTGGGTATATACAAGAGATGTGATAGAAGCCAATAAAGATAATATACTCAGCCAAACCAGAGGATTGGGAACTTATAATAACGTTTATGCCGAGGTAAATGCACCTTGGGTGGAAGGATTGAAATATCGCATCAATGTGGGATTAAACTTGCGTATGTCCACCGGCGGATCTTATACGGGACAGGGAATTAACAATGCCTCGGCGGATAACCCATCTTCCGGAACGGTTACCAACCGGATGAATACGAATTGGGCGGTTGAAAATTTATTGACTTACGATCGTACTTTTGCTGATATACATCAAGTAAATGCAGTGGCCATGTACTCCGCTGAAGAAACCCTGTACAATCGCTCTCAGATGGCGGCAAGAGGAGTTGCATCCCAATTTCAATGGTGGAATTTAGGACGCACGGATGGAGAAAGAACGATAGATCCTGCGCAACAAGAATATCAGAAGTACGGATTGGAATCATGGATGGCTCGTGTCATGTATTCGTATGACAATCGTTATATGATTTCGGCTGCTCTTCGTAACGACAAATCTTCCCGGTTGGCGCCCGGACATCAAGGCCATACTTATCCGGCTATATCTGCCGGATGGAATGTTAACCGGGAAAAATTCATGGAAAACGCAGACTGGTTAGATAATTTGAAAGTAAGAATAGGATATGGAGAAACATCCAATCAAGCCATTGATCCTTATCAAACGCGTGGAAGTTTGGGTACCCGGCCGTATAACTTCGGAGATGCGAATACCGGTTTTATTACAGGTACTTATGTAAGTACATCCCCAAATGACAAATTAGGTTGGGAATTTTCTACCACTTGGAACTACGGTATAGATTTTTCGTTATTCCACAATCGTTTGTCCGGTACGGCAGAGTATTATATAACAGATACCAAAGATGTTTTGTTACCTATCAGTTTACCTGTTACCTCGGGTGTAACCAGTTATATGGCAAACGCCGGGAATACTCAAAACAAAGGTTTGGAACTTTCGCTCAACGGCACAATTTTAGACAATCTCAATGGTTGGACTTGGACTGCCGGTATCAACTTCTATACGAACAAGAACAAAATTGTATCCCTTGCTTCCGGTGAGTTGCAAAACATAGATCAAGCATGGTTTGTAGGTAAGCCTATCAATGTAATCTACGCACCTAAGTACATTGGACTTTGGCAAGAAGGTGATCCCTATCTTGACATATTAGAGCCTTATACAGTGGCTAACAACCCTGCGGAAACAGAGAAAAACAGGCTGGCAAGAATAGGAATGATTAAGATAGAATATCTCGGTGACTATAATGAAGACGGCACACCAACAAGAGCATTGGATGGTGGAGGTGCTGATCGACAAGTGATAGAAATGGATCCCGACTTTCAAGGTGGTTTCAATACAGCTGTGTCTTATAAAGGATTTGATTTGAGCGTGATTGGCGCTTTCAAGCATGGCGGTCAACTCATCAGTTCATTGTATGCAGCTAACGGTTATCTCAATATGTTGACCGGACGTCGTGGTCAGGTGGATGTGGACTATTGGACAGAAGAAAATACCGGTGCAAGATATCCGAGACCCGGTAGTTTGATTAGCGGTGATAATCCTAAATATGGTAACACGCTTGCCTTGTTCGATGCTTCTTATTTGAAAGTGCGTACGATCACTTTGGGTTACACTTTCAATCAACCGGCAGTCAAAAACTTGGGTATTTCCAACTTGCGTATTTACGCATCTGTGTTGAATCCATTTGTATTGTTCGCTCCCTACACGAAACAATCGGGTATGGATCCGGAAACGAACTCTTATGGATCGGGAAATAATGCGAATTCAGCAGTAACAACAGGCTTAGCTACCGAACGTATTTTGACTATCGGTACCAATACTCCATCTACGCGCAGCTATTTGGTAGGTCTTAATTTAACATTTTAATAAAATCTAAATACAACAATGATGAAAAAAATAAATATAAAAGTGATGATAGGAGCTTTCATGCTATCGCTCTTGTCGATGGCTTGCTCCGATATTTTAGTGGAAGAGCCGCGAGCAACTTATGACCCCGGGTTTTTTACCACTAAGGAAGGTGTGGAAAGTGGCTTGACCTCCATGTATGCTCATTTGCGCTACATTTTTGGACAAGGTTATTACTATAATATCACCCTTACCGGTACTGACGAATATACTTGGGCAGCCAGCGCTGATGCTAACTTTAAGGATGCCGATATGACCAGTGGCGGGACAATGACCCCCTCTTCCTCTCGTGCTGATGTTCTTTGGAATGCCGCATTTCCCAATATCAATACGGCAAGTGGTGTAATCGAAAATGCTGAAGCAGTAGGATTGGCTCCGTCTTTGATAGCAGAAGCCCGGTTCTTCCGCGCATTCGACTATTTCTATTTGGTACAAACTTTTGGTGGCGTGCCTCTGGATTTGGGCGCAGGTAACTTAAAATTCAATACTTCTACCGTTAGAGTATCCACGCGTAATACGGTGCCGGAAGTTTATACAATAGGGATATTCCCGGATTTGAAACAAGCAATACTTGATCTTCCTGATGCACCTCGTATTATCGGTGCTGCCACAAAAACAGTAGCTCGTCTCTATTTGGCGAAAGCGTATCTGACTTATGGATGGTGGCTGGAAAATCCTAAAGGTATTTCTACTTATCCCGAAGCTCCGAGAACAGATCCCGATGGACATCCTGCCTCTTGGTATTATCAGGAAGCTTACAATGTAGCTACAGAAGCGATCGCTAACCCGGGTCCTTTCAAATTGATGGATACCTATTATCAAGTGCATTTAGCATCAAACGATCGTAACAACGAAATCTTATTGTTCGCCGACCATACCAATGCAAGCCAACAATATAACGGTGGAATTGATTTTGGTTACGCAAATGGAGAAGCTCCTGATAATTTTGCCTCTTGGATGGTAACACCACAGATGGAAAATTTAAGAAGTTGGGATGGTAAGACTTATTTAAAGAAGGCTGCTCCAAACGAAACAGTAGATTCTTTAGATATATCAGGGAACAAAATACCTAATTATACTGTAAGTTCTGTTCCTCGTGAAGCCGCTCAATGGGGTGGTCGTCCGTGGACTCGTATGGCTCCTCCTATTGGCGTATTTACCAATACATTTGCCGACAAAACCAATGACTCCCGTTATGACGGTACATTTACAAGCGTTTTCCATGCCAATTGGCAAAAAAATAATACTTCGACTGTTTTGTATAATGCTAATGCCTTGCCGGTATATCCGGGCAACAATAGCATCGGCGCAGTAGGCATAAATCTCGGACTCGGAGATGCAATACTCACTTTCTTACCGGATGAAGCTTTAGCTGCTTCTATTACTTATCCTTCTGCCGATAATAAGGATAATACAAATAGGAATATTAGCAATGTCGGAGCTGGTGTAATACCGGCAAGGGCTGATTACGTTATTTCTCCTAACGGCATCAACCGTCAGTATTATCCGGGACTTTGGAAGATAGGAACCCATCGTACCGACAATGGCACCGGATTAGGAACACCTAACGGAAGTACTTGTCGTCCGTTCGACATCGCTAAATTCTCGGAACTCTACTTGGTGGCTGCCGAGGCAGTTGTAAAAGGTGCAAGCCCGAAAGCGAATTTAGGTGCAAGAGATTTAGTAAACGTACTTCGTGCAAGAGCCGGAAAATGGAGTTTTAGCAATGCTGATAATGCAGCAAAAGTGGAAGATCATAGTGCTGCTCTGATTGCTGCTACTCCTGCTACGATCGATCTTAATTATATCTTGGCAGAACGTTCACGTGAGTTCTTCGGCGAAGGTTATCGTTGGTTTGACTTGGTACGTACACAAAAATGGGAAGAAATTGCCGGTACGTATCAAATTGCCGATGCCGGTTCCCATGAACCGAAAACGTTTACTCGTAATATCAAGGCATTCCATTATCTGCGCCCGATTCCGCAAGGACAATTAGACCGGTTGGATATGCCGGAAGCAGATGTAAAAGCTTATCAAAATCCGGGATATTAAAAATACATTGAACACGTAATAATCTTTTGATTATTAGTCTTAAAAAGGAGTTGCCGGTGTGCAACTCCTTTAACACGTATTTAATCGGCGTAAAAATTATTGTAACATCAAAGAGAATAAATATAATCTGTATAATACTTATTGTTACATTCTGAAACATTGATAAAAACAGATTATTCGTAATTTTACTTCCGTGAATTCACGTATATATTTTTGATTGTTAAACCGTTTATTTTAAAATTCATGAAAACAAAAATTACTTTGTTAACGCTGTTGGTAAACATTTTTCTGACGGCAAGTGTGTTCGCTCAAACTTCTCCGCCTCTTGTTTATAGCGTGGAGAATACAGGTGCAAGCTGTACGGTTCCGGCTTTACCCGCTCCGGCTGATTTGCCTTCCATCATTCGTTTACCCAATCCGTTTGAATTTTCAAACGGGCAAAGCTTTGTCAATACCCTGAACGACTGGTCGTGCCGGCGCAACGAAATCAAGTTGGAAATTGAAAACTACGAAATCGGCTTTAGACCGACTCGTCCGGCCAATATCACGGCAACTTTCACGCCCGATTCGGTGTATTACACGCAAGAACTGGATTGGTCAACCATTGATTTTAACGACCCGGAATGGTATCTTCACCTGACCGATGACAATTACATCAATACAGAACACAAGGACAATTTTTTTTCGGTAACAATCGTTGAAAACGGGAAAACGCTTAAATTGTCTTCCATCGTAAATATACCTGCCGGAACCGGACCTTTTCCCACCGTGATAGGTATTAGCGGCGCTACCGGCAGTTTGCCTGCTTCGCTTTTTGCCAATTGCATACAAATTAATTACGATCCCGGTCAAGTGGCTATAGATGGTCAAGCCAATACCGGCGCCTTTTACGACATGTATGGAATCCAAGCCGGTCACTACGCTGCCTGGTCTTGGGGGGTGAGCCGCCTCATTGACGGCTTGGAATTAGTGCAGTCGCAAATGAAAATCGATTTAGCGCATATTGGCATCACCGGCTGTTCCCGTTATGGGAAATTAGCCTTGTTTGGCGGTGCTTTCGATGAACGTATTGCGCTCACCATTGCTCAGGAACCCGGCGGTGGAGGTGCGGCTGCCTGGCGCGTTTCGGAATCAATCGGTAATGTGGAGAAAATCGACAACACGGATTATTCATGGTTCTTGCCGGCGATGCGGGATAATTTTAAAGGGAAAGTGGACCGCTTGCCGCACGACCATCACGAATTGGTTGCGATGATAGCGCCCCGTGCCGTTTTGGTTTTGGGAAATGCTACCATCGACTGGCTGGCAGATCCGTCCGGATACGTTTCCTGTGTGGCTGCCCGCGAAGTATGGAAAAAGTTTGGCGTAGAAGATCGGATAGGATGGGATTTTACGGGTGGACACGACCATTGTGCCGCTCCCACCAGCCAAACAGACGCTGCAGATACTTTTATCAAACGGTTTTTGTATAACGACAACACGGTGAATACGGAGATTTTAACATCGCCCTTTCAAGATGTAGATTATCAATTTTGGATCAAGGAGTGGGCTAATGTAACACAACCGGCAATAGTACCGCAAAATTTCTGGTATGAACCGGAAACAACGGCTTGCGGAACTTTGGGAAGTGGTTTCGTTGTAGAGAGCGATGCGAACGCTTCCGGTGGTAAATATGTAACAGCAGGCAGTGGTTTGAGCAGCGTTACAGAAGCGCCGGGTGCAAACGGACAACTTAAAATTACTTTTGACACGGAGAATAACGGAGAATTTTATGTTATCCTGCGCGCCAATTGTCCGAACAGCAATTCCAATACTTTTTGGGCAAAAATAGATAATGAAGATTTTGTACTTTACGATTATTTGGATACTTACGGACAATGGCAATGGGTTCCCTTGATCGCCAACAGCCCTTTGCCTAAAGGTACCCACACGTTTACAATCGCTTACGCTGAAGCCGGTACCAAATTAGACCGGATTCTGATTACGAACGATCCTGCTGCCATCCCTACTTCCGGTTTTGGCGGAGCGGAAACCGATTGCCAGCCTCCGCAAAAATATATCAAATTAGATTTTGAAAATGGAAATATCAACGACTGGTCCAAACTAAATCCGGGAGCAGGTATCGACATTACACAAGAAGATAAACATGAGGGAAACTATGCACTTAAAATGGTAAACGGATCAAGTACAAGCGCTTGGAGTGTTCAGGTAACGACTCCGGATGTTGAAATCCATTCAGGACATACCTATACGGTTACTTTTTGGGTACGTGCCGTAGGCGGTGGCGGAAAAGGTCGAATTTCTACAGCCGGCAACGGAGCATTGGGTGGAACCTATTGGAATGATTTTGAAGTAGGCAGTGCATGGCAACAAATTACTTATACCAATTTGGTTGCAAACGGCTCTACCGTTAAGTTAGCATTCGATATGGGATATATTGCAGATAAAACCTACTACATTGATGATATTATTTTCGATGATACGGATATGGAGGGCAACGTCAGTATCAAACCGGTCTATGCGGATTGGACGGGGAAAATATATTCTTCGGAAAAAGGAAAGATCGATGTCCTGGCACCTGTCAATTCAGAAGTGCAAATAACGGATCTTCTCGGAAGAAAAGTAGGAAAGAGTACTGTGTCCAATTCCTCTTTGCAATTTTCGGTACCTCCCGCAAGTGTTTATATAGTGAATGTTAAAAACGGTGGCCACAGTTATGCGCAAAAGATAATTGTCAAATAAATGACTACTTTATTTCTATTTTATGTACTTTTGAAAATTCTTAAATTCAAATACGTATGAAAACATTGTATAAAACAGGACTGTTCCTTGTCTTATTTTTCACCGCAATTTCCGCTTTCGGACAAATCCGGTTACCACAGTTAATCAGCGACGGCATGATCGTGCAGCGCGATGCACCTGTCAAAATTTGGGGCTGGGCTTCGCCCAATGAAGCGGTTCGTTTGAATTTCACCGGCTCCGCTTACAAAACGGTGGCGGACAAGGATGGAAATTGGGAAATTCAATTGCCGCCTCAAAAAGCCGGAGGTCCTTATACGATGACGCTTCAAGCAAGTAATACCCTTACCGTCAAGGACATTCTGATAGGAGACGTCTGGATTTGCTCCGGACAGTCGAATATGGAAACACCCATTTCACGGGTAATGTCGATGTTTGGCGACGAAATAAGCCACTATTCCAATCCCAATATCCGCTATGTAAAAATACCTTTAACGTATAATTTTCACGGACCGCAAGCAGAGGTGCCTCCTTGTAATTGGGTGGATTTAACTCCGGAAACAGCACAAGATGTTTCTGCTGTCGCCTATTTTTTTGGAAAAGAAATGTACGAAAAGACAGGAGTTCCGGTCGGATTGATTAATTCCAGCGTAGGCGGTTCGCCTGCCGAAGCCTGGATAAGTGAGGAAGCATTGAAGCCTTTTCCCGCCCTGTTGAACGATATGCGCATCTGTCAATCGGATGAATTTGTGGCCGAAATGCAACGTTTGGGTTCCTTGCCGGGTCGCCGCTGGCATACGATATTAAATGAACAAGACAAGGGTTTAAATGAAACAGTCAAATGGTCTTCGCCCGCTTATAACGATAATTCCTGGCCAACGACCGATTTATTAGACAATAGTTGGGGGAAAAACGGATTGTATCCTGCCAATGGTGTTTTCTGGTTCCGGAAAGAAGTGGAAATTCCTGCCGGTTGGGCAAATCAAGCCGCAATGCTTTACATGGGACGTATCGTGGATGCCGATTCTGTGTTTGTAAACGGTGTATTTGTCGGTACTACCGGTTACCAATATCCTCCGCGCAACTATCCGGTGCCGCCGGGCGTACTCAAAGCAGGGAAAAATCTGGTTACGGTGCGTTTGGTCAGTCAAGGCGGTTTCCCCGAATTTGTAAAAAATAAACCCTACAAAATAGTATTCAACAATCAGGAAATCAGTCTCGAAGGAGAATGGAAATATAATGTCGGGGCTGTGATGCCGGCAGCAAGTGGCGGCGGAATCACCTTCCAATACAAACCGACCGGACTTTACAATGCCATGATTTTTCCCTTGAAAAACTTTGCGACTAAGGGTTTTCTCTGGTATCAGGGTGAATCGAATACCGGCCGACCGGCTGAATATTACGGTTTAATGTCCACACTTATCAGCGATTGGCGCAGCCTGTGGAAAGCCGAATTGCCTTTCTTGATTGTGCAGTTAGCTAATTTTATGGAATCGGCTTTGTTGCAACAGAATAGCGGTTGGGCGGAATTAAGGAACGTGCAATTGGAACTTTCAAAAACCATTCCCAATACCGGTTTAGCCGTTGCAATTGACTTGGGCGAATGGAACGATATTCATCCGCTGAACAAAAAAGATGTAGGCAAACGCTTGGCATTACAAGCCCGGAAATTAGCTTACGGCGAAAAGATAATAACGGATGGTCCGGTTTATCAATCGGCTAAAATAGAAGGAAATAAAATCATCCTTTCTTTCAAGGAAGGCACCAACGATTTAAGGCCGGTGGACGAACTCAAAGGCTTTGCCGTAGCAGGCGCCGATGGCATTTTCAAACTGTCGAAAGCAAGCATAAACGGAAATCAGGTAGTTGTTTGGAATGACGAAATTTCCCAGCCGGTAAAAGTGCGTTATGCCTGGGCGAATAACCCGGAGGGAGCGAATTTGTATAATAAAGAGGGATTGCCCGCATCGCCCTTTCAAACGAAATAATAGAGTACCTTGTCTTGTCATTGCGGGCTTGACCCGCAATCTCCTGAAAATCGTTAATTACTATTATCAACAACTTGCATCGTTAGAGTTTAACGCACATCTTGGGATTGCGGGTCAAGCCCGCAATGACAGGATTTCTAAAAAAATAAAATAAAAAATTACAAACAAATGAATATGCAACATCTTAATTACAAGGGATTTATTTTATCTTTGGCAGGACTAATAGTCCTCCTATTACCCAGCTGCCAACATCAGGCATCCCGCTCCAATCAGGAACAAATTGCTCTCAACGATTCCGGCTATTTTGAAACGAGAGGACTGAACGTCATGGTTTTCAGCAATTGGTACGACGGTTCGTTCGATGATGCCAAAATAAGCGGGGTAGAAATCATCCATCATGGTGTCCGCACGGTTACCAATGGCGATGTCCGTTTGAACCCGACTCCGGGACAATGGGATGCCATTCCCGAATTTGTGGAACGAAAAATAGACCGGGAAAACCAGCGCATTGAAGCGGTGCTGAAATATTCCAAATACGATTTTCAATACAGCATCCGGGGCGAAGCCCGAGACGGAGGGGTCTATGTGAGCGTATATTCCGACCAAGCCATTCCGGAAGCCTTAAACGGTATCGCCGGATTGAATCTCGAATTTCTGCCTTCCGCCTATTTCGGAAAATCATTTATTACGGACGAAACAAACGGCGTTTTTCCCTTGTATCCAAGCAGTAATATGCAAACGATTAACGGAGAAACAGAACCGGCGCCTTTAGCTTCGGGAAAAAAGATTGACCTGGCTCCGGAAGATACGGAAAGGCATATTACGATTAGCTCTGAAAATGAACTCCTTTTATTTGATGGCCGGAACAAAGCCCAAAACGGTTGGTTTGTGGTGCGCAGTCTATTGCCTGCCGGTAAATCAGGGAAGATTGTCGAATGGTTTATTACCGCCGAAACCCAAAAAGATTGGATACGAAAACCGGTTATTGCGCATTCGCAGGTAGGCTATCATCCTGATCAACAAAAAGTTGCGGTCATTGAATTGGATAAAAATGACGAACGAGAATCTCCGGTGCAATTACTCAAGGTGAACAACGATGGAAGCATTACGAAGGTTTTGAGTGAAAATCCTAAACCTTGGGGCCGGTATTTACGGTATAATTATCTTACATTTGATTTCTCTTCGATAAAAGAGCCGGGCATTTATCGCCTGCAATACGGCGATGTGGTAACGGCGCCTTTCCGTGTGGATGCAAACGTGTATCAAACCGCCTGGCATCCCACACTTGATGTGTATTATCCCATTCAGATGGATCACATGTTTGTACGGGAAGCCTACCGGGTGTGGCATGGCGATTCCCATCAGGACGATGCCTTGCAAGCTCCCATCAATCATCATCATTTTGATTTGTATGCACAAGGTGCAACTACCGGCAATAAATACAAACCTTTGGAACATATTCCCAGATTGAATGTAGGCGGCTGGTACGATGCCGGCGATTTCGATATTCGTACGCAAACACAACATGCCGTAATTATGGATTTAGTGCGTATCTATGAGCAGTTTGGCATCGACCGGGACGAAACGACTATCAACCAAAAGACCCGGTCGGTGGAAATACACGTTCCCGACGGACAACCGGATATTCTCCAACAGATTGAACATGGAGTTATGCAATTGCTGGCGCAACAGAAATCCGTAGGTTATGCCGTAAATGGTATCGTGGAATCGCACATCGAACAATATCGTCATTTGGGTGATGCGGTGAATAAGACAGACAATATCAAGGGTAACGAGGATGACCGTTGGGCATTCACGAATAAATCCACGCCGCTGAATTACGGCCAGGCCGCTGCATTGGCATCTGCAAGTCGTGCGCTGAAAAGCTACAATGCCGATTTGGCTGCCGAATGTTTGCAGTATGCTCAGAAAATTTGGACGGAAGAACATACTCATGAACCGGATATATTCGTCTATAAAGGTCTCAATACCATAGGGGGCGCACTGGAGCCGGAAGAATTTCGCGCTGCGGTTGAATTATTGCAAGCAACGGGAGAGGAACGTTACAAGCAACGTATCAATGAAATGTATCCGGCCATACAGGACAAATTCGGATGGTTTGCCGGATTGATCGCACAAGCGATTCCCCTCATGGACGAACCATTTAAGAAACAAGTGGAACCGCAGGTAAAAATTTATATGGATAATTTGGCTGCCTTCAATCAAAATCCTTTCGGCGTTTTTATTTCCACCGGAGGATGGGCGGGAAACGGAGGTGTTATCCAGAGCGCGATCACCTGTTACCTGTTGCATCGGCAATTTCCCGAATTGGTGGATAAGGAATATGTTTTTAGAGGGTTGAATTACATTTACGGAACGCATCCCGACAGCGATATATCCTTCGTTTCTGCCGTAGGTTCTTCTTCCAAAAGAGTTGCTTACGGAAATAACCGGGCGGATTTCACTTTCCTTGCCGGCGGCATTGTTCCCGGAGTACTGATTCTGAAACCGGATTTTCCGGAAAATAAAGAAGACTGGCCTTTCTTCTGGGGCGAAAACGAATATGTCGTTAATTTAGGCGCCAGCTATATTTTTCTGGTCAATGCAGTAGATAATCTTTTAAATAATTAACAAATAACAAAGTCTCTGTCATGGCGGGCTTGACCCGCCATCCCATGATGTCCGTTAAACACTACTATTGCAAAATGTTGAATAATAAGTAATTAACGTTTTTCAGAGGATTGCGGGTCAAGCCCGCAATGACAGGAAAAAGAAACATAAATATACAAACATGATGAAGAACAATGTATTAATACTGAGCCTCTTGGCGGCTCTTTTAAATAATTTATCCGCTTTTGCTGCTGAACCCTTTGTGTTCGCCGAACAAAAAGATCCTTCGTATTTCCCTTTGGTAATCAACGGAATGCCGGCGAGCATCATTTCCGACGACAGCAACAAGGGTGTAAAACGGGCGATGAATAATCTGTATCAGGATTTTCAGTTGGTCACCGGTCAATTGGCACAAGGATTTTTATCCTATTCCATCATTATCGGTACAGCCGGCCAATCGGAAATCATTGACAAACTGATCAAAGAAGGAAAAATAGACGGCAAGGAATTAGCCGGGAAAAATGAAAAATACCTGATTCAAACGCTGGATAATCCTGTGGGCGGAGTGAATAAAGCGGTGGTTATCGCCGGAAGCGACAAGCGCGGAACGATTTACGGCATTTATGAATTATCCCGACAAATAGGCGTATCGCCCTGGTATTGGTGGGCGGATGTACCGGTGGTGCATCAAGACAATTTATTCGTAAAACCCGGAACCTATACCGATGGCGAACCGGCCGTGCATTACCGCGGTATTTTTATCAATGACGAAGCGCCTGCTTTTCAAGGTTGGTGCGTGGAAAAATTCGGAGGCGTCAACGCCAAAATGTACGAACACATGTTTGAATTGATTCTCCGCCTGAAAGGGAATTTCCTTTGGCCTGCCATGTGGGGCAACGCTTTCTACGATGATGATCCGCAAAACGGCATTCTTGCCGATGAAATGGGAATTGTCATCGGGACTTCGCACCACGAACCGCTGGGACGCGCTCACGACGAATGGCGGCGTTACGGCAAAGGCGCCTGGAATTACAACACGAATCCGGCAGTATTGACCGATTTTTGGACAGGTGGCATGGAACGGATGAAAAACTTTGAAACGGTGGCAACTGTTGGTATGCGCGGGGACGGCGACGAAGCCATGAGCGAAAGCGCCGACATCGCTTTGTTGGAAAAAATAGTGAAAGACCAACGAAAAATCATCGAAAAAGTGACCGGTAAAAAAGCGGCGGAAACACCGCAAGTGTGGGCTTTGTATAAGGAAGTACAGGATTATTACGACAAAGGCATGCGCGTACCCGATGATGTGACGCTTTTGCTTTGCGACGACAATTGGGGAAATGTACGCAAATTGCCCGACCTCAACGCACCTAAACACAAAGGCGGATACGGGATGTACTACCATTTTGATTATGTCGGCGGCCCCAGAAATTACAAATGGCTTAACATCAGTCCGATACAACGTGTTTGGGAACAAATGAACCTGACTTACAGTCATGGCGTGGATAAACTGTGGGTGGTAAATGTCGGTGATTTGAAACCGATGGAATATCCCATCAGCTTTTTCCTGGATATGGCCTGGAATCCCAATCATTTCAATGCCAATAATTTGTTGCAACATACGGAAGATTGGTGCGCCCAACAATTTGGCGAACAATATGCCAAAGAATCCGCCCGGTTGATCAACTTATACACCAAATACAACCGGCGCGTAACACCGGAATTGTTAAATGCGAATACCTACAGTTTGGAAAATTACAACGAATTTGAAACGGTTACCAACGATTACAAGGATTTAGCCTTGGATGCTTTGCGGCTTTACAACCGCCTTCCCAACGAATACCGGGATGCGTTCGACCAATTGGTATTGTTTCCAATCAATGCCTGTTCCAATTTGTATGAAATGTATTTTGCGGTAGCGAAAAACAAGGATTATGCCAAACAGCAAGACCTGAAAGCCAATGAATGGGCGGACAAAGCAAAAAAACACTATGAACAGGATTCGTTGCTGACAATTCATTACAACCAACAGATTGCCGGCGGCAAATGGGCACACATGATGGACCAAACGCACATCGGTTATACCTATTGGCAGCAACCGTCCTTTAACAAAATACCGGAAGTGACATACATTACCGGTAGGGGCGGGGTTCGCCCGCCCTACCACGAACAAAACGGCTATGTCTCCATCGAAGCAGAAAATTTTGCCCGTTCCCAAGGAACAGATGCAATCCATTGGGAAGTAATTCCGGATTTTGGAAAAACAAAATCGGCCATCACAACTTTCCCTGCAAATGTTTATCCGAAATTCAATGACCAAATTTATGTAGAATATGATATTGAGTTTGCAACCCAAGGAGAGTTTGACATTCAACTGCTTTTAGCACCGACACTGAATTTCAATGCCAACAAAGGATTGCGCTATGCCATATCTTTCGATGGAGGCAAAGAAGAAATTGTCAATTTCAACGGTCATTATCGCGGGGAATTGGGGCCATGGCAGGGAGAAAGCATCATCAAGTCAAATACGAAGCTGGTCATTCCGTCAGCGGGCAAACATACGCTCCGTTTCCGCGTTTTGGAACCGGGTATTGTGTTGGAAAAGATACTCATTAATACCGGTGGCTTAAAACCCAGCTATTTAGGAGCGCCGGAAAGCCGGCATTAATTCACTTCAATTTCTTGTGTATCGAAATGAATTTTCAGTTTTTTCAATTTTTGTAGAAAATCCACTCCCACTAACCCATCAACTAACAATTGTATGGGAAACGGCATAACGCTTACCCTAAAGTTGGATGCAAGTTTACCAAATACTTCTATTTTATGAAGTTGTATCATTTTTGCATTTACACGACCCCCAGCAGTGACAAACGTTTCTGTTGGGGTTACTTTTGACAAATCATATCCTAATAAAATGGCAGTATCTTCACTAATCACTGTAGTTCCGGCTCCTGTGTCAAGGATAAAATCAAAAAACTGTTCTGTTTCGGGTCCTTTTAGCTTGGCAGTTACAATAATTTTTCTTCTTTCTAATTTAAATTTTTCCATAAATCAAAGGACAAAAATATAATCTTTTTCTTCTAATGGCCCTCCGGTATATTTTATTTTAAAAGAAGGAAATTTCATTTCCTTTGCTTTTTCCACAACTTTCTTTCGGGCTTTATTTTTATACCTCAAAATGCCTCTTTCCAAGAAAGGAGATGGCGTATCGGTTTGATAAACAGGATTTTCTATTAAAACAAATCGATCAGGATATTGAGCTTTAATATCTTCCCATGAAGAATATTCGGGTTTTTGTTTTTCTTTAGTTGTCATAGCATTTTTTATTAAATTAAATATTATACACAAATGTACATAATATTTTTTGATAAACGACGCAATTTCACACATTAATGTTTTTCTTTTTGTTTGCAAAATAAAAATCATCAGTCTCCTTAACAAAAATGTAACATACGCGCAAATATTAGTAACGATACTTTCCTGTATGTTACAAACAAAATTGGTTTTTGTTTCCTGTAATAAAAGCGTTTCCCTGTTTCTAATATACCTTTGCCTGCAAAATAATTTAATATTAATCTTTTAATTTAATACGCTGAATGATGCTAAACAAAAGAAAGTATCGCAGGAAAAGACTGGTCAGACTGGTCATAATGCTGTTATTTATGGGAATCTGCAATTTGCAGGCTCAAACCTCAGGAGGATTTTCGGTGAAGGGTATAGTTAAGGATAATACAGGAGAAGTGCTTCCGGGCGCCACCGTAACCGTTAAAGGAACTACTACAGGAACAGTGACCGATTTGGACGGAAACTATTCCGTCACGGTTCCAAACGAAAAATCGGTTTTGGTATTTACTTATTTAGGCTATCTTGACCAGGAAATCACAGTTGGAAGCCGCCAGACCATTGATGTAACACTTTCGGAAGATTTGAAGACATTGGATGAAGTGGTGGTGGTTGGCTATGGTACGATGAAACGGAGTGACTTGACAGGTTCGGTAACATCTGTCACTTCCGATGCTATCACCAAATCCATTCCTACCTCTATTGATCAAGTATTGCAAGGTCGCGCTGCCGGTGTGCAGATGCAGCAAAATTCAGGTATGCCGGGTGCAAGCAGTTCTGTCCGCATTCGAGGTATTAACTCGTTGAGCGCTTCTACAGAACCGATTTATGTGATCGATGGTGTGATTATTGACGGCGGATCAATGAATGGCGCCAACAATACCAATACAAATGCTTTGGCAACTATCAATCCTGCGGACATTGTTTCGATGGACATCCTGAAAGATGCTTCGGCAACTGCTATCTACGGTTCGCGTGCTTCTAATGGTGTGATTATGATTACTACCAAACGAGGACAAAAAGGGGAAGCAACTATCTCCTACAATGGTTATATGGGTTGGCAACAAATGCCTAAAAAATTGGATGTGCTCAATTTGCGCGAATATGCTGAAAACAGGAATACTTTAGCCGATTTGAGTTTAGTCAATCCAAGCAACAACTTTATTCATCCCGAATTATTAGGCGAAGGTACCGACTGGCAAGACGAATTATTCAATGCGGCGATGATGCAAAGTCACAATCTCTCTATTTCGGGAGGAAGCGACAAGGCAACCTATAATTTAGGTGCAGGCTATTTGGATCAGGACGGTATTGCAGAAGGTTCCAGTTTCAAACGCTTGAATTTAAGTGGTAATTTTGATGCACAAGTTAAAAGTTATCTGAAAGCAGGAGCCAGTTTTGCCTTCAGCAATTCATTTCAGGATATAACTGTTTCTAATCAATCGTTGATCAATGTGGCGTTAAGAACTTCACCGGATGTGCCTGTTAAAAACGCGGATGGTTCATGGGGAGGACAAGACGATGCCGAAACATGGATTCCAAGAAATCCGATGGCTTTAGCATTGCTGAATACAAATAAAAATGAAATTTATGGTATTCGCGCCAACACGTATGCGGAGGCGACCATTCTTCCGGAATTGACCTACCGTACCGAGCTTTCATTTGATTACAACACAACGAATGGGCAGACATTTAATCCTACCTATCATTTTTCCAACACGCAAACAAATGAAACCAATAGAGGCAATTTTTCCAAACAGTACAACAAATACTGGAGCTGGAGAAACATTGTTACCTATACTAAAACATTCAATGAAATTCATTCCGTTAACGCCATGTTGGGACAGGAAATGCAGAAATCAGCTTGGGAATTTCTCTCCGGTTCCCGCTCGAACTATCCGACCAATGGAGCTACGGCTTTGAATTTGGGAGATGCTACAACTGCCGGTAATAGCGGATATAACGGCGCCAGCGCTATTATGTCTTATTTCGGACGTGCCTTCTATTCGTATAACAACCGGTATTTACTGACTGCAACTTTACGCCGGGATGGCTCTTCTAAGTTTGCTCCCAAAAATCGTTGGGGATGGTTCCCTTCTGCAGCTTTAGCTTGGAGAGTTTCCGAAGAAGATTTTCTGAGAGATAATCCGGCTATCGACAACCTGAAACTTCGTTTGGGTTGGGGAGAAGTAGGGAATCAGAATATTCCCGACAATTACGCTTATCTGGCTACTTATGGTGTTTCTACCACTATTTGGGGAACCGGTTTATTGGCATCTAACACGCCAAATCCCAACTTGAAATGGGAATCTACAAGTTCCAGCAATGTGGGTGTGGACTTAAGCCTGCTCAAAAACCGGATTGAATTTATTGCTGACGTGTATTACAAAAAAACCAACAACCTGTTACTGAGAGCATCACTCCCTGCTGCTTCCGGTACAGCAGGACAAGGTTCCAGCGGTAGACCTTGGGTGAATTTGGGTTCGTTGGAAAACAAGGGTATTGAATTGACGTTGAACACGGTCAATATAAACAAGCGGGATTTTCAATGGCGCAGCAATTTAGTATTCTCCTTAAACCGTAATAAAGTGCTGTCTATCAATACAGAAACCGGCACAGACCCACGAAGCATAGAAGATGATGCTTACGGCGGCGGAACAACAACAGTTACCAATACGGTAGTAGGACAACCGATAGGACAATTCTATGGCTATCAGGTAATCGGACGTTTTGAAAAAGCAACTGATTTCTATTATAAAGATAAAGACGGAAATATTCAGCGGACACCTGTTATGTCTAATCTGCCTATTGATGAAAAAGCCGGCGTATGGATTGGCGACTATATCTATAAAGATGTCAATGGCGATGGTAAAATTGATACGGACGACTTGGATTTTATTGGAAATCCGGAGCCTGAATTTACTTATGGCATCGGGAATACATTCTCATACAAAGGCATTGATTTGACCATTTTCTTAACCGGTTCTTATGGCAATGATGTGGTAAATTATACACGCCGGTATTTAGATAACCCTTATCGGAATACCTCTAACCTGTACACAAGGGCAATGGATTATGCACGCACGGCTTTGATTGATCCGAATGGTCCAAACGATTACCGGAATGTGAAAATTGTAGGCGGAGACCCGTACATGTATCGTATGCCGCAATCAACGGCAACTTCCGATTACGACAACGCATTCAGCAACCGGCTGGTGGAAGATGGTTCTTATCTTCGCATTCAGAATATCTCTTTGGGATACAATTTGCCTCGTACATGGATGAGTAAAGTGGGTATTCAAAATGTGAAGATTTATGCCAATCTCCAAAATGTATATACCTTTACCAAATATTCGGGATACGATCCTGAAATTGGTGTCTCTTACCGCAACGGCAATCAGTTGAACGGTATTGACGATGGACGTTATCCTTCGCCACGTATCTATACATTTGGTCTTAATCTTTCTTTCTAAAATATATGAATATGAAAACAAAAAAATTAATATATACAATGCTCGTTGCGGTTGGCTTATGGACGAGCGCTTGCAGCGATTTTCTTGAAATCACGCCTAACGACCAGATAACGGGAAGCAGTTTAACGGCAGAGAATCTTCCGTCTCTTACAGGTCCTTTATATAATCGAGTGTGGTTTGATTTCAATGGACAGTTTTATTACGGCTTGGGTGATGGCGCTTCTTATAATTTGTATGCACCTTATTCCAACTATATTTATCCCTTCTCCGATTTTTCCGTAACCGGTCTTACGGGACCCTTGGTGTCGGCATGGCAATCACTCTATGTGGTAATTCAACAGTCAAATAAAGTAATTATCACCATAAATGAAAGTTCAGCCAATCAGGATGTGAAAAATAAATATATCGCAGAAGCAAGATTTATGCGCGGTACCGCTTATTGGTATCTGGCATCTTTGTGGGGAAATGTGATTCTTTCGGAAGATCCGAGCGTATTGGTATCCAATCCTCTTGCTAATGCCAATCCGCGCAAAGATGTATATGAATTTGCCACCCGGGATTTGGAATTCGCAGCTAAATATTTGCCGGAAACGTCTACAAATGGTCGTTTAAACAAATACAGCGCTTATGGTATGTTATCTCGCGTATATCTGGCATTTTCCGGTTTGGTGGATAATGAAAGTAATCCTAATGCGGGAACACGCAACGAGAGTTACCTGGATTTAGCAAAGAAAGCAGCTAAGGTGGTTATTGACAAAAGCAGTTTTAAGTTGCTGCCGAATTATCCCGATTTGTTTCTAATTGAGAATAACAATAATTCGGAATCTATTTTCGCACTCCAATGGGTGCCGAATTTGACCAGCGAAACAGGCTCTGGTGTCATTAATACACAACAAGCTTATTTTGCCGTAAGTTCAGCCATTACCGGAGACGATGCTGCTTGGGGTGGTTCAACAAATTGTCCTTATAACATGATTCAAGAATACGAACTCAACGATACCATTCGGCGAAGAGCTACATGGATGGGTGAAGGCGATTATTATACTGAACTCGACAAAGCCAATGGCGGTTTAACTTTTACACAATCAAACGGCAATCAAAAACTTCAGGTAAAAAAAGGAGTAACCGGTTCCAACAAAGACAATTCTAAAATTGGACGTATGAATTCGGCTCTGAATACCTATATGCAACGTTTGGCAGAGGTTTATTTGAATTACGCAGAAGCTATCTTAGGAAATGCAGCCAGCACGACCGATGCCACCGCTTTGGAATACTTCAACAAGGTTCGTACCCGCGCCGGGATGCCTGCCAAAACAAGTATCTCCTACGAAGATATCCGTCATGAACGTCGTGTAGAATTTTGTATGGAAGGTCAATATTGGTACGATTTGGTGAGTCGCGCTTATTACAAACAACAAGAAGTGGTCAATTATCTGATAGGGCAAAATCGTGGGACTATTACACCGTTCCTTTTCAACTCACCGAATAATCTGAGATTAGACCTCGATAGAGATGCGGGAACGCGGGCAATTGGCGTGATCAATGCTTCTGTCTTCTTATTGCCTTATCCTTCGGATGAAGTGATTAAAGATCCGTTGTTAAAAGAACCTCCGGTTCCTTACACATTTACGGAAGAAAAAATTACCGATTTATTTGAATAACTTAAAAGAATAACAAGATGAAAAATAGATTAAATAAAAGTTTAGGGCTGATATATATTCTCTTGGGATGTTTGATTGTTGGATTTACATCCTGTAAAGACGATGACAATACTTCCTCTTCTTCTCCCATGAAAATTTCAGCCGTATATTTGGAAAATGCACGCGCTACTACCAAAAAAGAGCGATTGGTTGAGTTTGTTCGGCTTGGACAAACCTTGCGCTTGGAAGGTTCCGGTTTTATAGGATTAACAAAAATTTATGTCAACGGATATGAAACTTATTTTAATCCGGTATTTGTGACCGATAATAATATATGGGTTCAAATTTCGGGACAAACACCTACCATGGATGCCGAAGAAAGCGTACGTAATACTATTGTGTTGCAAAAAGGAGATCAACGCTTTGTTCTTCCGTTCGAGATTAGGGAGGCAGCTCCTTCTATTACAAAAATATCGCATACCATGCCGCAAGCCGGTGATCCGATTACAATTTATGGAACCGGATTACAAGGGGTTAGCAGTATAATCTTTCCGGGCAATGTGGTTGTAACCAACGGGATTGTTTCCGATGATGAAAAAGGTGAGTGGTGTACCGTTACCGTTCCCAGCGGTATTGGAGATAATAGTGGTTCACTTTTAGTTATCTGCGCTAACGGCGGCGCTTATTCGCCTGCCTGCTTCAACTACAAGAAAGGTTTGATACACAATTTTGACGAAGTGCAAAACTATTCTTGGGGGTCTGGTATTGACAATACGGCTCTGACTAATCTTATTCCTGCTTCCGATGTGCGCCCCAAATCACAGGGAGGCTATCAAGTGTTTAATTCAACAGGAAATTTAGGCGCCAACAGTGATGAACGTTTTTGGCTTAATTCCACAGCTATTTTTTCTACAATAACCAGTTACATACCCGGTTCCACTGCTGCTGCCGATTGTGGTATCCAAATGGATATTTATGTGGAAGGCGCTTGGAATTCGGGCATTATCCGCTTTGTCATGGCCGACGGTTCAGGAGCAAGCAGGTATTGTATGATTTATCAGCCTGTATATGTGAACAAAGTGTACGCATTAGACGCATTTGAAAATCCGGGCGCTTGGTTTACGATTACGTTGCCGTTTGCTTTGAGTGCTGATTACGAAGGAAAAACATTGGATGATGTGGTAGCTTCGATGTCGGCTGCAAGTTACAAACAAGCCGGCCCCTGGTTCGAAAACAGCGGTATCACGGATGTGTTTGACGCCGTACCTGCAACGGAAAAGGTTTATTTCGACAATATCCGCTTTGTGCCGCTCACAACGCCTACATACAGCGATTTCCCTGATGAAGAATAACATTAAACATTTACGATTATGAAACTGAATAAAAAGAAAATAGTATTTTACTGTTCGTTACTCACATTGATTTTCGGACTTAATTCCTGTTACGATGATAAAATGGAGTGGGGCGACCCATACACACACCCTTCGCCTGCAGAACTGCCGCTCGCATTGCAGGAAGCAATTTCCCGCTATGAAGTGTTGAATGCTTATACCAATTTTGTATTGGGCGTAGGAATTGATTTGTCTCTGTATATGAATAACGAAACTTACCGGAATATCGTCAATGCAAACTTTGATGAAATAACCGTAGGTTATGATATGAAACATGGCGCTATGGTCAATGGTCAAGGCGAATTAAATTTTACGAAAGTAGATGCCTTGATCGAAAGACTGCAAGCTGCCGGTTTGACCGTGTATGGTCACACATTAGCTTGGCATCAGAATCAAAATGCCAGTTATTTGAATGGCCTGATAGCACCGCAAATCATTCCCTCTGCCGGTGAAAGTCAATTAGACGTAAGCGCCTTATTGGATGGTTCGTTTACCGGTTGGTCGAGAAACAATGCCGGAGGAATAACCATAGCGCCAAACGCAGGACTGGGTAGTACCGATCCGGCTATTCGCTTTGAAGTCACGACTGCAGGAGATGAATGGAGCACTCAATTGACAAGCCCCGAAATACCCGCTGTCATAGGTCATGCGTATGAAATATCGTTTTGGGTAAAATCGGAAGATACCGGACAAGCGCGGGTGTCATTTGCAGGAATGGTTAATAATTATCCATGGGTAAATGGAGGCGCATTGTTTAGCACCAGCGGCACATGGACTCAAATTAAGTATAATGAAATATGGGATAACGCCACAGGTGCAAATGTTCCTTTTACAGCTGTTGCCAATGCTATCAAAGTTGCATTTGACTTTGGAAAAGTACCCGGCGTTTATTTCGTAGATATTAATTCTATCAGTGTCATTGACTTGGATGCTGCACCGGCAGAAGTGAATTACGTGGAAAACGGCGATTTTGAAAACGGCGATTTGACCAATTGGACGGCGCCCAATCCAGGTGGAGGTGTCACGGTTACTGCTGATGCGAAATTTTCAGGGAATTATGGCTTACAAGGAATTTCAAGCGCCTCATCCGCCAACGAATGGGATTTGCAGTTCCAAACGGACGAAATCTGGCTCGACCCTGCGAAAACCTATACCATGTCATTCTATATAAAATCAGATATAGATGGCAAGGGACGCATTTCTTTCCCCGGATTTGACAACGAATGGCCTTGGCAAAACTGGGATGGAAGCGGCGCCGGCGCCTTATTTAATACCACTTCTTCCTGGAAACAAATTTCGTTCGATTTTACTCCTGCTTACAAGGAAGGTAAAAGCATGGTGAAACTCAGTTTCGATTTGGGTAAGGTGGCCAATGTAACTTATTTTGTGGATGATGTAAAAGTGGTTGAAAAAATAGCAGAACAATCGTCATCCGCTTTGCGTTCCGGTCCCACCATCATTGAAAAAACGCCCGAAGAAAAGGCTGAACTTATCGGCGCTGCTTTTGAAAGCTGGATTTCGCAAATGGCAGGTCATTATAAAAATGCTGTACACGCTTGGGATGTTGTGAATGAACCGATGAATGATGCCGGAGGGCTCCGTTCGGGATTGAACGTGGCCGAACCGGCTTCAGACGAATTCTATTGGGTGGATTATCTGGGTAAAGATTATGCAGTAACCGCTTTCAAATTAGCCCGCCAGTACGGTAATGCTACAGACAAGTTGTTTATCAACGATTATGGTTTGGAAGGCGCTTCCGGTAATAAACTGAATGGTTTGCTGGACTATGTGAAATACATCGAAAATCAGGGCGCCCACATAGATGGTATCGGTACACAATTGCACTTGGATATACGATATTCAACGAAAGAAGGCATTGATCAAATGTTCCAAAAACTGGCTGCTTCCGGTAAATTGATTAAAGTTTCCGAATTGGACATCCAGATAGGTACAGCATCTCCTACCGTCGAGAATTATGCGGAACAAGCTGCTTTGTATCAATATGTAGTGGATTCATATACCAAATATATACCCGAAGCGCAACGCTACGGAATCACCGTTTGGTGTGTTTCCGATAATGCCGACGAACATACTAACTGGTTGCCCGATGATGCACCTTGTCTCTGGGATGCCGATTACGCACGCAAACATGCCTACAAAGGTTTTGCCGATGGCTTGGCCGGCAAAGATGTAAGCGCTGACTTTTCAGGAGAATTGCAATATTAATGAATGAATCGTCCTGTCTCCACTTGTTTACGCAACAAAATGAGTGGGGACAAGACGATTTTTTATTTACAGAGCCTACCCACAAATTCAACAGTTGCCGACTGTTGAATTGTCGAAGGCAACAATCCTCCCTGTTTTCATTATTTCATTTTGGCGGTAAGGCATCTAAAATACATCATTACCGCCAAATCAAATCGCAAACAAATTGTCTAATATCACTTCGCTTTGGATATTTCCCCGGTACATGTTATGCTTCACACCCAAAGTTGTAATCATTGTTGTATGAACGGTTTTACGGGTTTTTGTTTCGTCTGTAAACAGAGCGTATCTTTTGCGAAGAACGTCGTTGTATTCCTTTGTAATTGTGTATTCGTCTTTGGAATACTTCATTTCGCAGAGATTGATTATATGGTCATTCCGGTCAATTACGAGGTCTATTTGTGCAGCATTTTCCGTATTTCTCCACGAAGAATAATTGGTTGATACGCCGGAAATACCCAGTTTGTGTTTTATTTGCGGTATATGCCACAAACACACTTGCAAAGTTACACTTCTGTTTCTGCGAGCTTGCACCGCCACTTCTGCCAAACCGCTTGTCAGGTGCTGGCGTTTGTCATTTTTTTGTTCTTTAATACAACATTCCAAACAGCCAAAGCGGGATTTTGTTTTTATGTCCTATTTCAATATCATCGGCTACTACAAAACTATTTGGAATATCTTTTATTTGGTCAAAAGTTTTCCTCTTACCGCCGACTTCAAAAGTGTATTTATCCACCATAAAATCCCCTTGCGGTGCAAGTCTAACATCTGCAACAGCACTTAACTGATTAACAAAAAAGGTTTCTCTTGCACTGCCAATGTTTGCATTGTCGCCATATAAGTATGACAAATTGGTGTTATTCAGCAAAACTTTATCGGGCTTTGTCAGGTCGCCAATCGTTTTGTTTTTGAATGAAACCAAATTCAATAATTTTGCATTTGCCAACAAGGATAAATACTTGACGGTATTATTCCTGTTGCTGTCTATTGCTACGCTCAAATCAGTAATATTTGGCGTGTAAGGCACTAATGTTGAGAGAATTGCCAATAACTTTTTTAACTTGTGCCGCGATTCAAACTCGATATTTTCAATGGCTGGAACATCAATATCAATAACATTATTTACCGCTTCCTGCAATTTTTGCTCGTATTTTTTTAATCCTTCTTTATAAAACAGATAATAGCCATTTTTCAGATATTTTTTGAACAAAGGCATTATTTTTACGTTTTCTGTGATTTTCAATGCGATATTTTGGTGATTTTCAACGATTTCATTAAGGGAAAACACAGGAAAATCGCCCACTTTTTCAAATTTTAAAAATTCTCTGAAAGATAAACCTTCTAATTTTTCATAGACCACCCTTCTCGACAAGTCTGCCGTTGACTTGTAAATCTGCAAAAGCGAAGAACCTGTAAACACGATTTTCAGTTTTGGAAAACTGTCGTAAATGTTTTTAATTTCGGTTGCCCAATTTGGATAATGGTGAATTTCATCTAAAAACAAGTGTGTTCCGCCGTTCATATAAAACTCGTCTGCCAATTCAAAAATAGTGTGATTGGCAAACCAAGTATTATCCAAACTTGCAAAAATTGCCTCGTCTTTGTTTGCAAAAGTTGTCTTTATGTGCTGCAACAGCATTGTCGTTTTCCCAACGCCTTTTGCGCCGATAATAGCGACACAACGCTCGTTCCAATCAATATTCGGATAGAGATAACGAAAAGTTTTTGCCTCTGTTTCCTGTAATAAACGCAGATAGATTTTTACTAAATTGTCCATAGAACTATTTTTATTATCAATGATTATTGGCTGCGGCTCGGCAAACTCGAACAAGTTCGGTTTGCGCTCGCCTTGCACAATAATTCTGCAAAGATACAAAATATTTCTTTCAAATAGCAAAAAACAATTAAAAATGTTTCTTTCAAATAGCAATTTTTTATACTATGCTTTTGTCCTTTAAATAATTTCGTCTGCCCACAATCTTTCTAAAAATACTTGCCAAGGCAGTATGAGAATGTCGTTCATAAGTCGTGGTAGCGGGTCGTTGCTGACAACAAATTTCTTTTTTACTTCGTATTCTTCAGCAAAGGCTTTCAGTCCTGTTAAATGTTCATTTTTGACGTGGTCGGTCGATTTTACTTCAATTGCTACTTCGTGGTCTCCAAGTATGAAATCAACTTCCAAATTAGATGTTGTATGCCAATAACAGATTGAATATTCTTTGTCAGTATAACGACTGTGAGCGTAAATTTCCTGATAAATAAAATGTTCAAATGCTTTTCCGAAAAGTTCGGTTTTTGGTTCAATTTTTCCTCTATTTAGCAGATAATTTGTAATTCCAACGTCAAAAAGATAAAATTTAGGTGCAACAATTACTTTTCGTTTTGGCTTTTTCTGAAATGACGGCAAAAATCTACCAAGTAACGTGTCTTCTAAAATATGAAAATACTCTTTTACTGTTGTTGCACTCACGCCACAATCTTGTGCAATGTTAGTATAATTCACCATTTCACCGTTTGTAAATGCAGCCGCCTCTAAAAAACGAGAAAATATTTCAACGTTCCGAATTTTTGCTTCTGCAACAATTTCATCACGAAGATAATTACCAAGATATGAAGATATTAACTTTTTAGGATTTGCAGAATCGTAATGTCGTGGCAAAAGCCCATTGTTGATTGCTTTAATTAAATCAAAATTTGGAATCTCTTGACTAATAAGTGGATAAAGTTCATATCGTAAGGCTCTGCCACCTAAAAGATTTGCACCTGAACGAATTATCTTTCTTGGACTTGAACCGCTCAAAATAAAACGAACATTGTGATTAACTATTAACCATTGTACTTCGTTCAATAAATTCGGTAAACGTTGAACTTCGTCAATTATCACAGGGGTTCTGTCTAAATTTGCAAGCACGGTTTCTCGTAAACTGTCAGGGTCTTTTGCCAAATCATTATACACTCGCGAAATTAGCAAATCGAAATTCAAAGCATTTGGATACAAGGTTTTAAGTAGAGTGCTTTTGCCCGTTTGCCTTGCTCCCCAAAAGAAAACGCTCTCGTTTTCTGCGCCAATAAATGATTGTTTTCTATTGTACATAATTCAAATATTAAGTTCTAATTTTCATAACAATCCAAAGTTATACTTTGGATTATCACATTAAATTCAAAGTATAACTTTGCAAAGATACAGTTTTTTCTAAATTAACAACACAATTTTTGAATTATTTTTTTTTCTCAAAATCCTTGTAAGATTCTTATCATACTCTTGTTTCAAATGGTAATGTTCTGTGCCTTTTGTAATTTTTTGTTGCGTATTATTTGTATTTTTGGAAAATAGCGGTCGGCGAGCGAAGTCCTGTCAACCAAGACAAACGAAGTGTGGGCGGAAAAACACTTTCAGTCCGCCTGACGGCAAACTGCTTGTTAGGCGAGGCTCGGTTGTTCATTGTTACGGTTTCAGGCAAGCAAGAGGCACAACAGACACGCCATCTTGTCTTTGAAAAGCATATTGACCGCCTGTTAAAACCATCAAAAATGACGGTTCACGCATTTTGTCGGTATTTATTTTATTTTTTAGTAACAATAAGTTACTTGCAGCATTTTCAATTTGTTTGTTGCCAAGTTTTACTTCTATGGCACCCCAACGTCCGTCTCGAAGTTGTACTATCATATCTGCCTCCAAACCGCTTTTATCTCTGTAATGAAAGACATCGCCGTCATTGTGTTGTGCGTAAATACGAATATCACGCACAGCAAGCGATTCAAATAAAAAGCCAAAATATTCAAAGTCCTGCAACAGCGCATCAGGATTTATTCTCATTACCGCAGTCGCAATGGCAGGGTCAACAAAATGGTGCTTTGCAGAAGTGCGAATGGCCGTTTTTGAACGCAAAGAAGGTGACCAGGCAGGTAACGGCTCTACTACAAAAATTCGTTTCAACGCTTTGTAGTAAGAATACAAAGTTTTGTCGGACAATGATTCTTCGGTGGCTTCAACATCGTCTAATATGGTTTGATACGAAGCCATTGTAGCAATATTCCGAGCCAGTGAGCGTAAAAGCAAACGTACTTTGTTAGGATTTTTTTCTACGCCATCGACACGCGAAATATCTTGATTTATAACGGCTTCAACATAATCAACAGACATTCTCAAAGCAGTTTTGTCCGCTTTCCCGATTGAAGCAGGGAAGCCACCGCGACAAATACAAAATGCTGCCTGTTCAATGCTCCATTCGGAAATACTTTCAATATCAGGTGTTTTATTGAATAAATCCATTAACGATACTGTTCCGTTTGATTCTTTCGACTCGAACAAACTCATTGTCCGCATCAATATTCGTGATATTCTGCCGGTGCCTGTATGTTCGGTTACGTTGTCGGCAGGAACGGCAGAACCTGTCAGGATAAATTGCCCTGTTTGTTGGCGTTTATCAACTTCATAACGAACAGCGTCCCAAAGTACGGGAGATATTTGCCATTCGTCGAGCAGGCGTGGCGTGGCGCCTTTCAGCAATAAAGACGGTTTAGTATCAGCAATTTGCTGATATGATTTCGTTTTGTCGGGGTCTTGCATAAGCAAAGTACTTGCTGCAATGTTTTCGGCAGTACTTGTTTTTCCGCACCATTTAGCACCTTCAATAAGCACAGCACCCGCCGAAGTAAGCGCTTCCCGCAATTCTTTGTCGCAAATTCTTGACAGATATTTATTTTTGTTCATAACATTAACGTTTTAACGCTGCAAAGATAATACTTTTTTCCCGAATTTGTCGCAATATCATTTCCGAATTTGGCAGGATTTTGTTTCTGAATTTGGCAGGATTTTGTTTCTGAATTTGGCAGGATTTTGTTTCTGAATTTGGCAGGATTTTGTTTCTGAATTTGGCAAATTTATATTGTATCTATGTTTTTCTGAAAAACCCCTTGTTGTACTAAATCCCGCCCCTGTAAAGGGCGGGATTTAGTACAACAAGGGGACATCTTGGGGTTGCGGGTCAAGCCCGCAATAACAGAAAACTTTTAAACAGAACGGAAATTCTAACAAATGTTTCATTCCTGATAGTTTTTGTTATTATATTTATAGTTTTTGTAACCTGAAACCTTGCTTGGACGCTTTCGCTAATATTCCTATCCCTTTTGATAGTTATGGTAATATTCTGCTTGGCGATTATGAAAACTATGCGGATGATCAAGTGGTAGAAATTGTATTAACAATCGATGATTCCAATGTTACCGGGCCAAGCTGGGGAATTGCACAAATTGTCCCTATCGGCAACTACGATATTATTCAAACCGAATTAAAATCGAAGACAGCCGGTTCGGCAGAAGGTACGGAAAATGCTTATACTTTTACAATTGCCGAATTGAAGGAATTTGCAAAAGTGAATGGTGAATATTGGATTGATGAAGCAAATGGCGGTCGAAAAGGAATTGCCGTTAATACGTATAATGGAGCTGCTCTTACTGGATTATCGGTTGTGGAAAGTGGAAATTCAGATCCGATTGATTTAACTTTCGACGAGTACAGGAATATTCTTTTATCAGAATTTGTCAATTATGCAGATAATGACGAAGTGGCTCTCACTATAACTGTTCCGGAAGATAAAGTAGGCTGGGGTGTGGCTAAACTGGCCGATATTGCCTGGCAAAAACAATGGGGTGATGATGAATATACGGCTACTGCTCCTGTAAGCGATTGGGTAGTTACCGTAGGATTTTTGAAACAAGTGGCTAAAGCCGGAACCGACGAATATATCACGGACCAATATGAACGTCAAGGTGTTGTTATCAATGTTTATAATGATGCTGCGCTAACCGCTGTCAAATTGTATGTGAAAGGCGAAACGAATATGAAGCCTGTAAACCCGAATCAATCGCAAGTATATAACGTAGCCGGCGGTATCGTAGTGAACGCAATGAACGAAAAAGTATCGGTTTACAGCATCGACGGCCGTTTGGTAAAACAAACCATGGCTAACAACTCTACTATTTCTTTAGCACAAGGTTTGTATATTGTAAAAGTAGGAACCAGTGTAGCCGTAAAAGTATTAGTGAAATAAGTTTTATATAACATTTTGGTTATAGTGTATAGATTGTAAATGTTTGTGTGAAGTCCGGTTAGCATTGCTGGCCGGGCTTTTCAGGCGGTACCGGGCATTTTTTCTGGGATGATAACCAATACAAAAACTGTCATTTCCTGATTTAGGTTGACTGCTGTTATAATCGATTGTTTAGCAAAATTGAACACTACCCTACAGCAAACAGGGAAGTTTGAAGCAGATAAAATGGCATCTAATTGCCTGATATAATCCTGCAATGTATTCTTTCAGTCGCAAAGTCGCCCACTGACGAAATTTTGTGGCTATCTTGGAATTGATACGGTAACCAAGCGAAATTATCATATCAAGGTTGTAATACTTTACCTCTTTTGTCTGCGTTTTTCCTTCAATAGCACCGTGCTCAGTGGTATGTAAGAAATTCTTACTAACCACATTTTCTTCCAATTCGCCGCTTGCCAAAATATTTTTTATGTGCATTGTGATATTCGGGCGAGAAGTTTGAAAAAGTTCTGCCAAATGTGCCTGCGTTAGCCACGCCGTTTCACTTTCAAAACGCACATCTACCGAAATTTTATCATCTTCGGTTTTGAAAATGATAAACTGATTGGGCTTTTGTGGCAGTTTATTTTGTTCTATGTTTTTTGGTGAGGGCATAAAATTTAATTATTATTCATCTGTCATTATTTCCTTATTTTTCTCTTTCAATTTTTTTATTGCCTCTTTTTCGAGTGCTATAATTCCTTTTTCGGGTGTTGGTAAATCTTCGGGCATAACTCCGCCAAGCCGCATTATTGCCTCTCTTACTTCTTTCCCAACGGTGAAATGGGCATAACTCGCAAGTTTTTTATTGCGAATGTTTTCTCTTGTAATTTTGCTTTGTGTTTGAGATATACGAAACAAATTTGCAATCATTTCTTCGCTTCCCATAAAATCCAAGATTTTATCTTTTTCGTCAAGTTGCTTTTTGTAATGAATATCGGCAACCGAAAGTCCGCCGTATAAGCCCTGATAACCACGGTTTTGGAATACGGCGTACTCTTCGTTGGAAATAATGCCTGCACCTTTTGCGGCTTCTGCAAGAAGTTGATTCATCTGTTTAATATCGCCTCTCAATAGCAGGCGTTTCTTGTCTTCGGCAAGTTGATTGTATTTATCGTTTAGTTCCTGTCGGTATGTTTGAATGGCAAAATAGGTTTGCCCCAGAGCGATTTGCTCTTTTCGAGGGTCGCCATTTTGAACAATCAAGTAGCAGGCATAGCGAGAAAGTTGGTAATCAACGATATTTTTGGTTTTCCTGACATCGGGAAAACCTAACCCTGTATTCGGGGTTTTCCTGACATCGGGAAAACCCCGTGAACCGAACTGTTCCCCAACAGGCATTTCTATCGTTTTCCTGACGGCAGGAAAATGTTCCGAAACATCAAATCCCGAAGTGTCGCAGGCAAGCATTGCACGGTCTATGACTTTTGAGAAGTTTTCCCATTTGTCATAACCAAGCGGTTTTTGCAAATCGCGTGCTAACCAATATTCTTTACCGGTATCTGTAATTTGACGTATATCTTCAAAAGATTTTAATTCTTTATCCATTGTGTTATTCTTTTTAATTTTTTCATCCTACCTCTTTTGTCTGCGTTTTTCCTTCACACGCCGTTTCGCTTTCAAACCGCACATCTACCGAAATTTTATCATCTTCGGTTTTGAAAATGATAAACTGATTGGGCTTTTCGGGCAGTTTATTGGGTTCTATGTTTTGGAGTTAGGGCATAAGATTTTTATTTTGTATCTAAATCACCACTCATTAGCGAACGGATTTGTGTAATTTCTTTTATCAGTTCCTCTTCGCTTGGCAAGTAAAGTTTGTATTTTGTGGCAAAAAGTTTCTCGTTATCATTTAATACTGAATACTTTACTTCTGCACGGTCTTTTTCTTCGCAAAGAATAATGCCGATTGTAGGATTGTCGCCTTCGGTGCGCTTCAAATCGTCAAACATACGGACATACATATCCATTTGTCCAACGTCTTGGTGTGTAAGTTTCCCTATTTTTAAGTCAATAAGCAACTGTTCAATTTCGCTTTCGTTATATTTTTTGTTTTCTTGCAAATCATAAAAATCAAGCACAAGCGGGTCTTTAAGAATAAAATCCTGTGGCTGCATGGCAAGTTGTTTTTCATTTTCAGCGTTGAGTTCATTGACTGCCTCTTTGTGCGTGACAAGCAACCGCTCGTAATAATGCTTATCCACCTGTTCGTCTAAAAACCTTGTACTCCACGAATTGTCGGCGGCTTCGTTCATATAAACTTCCCTCGCTTTCGGATTTTCCACGCGAATAAGCGAGCGGTAGTGTGTCCAGTTCAATTCTTTACGCAGTGCGTAAACATTTGAAAATTGCAGATAAAACTTGCGCATGTTAGTCAGATTGACATAGCCAAATCCTTTACCAAATTCAGCCGTAAGTCGTTTTGAAACATCGTGTAACAGATTTTCACCGTATTTGGAATACGTTTCGCCACCCTGTTCTTCTACAATTTTTTTGCCGATTTGCCAATATGTTTCCACCATCACGAAATTAGCAGTGTTATATACCAACTTCCGTGCATTGAGTATCAAATCCCGCGAAAAAGCATACAAATCATTGTTACTTTCAGTAAAATCTTTTTTTTGAACTGGTTTCATATTATTCTATTTTTTCTTTTCTTATCGTACAAATCAAAACGCATATCTACCGAAATTTTATCATCTTCGGTTTTGAAAATGATAAACTGGTTGGGCTTTTCGGGGAGTTTATTGTGTTCTATGTTTTGTTGTTCGGGCATAAATTAATTTTTTTAATGCAAAGATACTCTATTATGAATTAATAAAGGTTGTGCGTCTTTGGGGAGATTCCTCACTACGTTCGGAATGACAATTCGCTACTATAGAGGAGGGGGCGAGGGAGTCGGCGGCGAAGCCGCTGACTCCCTCGCCTTTATTATCTCAAATGGTGCCGTCATTCTGAGCGAAGCGAAGAATCTGTTGTTGGTTGCGCACAAACCCTGTTTCAGTAACCAACACTTTCCAATCAGGATTTTTCTTGTTTATCAACGCCTCTTTTTTTGCCCGATTCCAACCTTTCAATTCTTTTTCTCTCTTTATTGCCAAATCGAAATACGCTATTTCTTCGTAATAAATGCAATATTCAAGATTGTATTTATCTGTAAATGAGTTTTTTATTAAATGATTTTTGTGTTCGTAAATTCTACGGCACAAGTCATTCGTAACGCCAACATATAGCGTTGTCTTGTTTTTATTAGTCATTATGTAAACATATCCGAAGTTTGCCATATATTTTATTTTGATATTTCATTGGTTACATTCCTACGGAATGTTATTAAAGGTGGGTATTTCGCCGTTTCTACCGAGCTTTGCATTCCTACGGAATGTAGGGCGGTAACGTGTTTTGACCTTTCTACCGAGCGATATTGGCTAACGCCGAACTTCGTTTCCCTACGGGATTTTTTTTTAGTTTTCCCGACATCAGGGAAACCTATTTTTTCCACTCTCTTGCGTGGTTTAGTGAGCCACGTCGTTTCGCTTTCAAAACGCACATCTACCGAAATTTTATCATCTTCGGTTTTGAAAATGATAAACTGATTGGGCTTTTCAGGCAGTTTATTGGGTTCTATGTTTTGGGGTGAGGGCATAATATTCTGATTTTTGTGTAATTTACTCCTTAATCCATTCGTGCGCCACCTGCCAACCCTCGCCATCGCAGGCAATATACGGCTCGCGGAGGCGCGAGAGGCGGGCGTCTTTTACCAAACTGTCGGCATCGGCTTCGTCGGCGACGACTGCCCAAAGGTAATCCGTGCGCTCGTGGTCGCTGTAATAATCGTAGAAATAGAGCCACAGCCGTCCGTAACGGTCGCGCTGCAAAAATGCTTCCTCATCGCTGTAACGGTAATACTCTTTCAGCGTTTCGTTGTTTTGCCGCAAATCCGCTACCGAATACACATCGCCCAAAAACTCAAATTCGGAATACTTTGAGTGGGGGAAAGTGATACGTTTCCTTCTGCCGTCGTAGTAATGTTCTATTTCTACGCGATTGCCGAACTGGTCTTGTGTGATTTTGTTTTTCATTTTATTGCTTTATTTATCTGCGCAAACACAGCGAACGGATTGTTTATTCTTATATTGACCGGAACCCACCTCGGCGTAACCACTATCGAAGAATAAGGTGTAAGTGTACTCTCTGACATCATACGTACTATCAAACGTACTACTCCAATAGTATACTTCCTTACCAACTCCCCACAAAATGCCAACTAAATAATCGCGCCAACCAGCAGCTGGCAGGTAGATTGTATTACTGCCACTACCAAATTCTCTACCTTTATCAGTCCATTTACTGTCTTCAGACAGTAATACTTCTAATTCTTCTTTTGTTGGCAAACGCCAGCCGGCAGGGCACGCTTTTTGGGCTTCTGTCCAAGTATATAAGCCTCCTGCTACTTTGGGGTTTGCTGCAAACTTGCCGGGTGTACTGCCTACATTACAGATTGCCCATACTATGCCTCCAATGTTTATTCCTCCGCTAACCTGTTTGACGGCTGCTTTTTTGCGCTGTGCCTCTGCGTAAATTTGCGATATTTCGGCAAAATAATCATCTTCTTCGGTGGCGGTTTGTTGATATTTGCGTACCTGCTGAATGCAGTTTTCGTACTCTTTGAGTTGGTAAAAACTCATAATTTTGAGGTAGTGCGAATAGGTAGTGCCTTTGCCCAATGCCTGCTCAAAAGTTGCGACGTTCGAAAGCGCGGTGCGGTAATCGCCGCTTTCGTACGCCTCGCTTGCGGTGGTAAGGGCTGCGCCTGCGTGGGCAAAATCTTGCGCCGAAATACAGGTGCACACAAAGAGTGCGCACACTGTAAGAATTATTTTTATCGGTTTCATTATTTTTTATTTTATGTCGCCAATTACTGTAAGATTTGTATTCTGCGCTTTCCACAAGTCGCCGGGTGTTACAAAATCACTGCCGTCTGCACCTAATGCCTTGATAATATCAAAGATATTGATTTTTCCCGCAATGAAAGCATTGCCTTTTTCTTGCTTGGAAGCATCAATGGTAGCAAACAAATTTTCGGCTGCTGCTTTCAAACGCTGTTCGGTAATGGTGTCTAACAATTCTTCTTTGTAATCATCGACTAATTCATCAACCAACTTTTCACATTCTTCTTCTGAAATAATATTTGTCAGCATAAAACCCGCTTTTCCCACATTTGGCATAATTTCTATGGCATTACCAAATAAACGAGAATACAAACTGCCTTCTTCTGCAACTGATTGTGTAAAACCGCTTTTTTCGCTTGTGCGGTCAATGTGAATTTTGTATGTTCCTTCCGTTTTGTCGGCTTCGTTGTAACTGCGATAAACGAGTTCGGAACAAATCAACGCATCTTTACCATCTCGTACAAATGTGTTTAACAATAATACAGCGGTTTTTTCGAGAATAAACTCTACTACTTTTGCAACAATTTTGTTCATTTTGATTTTACGAAACAAACAAATAACCACAAGCAATAGAATTTGTTCATAGGCATACGGTTTGCCCAAATAATTTTTAGCAACCGTAACCACAGGCAGCATATCCGCCTGTTCGGGATTGAGGCGCAAAACAGTAACAGGGTCGCTGTCGGTAATACTGTCGGCAATGTTTTTTTCTACAATGCCTTTTGAAAGTGCTTCAATCACTTGCTCTCCATCGTAAATAGCGGCGTGATTATACTCCGTACCGTCAAGTTTGCGGATTGCTTTGCTAATCCAACTTTTTTTACCGTGATAAAGCAGAATATCGCCTGCCTTTAAATCTGAATTTTGAATTTTTGACATTTCTAAAATCTCCTATATTTTAATGATTTATGATTTATTTCTTAACTAAACGAACAGAAAATTTGAAATCTCCTCTTCTACCTTCTCGACAATTTCCATAATAACCTAAAAAGCAATAAACGCCATCATTATTTGCTTTTGTACCTGTCCAA
This sequence comes from Bacteroidia bacterium, assembly GCA_026000155.1. Lineage (GTDB taxonomy): Bacteria > Bacteroidota > Bacteroidia > Bacteroidales > Azobacteroidaceae > Azobacteroides. Next base: position 23,357 of record BNYG01000008.1, on the reverse strand, counting down.
TAATAAGCATAGACATTTTTAAACTGTTCTCCTGTTCCATTATAGCCTGCTGCGGGCAAAATAAGTTTTCCACCTGCAAAATGCTCGGCTCCATTATTTTCATTACGACTTTTGCCACTTGCAATAAGTGCATCAAATTCAGATTTCGTAGGCAAACGCCAACCGTCAGGGCAATTTTTCACTGCTTCATCATAAGTATATAAAGCATCATCATCACCTAAATTTTTTGTTGCCCAACAAACGCCGCTAATTTCAACGCAATCAAATGCAGGTTTTTCTTCTTTCTTCGGTTCTTCCTTCCCCGAAATACATTTTTCAATTTCGTAATCACGGTTAGGTGCATCTTTGGGGGTAATGTTTTTGAGTAAAAGCATCGGAATGATACCTTTAATGTAGTCCTGCACATTGCCTGAAATGCCTGCCGTTGGGTACTTGAAACCGCCTGTGCCGTAATCGCCCAAACAGCCGCCCCAATCAGCCAGATTTACCCAAACCCATTTGCCGCTGCCAACTTTTCTGCCGTTAAATTCGTTGATAACATCAGCCGTAAAGTCGAGGTTGGGGTACAAATCGCTTTTATCTGTTTTGAACTTGCAGCCGCCTTTTATTTCGGCTTCGGTGTAGCGTTTGCCGCCAACCCAATACGCCAGCGGCTCGTGTGCGGTGCGTTTGCAGTCGAGCGTAACATCGCCCGCGCACAACTGAAAGCGGTACTTCATTGTGATTCGTACTTCGTAGCCGTTTTTGCCTTCGGTGGGTTTGGCGGTAAACGTGGCGTTGCGGACGGGTCCTTTTACGGACTGTGCCTGTGTAGGCGTTGCGCACAACGCTCCTATAAAAATGAGAATAAATGATAAGTGTTTCATGTTCGTAATTTTTTTATTTTATGTTATATTCTGTTTTGCAATTTTCAACGCTTCTCTCGCCAACTCTTTTTCATCCCACGATTTCACATTTTCCCGCGCAATGGCAATAGATTTGTTGAGTTTGTCAATAAACCATTGCTTGTCGGGCAAGGCAGTTAGGTATTGCGCCACTTTTATATTCTTTTCGTCAAGCATCAGCAGTTCAATGTGTTCCGTATTGCCTTCGCTGCAAAGCAGCAAGCCGACAGGCGAATTTTCGTGAGGTTGTTGGTCGTGCTTTTGCAGATATTTCAGGTAGAGTTCCATTTGCCCTTTGTATTTGGGTTGAAACTTGCCGAGTTTCAGGTCAATGGCAATTAAACGATTCAGTTTTCGGTGAAAGAAAAGCAGGTCGAGCGAATAATCAACGCTGTCAATGGGAATGCGCTTTTGCCGTTCCACAAAAGCAAAATCCTGACCGAGTTCCATAATAAACTGCTCCAAATTGTGCAGAATGGCATCTTCGAGGTCTTTTTCGGAATAATATCCACTCAAACCCAGAAAATCAAGAATGTAAGTGCTTTTGAATACCAAATCGGGGGTTGAATTTGTGTTACTTGTGCTTTGCAATGTATGTATGATTTCGTCTTCGGGTTTGGCGGCAATGGCGGTGCGTTCAAAAAGCATAGCATCTTCTTTTTGCCTGAGCGTGCGAAGACTCCACTTTTCGGCGACACACATTTGTTGGTAAAACAGCCGTTTTGTACTATTTTCTATATAAGCCAGTTCGATAAAATGACTCCAACTCAATGTTGGCGACAGTGTCGCCAACATTTTTTCATCGAATGTTTCTGCTACTCTTATCATCCGTCTCAATGCGGAATATGTATAGCCTTTCCCATATTTTTCGGTCAATGTTTGCGACAGTGTCGCCACAATTTGCTGTCCGTATTGTGAATAGGTTTCATACTGTATTTCAGTAATAATATAATTGCCGATAGACCAATACAGACGGCTGATTGTGGTGTTTAGATACACCGCAACTTGCCTGCCTGTTTGCTCAATCAGGTGTTCAATACCTTGCAACAGTTGATTGCTTTTGTTATTTATATTGACTATTTCCATTTTATTCGTTTTTATTTTCAATCATCTTCATCCAACGCTGCCGTAAATTTTCGCTGTGGAATTTGGCGTTCATTTTTAAGAAGTACAAGTTGGGTTACAAACTTTATCTGAAAACGTCTTTTTTATGTCTTTACCACAAGTCAGAAATAAAATGAAGATTCACTTGTTTTACCATCGGCAAAAAATTAATGAGTGAGATTGCAAATATAGGATAATTATTCTAAATACAAACAAAAAGGATTGATTTTTTCCAGTACGACCGTTTGCTTAATCCATTTTGGTGATTATCGGAATCTGATGCGCCACTTTTTGAAAATCCCGGTCGTCCGTGACGATTTTCCAATTCCCGGCTTTGGCCTGTTCAATATAAAAGCTATCGTTAAAATCAATGTGTTCGATATTGGAAAGTACATTCGTCAAGCCTAAGGTATTAATCGATTGATCCGAATGCCGTGCAATCTGCAAAATATCATCAATCGCATGCCGGATGTCGGAGGCAATCCGTTGGTAACGGGAAGTTCCCACGTAATTTTTTTTATACACGACCGGCCGGTTTTGCTGTAAGGCAAATTGATGAAAATCCAGACGGAAATAGGTATTGGAAAATTCCGACAATACCAGGTCGTTGATAAATATCGGAGCATTCACCGCCAGGACTTCTTGCAAAAACCGGGAATAAAGCTGCTGTTTGTGATATTGATGCTCTCCCAAAGGGCAAAACAAAAACATCCAGACATTATTGTCAAAGAAAAACAAATCCGATGAAACGGGATTATATTCGGCAATATTCAGTACTTTATTCTCCATTGAATGCTTTGTGAGCACATAAATCAAAAGGTTCGGGATGATGAAGATGCGTATGCGAAGTCTCCAGAATCTTTTGCAACCGGGCTTCGATTTTAGGCGAAGTATTCCGGTAACTTAGATTTTCTTCCAATTCTTCCGCCTTGAACGCATGAATCAGTTTTCCGGCGACGGCATGAAGGAAAGGAGTCGTAAGCAAAGTAATATCCTGGAAATCAAGTTCTACCTTTTCCCCTGCTTGCAATAAAGGATAAAGGACATTGTAAATCCGTTCTCCCTCGTCGGTTGAAATACCGGTATCTTTACCCAGCATACTTTTGATACGGATTGTTTTCATTTCACTTCCCAAGTATCCCCCGACAACAGAAATTCTTTCAATGTCCGCGCCGGTTTTTTGGCTTTTACGCTTTCGATTTGTTTTTCGACTTCCTGATCATAAACCGGAGCCTCTACATCGCGGATCACTCCCAAGGCAACAGGCAATTCATTGCCATCCATCAAAGCCAGTTTCAGATGCAGCGTAGGATCGGCGGCCTTGGCATCATGTACCAACACATTATCCAAAGTATATCCGTTTTCGCCGATGGTCACGACTTTCAGGTTGAAACCATCCTGTACAATCCCTTTATTATTGTCTTTTCCGAAAATCATTTTTTCTCCGTGGCGAAGAAAAATAGTCCGGTCCGGACGGTTTTCTCTGGAAGTAATCGCTTCGTTGATTCCATCATTGAAAATGACACAATTCAAAATGACTTCCACTACGGAAGCGCCTTTGTGCCTGGCGGCGGCTAATAAAATATTCGGTGAATTTTTTATATCCGTATCAATCGTGCGGGCAAAGAACCGTCCCCGCGCTCCGATAGCCAATTCAGCCGGACGGAAAGGATCTTCCACCGTTCCGTAAGGCGACGATTTGGATACAAACCCGCGGGCGGAAGTCGGCGAATATTGACCTTTGGTCAGACCGTAAATTTTATTATTCATCAACAGGATATTGATATCGACATTCCGGCGGACGGCATGAATAAAATGATTTCCGCCAATCGCCAAACAATCGCCGTCGCCGGTAGCCAACCAAACGGACAATTTCGGATTAGCCACTTTCACGCCGGTGGCAATCGCAGCTCCCCGTCCGTGAATGGTATGAAAACCGTAGGTATTCATATAATAAGGCAAACGGGACGAACATCCGATACCGGAAATCACAGCGGTATTATGAGGCGCAACGCCCAACTCAGCCATGGCTTTGTGCAGGCTGTTCAATACGCCGTAATCGCCGCATCCGGGACACCATCTTACCAATTGCGGACTCTTGAAATCTTTTGCTTCGTATATTTGTTCTGACATGATTATAATATTTAGGGGGCGAATAATGATTCGCCCCTACGGATTTACATTAATTTAATGATTTCTTCTACTAAACGGGCTACTATAAAGGGTTGTCCTTTTACCCGGTTGAATTGACAGGGATTGAATCCTCCGATTTTGGAACGCAAGAAATTGGCGAATTGTCCCAAATTTTGTTCAATGACCAATACTTTTTTGTATTTCCGTATCATTTCTTCCGTATTTTTGGGCAAGGGATTGATATGGCGGAAATGCGTAAAAGCCACTTTTTTACCCGATTTCCGTACCTCTTCTACGGCTTCGGATAAGTGACCGTACGTACCTCCCCAGCCTACGACCAAAATATCGGCCTCTTCATCGCCCGATACTTCCTGCAAAGGAATGTAACCGGCAATCTTATCTATTTTAGCCTGACGGGTTTCCGTCATTTTCTGGTGATTATCGGGGTCGGTGCATATCGTACTCTGATAATATTCTTTTTCCAAACCGCCAATCCGGTGCGCAAATCCTTCTGTTCCGGGAACCGCCCAGTAGCGAACGTCATTTTCCAAATTGCGTTTATAAGGCGCCCATGCGTTTTGCATTTCAGGAGTTACGTATGGAGGTTTGATTTCGGGATATTCTTCCAAATCGGGAATCCGCCAGGCGGAAGAACCGTTGGCAATGTAACCGTCGGTCAACAAGATGACCGGAGTCATGTGTTCCAAGGCAATTTTGGAAGCCCAAAAAGCCGAATCGAAACAATCTGTCGGAGAAAGAGCAGCCATAACCACTGCGGGACTTTCGCCGTTCCGGCCGTACAAGGCCTGCATCAAATCGGTTTGTTCGCTCTTGGTCGGCATACCCGTCGAAGGGCCTGCGCGTTGCACATCTACCACCACCAAGGGAATTTCAGCAATTACCGCCAAACCGATGGCTTCGCTTTTCAAAGCCAAACCGGGACCGGAAGTGCTTGTAACAGACAGACTTCCGGCAAAAGAAGCGCCAATGGCTGTACAGATACCGGCAATTTCATCTTCGGTTTGCATCACTTTCACGCCGAGTTCTTTCCGTGCCGTCAATTCCTGCATGATGTCGGTAGCGGGAGTGATGGGATAAGAACCCAGGAACAATTGCAATCCTGCTTTTTCCGCCGCTGCAATCAAACCGTAAGCCGTCGCTTTGTTTCCGTTGATATCGGTGTAAAATCCTTTTTTATGGGAAGTCGTTTCAATGCGATAGGTTGAAACGGCGGCATGGATATTGTGTCCGTAATTGAAGCCGGCTTGCAAAATCAACAAGTTGGCTTTCAACACTTCCGGTTTCTTTTTGAATTTTTCGGAAAGCAGTTTTTCTACAATTTCCAAGGGGCGGTTGAATAACCAGCAAACCAATCCCAAAGCAAAGATATTGCGGCTTTTGAGCGCCTGCTTATTGTCGGCAACGCCTTCCAGACAATCTTTGCACATTTGCGTAATGGGCGCCGCTACTACCTGTACGGAGGCTAATCCCAATTCGTTGAAAGGATCGTCCGTTTTGAATAAAGCGCGTTCCAAATCGGCCGCCTGAAAAGAATCGGTATCGATGATTACCACCGAATCCGGTTTCAGGAACTGGGCATTGACTTTCAATGCAGCAGGATTCATCGCAATCAGTACATCGGCTTTATCGCCGGGGGTATAGACTTTTTTGCCGCCCACTTGCATTTGGTAACCGGAAACCCCGCTCAGCGTCCCGTGAGGAGCGCGTATTTCAGCCGGATAATCGGGAAACGTAATGATTTCATTTCCCAATTCTGCAGAAAGATTAGAGAAAAGTGTTCCTACCAATTGCATCCCGTCGCCGGAATCACCGGAAAACCGGATAACCACACTCTCCAATTCTTTAACTTTCGTTTCTTGTGTCATAATGATATATATGAGATTCTGATAGATTGTATTTTTATCGCTTGCAAAGTTAATAAAAATAATAGTTAAATAGGAAATTGAAAGAACAAAAAATCCGGATTGATCGTATCCAAACTTATTTCATTGGGTCACTGTCTGTTTTTATCATAGAAAATAGAGGATATAAACAGGCATTATTTAGATAAAATAAGTCTAAAAAGATAGGTTTTTTTTTTTTTAGGCATATCCTTGCAATTTTAAGAAAAAATAACATATCTTTGCACCCTATAATTATACATTTTGCACCTATTAATTATACATTATATCAGACAGGCATAATGCAACGGATGAATTTGATAAATTTATATACAATTTAGTAAAAATAATTAAAGTTTAATTTGAAGGTAAAATTTATGAAAAGATTGAATTTACTCTTAGCATGCTTTTTCATAAGCATGAGTTTAGCAATCGCGCAAAACAAACAGGTTTCCGGTACGGTAACGGACGAAACCGGCGAGCCTGTGATTGGCGCGTCTGTACTCGCGAAAGGGACAACTACAGGAACGGTAACCGACATTGACGGAAAGTTCTCGTTTTCTGTTCCTGCATCGGTAAATACCTTAGTGTTGAAATACATTGGTTACAACAATGCCGAAGTGGAGGCAGGAACGAATGTAGCGGTGAAACTAATACTGGACAGCAGCGCTCTCGAAGAATTGGTGGTAACAGGTTATGGAACGTACAAAAAAAGTACGTTTACGGGTTCTGCCTCAACGATTGGCGCCAAAGACTTTGAAAAAAGGCCTTTGACCAACATCACCAATGCTATCGAAGGGAATGTGTTGGGTGTGCAAACGACTTCCGCTTTGGGACAACCGGGAGAATCCGCCAGTTTGCGCATTCGCGGTTTCGGGTCGGTCAATGCATCGAATGCACCGTTGATTGTTTTGGACGGAACGGTTTACAATGGTTCTCTGTCCAGTATCAACCAGATGGACGTTGAAAACGTATCCATCCTGAAAGATGCCAGCGCTACCGCTTTGTATGGTTCGAGCGCAGGGAATGGAGTAATGGTTATTACTACTAAAAAAGGAAGCAAAGGCAATGAAGGTGTTCGTTTGAATATCACACAAGGGTTTTCCAATCGTGCGTATGCCGATTACGATCGCGTGAATGTATTTGATTACGTTCCTTTGCAATGGCAAATGCGGAAAAATGCGTATGTCACTTCAGGAAATGCACAAGATTTGGCAGCTCAGAAAGCATCCGCTGAAATTATCAACACCATAAAGTATAATCCGTTTGCAGGTATTGCCGATGGTGATGTTGTGGGAGTGGATGGAAAATTGAATCCGAATGCCACTCAGTTGAAATGGGGTGATGATTTGGATTGGGAAGATGCTGCTTACAAAACGGGCTATCGTCAACAATACGATATTTCTTACGCTTCTTCTACGGACAAAAGCGATACCTATTCTTCTGTCGGTTATGTGAAAGAAAGCGGCTATCTGCTGAAAACAGATATGGAACGTTACAGCGCCCGTTTGAATCACAATATCTATCCGACTACCTGGTTCAAAGGAGGAGTCAATTTAGCTGCCAGTCGCAATAACTCTAATTTTTCGCAGGCAACTTCGGGAAATAACAGTTCATACAGCAATATCGCCCGTTACGTACGTACTATAGCTCCTATTTATCCCGTACATAAACATGATTTGAATACCGGAGCTTATTTGGATCAATACGGAAATCCGACCACCGATCCTAATCAATATGTGTATGATTACGAAGGAGCACGTCTGTCCAGCAATGGTCGTGATGCTATCGCCGAAACCGAATTCAATTCAAGAAGATATTCACGGTTTACTACCACGGGTCGTACTTACGTTACCCTTATTCCGGTTAAGAATTTGGATATTACAGCAACCTACGGGATAGACAATGTTGATTATCGCCGAAAAACGTATGAAAATCCTTTGGTGGGTGATGGTACTGCAGGTCCCGGTCGCTTAGGACAAGAAGTTACTCGTAATTTGACTCAAACTTTCAAACAAATTGCTAATTATCAGTTTACTCTCAATGACGCTCACAATATCAAGTTGATGGCAGGGCATGAAAGTTATGATTGGCAATACGAATACATTTACGGTATGAAAGTCCAAGAAGCCGTATCCGGAGTATATGACTGGGAAAATTTTAACAGCATCAGTTCCTTGAGTTCCTATACGGACACCTACCGGAAAGAAGGTTATTTGGCACAGTTGGAATATGATTATTTGAACAAATACTATTTTTCTACCAGTTATCGTCGCGATGGAACTTCTCGCTTTGCAAAAAATAAACGTTGGGGGAATTTCTATTCGGTGGGAGCATCCTGGCGCTTAATTGAAGAAGATTTCCTGAAAGATGTCGATTGGTTGAGCAATTTAAAACTGCGTGCTTCGTATGGAGAAACAGGTAACGATCACCTGTTGGATAGCGATGGTTATGATTTGTATTATCCCTATCAAAGTGTTTATATTTTAGGAAATGGTAATGGAAATGAGTTGGGTTTTTATTTTGAAAATTTAGCTAATAAAAATTTGATATGGGAAACACAAATCAATTCGGATGCAGGTCTTGAGTTTGGTTTATTTAATAATAAACTGACCGGATCAGTGGAAGTGTTCCAAAAGAAATCCCAAGATTTGTTGTTCGATGTATCACTACCCACTTCAACCGGAGCTTCATCAACGAGTGCGAATATCGGCAATGTATCCAACAAAGGCGTTGAAATTGCGTTGGATTACACTTATTTGGATACGAAAGATTGGACAGCATCCATCGGAGTGAATACTACTTTCATAAGTAATAAAATCACTCGTTTGCCGGAAGAAATGCGAGAAAAAGGACATATCGAAGACAGCAAAAAATGGATGGAAGGTTATTCTATGTATGAATTTTGGTTGAGACAATGGTACGGAGTGGATCCTGCCACCGGAAACGGCTTGTATTATTTGGATACGGATGCTTACAACGAAGAAAAAGAAACGATAACTACTGCCGTTAAAAATTCTATTGTAGAAATCGATGGAAAAACATTGACCAATAGTTATTCGTATGCCAAATATGATCACAGTGGAGCTTCTATTCCTAAAATATATGGAGGTTTCCACTTAGACGCGCGATATAAATCCTTTTATTTGAATGCAGGATTCTCTTATGCTTTAGGCGCCAAAGTGTTGGATCTCAGTTATCAGACTTTAATGGCAACCGATACTTACGGTTATGCAATGCACTCGGATTTGAAGAACGCATGGCAAAAAGAAGGTGATATTACCTCTGTTCCTCGCTTGGATTATACGGCTGCCCACAATACCAATATCGGACAATCGTATTCTACCCGTTGGTTGGTAAGTGGTGATTACTTGAATTTCCGTTCGCTCACGTTATCTTATGCTTTGCCAAAAGCATTATTGGCTAAAGTACAAGTAAAAACGGCGAATATCAACATAAGCGGCGAAAATTTGTTCTTACTGACTGCTCGTCAAGGATTGAATCCGCAAGGATATTACTCCGGGTTAGTATATAACGATTACAAACCTGCTCGCATGTTTACTATAGGAGTGGATTTATCTTTCTAAATTAATTACAAATGAATATGAAACTATTTAAATATATTATAGCAAGTGTAGCAATTGTCTTTGCAAGCTTTTGGACAAGTTGCTCGGAAGATTTTTTGGAAACTTCTTCTACAGAAGAAACGAGTGCCGGTACGGTCGCTCAAACTTTAGACGGACTGTACAATGCCGTGAACGGTATTCACCGCAATATGGTTTCGCAGTTTTTAAGTAACCAAGGTATGGGTGGTGAACCTGGGTTTATCATTTGCCGCGAAGCATTGGGTGACGATTTTACTTGGGATACGCAAACATGGCATCAAAACTTTTTGCAATGGTCTCTCAACACCAACCCAAGCAACTCGTATAATGCCGGTTTGTGGCGCACGTATTACCAGTTTATTTTGAATGCCAACCTGATTTTGGAAGCCTTGGACGGCAATTTTGTTGATTCTCCGGAACCTTTGGCTAAATATGTTCGGGGAGAAGCTCTTTGTATTCGTGCTTGGGCGCATTTCAATTTAGTTCAACTATACGCCAAACGATATGATGCGGCAACACCCAATACACAGGATGGTATCATCTATCGTGAAAATTCCGGCATTGAGCCATTGGCACGTATTTCCGTAGCAGAGGTATATACTAAAATCAATGAGGATTTGGATGTTGCTATTCCTGCGTTGGCAGGCTATATTCCGGAAGATGTTAATCATTATTCGCAAGCGACAGCTTATGGTTTGAAAGCACGGGTGGCTTTGGCACAACAAAACTATCCGGTGGCTGCGGAAAATGCAGTAAAGGCTATTACAACGGCAGAAGCCGGCGGGTCCAAGATGTTAGCACCGGATCAACTTATGTTTGGGTTTGCCGATATTGCTACGAAAACGAAAGATGCGCTCTATGCCTCTATTACGTTGGATGATCAAACGGTTTATTTTTATTCATTCTATGCTTATATGGGTTGGAATTTCAATTCATCGTCTAATCGTACCGGTATCAAATGTATCAGTTCCACTACTTACGACTTGATGTCGGAAACCGATTTACGTCGTCAATGGTGGGATCCAACAGGAAAAGCAGAAGTTCCTACCGGTGCCGTATATAATCAGCGTGTTTATCAACATCGTAAATTTACGGCTCGTTCTACGGCAAATGCGGTTGGAGAATTTGCTTATATGCGATTGGAAGAAATGTATCTGACGGCAGCGGAAGCGTATGCAAGAGCAGGACAAAACGGACCGGCACAACAATACCTGACCGCTTTGCTGGCACAGCGTGATCCGGGTTATACTCCGTCAAATACAGGTGCAGCATTGGTTGAGGAAGTGATGAACAATCGTCGTATTGAACTTTGGGGCGAAGGTTTCCGTTGGTTCGACTTGAAACGTTTGGGCTTGCCGGTTAATCGTACCGGAACCAATTTTGCTTCTGCTTTCTGTGGTTTCTTGACAAAAGCACCTAATGCAGATGGTTGGGTATTTGAAATTCCAAATGCAGAACTAAACAACAATCCGCTGTGCACCAAGAATTATTGATCAAATAAATACTTGATAGAAAAAAGCTTGCCTCACAAGGGCAAGCTTTTCTTGTGTAAAATATCGTATCTTTTTGTTTGATGGGTTGACCATCTGAACAATTAACTTTAGAAAACAAGGTCAAAATAAATATCTACTCATGGTAATTCGATTTTTTTATTTAACTTTGTAAAAATAAAAATCATGAATTATGATACGTTCAATTTTTGTTCCGTACAATGAAAGCATAGTGTTTCCTATTCCTCAAGAATATGTGGGTCAAAAAATAGAAGTGCTGGTTTTTCCAATAGAAGAAGTTTTCTCAAAACCTGCTTTTTCTAAAAATGTAACTTTCAATAGTATTTCTATTGATACACGTGGGTATAAATTTAACCGGGAAGAAGCCAATGAAAGTGGGTGCGAAGTATTGTTTTCAGAAGATTTGTAGCATAATCAGCTAATAGAAAATACCTTATCTATTGTAAATCCATATATTTAGTTTAAAAAGTTCTTGTAAACACCTGTTTCATTGGGCGCCCTATCCAGACTTGGGGTGGCTGCAATCCGAAAAGGAACGCAATGGTCGGCGCCACATCAAATTGCATCATACTTTCATCGAAGATCAAGCCTTTTTGTACGTTTTTTCCTGAAATGATAAAAGGCGTTTCCATTTCTTGCATGGTGATGCCGCCATGGTCGCTGGTGAGGATAAAAATGGTTTCGTCATAAATTCCCGCCTCTTTGGTCGCTTGAATAATTTGTGCAATGCAGCCGTCCAGCGTGTGTAAAGTCTCGTAATAGGCAGGCGTATCATGTCCGGTTACATGTCCGGTATGGTCCGGTTCATCAATAATCACCGCAAACAAATTGGGTTTTGCCTCACGGATATAGTTACATGCAACGCTGATAGTCGAGTCCGGCTTTTCATGATTGATTATTTCTTTTGAAAAATTGAGGGCTTGCTGTTCAACTAAATATTTCATGCCGTCCCATTCATATTCATATCCGATTTCCGCCTGGGGATACGCATCGCGCAATAAGCCGAAAACAGTTGGAAAAATGCCGTAATGGCTGACTACCCGCGAAGGTAATTCAGGTGTTTTGCTGTCCCACTTCGTATAGCCATGCAATTCCGGTCCGGCGCCCATAAACATGGATGCCCAGTTGATGGCGCTGGATGATGGCAGTACCGAGCGTTTCTTCAAAGTATAAGCGCCGGCAGTCATCAATTGTTTGACATGCGGCATATCCGCTTTTTCAAGACTATACGCTCCCCAACCATCCAATCCGATGAGGATAACGTGTTGGGCGATCCATTCGCGCGGCTGTTGTGCCGCGGCACTACTGATAAATCCCAGCCACAAACCGAGGGCTAAGATGCTGAATTTACTTTTTAATGTCATGTATTTACTGAAAATAATTTATCTAATCCTCTTATTTTTTAAAATACCGATAAAAATAACCCGATGTCATTCGCCGGTAAATTAAAATATTTAGCAACGTAGCTATTGACCAATTTTCCGGCATACATATAAAAGCCGGAACGGAAACTGCGGTCGGCGGTAGCAATGCCGGTTACCCCGCCCAATTCACCCATTCGGACAATCAAGGGAGTAAAAATATTGCTTAATGCCATGGAAGTAGTTCGCGCCACTCGTGAACTGACATTCGGGACACAATAATGAAGGATGTCGTGTTTTTCAAAAACTACCGGATGTCCGGCCGGTAAAAAGCAAGTGGTTTCAAAGCATCCGCCCTGATTGATACGCAAATCAATAATCACCGACCCCGGTTTCATGGTTTGAATCACATCTTCCGAGATGACGTGACGGATCGAATCGTCAATATACCGCATTGCGCCAATGACTACATCGGCCGATTTGAAGGTGTTGAGCAAAACATTGGGCTGGAAAACGGACGTAAAAACCGGATTACTCAGGTTGTTTTGCAATGTACGCAGTTTATCAATATCGCTGTCGAATATTTTCACCGTAGCGCCTAAAGCTAAAGCGGCCCGCGCAGCCACTGTTCCCGCTACGCCGGCGCCAATAATCACCACTTCCGTCGGGGAAACGCCGGGAACGCCACCCATCAAAATGCCTTTTCCGCCTTTTTCATTGCTCAACAATTCGGAAGCCACGGAAACAGAAGCGGCTCCTTCGATTTCCGAAATCGAATTGCGAACCGGAAATGTCAATCCGTCTGGAGTCATCAACTCGTAGCCTACCGCATTGATTTGCTTGGCGGCCATCGTTTTGATTGTCTCAATACTGATATCCGGCATCTGCAACATACTCAGGACGGTAGCCCTCTTTTTCATCCAATGGATTTCTTCCAGAACAGGAGGCGCAATCTTGAAAATCAAATCACAAGAAAAGACGGACTTCCGGTCGTTGGTAATCACCGCGCCGGATTCGGAATAATCGATATCGGAATAATGGATGCCTCTCCCGGCTCCTTCTTCCAGAACGACTTTATGACCGGCTTCCACAATCATATCAACGGCTTCGGGAGTAAACGCCAGGCGTTTTTCCACTTTCAGATTCTCTTTGGGAACGCCGATCCGCATCGGATGGCGGGCGTTGGAGAGTTCTTTCAGCAATTCCAAAGGAATATTCAGCGATTCTATCATGTTTTCTATTCGTTTATTCGTTTTGTCAACTCTTCTACCATCGCATTCCTGTTTTCCGGAGTGATTTCCTCCTCCGTAGAATAAATGATTGATGCCCGGTTGTACCAGTTTTCCCGTTTATCCAGGTTTTCGGCAATAAACCGTTGGAGTTCTTCCTTGCTTTTCTCTTGTACCAATGGACGTTCCTGTTTGCCGGAGCTTAAACGTTCGAGCAGCACATGGACCGGAACTTTCAAATAAACGGTTATTCCCGAACGGTTCATTAGCTCCATATTATCGAAAAAACAGGGAGCGCCTCCTCCGGTCGAAATGACTGTTCCCTCGAACTGAGCTACTTCCTGCAATGTTTTGCTTTCGATTTCCCGGAAAAAAGTTTCGCCTTTTTCCTCAAATATTTCACGGATCGTCTTACGATACCGGTTTTCAATAAACCTGTCCATATCAATGAATTGCAAGCCTAATTTTTTAGCCAGACGCTTTCCTATCGTGGTTTTGCCCGCACCCATATAACCGATCAGGAATATTTTTTTCATACAAAACGGATGGGTATTTTCAATCGCAAATCTCTACGAAAAAATCATAGAGCGGTTGCAATAAGGTAAATTCTTTTTCCATGTGGCTAACCAGATTTTCCGACAGTAGGGGCGAAACATTTTTCGACAGTAAGGGAATATTTTTCGTCAGAAAAATCCCTTTCCGCTGTATCCACGGTTGAAAATAATCATCCAATTCGCTTTTTAGCGGACGTTTATAGGCTTCTCCTTGTATTTCAAAATGGTGCTTATCTACCAAACCGTCTGTTAATTTTTTGAAATGTTCGGGGTCGTAAGCGATTTGTTCGCGATACCTGTCCATGATTTTTTTTTGTCCTTCAAACATTCCCATCCCATAATTGGCGCCTTCTTTCCCGATTTCCATATAAAATCCGGGAAAAAACATCCAGTCCGCCGTTTGTTTTTGGAAAGGCCGCTGAAAAGCAATCCACATGTGCTTCTTGTAGGGCGTTTTATCGTGGGAAAAACGAATATCGCGGTAAATCCGGGAAATCACTTTCACCGGGCGAAAATCCATTTGTGCATCTACCGAAGCAAAAAAAGGGGTTAATGCAGCCGCCAAGGCTTTTAACGGCTGCAAAACTTCCGATTCGTAAATGGGTTTGTGTTCGTCAAACCACGGCTTATAATTGTTTGCTTCCAAGTCGGTAAAGAATTGGAAGGTTTCCGGGGAAAAGCCGGTGAATTTGTTTACTGGTTTCATTTGTAATACTTTTGTAATACTTTCTGTCATTGCGGGCTTGACCCGCAATCTCCTGCTAATCGTTAATTACTCTTTAACGGACATCATGGGATTGCGGGTCAAGCCCGCAATGACAAGTCTTCTTTATATCCCTAATGATTTCCGGACTTCCTCAATTTTTATCTCAGCAGCAGCATCGGCAGCCGCCAATTCCTCGCGGGAACTTACCTTGCTGTGGATTTCAATATAGAATTTAATTTTCGGTTCCGTTCCCGAAGGACGGATGGATACTTTGGTTCCGTCTTCGGCAAAATATTGAAGCACATTGGACGTAGTCGGCATATCTAAAGTAACCCGTTCGTTTTCAACAATATCCATTCCGGTTAATTTAGCAAAATCCTTCACAAAAAATACTTTGGAACCGGCCAGTTCGCTCATGGGATTTTCGCGGTAATTCTTCATCATCACTTCAATTTCTTCGGCACCCGATTTACCTTGTTTGACTACCGAAATCCCTTTTTCTTTCGAAAATCCGTATTCTACATAAATATCCTGCAACAATTCATAAACGGTTTTACCGTTGTCGGCCGCCCAAGCCGCAATTTCCGCCAATAACATACAAGCGGAAACGGCATCTTTATCCCGGACAAAATCTTCGGCCAAGAAACCGTAACTTTCTTCACCGCCGCCGATATACGTCCGTTTACCTTCGTTTTGCTTGATTACGTCGGCAATCCATTTGAATCCGGTGTAACAGTCATACATCTTGATGCCGTTCTTTTTGGCAATCTTCTTCACCAATTCGGTGGACACAATGGTTTTGACCACGTAATCATTGCCGGACAGTTTGCCTGTTTCTTTCCAGCGGGTGATCAGGTAGTAAATAAACAGCAACAAGGTTTGGTTGCCGTTCAACAAGACAAATTCGCCGTTTTCGTTCCGCACGGCTGCCCCTACCCTATCCGCATCCGGATCGGAAGCCATGACCAGATCCGCACCGGTTTCAATGGCTTTTTCAACCGCCATTTTCAAGGCGGCGGCTTCTTCCGGATTCGGTGATTTCACCGTCGGAAAATCTCCACTGATAACATCTTGTTCGGGCACATGGATAATATTTTCGAAACCCAAAGCTTTCAATGCCTTTGGAATCAAGGTAATACCGGTACCATGAATCGGTGTGTAAACGATTTTTATATCCTTGTGCTTTTGAATGGCTTCTTTGGAAATGGAAATCGTCAATAAATCGCTGATGAATTGTTCGTCGATTTTGTTGTCCAACAATTCAATCAATGCCGGATTGGTTTTGAAATGAATGTCTTTCACAGAGGACACTTTATTCACTTCCGCAATGATATTTTTATCGTGGGGAGCAATCACCTGGGCGCCATCGTCCCAATAGGCTTTGTAGCCGTTGTATTCCTTCGGATTGTGGGAAGCCGTGATGCAAATACCACTTTGGCAACCCAATTTACGGATGGCATAACTGATTTCGGGAGTCGGCCGCAAATCCGGGAATAAATACACTTTAATGCCGTTGGCTGAAAAGATATCCGCCGATTTTTCCGCAAAAAGGCGGCTGTTGTTCCGGCAATCATGACCAATCACTACGCTGATTTGAGGTAACTTGGTAAATTCTTTTTTCAAATAATTCGCCAAACCCTGTGTAGCTGCGCCTACGGTATAAATGTTCATCCGGTTGGAACCCGCACCCATAATGCCGCGAAGTCCTCCGGTACCAAATTCCAAATCCTTGTAAAACGATTCGATGAGGTCGGTTGTGTCTTCCTTATCCAACAGATCCTGCACTTTTTTACGAGTTTCCGCATCGTAATCATCACTTAGCCATGCATTTGCTTTAGTTCTTACCTGTTTTAATAAAACTGAATCTTCCATACTATTCTATTTTTATTTTACGATTTCTTTTTCTTCCAACCAATCACCGGTTTGTTTGACGATTTCACGCAAAAACTTTTCATCCAATACCGGACGATTCGGATATTGCGAGCCTCCATATTCATTGGTAATCATTTGTCCGTTTGCTTCTTTTTTGACTACGCCGTCCATATACTTAACAACCAATTTCTCGCCTAAAAGTTTCCATTCGTCATTCGCTTTTTGAGCTACATTGATACTGTAATCGGTTAGATAAACAACTGCTTTGTCCCGGCTTGAAAACTCAATCGCTTTTTGTTCAATCTTTTTCTGTGCTTCCAAATAACTGTTTTCCAATTTATCCTGTACCGGTTTCGTATCTAAAATCATCTGGTCATACCGGTTATAAGCCATGTTAGCCACCCAGTTATGTATCCAAAAAGCGGAAGTCCACGAAAAATGGGTAAAATCGCCATTCCCAACGCGGTAACATTCCGGTGTTTCCGTCATACAGGCATACATCGGCGTATAAACCGTAAACCGGGTATCATCGACTCCAAACCAGAAAACGCCGCCAATTTCATCGGGAAGAAAATTACGCATTTGTCCTACAAAAGTAAAACCGGTTTGCTGGGTAGAAGTCGGGCGTTCAAAACCGTAATTTTTTCCATCTACTTCAAAAGTCAGCGGATTGAAACGATAAGGAGAATGGAAAGGACCGGCTCCAACATCTTTCGTCGGATCAAAAATCGTTCCTTCGTAATGGTCGCGCATATTGTCCATCAAGTCTTTGACGCCTATCAATTTATTGGGTTTGATATACAAAGGCATAGGCGTAGGGTCTTCTCCCAAAATATACGGAATCCATTGTTTTGCATTGTCCGTATAGTGATTATAAAAACTCCAAACGCGGGCTTCGCAAAAGCGCAATCCTCCCCAATCCAAGGGATTATAGGCTTTTGCAAAACTGAAATCTTTATCCGGACCTTCGTAATAGCCCATTTTTTTAGCAAAAGAAATAACATCTTTCGAATACAGGCAATTTTCCTTGTCATTCAAAGGAAACTGATGAATGCGCGACTGGTTGGCATGAGCGGCAACGCAATCGTCGGGAATACGGACGGCCACCCAAACGGCACCTTTATTTCCCACGCCTTTGGGATGCATTTCCATAATCCAAACTTCGTTTTTATCGACGATGGAAAACGATTCGCCTTCGCTGTAATAGCCGTATTTTTCGACCAAACCGGTCATCACTTTTATCGCTTCCCGTGCTGTTTTGGAACGTTGCAAAGCAATATAAATCAAACTGCCGTAATCAATTATCCCGGTAGTGTCCTGCAATTCTACGCGGCCGCCAAAAGTAGTTTCGCCGATGCAAAGCTGGTATTCATTCATATTACCGATGACATTGTAGGTTTCGGCTGCCTGCGGAATTTTCCCCAGGTATTTATTCGTATCCCATTCGTAAACGTCGAGCATAGTTCCTGCGGTATATTTTGCTGCCGGATAATGATACAATTCACCATACAAGGCATACGAATCGGCGTTATAAGTCACTAAGGTAGAACCATCAATCGATGCCTTCTTCCCTACTAAAAAGTTAGTACAAGCCAAAGCATTGGCGATAACAATCATGGCAAATAATAAAGTAATAGTTGTTCTTTTCATCTGTTTCTTTTTTGAAAACCAAACAAAGGTAAGAATAATCTGCTAAAAAAACCAATACTTTAACACCCAATCTAAGCAGCAGCCTAAGGCTGCTGTACACAGCTTATTTCTTTCCTTCGTTTGACTGTTATTCTTGTTACTGATTTGTTACCCGAAATAGAAAAATATGCGTATATTTGCGGTCTATTAATATCTACAAATAGGGGGTAAAATCGAAAATGTTATTAGTCAATTACATTCAATATTTATCCGAAAAAGACCCTAAAAAAACAGGGCGCAATATGTCCCTGTGTGGATTGATTCACCATCTCAATAGATATGATACAAACAGTATCTCATTTAAAAATTTAACCAAAGAATATGTTATTGGTTTTATCTCTTATTTGAAGACGGCTCAACAAGAACACTGTAATACTGAAAAACCATTAAGTCCCAATACACAAGCATATTATTGTAAGATATTGAAATGGTGTCTTAATTGTGCTGTTTTTGACGATATTATTTTGATAAATCCAATGGACAAAGTAAGAACAGAAGAAAAACCTAAACAGAAAATAACTGAAAGAGAGTTTCTTACCGCGGAAAGCAATTGATTTAATACCAAACATAATAGATTGAGCGAATTTTGTCAAAAAAATTTGTTCCTACAAAATATTACAGTATCTTTGTATCAAATTAAAGTCCCCCTATACTTTCTTGTATAGGTCCGAGCCACTTTTTAGTGGCTTATTTTTTTAATTATTATATATGAATGAGAGAGTTACATTTTATGTGGATGGGTTCAATTTTTATTATGGACTGAAAGCTAAAAAGAAAGTGGATAGAAATTGGCAAAGTGCGTATTGGATAGACATTGTAAAATTGTTTAGCCAATTTTTAAGTCCTAATCAAACACTTGAAAAAGTAATATATTTCACTGCTTCACCTCTCAATCAGGATAAAAGCAATAGACAAGGAGCTTTTTTGAACGTGAATAAATTATTGAATGGAAACAAATTTGAGGTTGTGCGGGGGAAGTATCTCAAAAAAATAATCCAATGTCCTATAAGATACTTTTCCCTAAATGCTTTTTGGGCAATCTTAAATGCTTCATGTTTAAATTTTCCATCCAACCAATTTTTATAGAAAACTTGCATCAATTGTGAGGTTTGTTCATCAGGTACTTTCCATAAACTCATTATAATAGTGGAACATTTTGTCGAAATTCGCAAATTAACGGCAATGCTTTAATCGTTTAGCATTATAAAAGATTGGCAGAAAAAGCAAGGATCGCAGTATTCGTGCGACCCCGTAACTCTTTTAACACATGGTCAATGAGATGGTGTAAAGGTAATACATTTTATTTAGATAACCTATTTTTTAGCAAGATTTTTAATCATTTTCCGTATCTTTGTCCCACAATTTAAAAATGATAATATGCCGCATCACATTGAAACGGATTTAACAAAAATTAAACATCTGGCAAACATTCGTAACGATGAAAATTTCCGTTTCCGAACATTTTTAAAAGGAAAAGACGGAGCAATAGTAGATAAAATCGTACATCGTTTGCACCAAGAAATAACCGCTCAAATTGATTGTACGCAATGCGGCAATTGTTGTCAAAACTTACGACCGGGTATCAGCACGAAAGATATTGAAAAATTTGCTCTGTCAGAGTGCATTACGTCAGAAGAATACAAAGAACGCTATTGCGAAAAAGAGGACGGTATTACCTATTTGAAAGATATTCCTTGCCGGTATCTCAACGGAAAAATATGCAGTATTTACGACGAACGTCCCGATGAATGCCGGTCGTATCCCAATACACATAAAAACGGCTTTATCTCCCGAACTTGGCGAATGATAGATAATTACGGGATTTGTCCGATAGTGTTTAATGTCATGGAGGGTTTGAAATATGAACTGCGGTTTCGGAGATGAAAGCTCTCGTAGAGAGGTATATCTATCTAAGCAGTAGCCTAAGGCTACTGTACACAGCGACTACGCACTGCGGCATTTGCCTGCATCGGAAGGCATACACTCCTCAGCCTGCGATGCAGGCTAAGGGAGAGAGGTTTGGTTCTCATATACAGTACGCTGAGCGTACTGCTTAGATAGGTATGCTCTCTACGAGAGCTTTCGTAAATGTTTTCCTTGCGGGACTTGCCTGCGCACAAATTGACAATCTCATCCCAACCAATCAATTTCTCCCTGCTTGGGTTACTGTAATGATTTTATCAGGTAAGCCTTCCATTTTTATAGTTAATGTAGCACTGCGAGAGCTTCCATTATTGTCGAGAACCCAAAAATAAAATGAATTCAAATCAGTTACATCTACACGACACCAGTCTGTCGAACTTGTTACTGTCCATGTAGCATTAAAAGGAGTAAATGTTATTGTATTCGGATTTCCACCTTTCCATGATACATTTACCACAGTTTCTGAAACTGTAATTTCTTTTGCTTCCGATTTCACATGAAATGGCGATTGATATTTTACATCAGCTCCTATAACTCCTCCTCCGATACTCTCAATATAATCCATAACATATATTCTCAAATACGTTGTTCCAGCCATTCTATAAGAACTTGCTCCATAACTTGCTCCCACATATCCATATTCAGGAATGACAGCCACTTGTGATGCCCAGCCGGAAGTTGGAATTTTAGTAATATTCCCTAATCCTTTTAATTTTCCGATGGATACAAACTTCCAATTTCTCTCCCATGAACCATAAAAATTATCATCTTTTCCTATAATGAATGAATTATAACAATTATCAGGTGTAATCGATGTTGTACCTCCATTGTTTCCATTTCTCATACTTACCAATATCGTCCCTTCCGGATCAGAAACACTTGATGTCGGATTATCCGGGTCGTCTTTATCATCGCATCCGGAAATAAATAGCGCGCTTGTCGCCAAAAAACAACTCATTAAAACAAAAATAAAATTCTTTTTCATATTATCCACTATTTTTCTGTTATTCCTACTCTTTATTTTTCATCGCGTTGTTCGGTTCTTTACGATGTTTTGTCCTTGAGTTTGTTTATATACGCACATAAAAAAAGCGCGAACAAAACTCTAATTTATCAGTTCTTGAGGTCTTCGACTACCTAACACCCAAATAAACGAGTAAAGCCCACGCCTAAGCGTGAGCGTCATCACTTTACTCATTGGGTGTTTTCTGTCTGAATTTTGTCGAAGAATTCAAGAACCCGAATATAAGCTAAACGCTTTTTCCTAATATGTCTAAAATGTGCGTATTATTACGCGATATATACCATAAGCAAAAAATATTTATTAGAGTGTAAAGTTATAACAATTATTTCTTTCAAAAAGCAAAATTCCTGTTTTTTATTCATTTTTCGTACCTTTGCCCCAGCAAATTAATTTAAACAAAGATAATGTCATTACAGTGTGGTATTGTGGGACTTCCCAATGTCGGTAAATCGACCCTTTTTAATTGCCTTTCCAATGCGAAAGCGCAAGCCGCTAATTTTCCTTTTTGTACGATTGAGCCTAATGTGGGCGTGATTGTGGTGCCCGACGAGAGGCTTACCGTGCTGGGTGAATTGGTGCATACTCAGAAAATTGTGCCTACTACGGTCGAAATTGTTGATATTGCCGGATTGGTCAAAGGCGCCAGCAAAGGGGAAGGTTTGGGTAATAAATTCCTGGCCAATATCCGTGAAACAGATGCTATCTTGCATGTTTTGCGCTGCTTCGACGATGATAATGTCACCCATGTGGACGGATCGGTCAATCCGGTGCGCGACAAGGAAATTATCGACTACGAATTGCAGTTGAAAGACTTGGAAACCGTCGAATCGCGTATTAATAAAGTGCAGAAACAAGCGCAAACCGGAGGGGATAAACAGGCGCAATTGCAATTAAGCGTGTTGTTGAAATATAAGGAAGCGCTGGAACAAGGTAAATCTGCCCGTACCGTTCAATTGGATACCAAAGACGAACAAAAAGCAGCCCGCGAATTATTTTTATTGACCAACAAACCGGTTTTGTATGTTTGCAATGTGGATGAAGCCTCTGCCGTTTCCGGAAACAAATACACGGAAATGATCCGGGAAGCCATCAAGGAAGAAGGCGCTGATTTATTGATTGTTGCTGCTAAAATAGAATCCGAAATCGCTGAATTTGAAACTTACGAAGAACGCGAGATGTTTCTGAGTGAATTGGGATTGGAAGAATCCGGTGTCAACCGTTTGATTAAATCGGCTTATAAATTATTAAACCTCGAAACTTTCCTCACGGCTGGCGTGCCGGAAGTGCGCGCGTGGACGTATGAAAAAGGTTGGAAAGCGCCTCAATGTGCGGGAGTGATCCATACCGATTTTGAAAAAGGATTTATCCGCGCCGAAGTGATTAAATATACCGATTACGTGGCATTAGGCTCGGAAAGCGCTTGCAAAGAAGCCGGAAAAATGAACATTGAAGGCAAAGAATACGTTGTACAAGATGGCGATATCATGCATTTTCGTTTTAACGTGTAATTTATTAATTTAATGAATCAAATATGAAAAAGAAATCAGTATTATTATCCTTTTTTTTACTGACAGGATTATCTTTTTGTGCTCAAGCACAGAATACAAAGGCTACAGTCAATAATTTAGCGGCTTATGCAACAAAAGACACCGTTCAAGGTTGGAAACATTCGGGCATTACCGGAATTACTTTCGGACAAACCTCGTTAACCAATTGGGCAGCAGGTGGAGACAACACCATTTCGGGCGATTTTATTCTCAATCTTTCTGCTAATTATTTGAAAGATAAATGGTTTTGGGACAATAACTTATCTGCGGAATACGGTATGATTTATTCTTCCGCTTACGAATGGCAAAAGGCA
>BNYG01000007.1 GCA_026000155.1 Bacteroidia bacterium | reverse complement strand
CCGCTAAAAACTTTAATGTTATACTAAAAGTTGCGCTTGCTTTGCTTGGAAAAGATAAATCTGTTAATGTCAGTCTTAATCGAAAAAGAATGAAAGCTCTACTTAATACCGAATACCGGGATAAATTACTCGAATTTTAAATGCGTTTGCCCTGAATTCTTGACATTTTTTCGTTGCCGTTCACTTATTCAATTTAAACGAAACAGGAATATAGTTGGGACTGGTGATTACCTGATTACCCACCGTAAAACTCGGTTGCAGCTTGACGGTTACATTGCTCGAGCCGCTGCCGATACCGGCGAAGTTAAATGCCAGGTTTTTGATAGCGTCCAAGGATTCTCCATTCAAGACTTTCTTCAAGTCAAAAGCCATGCTGATAGGCAAGACTACTTTTTGTCCGCCGTCGATTTGCAGTTTTTGCTGCAGCTTGCCGGTTGTCATTTCGTGTCCGTCGATTTCCAATACGTATCCCAATGCATTCAACAAGGCTGATTGAAGACCGGGATTGCTTACATCCAGATTTAACGTAAAATTCAATGGCAGGGAACCGCTCTTGGAAGTGAATGCGGAGGTCAGACTTGCCAAACTAAGCGGGTTCAAAGAAGATAAACCATTTGCATTCTGCAAATTAATCCCCGCTAACGATAATCCCGAAATGGAATTAAAATCATATTTACACTGTGTTAATTGATACGTTCCCAATACTTGTTGAGCTACATCACAAGAAAACATTACCAGAGCAATGCCTATCAAAGCAACTATTCTTTTCATAATAAAAATTAATTTATGTTTATTTGGAAACAAAGTTAATACAAATTTTGTTCTATTATTTTAATTATTAATTATTTTTAATTTTTTTTATCATGTTGGACACGATTTTAAACACAGCAAAAGACTACATCCAAAGCGCTGTAGCTAATAATGCGGAAGTTCCTAACCATCAAAATTCTTCTGTTTCCAATACTATTTTGAGTACATTGGGAAGCAGTTTGCAAAGTCATTTGGGCGGACAAAGTTCAGGAAGCGGATTGAATCTCAGCCAATTGGGAAATCTATTAGGTGGAGGAAACAATTCCAATTTTTACAACAACACCCATAGTTCGGTGGTTGATTCCTTGATACAAAAAACAGGTTTAAACCCGCAGGTGGCTCATAATGTGGCTTCTGCCGTTTTGCCGGGAGTAGTAAGCGCTATTACAAGCAAACTGGGCGCCAATGCCACAGGCAATGCAGCCGGCGGCATTTTAGGTAATTTATTAGGAAAAGCAGGACTCTGATTACAACAATTTCAGATCTTTCAAAAATTCCGGAATGCTCTGTTCGAAATTAACTCCAAATCGAATATCCGTTCCGGATTTTGCTGTTTTACGGATAGCAGAAGTCGTGAAACGAACGGCAATCGCTGCCGATTCATTCAAACTGAAATCATTAAGCAAAGCCGCTAACAAAGCCGAACCGAAAACATCGCCCGTGCCATGGTAATAGCCGGGAATCCGTTTTTCAAAAGCGTAAGCAATTTCTCCGGTATTCGCATCGTATGTAGCAGCTCCCAATTCTTCCTCATTAAAAAAGACACCGGTCAAAACAATTTTCTTGGGACCGATAGCGCTTAATTTTTTCAATATTCCTTCAATATATTCTTCGGTATAAGGACCGGGATTGTACGTTTCGCCTATGAGCAAAGCGGCTTCCGTAAGGTTAGGAATAATAATATCTGCTTTTTCACATAATTTCCGCATGCCTGCCGGAAATTCCGGTGAGAATATTTTATACAATTCGCCGTTATCAGCCATCACAGGATCCACAAAAATAATTGTATCCTTCGTTTTGAATTCTTCAAAGAAATGCGTTACTAAATTCAATTGGTCGAAAGAACCCAAAAAGCCTGTGTAAATAGCATCAAATTGAATACCTAACAATTTCCAATGGGCGGTAATCGGGGATATGTCTTCCGTCAGGTCGCGGTAGGTAAAACCGGTGAAACCGCCTGTATGGGTGGACAATACGGCCGTCGGGAGTACCGTTGTTTCAATGCCTGCCGCTGAAATAATCGGCAAAGCTACGGTCAGGGAACATTTGCCGAATCCGGATATGTCGTGGATCGCAGCGACTCTTTTTAACTCTTTCATTTTTGCCTGTAATCTTAATAAAAAGTAAATTTAGTTGCAAAGATAGAAAAAAATTTAGTATTTTTGTGTACTAATAATAAACACTCTATATGTCCGCAAAAGACTTATCTTACAAAGAGGCTTTCAATCGTTTACAGGAGATACAGAATCTCATCGAAAGTAATAAATTGGATGTGGATGAACTCAGTTCCGTATTGAAAGAAGCTACCGGATTGTTAAAAATCTGTAAAAACAAATTATTCATCGTGAGTGAAGAAACTCAAAAAATATTACAAAATATCCAATGACTAAGAAATACGTTATTATTGTAGCCGCCGGAAAAGGTTCGCGTATGGAAACGGATGTTCCCAAACAATTTCTTTTATTACATGGAAAACCGGTTTTAATGCATGCTATGGAGGCATTTTACAATTATGACTCCGCCATGCAGATTATATTGGTACTACCTCCTGAACAAAAAAGCTATTGGCGTGGTTTATGCAAAGAACATAATTTCAAAATAAAACACCAGACAGCGAATGGTGGTGAAACCCGTTTCTATTCGGTAAAAAATGGTTTGAAATTAGTCAAAGAAGATTCGTTGGTGGCTGTTCACGACGCTGCCCGGCCTTTGGTGAGCCAAGAATTGATTGCCATGCTTTTTCAAACGGCAGAAGAAAAAAAAGCGGCTTACCCGGCCATTTCCGTGTCCGATACTTTGAGAAGATTGATTATCAACGGCAGTAGTAAAATCATGGACCGCTCCAAATTTTTCAGGGTTCAAACGCCTCAAGTGTTTTTTTCCAAAATATTAATCCACGCATACAAATCGAAATATTCCGAGAAATATACCGATGATGTTTCGGTAGTGGAAACCCGAAGGCTTTGCAAACCGACAATGGTCGAAGGCAGTAACGACAATATTAAAATAACGACTCCCATCGATTTGGTCATTGCAGAAGCAATATTCAGTCACCGCAAAAGTGAATAATTATCCGCTAACAGCCGACAGTCAAAATATCATGTATCTGCCGGGCGTAGGTCCCAAAAAAGCAGAAGTTCTACGGAAAGAAATTAATGTTGTTTCCTGGGAAGATATGATTTACTATTTCCCCTACAAATATATCGACCGCAGCAAAATCTTCAAAGTGCGGGAAATTAACGGCAATATGCCTTATATTCAACTGAAAGGGAAAATCAGCGGCTATCAAGCGGTAGGTGAAGGAAGTGGTCGGCGGCTAACCGCTACTTTTTCCGATGATACAGGAAGCATTGAGTTGGTGTGGTTCCGGATGCTGAAGCAAATTCCCGAAATGTACAAAGTGGGAACGGAATATATTTTATTCGGCAAACCGACTCTTTTCGGACATCGTTTCAATATTGCCCATCCGGAATTGGAAACGGAAAATAAATTCTACGAGGGTGAAGTAGGCGTTCAGGGACAGTACAATACCACGGAACGGATGAAGAATGCTTTCCTGCATTCCCGCGCCCTTCAGAAAATCATTACCAAGATATTGGAAAATATCAAAACTCCTTTGCCTGAAACACTAAGCAAGGATATTATTGATAAAACGCACGTCATCCCTCTGGATGAAGCCATCCGGAACATTCATTTTCCCAAATCGGCCGACCTGTTGCGGAAAGCGCAATACCGTTTGAAGTTCGAAGAACTTTTCTATTTGCAACTCAACATTTTACGTGTCACCAAATACCGGGAAAAACGCTTGGGCGGATTGCTTTTTACTAAAGTCGGCGATTATTTCAACAATTTCTATAAATACAACCTTCCTTTTGAATTGACGAACGCACAAAAACGGGTAGTCCGGGAAATCCGGCAAGATACGAATACCGGCAAGCAAATGAACCGTTTATTGCAAGGAGATGTCGGAAGCGGAAAAACTTTAGTGGCTTTATTATCCATTCTGCTGTCGTTGGACAATGGTTTTCAGGGAGCCATTATGGCGCCTACGGAAATCTTGGCGACTCAGCATTATGAAACCATCCGCGAATTAACGGCAGGTTTGGGCATCGAAGTGGCTTTATTGACCGGTTCGACAAAGAAAAAAGTGCGTGAAACAATACTGCCGAAAGTCAGAAGCGGCGAAATTCAAATTCTCATCGGCACCCACGCCTTAATCGAAGATACGGTTGAATTCGGCAATCTGGGATTGATTATCGTGGACGAACAACACCGTTTCGGCGTGGCTCAACGGGCGAAATTATGGAAAAAGAACACCGTTCCCCCGCATGTGCTGGTGATGACGGCAACGCCTATTCCCCGCACGTTGGCCATGACGGTGTACGGCGATTTGGACGTTTCCGTCATCGACGAACTGCCTCCCGGACGGAAACCGGTCAAAACCTATCATGTGTACAGCGAAAAACGGAGAAACTTGTACGAATCCGTGCGCAAGCAATTGCAGGAAGGGCGACAGGTGTATATCGTTTATCCTTTAATTGAAGAAAGCGAAAAAATGGATTTAAAAAACCTGACGGAAGGTTTCGAAACAACCAAACAAATTTATCCCGAATACAACGTTTGCATGGTGCACGGAAAAATGAAACCGGCTGAAAAAGAAGCTGAAATGCAGAAATTTGTGTCCGGCGAAACCCAAATCATGGTAGCGACGACTGTCATTGAAGTCGGTGTAAATGTACCGAACGCTTCGGTGATGATTATTGAAAATGCCGAACGCTTCGGATTATCGCAATTGCACCAATTGCGGGGAAGAGTCGGCCGGGGAGCCGACCAATCCCTGTGTATCTTACTGACTCGCTACGAATTATCGGAAAACACCCGCAAACGGATTGCCATCATGACCGAAACCAACGACGGTTTTGTCATTGCCGAAGAGGATTTGAAACTGCGCGGCCCCGGCGATATCGACGGCACCCAACAAAGCGGCGTGGCCTTCAATTTGAAAATTGCGAACTTATCTCAGGATGGACAAATATTGAGCCAGGCACGGGACTTGGCGCGGGATATACTGGAAGCTGACCCCTTGTTGGAAAAATTCCAAAACGGGCTGTTGAAACAGCAATTGGATAAATTGAATACCGGGCACAAGATGGGGTGGTTTATGATTAGCTGAATATCTCAATTCTATGCCAGCGCAACTAAGGCGTCTAATTTTGTAAAAAATTGGTGTATCCTCAAAATTATTCTATCTTTGTATCTGTTATTTGGATATGAAATAGTTTTGATTATTTGATTTAATTTTATTATGATATTGAACAATATGCATTTATCTAATTTTCGTTGTTTTGAAGACTTAGATATTACTTTTCATTCGTCTTTCAATATCTTATTGGGTATTAACGGAACCGGAAAAACAGCAATACTGGAAGCTCTTCGTATTGCTATAGGCTCTTTATTTAGTGAATTAGATAAAATTGAGAATAAAATATACAGTCCCAACATAACAGATGATGATGTAAGGCTGCATAATGGAGAGATGCAATATGAAGTTCGAATAAATACATCTATTAAAGTAAAAGATTATTTAAACCCAAACTCGTTCCAAGAGCTAACTTGGAGTCGTTTTGTTGAACGCTATGGCGGAAATACCCGATACGATAATCCAAAGGATATAAAAGCTGTGTCGAAAGAAATCCAATCAATTATACGCAATGGCGAAAAAAAAACAATACCTTTGATTGCTTATTATTCAACAGATAGATATAAAAAAGAAAAAAAGAATACCGGCTTAGAGGCTGATGGAAGTCGTTTGCGTGGATATTATAATACTTTGGATTCATCAACCAATATAGGATTCTTTTTAAATATCTACAAGACCGAGACGTTATGGGAGTTACAACATGGCGAAACATCTATATTATTATCAGCAGTCAATAATGCCGTTAAAGTTTGTGTTGAGGATTGTAAAAGAATATACCATGATGTCAAAAAAGATGAACTTACCATCCAATTAACAAATGATGAATTAATACCTTATCGTATGCTTTCTGATGGTATTCGTAGTGTTTTAGCTATGGTAATGGAATTAGCATTTCGTTGTTATTTATTAAATCCGCATTTGAAAGAGAAAGCAGCAGCAGAAACCAATGGGCTGGTATTGATTGATGAAATAGATTTGCACCTACATCCCGAATGGCAAAAGAAAATTGTAAATGATTTAAGGACAGCATTTCCATCATTGCAATTTATTGTTACAACACATGCTCCTCTGGTTATTGGTTCATTAAAGGATGGGGAAATTTTTTGTATCTCAGACCAACAAGTTTATAATTTTCCCATTCAGTATGGAAAAGATTCCAATTCTATTTTGCTTGAAATGGGAACGAGTGAAATGGATGATAAACTCAAGGAGAAACGAGATAGTTATTTTATCCTAATAGAAAATGGTAATGGAAAAACAGAAATTGCTTTATCTTTAAGAGAAGAGTTAGAGCGTATTTTAGGAAAAGACCATTCCGAATTACAGCGTGCAGATATGATGTTGAGTTTCTTTTAATTTAAAAGCTGTGAGATATATCCATAAAAATATTAATTCAAAAGCCTTTTCCTTATTGAATAGTTGGAATAGATTACGTAAGCAAGCAGAACAAAAATTATCATATAATGATTTTAACAGTAAATCGTTGTTGAATGAGATATTAAGAGAAGAACAAGGAGGTATTTGTTGTTATTGCCAACAAAGAATCAGCCATTTTCAAGGAGCGAATATAGAAGGTAGCCATAATGAGCATCTTTTACCACAAACAAGTTACGTAGATATCCAAACTGAATATAGAAATCTTTTTGCTTGTTGTAATTATTCACAAGGGATGAAAAAGACTCAACAGCATTGTGGAGAAGCAAAGCATGACGATGTTATTTATGATTTTATTAAATGGGTAGATTGTAATACGCAGTTTAAATACAATTCTTTAGGCGAGATTACACCTCAAGGCTCATATAATACAATAGATGAATTTAATAAAAATGAAACTCATTTAACTTCCAAACAAAAAGAAGCCTTAAAAGCAATTAAGATTCTCAATTTAAACCAAAACAGTTTGGTGGACGAACGTAGAAAAGACCAAACAGCATTATTCGCAATTCTAACCAAATTGACCAAACAACAAGTTCAAGCACAAATACAGGTGTTTAATCAAAAACCTTACCAACGATTTGTTGATATGCTTCTATATTACATGAAGCAAAAAAAATAAAAGATTGAATATTATTCCTTACTCAGTTAACAAAACGGCACCTGCGGTATCGTATTCTCCAACAAAAACGACAAATCTTCGTCCGGACGGAGTTCGCGAGTCACCCAGTCTTTTTTGAATAAACGGGCGGTTTTGGAACCAACTAATTTCAATTCATTGTCTTCCCGCCTCAACAAACAAGCTTCACGCAATCCTAAAACGAACATCTCCGGATTGATTTCGATAAATTCCTTGATGCGGTCTTCGCGCGTTTCTCCACCGTGTCCTTGCGGATGCACATCCAGGTAATGCGGATTGATTTGGAAAGGTATCAGATTCAGCGTGTTGAGACCATGCGGATCCACAATCGGCATATCGTTGGTGGTCTTCATTGTCGGACAAGCCACATTGCTTCCTGCGCTCCAACCGATATACGGAGTCCCGGCTTCCACCTTGGCTTTGACGGCTTCAATCAAACCGTGTTCCCGCATTTGCTGAACCAGGCGCCAGGTATTTCCACCGCCGATAATAATCGTTTCCGCTCCTTCTACTGCTTGAACAGGATTCCAAACGCGATGCACACTGGTTATCTTGCAACCTAATGCTGAAAAAACTTTATTCACTTTCGCCTCATACTCATCGTAACTGAAAGTAACTGCAGCATAAGGAATAAATAACGCTGTAGTAGGCACATTTCCCAGAAAATCTTTAATTTCCGCTTTCGCCCATGACAAATAGTCTTCTCCCGGATTCGTCGAATTGCTTAATAATAAAAGTCTCATGGCATTCAGTATTAATTGTTATTGATATCAATTTCACCTACAAATATATACAATATTTCGATAAAAAATGAGTTATAATAATGTATTTTAGAACATTATTGTGAATATCCGGATTTATACCTGTTTTATTTTCTGCTTTTTGCTTTTGGGTTGTTCTCACAAAAAAGCATTCAGCGAGTCCAACTCCGACTTGCAAATCCACCGTTTTGATACCTTTTTATATCAATACCTGACTCAGAACAGCGGGAATGAAGCATTAACCGGCGATACTGCTTTCCTGAATGAATACGGCGAAAAAATCATTTATATCGGAAAAACCGATTCCGCCGGTTTTGATGAACGTTTACGGAATTATTTTTCCGAACCGACGTTGATGCAATTATATAAGGATGAACAAGCCGAATTTGCTGATATTTCCGCTATTAGCACCGAATTATTTTCAGGGATGGAAATCCTGTTGCAACATTTTCCGGCTCTCCATCCACCGGAAATCTACCTGCACGTTTCCGGTTTGAATCAAAATGTGATTGTCACCGACGAAATTTTATCTCTTTCGGCAGATAAATATCTGGGAGCCGGTTATCCGTTGTATCAAGATTTTTTTTACGAATACCAGCGCCAATTAATGACTCCCGACCGGGTGGTTCCCGATTATGTATTGGGTTTCCTGATGGCGAATTTTCCATTCAAAGGAAATGATGAAATCTTATTGGACAGGATGTTATACGAAGGAAAATTGCGCTATATCTTGTCTCAGGTACTTTCTCAACGAAAAATCTGGGAGGCGGTGGCTTATACGCCAGAACAATACAACTGGTGTACCGAACGCCAATCCAAAATCTGGAAATCCGTCCTGGAAAATCAACATTTATTCAAACCGGATTACCGGACTACTTCACTCTACTTGAAAGAAGCGCCCTACACAGCCACTCTCCCGACCGATTCACCGGGAAGAGCCGGAATATGGTTAGGATTTCAAATTATCGTTACGTACATGGAAAATCATCCGGAAACGAGTTGGGTAGAACTAATGAATAATATTGATTATCCCGAATTGTTGAAACAGTCGAAATTCAAGCCTTAGGTTGTGATTTGATTTAATTCAATCCGGAAAGTCGTTCCTTTGCCTGCTTCGGATTTATAAACATAAATTTTCCCTTTTTGATACGACTCAATAATCCGCTTCACCAAAGACAAACCCAATCCCCAGCCTCTTTTTTTAGTAGTATAGCCCGGTTGGAAAACCGCATCGAATTTGGATTTGGGTATCCCTTTTCCCGTATCGGAAATATCCATGATTACTTTTTTTCCCTTTTGAAAGGCATGGATTTTTATTTCTCCCTGTCCGTCCATGGCATCTACCGCATTTTTTATCAGATTTTCAAGCGTCCATCCGAAAAGCGATTCGTTCATGAAGATAGTCACCGGTTCGTCCGGCACATCGGTAGAAATAGACACTTTAGACGAAATCCGCCGGCCCATATAATCCACCGCATTCCCGATAGCTGTTTCCAAATCCATGGGTTCGGGTTCGGCATTGGAACCGATTTTGGAGAAACGTTCGGCGATCGTTTTCAAGCGCTGGACATCCTTGTCCATTTCATTCAACAGTTTGGGATCCATATCTTTGGTTTTCAGATATTCCACCCAAGCCATTAAAGAAGAAATCGGAGTACCCAACTGGTGGGCGGTTTCTTTCGAAAGCCCTACCCAAACTTTGTTCTGTTCCGCCTTTTGGGTGCTGTTGAGCGCTAAAAAAGAAATGATGATGAAAATAAAAACCACGGTCAACTGCACAAATGGGAACAGTTGGAGTTGCTTTAACACGGTAGAATCATCGTAATAAACATATTGAACTAAATTTTCATTCTCGCTAATGGGAATAATGATCGGAATAGGATCGTGCTTTTTTTTGAACGATTTTATTTTTTTTTCAATAAAAACGGGGTCTTCTATCTTGGAGGATTGAATATTTCTTTTTTCTATTACCTGATTCGAATCGTCCGTTAAAATAAGCGGAATTGTAATATTTCCTTCGATAATTTCCAACAATAGCCTGTTATAGTTATTAAACGCATCCGGATTGATGTCTTCTGTGAGGGCTTGAGTAGAAATTAAAGCGACCGATTCCGCCCAAATTTCAATTTTTTTGCGCTCTTCTTCTTTCAGTTCATTGACCAACGAATGCGTTACCCACACGGAAGCAATGGCAATGATGACTGCCGTAAGAATAAAAAAGTACTTGAATGTTTTACCGGATGTATATTCGTTGGACATCTTGGAGCGCATTAAAACTAAAATTTACCGGTTTGTCTATTATTGAACTTGCTTCATATTCAAACACTTTCGGATTTTTCAAAGGTTTAAAATTAAATCCCTCTTCTCCAAAAAGAAATGTTTCATCCGGAAATTTCTTTGATAATAAATTATAAAAATCGTTTTCCGCTTTACAATACACCAAATCTTCTTCTACGATAGGAGGATATACTCCAATGTAGTGGGTATTGTCTTTTAACTCATACCGAAACCGAATATGCGGAAATTGATTAACCATTGATTGGCACCAATTGTTTAGCAGTTGAGAAGATTTCATATTCATATATTTAATGGCCCAAAAGCTTGTTTTAAATTTGACATTATTATTCTTGCTTCCTCTATAGCATTCAAACTATCAGTGATGTCTATCAGTGCATTTTCATAATCAGCTCTTTTCCTTTTTTCTTTTAATCCTGAAAAATTTGAACGGAATTTTCTTTGCATAGAAAAATTATCCATGGTATGCAACAATAATCCGAAAATATAATCGTGTGTATCACTCCCTTTTTTCGTATCCTGCAGATCGTAGCCAATTTTCAGATTATTACAAAGTATAGACTTCATAAACTGGAAACACCCATAATACGAACAATGCACACTGGAATTGTATTTCTGATTATTAATTAACAATTGCGCTGCATTTAAATTCTCATCTGACTTAAGTTTTAGCTTACTCATACGTAATAATATTATCAAGGTTCATTTATTTTGCAATTCTAAATAACCGAACAAATGTATAAACAAAAATTTAGATTTCCAAAAAATGTTTTACAATTCCACTACCACCGGACAATGATCAGCCAATACCACCTGTTGAAGAATCGTTGCATTTTTCAATTTTCCTTTCAAACTTTCCGTAACAATATGGTAGTCAATGCGCCAGCCTAAATTTTTGGCGCGAGAACCGGCACGGAAACTCCACCAGCTATATTGATTGGGTTCCTGATTGAATTCACGGAAAGAATCCACAAAGCCTTGGTCGATTAAGCGGTCAAACCACTCACGCTCTTCGGGTAAGAAACCGGAAACATTGCCATGGCGTTCAGGATGATTGATGTCTATCGGTTTATGACAAATATTGTAATCGCCGCAAATAACCAGATTGGGCCTTTCTTTCCGCAATTGCACCAAGTAATTGATAAACAGTTCCAAAAATTCCATTTTAAGGGCTTGACGGGCATCGCCCATGCTTCCAGACGGAATATAGACGCAAACCACCGTCAAATCGCCAAAATCGGCACGAATCACACGACCTTCATTATCAAAAAAGGAATTGCCGATTCCCATCGAATAAAAATCCGGTTTTATTTTGCTGAAAATCGCAACGCCGCTATAGCCTTTTTTTTGTGCGGAATGTACCAATTGGGTTTCATAACCCAAACTCTGAAAAGTGATTGTATCAATTTGTTCGGGTTGCGCCTTGGTTTCCTGCACACAAAAAACAGCCGGGCTTTCCTTTTCCAGCCATTCAAAAAGGCCCTTGCTCGCTGCCGAACGGATTCCGTTTAAATTACAAGATATTATTTTCATTGTTTCTTTTAATTTTTAAGGAGCTTAAGAATCTTAAGTCCCTTAAGCTCCTTAAGATTTACTCCAAATAAGTATAACCATAAAGTCCCGACCGGTAATTAGACAAAAATTCCCTGCCTTCTTCCACCGATATGCGCCCTTCTTTCATAGAGGTTGTTACCCAGGATTCCACTGTCCGGACTAATTTTTTGGGATTATATTCTACATATTCCAATACATCAGCTACTGTTTCACCATCAATAATTTGTTCAATCTGGTAGCTGTCTTTGTTGACCGAAATATGAACGGCATTCGTATCGCCGAATAAATTATGCAAATCGCCCAATATTTCCTGATAGGCGCCGACTAAAAATACACCTATATAATACGGCTCTTTTTTATTCAACGAATGTACCGGCAGGTGGTAGGTATAGTTCTTCATATTGATGAAGTTGTCAATCTTTCCGTCCGAATCGCAGGTAATGTCTTGTAAGGTAGCTGTTCGGTTGGGCTTTTCGTCCAGGCGGGAAATCGGAACAATCGGGAATACCTGGTCAATCGCCCAGGAATCGGGCAAAGATTGGAAAACGGAAAAATTACAGAAATATTTGTCCGGCAACATTTTGGAGATTTTCCGCAGTTCTTCCGGCGCATGTTTCATATTCATCGCCATCTGGTGCACTTCACGGGCAATCGACCAATAGAGTTTTTCCACCTGCGCACGGGTCACTAAATCCAACATCCCCAAACTGAACAAATCCAAGGATTCTTCCCTGATTTGTTGCGCATCGTGCCAGGTCTCAATCAAGCGGGGACTGTTCATTTCGTCCCATAATTTATATAATTCTTTGACCAGTTCGTGGGCATTTTCCGGCAATTCTTCGTCTTCTTCCCATTCGGGCAAAGTAGTGGTTTCCAATACTTGAAATATCAACACGGAATGATGCGCCGTCAATGAACGTCCCGATTCGGTAATGATATTGGGTTGCGGAATGTTATTTTTGCTGCTCGCATCGACCAAAGCAGAAATGGAGTCGTTGACATATTCCTGGATGGAATAATTCATGCTGCTTTCGCTTCCCGACGAGCGGGTACCGTCGTAATCCACTCCCAGTCCACCGCCAATGTCCACAAATTCAACGGCATAACCCAGATTGCGTAGTTGAACATAAAATTGGGACGCTTCCCGCAAGGCATTTTTAATCCTCCGGATATTAGTGACTTGACTGCCAATATGGAAATGAATCAATTTCAGGCAATCTTCCATTTTATTCTTTTCCATAAAATCCAGCGCTTCCAACAATTCGCTGGAAGACAGTCCGAATTTGCTTACATCGCCTCCCGATTCTTCCCATTTACCGCTTCCGGCGCTCGCCAATTTGATGCGGATACCGATATTCGGACGAATTTTCATTTTTTTGGAAAGTTCGGTAATCAATTTCAATTCGTTTAATTTTTCGACCACGATAAAAATGGTTTTGCCCATTTTTTGCGCCAGCAAAGCCAATTGAATATAATCTTCATCTTTGTAGCCGTTGCAGATAATCAACGAATCGGAACCGGTATTAATCGCCAAAACAGCATGCAGTTCCGGTTTGGAACCTGCCTCCAGTCCGATATTGAATTTTTTGCCGTGGCTGACAATTTCTTCCACCACCTGGCGCATCTGGTTGACCTTAATCGGGTAAATGATAAAATTTTGGGCGGTATATTTATATTCTTCGGCTGCAATTTTGAAACAGCCGGCAATTTTTTCAATACGATTATCCAATATATCCGAAAAACGGACTAATAGAGGAGCTTCCACATCCCGAAGGACTAATTCATCCATTAATTCTTTCAAATCAACCTGGGCTCCTCCTTTTTTCGGGGTAACCGCAAAATGCCCTTTTTCATTCACGGAAAAATAATCCAGACCCCAGCCATGGATATTATAAAGCTCTTCAGAGTCTTCTACTCGCCACTTTCTCATCTCAATCTTCTTTTTTATATCAAATCCGGTTGCGAAAATACGAAATATTTTTCAGATTATTCAATGCTTGCGCTAATATTGTACGGGGACAACCCACATTCATCCGCATAAATCCAATTCCTTCTTTGCCAAACATTTCCCCGTCGTTCAAAGCCAAGCCCGCTTCGTTCACAAATAAGGCATTCAAATCCTTTTGGTTCAAGCCCAATTCCCGGCAATCCAGCCATACCAAAAAAGAGGCTTCGGGGATAAAGACTTTGATTTGCGGAATGTTTTCTTTTAAATAGTTATCCACAAATTGTATATTTCCCTCTACATACCGGAGCATTTGCTTTTTCCATTCAAATCCATGAGTATAAGCCGCTTGCGTAGCCGTATAAGCAAAAATAGTGCCTTCGTCCAATTCGCTCGCATGCAGGAAAGAATAAAAGGAATTCCGGATTTTTTCATTGGGAATAATCGAATAAGAGCTGACGATTCCGGCTATATTGAACGTTTTACTGGGAGCCATAAACGTAATACTGTTTTGCGCGGCCTGTTCGGAAACGGTAGCAAACGAGATATGTGTATGACCAAATATCGCCATATCGGAATGTATTTCATCGGCAAGCGCCAAAATATGATTTTCATAGCAGATAGTTGCCAATTCCTTCAAAGTATCTTTGTCCCAGGTAATTCCGACCGGATTATGCGGATTAGACAATATCAACACCTTGCAATCTTTGTCAATCAGCTTGCGCAAACCATCCAAATCCATTCGATAACGTCCGTTTTCTACTATCAAAGGATTATTGACTACTTGCCGGTGGTGCATCGTAGGAACTAAGCGGAAAGGATGATACACAGGCGGTTGGATAATCACCTTATCATTCGGATTGGTAAAGTGCATGACGGCAAAAGCAATGCCTTTGACCACGCCGGGAATAAACGAAAACCATTCTTTTTCAATCGTCCATCCATGATTTTCTTTCAGCCACCGGACAATGGATTGATAGTAGGCTTCGGAAGGCAGCGTATAACCGAAAATACCCTCGTCACAACGTTTTTTGAGTGCATCAATAATAAAATCCCCGCATTTAAAATCCATATCCGCCACCCAAAGCGGAATTAAATCCGGATGACCGTAACGCTCCCGCAAGGCATCGGTTTTCAAAGCGCCCGTGCCTCGCCTGTCTATTATTTCATCAAAATTAAATGATAACATTGCTATTTTCCTCTTTTTTCGGCAAAGATAATACAAGTTTAACGATAAAAATACCGTACAAGCAACATTTTTGGAACGTTATTTGTTGTACTATAAATTGTATTTTAATGTTTCATACTACTTATTCAATTTTATTATGAATAAAACAGAATTAATTGCCGCAATGGCAAACGAATCGGGACTTAGTAAAGCCGATTCCAAGAGAGCCTTAGAAGGTTTCCTGACCACAGTTTCCAAAGAACTCAAAAATGGAGGTAAATTAACCTTGGTAGGTCATGGTACCTATCAGGTAGTAGAAAAAGCGGAAAGACAAGGAGTGAATCCCCAAACAAAAGCTCCGATTAAGATTGCTGCTAAAAAAGTGGTCAAATTCAAACCGGGTGCAGAATTTACTTCCTGGTAATCCGTTTCCTGAAATAAAAGCTACTGTTTTTCATTACAAAATTAAACGCAGCAGCTTTTATTTTAGATAATAACGAAGACCTGATAAAACTTGAAACTGTCCCAATCCTTCTCCATCCTTGAAATTCTCTACTGAAATAGGATTGTTTATGTCCATTTTCTTCTTGAGATGAATAAAAAAAGAAAATTAATCCGTAAATTTACACCCAAAGTTTGAAAAGAGACCCTTCAGTTGGGTATATTTTCTGTCTGAAAAACGGGAAGTAGCTTAACCATTTAATATAATATCATGATAACTAAAAATTTAGTATTCTTCAAGTCTTTTTTGATGCTATTCTTAGCAATCAGCGTCAAGATTGCCAACGCCCAGCATTACACCGGTTATGTTGATCCGTTTATCGGCTCCGGAGGGCACGGACATGTGTTTGTAGGCGCCAGCGTTCCTTTCGGAGCTGTTCAGGTAGGACCATCCAATTTCTTTAAAGGTTGGGATTGGTGCTCCGGATACAATTACAGGGACAGTGTCATTATTGGTTTTCCGCAACTGCATCTGAGCGGTACCGGAATCGGTGATTTAGGCGACATTCTGATTATGCCCTATATGGGTGATGTTCAATTGAATAAAGGTGTTGAAACCAAACGATTCAGCGGATATGCTTCGCTCTTTTCGCATCAAAACGAACAGGCGCAACCGGGATATTACGCCGTAAAATTAGATGATTACGGTGTGGAAGTGGAATTGACGGCTACCGAACGCGCCGGTTTTCACCGGTATACTTTTCCTTCGGGAAATAACGCCCGCATCATTATCGACTTGGATGAAGGAATCAACGACAAGGCAACCGAATCGTATATCGAACAAGTGGATAAATATACGCTCAAAGGCTACCGTTCATCCTCCGGTTGGGCGAAAAAACAGCAAGTATTTTTTGCCATCCAATCGTCCGTTCCATTGAGCGATTTTGTCGTTTACGACGACTCCAAACCGGTTTCCGGAAAAAAGGGAAAAGGCGTTTCCATCAAAGGTTTGATTAGTTTTGTCCAATCGCCGGGCGCCGTATCGTTGAAAGTGGGCATATCTCCTGTCAGCGCCGACAATGCCTTGGCAAACATTAAAGCTGAAATACCGGATTGGAATTTTGAAAAAATCAAAAAACAAGCCGAAGAAAAATGGGAAAAAGAACTGTCCAAAATTGAAGTCGAAACAAAAAACGAAGCCGATAAACGAATATTTTATACCTCGATGTACCACCTGA
Source organism: Bacteroidia bacterium (assembly GCA_026000155.1). GTDB lineage: Bacteria > Bacteroidota > Bacteroidia > Bacteroidales > Azobacteroidaceae > Azobacteroides. Next base: position 54,868 of record BNYG01000007.1, on the reverse strand, counting down.
TGATCCATCCGTCGTTGTTCAACGACCACAACGGCGATTACATGGGCGCAGATTGGAAAGTGTATAAAAAAGCGCCTTTCAACAACTATACAATTTTTTCTTTGTGGGACACGTATCGCGCCGCTCATCCGGTATTCACCATTACGAATCCCGACCGAGTCGGGGATTTCGTCAACAGTATGCTGGCCGTTTTCGACCAAACCGGCGCCTTGCCGATTTGGCATTTGCGCGGATACGAAACCGGCACCATGGTGGGCATCAACAGTTTTCAGGTGATTGCCGAAGCCTATTTGAAAGGTTGTAAAGGGTTTGATGCCGAAAGAGCTTATCAGGCAATGAAAGCAACCGCCATGAGTGACATTCGCGGATTAGATTATGTAAGAGATTTGAAACCGATTCCTTCCGATGTAATGAAAAATCGTCCGGTTTCTACCGCGCTTGAATATGCGGTTGGGGATGCCAGTATCGCCATGATGGCCAAAAGTCTGGGCAAAACGGAAGATTACGACTATTTTTGGAAACGCGCACAAAATTACAAACTCTATTACGATAAAGAAGTGGGATTTATCCATGGAAAAATGGCCGACGGCTCTTGGAATCCGGTTTTTGACCCGCTCAAATCCGTACGCCCTTGGGCAACCGATTATGCCGAAGGCAATGCTTGGCAATACCTCTGGCTGGCGCCGCAAGATGTGAGCGGTTTGGTTGAAATGTTGGGAGGCAAAGAAGCCTTTATCGACCGCTTGGATACTTTCTTCTCGCTCGAAAATGACAAGTCCGACCCGGATGTGCTGGTGGATTTGACCGGTTGCATCGGGCAATATGCGCATGGCAACGAACCCAGTCATCACATTACGTATTTGTATGCGTATGTCGGGCAACAATGGAAAACGGCTCGATTGACTCGCAAAATCCTGAAAGAATTTTATACCGACCAACCGGACGGAATTATCGGAAATGAAGATTGCGGACAGATGTCGGGATGGTATGTCTTGTCGTCTTTGGGCTTTTATCCTGTATTTACGGCTTCCGGCGAGTACATCATCGGAAGTCCCCTGTTTGACAAAGCCACTATACAACTCGCTGACGGAAAACAATTTGTGATAGAAGCGATTGATAATTCCCCCACCAATATCTATATCCAAAGCATAGAGTTGAATGGAAAACAGCATAATTCCAGCACTTTGAAACACAGCGATATTACACAAGGTGGAAAAATGGTTATCCGGATGGGAAAACAACCCAATTATAATTTTGGAAAATCGACTCAATCAACTGCATCTTTCCGTCATCCGGGAATGGCGCAAAGCCGCGAAGATTTGGATTATATGAAACAAATGGTATCGGCAGGCAAGGAGCCTTGGAAAACGGCTTTCGAAAATCTGAAAAAACAAACTTCCCTCGACTTTGAGCCGTCGCCGGTAACGTCGGTTTCCGTTGGCCCTTATGGAGCCAACAGCATGGGCGGACGCGAATACGAGCGGAGCGCCAACGCAGCCTACAACCACGCTTTGATGTGGTATATTACCGAAGAGGAAACTTACGCCCGCAAAGCCATTGAAATACTGAATGCCTGGTCGTACCGGTTGTGGAATTTTGATGAAAACAATGCCAAATTAAATGTGGGGTTGTTCAGTCCCAACTTTTTGAACGCGGCAGAAATTATCAAACATACCCATTCCCATTGGGCGGAAAAAGACCAAAAGCAATTCAAGCAATTGGTGTTGTCGGTATTCTATCCTACCATCAAAGATTTCTTTACCGAAGCCAACGGCAATTGGGATGCGTCCATCATCAATACCATTCTTTGCATCGCTATTTATACCGACGACCACGAAATGTTTGAACGCGCCGTTGACCGGTATTACCGCGGAATAGGCAATTCGGGCATCACCAAATACCTGTATCCTACCGGACAATGTCAGGAAACTACCCGCGACTGGGGACACGTGCAATTGGGTATCGGCGAATTTGCCAAAGCGGCTCAAACGGCATGGACACAAGGCTTGGATTTTTACAGTGTGGCCAACGACCGCTTGGCCAACGGTTTTGAATATACGGCCAAGTTCCTGTTGGGAGGCGACATCCCGGTTTTCGGCGTTTTATCTCAACGCGATAAAGAACCATTCAGAGACATCTATGAATCTATTTACAATCATTATTTGTCGGAAAAAGGCATCGAACTTCCTTATATCCATCAAGTGATTGATACCAAAACTCGTGCTAAATCTTCTATCGGTGTGCTAACCTCTCTGAGAGCAAATACAGCAAATGCCTCCGGCACTCAATCGCTTGTTCCGGAAAAAAGGGCTTTGTTGCCTTCGCAAACGGGCGCATTGGATAATGCCACCGCCACACCGCCTCAAGATGCTGTATTTGTTCACCCTGGCGATTCGATTCAGGAAGTCATCGACAAGTATGCCAATACCGGCAAATGGATAGTGCTGACGGAAGGCGTTCATACGCTATCCAAAACCCTGATGCTCAAGAGCGGTCTTACACTCGCCGGACAGGGAAAAAAATCCATCCTTTTCTTGTCGCCCCGCGCAGGCGGGCAAACGCTCGCCAATGCCGAAAGGGATATGCACGATGTAGTGATCCGGGATTTGTTGCTCGAGGGAGCCACCAATACAGTCACCAACAACGACCCCAACCACGACCGGAGAAACCGTTCGTACATGAATGCGCCGGCTCGTGAAGGCATCCTGTTCTTTGGGCTGACAGACGGACAAATGAAAAACATTCGTTTTGAAAACCTGACCGTACAAAACTGTACACGCAGCGGCGTTTCTGTTTGGGGAGCATCCGGCGTCAAGATTATTCGTTGCGACTTTAGCGACAACGGCGCCAGCGTGGTGCCGGGCGCCGGTTTTCATCACAACCTTCTGTTGTCGCATGTCGATAATTGCGAAGTAAAAGACAGCCGGTTTGATACCTCCCCTTGGGGCAACGGCATCAACCTGACATTTGCCCGGAATGTCATTATCACAGGTAATGAAGCGGCACGTAACCAATTGTCAGGCATCCGGTGTACCGAAAGCGAAAATATTCAAGTCATCAATAACCTGACGGAAGGAAATGATGCGAACGGAATTTCTTTCGATGCTGAAATGGATGGCTCACGCAAAATAACAGTCAAAGATAATTTATCTCAAAACAATGGCGAGTATGGTATTTATATTGGTAAAGCGGAAGATGCGCTTGTCAATGGAAATACCATTATTGCCAATAAACACAATTAAAAAATTCTGAAATGAAAATAAAATCTATTTATATCTGTTTCATTACAAGCGTATTGTTCATTGCATGCGCGCCGAAGCAAGAGTCCATGGAAAATCTGATTACCGACCGGCTCGACCGTTCCCTGCAACAATATGCAGGGATGGCCGAGTCGCTGATTGATCAACCAGATAAATTACCGGTAAGCATGGATGCCGAAGGAAAATTACGTACTACTTCTTCCGGCGGATGGGTAAGTGGTTTTGTGCCGGGCACCTTATGGTATTTGTACCAGTACAGCAACGACCCCGCCCTGTTGGCGTATGCCAAAAATTATACCGCCCGTATCGAAAAAGAAAAATACAATAAGGGAACGCACGACCTCGGATTCATGTTGTATTGCTCTTTCGGCAACGGACTCCGGCTTACCGGCGACACCGCTTATCAAAGCATTTTGCTCACCGGAGCAGAATCGCTGAGCAGCCGTTTCAATCCGGTGACCGGAGCCATCAAATCGTGGGATTCCCACAAAGACCAATGGCAATATCCGGTGATTATCGACAATATGATGAATCTGGAATTGCTGTTCTGGGCAACCAAAGTTTCGGGCGACCCCAAATACCGGGACATCAGCATCACACATGCCGACAAAACGCTCGAAAACCATTTCCGTCCCGATTACAGTACCTACCATGTGGTTTCGTATGATACGATTACCGGACAGGCGGAAAAGAAAAACACTCATCAGGGCTATGCCGACGAATCGGCTTGGGCGCGCGGACAGGCATGGGGACTCTACGGATATACCCTTATGTATCGCGAAACCCAAGATTTGAAATACCTGGAACAAGCCAAGCACATTGCCGGCTTTATCCTGAACCATCCCAATCTTCCGGCTGATAAAATTCCGTATTGGGATTTCAATGACCCCGCTATACCCGATGCCTTGCGCGATGCTTCGGCGGGCGCAGTCATTGCTTCGGCGCTTATCGAACTGAGCGGATATGTAGATGCCTCCGATGCCAAAAGATATTTGGATGTGGCCGAAACGCAGATACGCACCCTTTCGTCCCCGGAATATTTTGCAGAAAAAGGAAGCAACGGCAATTTTATTCTCAAACATTCGGTAGGACACAAGCCCAACCATTCGGAAATAGATGTACCGCTTACTTATGCCGATTATTACTATATCGAAGCATTACTAAGATTTCGGGAATTGCTCAAATAAGCGGTTTTTCTCCTAAAATGGCAATAACAGATACTTTAACGCCGAAGCGCAAGTTACTGAAAAAGGATTTCCAAGTATTGCTCATGTTTGTCAATTTGTTTTCTTTAGAAGTAGTTATTTATTTTTTTGACAATTCAAAACAATCAAAAATAAATAAATTTTCCTGAAAATCCGGATTTTTTTGATGATTAGTTCTTATGTGCAAACCATCTTCATCTACAAATACAGCATTTGATATATAAGTATATTCAGGGAACAATGTTTCTCCTATGATATTCATATTTTTATCTAATATGATTATAGAGAATTTTTTACGTCCTGTTCTATAAATTTCCAAATAATCTGCATCTTCCTCCATTTCGGTTTCAGGATAAGCTACGCGATAATACACTTGACGATATTGGTCATAAATTAAATTTCCATAAATAGCTATTTCGCATAATTTTTTTAGTCCTGATTGAATCTCTTCCGGACGTGTTTGGGGTTTATACAATTTGTTCATATATCTGCTGTTGACCCTTTTTTTATCTACTATCTCATGATTAATTGAGGTTGAGTAGATATATTCGTCCAGGAAGAAAGAATATATAAATTTATTTCCATCAAATATTCTACTAAAGCATAATTCATTACCCATAGTATATTTAGCAATGTCTTGGTCATTCATTATAGGTGGAAAATAAAAGGGTAATACGTTCACTGAATGTGTTAATGTATCAATATAGCCTGAAACAGGGCTCGCTGTTAAGGTTAATGAATGATTACGCATTTGAGTAAAATAAAAATTATTATTTATTATTATGAGTGGTGAATAGACATCTGAGGTGGAAAGAAAAAAAGGAATTATGGGTTTGTCATTATCTGTTTTTTCATATTCAATTTTTTGCAAAATATCTCCATTCTTATTTATTTGAAATAATACAGGCCTTCCCGGTACAGTTAAATAAATTTTGTCAATATCTTCAATATGATATCCAAGAAACATGCCAACGCCATTTGGACCTTCTATAGTTGGAGTTACTTTGAATAATAAATTTGGATTTTCCATATTATAAAATAATATTTCGTTACTTACTCCATTTTGAAAAGTTAGATATTTATTCCCTCCAGCATCTTTAAAAGGGAATAAACTGATTGTTAAATAATGAACATCGTTTCCAATTTTGAAAACATGTGTCTTTTCGGTGTTTTTTACTAATGAATATTCATCAGATAATTCATGGTTATCTTTATTTTTATTGCATGAAACAATAAATATGCAAATAAAAAACCAAATACTTAATTTTGTTTTTTCTGAATTCATAATATATATAATTAAAGTCCCCAAAAGTAATCAATTATTTTGAATATACAATTCCATTATATTTACGGTTAAAGTTAACATAATACAATGAATAAACTTGCTTTTGCCTTTATTTATTTTTAACTTTGTAGCTCTTCTTGTTCCAAGAAGTATCTCAATATAAAAGCTAATAATAAAATGCAAACAACCATTGAAGAACGTTGGGGAACACATCCCGACGATGTAAAAAAGTATGATACGGCACAATTGCGGAAAGAATTTTTAGTCGAAAAACTTTTTGAAGCAGATTCGGTATTAATGACTTATACGCACAACGACCGGTTGATTATCGGCGGTGCATTTCCTGTTCATGAATCCCTGAAATTGGAAACGGTCGATTTGATCCGTTCGGCGTATTTTTGCGAAAGACGCGAATTGGGCATTATCTGTATCGAAAACGAAGGAATTATTTCGGTGGATGGAGTGGAGTATGCATTGGCTTACAAAGATGCGGTGTATGTGGGTCGCGGCTCGAAAGAAATCAGTTTCAAAAGCAAAGACAGCGCCCAACCGGCCAAGTTTTATTTTGCTTCTTCCCCGGCACACACAGCCTATCCAAGCGCACTTATCACAAGCGCCATGCGCCGTACACGCGAATTGGGAGCAAAAGCAACCTCCAACGAGCGTACGCTGAATCAGATTATTCTCAGCGAAATTGTGCCCTGTTGCCAGTTGCAAATGGGTTTGACGGAAATCAAGGAAGGCAGCGTTTGGAATACCATGCCTCCTCACACCCATTCACGCCGGATGGAAGCCTATTTTTATTTCAAAATTCCCGCACAACAAGCGGTTTGCCATTTTATGGGACAACCACAGGAAACCCGTCATATTTTCATGGACAACGAGCAGGCGGTGATTTCTCCCTCATGGTCAATTCATTCGGCAGCCGGAACAAGCAACTACACATTCATTTGGGCCATGTGCGGCGAAAATTTGGATTATGACGATATGGATACTTTCACCGCAGATAAATTAAGATAAAAATGAAAAAGCTATTTGTATTTTTCCTCCTGATAACATGCTTTATTTCCTGTACAACAAAAGAAATAAAAGTAACAGTCGAAAATCCAAGTGATTTCGACCGCTTGTCCGAAATGGTAGAAATACCCGTTGAAGATATAAAAGCTAAAATTACGTTGACAAAGAATGACGTATTTGTAGTGACTGACTCCAAAGGAGAAATTGTGCCCTCGCAGCTCACCTTTGATGGAAAACTCATCTTTCAAGCCAATTTGAAAGCCAAAGAAACCGGAACATTCAATATCAAACCGGGCAAATCGCAGACCTTTCAGGCTCAAACTTTCGGCCGGTTGATTCCCGAACGGAAAGATGATTTTGCCTGGGAAAACGACCGGGTGGCTTTCCGAATTTACGGACAAGCCTTGGTGCCCATCGACGGCCCAAGCAACGGATTGGATGTGTGGTACAAACGCACATCCAACTTAATCATCGACAAATGGTATGAAAAAGACTTGGCAGGCATTGCTTCTTACCACAATGATAACGGCGAAGGACAGGATGATTATAAAGTAGGTCGCACGTTGGGCGCCGGAGCCATGGCTCCATACACAGACAATAAATTGTGGCTGAATGAAAATTATGTGTTGCAGGAAGTATTTGAAAATGGCCCGCTGCGCACGACTTTCAAACTTACGTATAAAGACGTGGATGTGGCAGGCAAAACGTATTCCGAAACACGTACATTTTCTATTGACGCAGGTTCACAACTCACAAAAGTGATTCAGGAATATGGATTTACAGCACAAACACCGGTTGCCGCCGGATTGGTAAAACGCGGAAACGATTCCATCATCGTATCGCCTAAAAACGATTTCATTATTTACGTGGAGCCTTTCAGTCAAGTGGTTGACCAAGTGTATCTGGCGCTTGTGTTTCCGGAAAAATTTGAAAGCAGCACAATTGATGTCTATAACGACGCCGCTTCGCACGTATTGGCAATCACCACTTATCAACCCAATGCGCCGGTGACTTATTATACCGGATACGGATGGTCGAAATTCGGCTTTGTCTCGCTGGAGGATTTTCAACAATACATACAACATTTTTCGGAGGCTTTGCAACAGCCTTTCATTATCAATTATTAAAAAACAATCAATATGGATAATCCATTTTCATTACAGGGAAAAATAGCTTTGGTCACCGGGGCGTCTTATGGTATCGGCTTTGCCATTGCTTCCGCTTTGGCGAATGCCGGAGCAAAAATTGTGTTTAACGATTTGAAACAAGAATTTGTGGATAAAGGTTTGGCGGCATACAAAGCCGCTGGTATTGCCGCCATAGGCTATGTTTGTGATGTCACAGACGAGGAGCAAGTGAATGCGATGGTCAAACAAATAGAAACGGAAGCGGGCGTGATTGATATTTTGGTCAATAATGCCGGCATCATCAAGCGGATTCCCATGATAGAAATGTCGGCAAGCGAATTTCGGCAAGTGATTGATGTGGATTTGAATGCGCCTTTCATCGTTTCCAAAGCGGTTATTCCCAATATGATTAAAAAAGGAGGCGGAAAGATTATCAATATCTGTTCGATGATGAGCGAATTGGGTCGCGAAACCGTATCGGCGTACGCTGCCGCCAAAGGCGGTTTGAAAATGCTGACCCGCAACATCGCATCCGAATACGGCGAATACAATATCCAGTGCAACGGCATTGGTCCGGGTTATATCGCCACACCGCAGACCGCTCCTTTACGCGAACGGCAAGCCGATGGGTCAAGGAATCCTTTCGATGCTTTCATTCTTGCCAAAACACCGGCTGCACGATGGGGAACGCCGGAAGATTTAGCCGGACCGGCAGTCTTTTTGGCTTCCTCCGCTTCTGATTTTGTAAACGGACATGTATTGTATGTCGATGGAGGGATTTTGGCCTATATAGGGAAGCAACCGTCTTAAACGATTGCCCTGTACGCAAAATTTAAAGAAGCCGGAAAGAAGAATGGGTCTATGACAAATTCCAAAGTAACAACCGGATTTTAGTCTTTCAATAAATTCCGGAACGAACCTTGATAAGGGTCTCCCAGCAATAATTCGTATTCTTTACAAAAAGTGGTAAACACTTTTTTGGCGGATTCGTTTTTTCCTATTTTTACCAGGTTGCGGCACTTGATGTTTAGCGCTTCTTCACTCAGCGAATCGTGTACAAAAATGGCATCGGCAAGCAGAATGGCAAGCACAGGCGATACCTTGCCGCCGGATTGGTTATATAAATCCAATAACAAATCAATCAGGTTATTTGAAAATTCAGCCTTAAAAGCATCCATCCATTCAATTTGTATATTGGGTAAAAATTCACCTTTGGAAACAATCGAAAGGAGGGTTTGAAGATCTTCTGTACGAGGATTTTTTGTGTCTTGCTCCAGTTTTTTCATCAAAGACAATGCCTCTAAATAATCACAATAGACCTGATCATCCAACTCAATACTCCAGAACATATTTTGAGTTTTTATCCGGATGTCGCCGATACAACCCAAGGTATGCCGGAGTTTATTGATCAATACGCCCTGATTGTTTTTGGCGCTTTCATCGGATTTATCATACCACAACAACTCTCTCATTTTAAGGGTCGAAATCCCTTTTCCGCACTTCGATGTATAAAGGAGAATAAGGATAAAAAGTTGTTTCAACATGGGTGAGAAATTCTTGGTGATATCTTTTCCTTCTCTATCAAAGAGTTGAAATTCGCCAAAAAGGAAAATGGATTGTTTCGTTTTTTCCGGAACCGGCACGAATAATGCTTGCTTCGCCGGTTTGCCGGCTTTCTTCTTTTTAATAAAAATAAAGACAAAAAGTCCGGCTGCCATGCATAATCCTATCATGCCAAGTATTACCGGTAAGAAAGATGTTTTTTTCTCTGTTTGATGCACTTCACTGTCTAAAAGCGGCGGATTGGATAAGGTGTAGATGGAAACCAGACAGGAATTATCGCTTTGCGTATTGATAATAGTCGCTATCAATTGATTCAGTGTTTTGTCGATAAATAAATCAACCGAAGTTTTTGTATCTTCAAACGTGAAAGGAATAGCATCCGCTACGACCTGATATTCCGGCTTGTCCATCGAAACCTTGATCAAGGATAAATTCGTATGAACCTGCTGGATAGGAAAACTCAAGGCATAAAATGATTTTTGTCTCGCATCGGGAATCAGGGAACCCGCCACCACAAAATCGACCAAAGGCGGTTTCATTTCCCATATCTTCTTGATTTCCATGGATTTTACATTGATTTGATACAGGTCGTAAAAGCAATGAGGCGATATTTTCTGGGTACCGGCTTCACTCCCGTATCCGCCAAACAAAAGTATATTCCCGTTTTCGGTTTCCCCCAACCCGCTCAGGTAACGAGGCGCTATCCGGTCGCCTGTCAACGGAAGGCTTTCCCACTTCTGCCGGGCATAACTGTAGCGGTCGATGTCATTTTTATATTGATGGTATTCGTATCCGCCAAACAGATACAAACAACTGTCCCGATTGGAGAAAAGATTGCTGTGATGCCAATTACCCGGATACATCCGGGTTTTCGGATCTTTATTCCAACGATTGTTAAGCGTATCGTAAGATACGATTTCCCGTTCATTATTCCGGTTGAAAATATAGCAATTATACGCTTTGGTTACGGAATTATAGATTAAATTGTTCAGATTGGAATAACGAAAAATCAAGGGATTATCCACTGCTTCTTCGGTAAAGGTATAGCCATTGAGATCGAAATGAATCAATTTATCCTGATCGAAAATGCCTATCTCATTCTTATCCGGATTATAACTAAGCTGCGGATTAATGCGGGTGGTAAACGTTGCCCGCTTCACCCAGGATAAGTGATTATCCAATATCCACACCGGATTTTCACAAGAAGCAAAACGCGATTTCAGCTTATCATATACGCCGGATTCGGAATGCATGGAAAGCTCCCAATGATAAAGCGGATGCCCGGAAACCGTATTGATTTTAATATCTTTCAATTGAAAGGAGGGTACATCCGTCGTTTGAATACCGGGTACATTATTTTTTCCGAACAGAATCTTGATTTTTCCTAAATGAGACAAGTCAAGTTCTTGCTTGACAAATTCCTTTCCGCCGGCAGCAAACCGGACGGTATTCTTTTTGGCATCCACTTGCAGGATAACCGGAATGAACCGGTCGTACGTAATGCTTGTACTGTCGAACGGTTGATCAAAATAGATTCCATAAGAAGGCGAAATGAGAGAAATCAGCGTTTGACTCGCATCGTTGGAGCCGTTCAACACAATATCAATCAGATTGCCGTCTTCATTCAAAATCCGGCAGACAGATCCAAAAGGATGAATCGTTTTGGAATTAAAATTGACATCAAAAGACAGGATAAATCCGTCCGGAAAAGAAAAGGGCTTCTCCGGTGTTAAATTCAAACCGGTACGCTTCTCTTTTTCCAGTTCATACGAGTTAAATTTCAAACCATATTGAACTTCCTGACCGGATACAGTCATCAGAGAAAGAAAATAGATTAAAAAAACCGGAAGTATTCTCATCAATTTTAAAAGTTAACCCACAAAGGTAATTAAATGATTTCATCTGCCAAAGTTTTTTTACAAAAACTTTCCATCGGATGAATAAATATCATGTATATTTATTTTTTTTCATATTAACCATTTTATTAATATCTTTATTAATCCTCTTTTTTATATTTTTACAAAGTTTTGTGAAATTTTATTATTAAATCTAAAAAAAGTAATTTATGAAAACTAGTTCTGTATTATTGTTAAACTTCTTAAAATTTATTTCATGGAAAAACACCTAAAAATTAATCACCGGATAATTCGGATGTTTTCAATCTGTATTATCTGTCTGGGAATTACACTTCCTGCTTTTGCTCAAACAAAAGCGATTAGCGGAACTGTAACTGATGAAACAGGGGAGCCGGTTATTGGGGCTTCAGTTACCGTTACCGGTACCACAAGAGGAGTTGCCACCGATATTGACGGTGCATTTACTTTAGAAGCCGCTCCCAATGAAACCCTCACCGTTTCTTATGTCGGCTATGTTGCAAAAAAAGTAGCGATTGGGAACAACACAAAAATCAACGTACAATTACAGCAGGACGAAGCCCTTTTGGATGAAGTTGTTGTCATCGGTAATCTTTCTCAAAGGAAACTTACCATGACAGGGTCGGTTTCTACGGTAGGCAACAAGGAAATTACTGTTACCAAAAACGAAAACGTAATCAATTCGTTGGCCGGTAAATTGCCGGGAGTCCGTATCACGCAGAAGAGCAGTCAGCCGGGTGCATACGACACGGAAATTGATATTCGTGGTTTGGGTACGCCACTCTTCGTTATTGATGGTGTTATCCGCAATAAGGATTATTTCAATCGTTTGGATCCGGAAGAAATTGAATCCGTAAGTGTAGTGAAAGATGGTACAGCCGCCATTTACGGTTTACGTGCCGCCAATGGCGTTATGTTGATTACCACCAAGCAGGGAGAAAATCTAAATGGGAAAGTCGATATCAGCTATAGTAGCAATTTCACTTTTCAGCAATTTCTCTATGTGCCGGAGGCTCTTAATGCCATCGAATATTATACATTGGTTAATGAAGCAGGTTGGCAGAATTTTGGCAGCAACTATTTGACAGTGCAACCGGCATCGAAAGATTATGATACGTTTATCAAGCCTTTCGTAACAGGAGAACAACCAATGACCAATTGGATGGATGCTGTTTTCAAAAAGACAACGCCTCAACAACAACACAACTTCGGTATTAACGGAGGCTCGGAAAAATTGAGGTATTTTCTCAATTTATCCTATTTTCAACAGGATGGTAATTTGGTAAGTAACGATTTATGGGACAAACGTTATAATTTCCGTTCCAATATGGATGCTCAAATTACTAAACGTTTGAAAGCGCGCGTTTCTCTTAGCGCCATTTTGGGAACTACGCAAAATCCGCGTACCGACTGGTCGCTTTACAAAAATGTATGGTTGACGAAATCGGCTGCGCCCATCTATGCCAACAACAATCCTAATTATTATAATGGAGACAATTCAATATTGCAAGATGGTAACAACCCATTGGCGAGTATATATAAAGAAAACAACGGTTATAATATCAACCAACGGAGAACAATGAATGCGGGGCTGACTTTGACTTACGATATTCCGGGAATAAAGGGTTTATCGGTAAAAGGTATGTATGACTATAATATGAGTCTGCCAAGCAGTCGTGGCTATGCAGGAAGTTATTTTCTGTATAAATATAATTCAGGCGATGACACTTACTCTCCTATCCAAAAAGGAAGTTCGCCTACTACTGCCAGTCGCAGTTTCGATTTTGCTTACGATACCAATATGCAGTTGGGTTTGAACTACGTCGCCAAATTTGGAAACCACGGCATTAATAGCGCTTTAACATTTGAAGAAACTTATAATTCTTGGGGCTGGGGTGTAAGCGCCAGTCGGGAACTTTTAGTTAACAGCGACCAAATTTCAGTGGGAGAAGCCACCAATCAAAAAGGAAGTGGAGGCAGACCTATTGAGCGTGTAGGTGAAGGTATTATCGGCCAATTTAATTATGATTATGCCAGCAAATACATGTTTGCATTTATGTTCCGTTACGATGGCAGTTCCCGATTTCCTGCGCAGGCTCGTTGGGGTTTCTTCCCTACGGTTCAGGCAGCTTATAATATCAGCGAAGAATCCTTTATCAAAGACAAGATAGACTTTTTAGATCAGTTGAAATTAAGGGCTTCTTACGGAGAAATGGGAGATGACTCATCAGCAGGTGATTATGCTCCAATATTCACTTCTTATTCTTCTTCCGCTGATAGGGCATGGTATTATGGACTTGATGAGTCAATCTTGTCTTCGGGCATGTCCTTTCCGGGTATTACCAATAAACAGCTATCATGGTATAGAACTAAAATTTCCAATTTAGCTGTTGATTATAAATTATGGAAAGGTCTATTAGGCGGTACTTTTGAAATTTGGAACCGCGACCGCACCGGTTTGCTGGCGACAAAGGCGGCGATTCTTCCCGGTACAACAGGCGCCTCTTTACCCCAGGAAAACTTGAACAACGACCGCCACTTTGGTTGGGAGATTGTTTTAGAACATCGCAACAAAGTAGGGAAAGTGAACTATTTTGTCAGTGCAAATATTTCAGCCACCAAGCATCGACGCTTGGATTGGATAGAAAATCCGGCAAACAACTCATACGATTATTGGCGTAATCGCAGCGCTAACCGCAATACGGATATTTGGTGGTCAAGAGAAATGGCAGGAATGTGGACTTCTTTGGAACAAATTCGGAATTCAACCATTCCGGTTGGACAAGACGCTTTACCGGGCGATTGGTATCAACGGGATTGGAATGGTGATGGCGTGTTCAATGACCAAGACCAATTTCCTTATGCTACTTACGGACTGCCGATATTCAATTATGGTATCAACACAGGAGCCTCCTATAATAATTTCGACTTGGCTATGAACTTCCAGGGAGCTTATGGCGTTTATGCCGCTTATTCTGAAGTTTTGACGGAAGCTTTACCTTTCGGTCAAGCTAATGGTTTGAAAATGTGGACAGACAGATGGCATCCGGTAAATGAAACGGCAGATAAATGGGCGATGGATACCCAATGGATAGAGGGATATTATCCTATTACCGGTCGTGGAGGACGTGTAGATCAGTCAAATAATGTAAACAACACTTCTTATATCCGCTTGAAAACCTTGGAACTGGGCTACACAATACCCAAATCCTTGATAGCTAAAGCAGGAATAAAGAATCTGAGAATCTATGCGAGCGGATACAATTTGTTGACATTCTCTCCGTTGAAATTTGTTGATCCGGAACGCCCCGGTTCTTCCGGAGGAGCTTCTTCTAATTATATAGATTTCTATAATTATCCTATCAATAGAACTTATACTTTAGGTTTTAATATTAAATTTTAAAAACATAATTTATGAAAATTAAATATATATTATTAACAGCAATTGCAGGCTTGTTTATGAATGCCTGTCAAGATTTAGATACAGTGCCTGTAGGGCAATTAGGCAATGACGAATTGTATGGAAATAAATATGGCGTCCAGGCATTACTGACTCGCTTTTACAATTACTTGCCTATTGAAGATTTCGGTTTTTATGCCGGTGAAAATTTCGGCAACGGAGGCAGCAATAATTGGGAAGCCTATAAAGGCTCTTTGACTCAAGCATCCGGCGAAGTAGCGGACGATTGGGGTGGCGTTCAAACCGGTGATAATCCCAAATATTGGGAATGGGGTAGAGTTCGCGAAATAAATACCTTTATCACTACTTTTGCAGGGTATAAAGATAATTTCACGGACGCTGATTACAACAATATTTTAGGCGAGGCTCGTTTCTTGAGAGCGTTTATTTATTTTGCTATGGTAAAACGTTACGGCGGAATTCCCATCATTACAGAAGTGCAAGACCCTTTAGCTCCATTGGAAACTATTCAAACTCCTCGAGCTACGGAGTATGACTCATGGAAATTCATACACGATGACTTGCAATTTGCCATAGACAATCTGTATGATAAGCAAGTTGATACTAAAAATGTAAGTCAACCCAATAAAGCCAATAAATATACAGCCGCTGCTTTGATGTCGCGCGCCATGCTTTATGCCGGTACGATTGCGAAATATACACAATATTTGCAATTAGACGCGGAAGCAGCTATTATCGGTGGTTTTGCCGGCATTGCTCCCGACAAAGCCAATGAATTCTTCCAGTATGCTTACGATGCGGGTAAACTCATTATTGATAAAGGTCCGTATGAGCTTTACAAGAAATATCCCAGCGATTTGGCAACCAATTATGCTCAATTGTTTTTGGATAATACTTCAAAGGAAAATATTTTTGTAAAGATATTTGATGATCAGGCACCCGGCAACACCAGGTTGAGACATTGTTATGACGCCATGATGAGTCCGAATCCCGATATGGGTTCTGGTCCGGGCTCCCATTGCAGTCCCACGCTGGAATTGATGATGCTTTACGATTTTCCGGCGCTTACAGAAGCGCCCAATGGCTTAGACACGGCATATGCGCCGATTCGTTTTCCGGATAGAGAACGTTTTGTTCATGGCAACATCAAAATTCGGAACAGTGCGGATGGCAGTATCGTACAAGGTAACGGCATCACCATTGAGCCTCGTTTGCGAGGAACAGTTTACTTTCACGGCGATGAATTGCGAGGCACAAAGTTTGATATTCAACGCGGCGCATTCTTGACCTATCCTGCTACTTGGACTGCAGGGGCATCAGGAGATGGTCAATCTGGTTATGAGCCGGCAAATCGGACCGTTACAACCAAAAAAATCGGGGATGAAGATGGATTTTACAATGAAGGCAATCGTCTGTTAGGTCAAAATGCCAATAACAGAGAATTTACCTACAAACTTCCTCCTGCTACTACAGGTGTATTGCCCAGTGGAACAAAAATCACTACGGCAGGAAGACATGGCATCCACGAGGGAAATGGAAGTGAAAACAACACTTATACGGGTGTGTTTACCCGCAAATACGTGGATCCGAATCTTCCGGTAAATCGTGTCAACCTGTTCCAAAGTGAAACGGACTGGATCGTTTTTCGTTTGGGTGAAATCTATCTGAATACAGCTGAAGCCGCTTACGAATTAGGCAAAAAACAGGAAGCATTTGATAACTATATCCGACCGATTCGCGAGCGTGCCGGTTGTATCACTGCTAATCCTTATAAAGCGGCTCCGGCAGATGTAAGTACAAAGGCAGTAAATGGTTATCCTTTATACACACACTCAACTCCCTATGCAATTGATGAAAATCTGCAATTTATCCGCGATGAACGTCAACGCGAATTAGCCTTTGAAAATCATCGCTGGTGGGATTTGCGTCGTTGGAGAACTTGCAATCAGGTTTTGGAAAATTTCAGACCTCGGGCATTGATGTGCTATTATGTGGCTGATACCAAGGATTGGATTTTCTTGAACCATTTTCATAAGGGCGGTAAAACTTATTCGGCAACCAATAAGAATATTTATTGGATGCCCATTCCGCAGGACGAAATCAACAACAATCCCAATTTGTTGCCGAAAAATCCGCTTCGTTGATTTTAATTAACTAATATAAATAAAAAAAATATGAAAAATATCTTTTATTTAATCGCAGGAATAGCGTTATTAGGCTTTACATCCTGTATGGAAATAGATAACTGGGACGCACCGGATGCAAACATACATGGCAGGATTATAGATTCTTACACCGGTGAAAACTTAGTTATGGATCATAACGACTGGCAAATCAAAATTTGGGAAAGGTCTTGGACAGTTTCCGTTCCAAACGAACAATCTTTGGCAGTTAAAAACGATGGTACTTACAACAATGATAAATTGTTTGCAGGCACCTACGATATGTTACCTTACGATGGACCGTTCTGGCCGATAGATACAGTGAAAGGTGTCGCTTTTACAAAAAAAGGAACAGTACAAGACTTCACCGTTACGCCTTACCTGCAAATCGTTGATTTTGAAGCTACATTAACCACAATGGAATTTGAGGGAAAAGAATGGCCTGCATTGACAATGAAATGCCGTTTGAAAGCGCCTATTCGCGCAGGCTTGCCCAAAGTGTACCGTATTCGTCCTTTTATTAGCCTTTTGGCTAACTTTTGTGGTGCTTCAAACTGCATAGATAGAAATGAATACAACAGCTATGTGAGAGTCAATGTTGAAAAGGAGTGGAACGCAGAGATGGCAGACCGATTTGGTTTACCTGCCGACTCGGAAATCAGTGGTGTTTATGAAATTAAACCTATGCCCTTAAAATCCGGCTATACTTACTATGTACGTATAGGTGCCAGTGTAGATGTATTATCACGCAGACACAACTATTCGCCGATTGTCAAAATCGTAGTACCCTGATGTTTTTATTTATTGGAGGAAACCGTCTTTGGCGGTTTCCTCCAATATTTTTTGTATTTTTGTGCTTTTAACGTTAAATCACATGCTTATGTATTCTAAAAGAAATATATTAACACTGTTGCTTGCAATCGTAACTGGTAGGGCTTTTCGCCCAGCGGTTGGAAAGCCGAAAGCATGCCTTATTTAATAGTTAGCATTTTATATTCATTCATTAAAAAAACGATTATCATCATGAAACACCATCTTTTTTTCTTAGTTTTATCCTTCTATCTGTCCACTGTCTTGGTTTCCGCTCAGGAAGAAGAAACAACGAGTTACCTGTTCTCTGATTACATGCCAGGATATGTCATGTTGAAAGAAAATAATGCAAAAATAGCTGCGCGTTTAAATTACGACCTTGTGGACGAAAGAATGTTGTTTCAAGATGAGGACTTAAGCGTTACTGAGTTAAGTGCAAGCGAAGTAATCGTTGTTGTTATTGACGGGCGTTATTTTTATCCCGCCGAAAAAAATGCTTTCAACGAATTGATTTCTTTGGCTGATAACAATGAATTTTATATCCGTTGGAAAGTCCGCATTATTTCTGACGGGAAAATGACCGGGTATGGTAGCTATTCTCCGACTGCTTCTGTTGGTAGTGTCGGCATGATTAATAGTGGAAGCGGAGGGGTTCGGCAATTGAGAAAGGATGAACTGTTTAAAGGAATACGTGAACAAGATTATTTTTTGAAAAACGGAAAAAAACTGGTAAAATTTAATTCTGCAAAAACCCTGGGGAAATTATTTAAAAATCACGAGGAAGAGATCGAAAATTTTGCACAAACCAATCAAACGGATTTCAGTAAACCGGAAGATGTAAAAGCAATTCTCGAGTATGCGTTTTCTTTACCGAAAAAATAGGCTAAATCTTTTTTTGCAGTGCTATTTTTTCTACCTGTAAATTCTTTATATTCATAGTTTAATAGCCGCAGGTCGTTGACCCGCGGTTATGAAAATATTGTCTTTCAGACAATTTATCGGCTTTATTTTCAGAACGATGAAGTTCTGTTTGCATTGAAAACCTGAAAGCTTGGATTTTCATAACCGTAGGTCAACGACCTGCGGAATCAGACTCACTGCCACAGAAGACCTGAAAGGTCGGACTTGAAAATAGCACCGAAAATTAATAAATCAATTTCATGAAAAATTACATTCTAAAAATATCTGTTATCAAATCTAATATTAAAGTGAAAAGAGTTATGAATTCTAAAAGAAACGTTTTAATACTGTTGCTTGCAATTGTATGGGTAGGGCTTTTCGCCCAGCAAAATCCGTTCATCACCCACATGTACACCGCCGATCCGTCGGCGCACGTGTGGCAAGACGGTCGTTTGTATGTTTATGCTTCGCACGATATTGTACCTCCTCGCGGATGCGATTTGATGGACGAGTATCATGTGTTCTCTACCGACGACATGATTCACTGGAAAGACCACGGTGAAATCCTTCGCGCCGCAGATGTACCTTGGGGCAAACCCTTGAGAAACGACGCCAAACTGATGTGGGCGCCGGACTGCGCTTACAAGAACGGCACTTATTATTTCTATTTTCCGCATCCGAGCGAAGAGCCTTCGGGCAGAAACTGGAAAATCGGTGTTGCCACCAGCAAATATCCCGACAGGGACTTTACCGTGAAGGGATACATTCCCGATATTCCGCCCATGATTGACCCTTGTGTTTTCGTTGACGACGATGGGCAGGCTTACCTGTTCTACGGCGGCGGCGCCCGTTGCATGATGGGTAAACTGAAAGACAATATGATGGAAATCGACGGCGAACTGCAAACCGTAGAGGGACTGGGCGATTTTCACGAAGCTTCGTGGATTCACAAACGCAACGGCATTTACTACCTGTCGTATTCCGACAATCACGATGAAGGCAACGACCGCGAAGGCGTTAAAGGCGACAACCGGATGCGGTATGCTACCAGCAACAGCATTTACGGTCCCTGGGTAAACAAAGGCGTTTACATGAATCCGACCGACAGCTATACCAATCACGGTTCGATTGTCGAATACAAGGGACAATGGTATGCGTTTTATCACAACAGCCGCTTATCTGCCGACAACGGCGCGTTCAACGACTGGACAAGGTCTGTCTGCGTGGACAAACTGTACTACAATCCGGATGGAAGCATCCAATTGGTAAATCAAACCCTTCCTCCCACCAAATATGCTTTCGACGGATCTATTTCGAGAGATGTTTTGGAAAATTATTTAGACAGGGCTGTTACAGCCGGTTATTTTCTTGTACCGGGTACACCTGAAAACTATGAATTTCCTTATCGGGAAGACGATATTCGCATGTTGAAAAACATCGGAGCCAAATTTATCGGACGAGCCATTTACCGTTGGAGTGAAGAAAGCAAGCTCGGCGACCCCGAATTTTTAGCATACGCCAAAAACCTGATTGAAAGGATGCACAAATACGACCCGGAAATTATTTT
This sequence comes from Bacteroidia bacterium, assembly GCA_026000155.1. Lineage (GTDB taxonomy): Bacteria > Bacteroidota > Bacteroidia > Bacteroidales > Azobacteroidaceae > Azobacteroides. The sequence goes on along the minus strand of BNYG01000007.1, from coordinate 34,677 downwards.
CCAAGGCTGTTTGTTCGAGCATGTAAGTCCCGATGTCAATAATTTGAAAATTCCGGCTTGGGTGTTCAGAGCCTTTAATCAGCCGGTGGAAGACAGGAATTTCAGGGTGGAAGATATGATAAAAAGAGTAGCCGGAGGCGAAACGTTGATGGCCAGTCGCGGAGGCGGTTCACCCATTGTGAATAACCTCGAAACAAAATATTGGTTTTATTTTCTCGCCAAATCTTATATCGACATAGGTTGCGAAGCCTTTCACCTCGGTCAGGTAGGCATTATCGGAAGAGATGACCCCGACAAAACGCATTATGCGGAAATTTTGAAAAAAATACGCGATTATGCTCAGAAAAATGCACGCCGCCATTATGTGCTTTTGGATGCACATACCCCTTCCGGCGGTTTTATTAAAGACGGTATCAGTTTATTGGATTTCAATTCATTCCCCCTCCGCATCAAGGAAGTGGTTGACAAACCGTTAGAGGGTATCTTGGAAGTGGGCAACAGCGACGGTCTCTATCTGAGAAGTAAGGGAGCCATTTCGCCCAGCGGTTGGAAAGCCGAAAGCATGCCTTATCTGGTTGAATTCGACAATTTCGGGGTAAGTAGAGACAAGATGGGGGTAGCGAATCTGAACGACCATTTTTGCTGGGGCTACGACGACATCACCTGGTTTGCCATTCAAACAGAAGATTATCGCAATCAATGGTTGCACTATGCAAACGATTGGCTGAAGAAAACCGATCCCAACGGTCATTTGCAGATGTGTGTCATCCGGATGATTTCCGGACCGACTGCTCCTGCCACGCTCCGTTCGTATTTTGCCAATACAAAAAGCGAAAAATGCCCCGTAGGTTTTTCCCAGGAAGAAACGATTAAACAAATCTGGAAAGAAAACAAACCCAGATAGTTAGTATATGAAAAAATAAATTATAATACCATGAAAACACATCATTTATTCTATCTTTTAGTAGGACTCAGTTTCCTGTTTTGTTCAAATACAGACATCCAAGCCGCCGGTAAACTCAGGGCAGGCTCGGCAAAAATCAATATCACACCTCCTTCAACGAGGTATCCGGTGCATGATTCTTTATACGCTCGCAGTCTTATTTTAGATGCCGGCAGCGTAAGAATCGGTTTTCTCACTTACGATAGCGGCAATGGCAGCGATGCTTTTATCGAAAGTCTCAAAAAGAAATTCAACTTGAACGAACTCTTTTTCTGCCAGTCGCACGACCATTCAGGCGCCTCAGGTACCAAAGAATGGACGGAAGCCAATTTCACCAAAGTGCTGGACGAAGCCTCCAAAAACATGTTCGATGCCACGCTATCGGGTGGACACCGCAGTTTTCCGTCTTTGAGTTTCAACCGCTTGATTGTTCGTGACGACGGTCATGCCCGCGAATCCTGGTTTGCCGACGACCATTACCGTTACATCAACCGCGAACGCCTGCCGCACGGCCCGGTGGACAATTCGGTAGGTGTTATCCGGATTGACGATGCCAACGGCAATCCCCGCATCCTGATTATGAACTACGCTTGTCATCCCGATGTAATCTGGAATAATTTTGAAGTATCGGGCGACTATGTGGGTTATGCCACACGCTATACAGAAGAAGCCTTTGGCAATAAGATACATTGTCTATTTGTGAACGGAGCAGCCGGCAATCAAGCGCCTCTGTTTAAAGACGGCGGCAGACAAGGCCCCGACGACCCGCGCAAAGCCAATTATGATTTAATTGAACGCATGGGAAAACTGCTCTCCATCGAAACGGTAAAATTGGCGAAAGAACTCTATCCTAATCCTTACGACGAAGCCAGCGTAAAAGTGAAAACCGATTCACTCACTTTCACCGGACGCTTCGATAAAACCCAAAAACGGACACCGCACTTTTCGGTGGTTGCCATCAACAATCGCTATGTCTTTTCCGTTGTTCCGGGTGAATTTTTCATCAAATTCCAACTTGATTGGAAAAATGAACTTTCGCAATACGGCTTGGTGCCTTTCTTTTTCGGTTATGCCACCAGCGGAGGCAGTTCGCCGGGTTATGTACCCGATGTACGCTCTTCCGCTTTGGGCGGATTTGGCGCCGACCAAGGCGGTGGTCAAATCGAAGTAGGCGCAGGCGAGCGTGTCATGATTAAGCAATTAGAGAACTATTACATATTGTCGGGTCTTATGAGAGACAAACCGGGTCCAGGTGAACACCGGCTCGACGACGGCACCATTTTGCCCTGATACATTTGGAACAATTAAATTGATTAAATAATGAAAAAGATTTTTATCCTGAGTTGCGGACTGCTGTTAGCCCTGTCTGCTTGTAATGTAAAACAAACGTACCAATACGCATTTCAGAATCCCGATTTGCCGGTTGATGAACGAGTAGATGATTTGGTCAGTCAATTAACCCTTGAAGAGAAAATCTCTCAGATGATTAATACCGCGCCTGCCATTGAACGCTTGGGAATTCCGGCTTACAACTGGTGGAACGAATGTTTGCACGGAGTAGCCCGCAGTCCGTATCCGGTAACCTCTTTTCCGCAAGCAATCGGGATGGCGGCCACTTGGGATGTAGAATCTATTCATCAAATGGCGGAATATGCTTCCGATGAAGGTCGTGCCATTTACCACGATGCTTCCAATAAAGGAAAAACAGGCATCTTTTTGGGACTTACCTATTGGAGTCCGAACATCAATATCTTCCGGGACCCTCGCTGGGGACGCGGTCAGGAAACCTACGGTGAAGATCCTTTCCTTACAGCTACCATTGGTTCTTCTTTTGTAAAAGGTTTGCAAGGAGACGACCCGGTTTACCTGAAATCATCGGCTTGCGCCAAACATTACGCCGTACACAGCGGACCGGAATGGAACCGGCATACCTATAATGCCGAAGTCAGCAATTTTGATTTATGGGATACGTATCTGCCGGCTTTCCAGGAGTTGGTGGTGGACGCCAAGGTAACCGGCGTGATGTGCGCCTACAATGCCCTCTTCGGCCAACCGTGTTGCGGTAGCGACCTGATCATGCAGGATATTCTGCAAAATCAGTGGCGCTTCGACGGCTATGTAACTTCCGATTGCGGAGCCATTTCAGACTTTTACCGGACGCATAAGACACAGCCGGATGCAGCAGCGGCAGCAGCCGATGCCGTATTGCACGGTACGGATTGCGAATGTGGCAATGGGGTTTACGAAGCTTTGACGGAAGCGATTGATAAGGGGCTGATTACGGAAGCTGACATCGACGTTTCGGTGAAAAGATTGTTCAAAATACGCTTCCGGTTGGGTATGTTCGACCCCGACGACCGGGTACCCTACGCCAAAACTTCCGTAGATGTTTTGGAAGCTCCCGAACATCAGGCGCATGCACTTAAAATGGCGCAACAATCCATTGTATTGCTGAAAAATGAAAATAACTTACTGCCCCTGAATAAACAACAGATAAAGAAAATAGCGGTTGTAGGTCCCAATGCAGACAGCGAAAGTGTTCTGTTGGCTAACTATTACGGCTATCCTACCGAAGTGACTACACTTTTGGAAGGTATTCGCGCCAAGGTGGGCAACGCCGTGGAAGTCGTTTATGAAAAAGGCGTCAATCTGACCGATGATTTTGTTTTCACTTCCAATTACAAGGATGAACTTTTCACTTATAATGGAGCGCAAGGTTTTCAAGCGAATTACTATCAGAATACAAACAGGGAAGGCGATCCGGGACTTACACGGATAGAAAAGAAAGTGGATTATCAATGGGGCGACGGACAGGATATCGCCGACGGCATTATTACCCGTCAAATGTCGGCTGTTTGGTCAACGGTTTATACACCGGAACAAACCGCCGATGTCGCTTTTGAACTCAAAGCAGACGATTGGGCGGAATTGTATATCGACGGAGTAAAACAAGAAAAAACAGGCAATATCAACGCTTATTATCCCTTGCAAGCCGAAAAGGGCAAGACCTATAAAATAGATATTAACTATCGTCAAAGCGCCGATAATGCAGAGATAACATTCGATTTGGGAACATTGAAGAAAGCCAACGTCAAAGCAACGGCTGCGGCGGTGAAAGATGCCGACATCATCCTTTTTGCCGGAGGCATCTCATCGAGAGTGGAAGGCGAAGAAATGGGTGTAGTCATCGACGGATTTAAGCGGGGCGACCGCACTTCCATTGATTTGCCGGCTATCCAAAAAGACTTGCTGAAAGAACTGAAAGCTACCGGCAAACCGGTTGTCTTTGTGTTGATGACAGGTAGCGCGATTGGTTTGGAATGGGAATCCCAAAATATCCCGGCCATCGTCAATGCCTGGTACGGCGGACAAGCTGCCGGACAAGCCATTGCCGATGTACTGTTCGGCGACTATAATCCTGCCGGACGTTTACCGGTTACTTTCTATAAAAGCGTGAATGATTTACCGGATTTTGAAGATTACAGCATGGCCAACCGTACTTACCGCTACTTTAAAGGAACACCGGTTTATCCGTTTGGATACGGTTTAAGCTATACCACTTTCCAATACAATACGCTGGAAACAGCTCAGGAAGGTCAATCGGTTAAAGTAAAAACGACGGTCACCAATACCGGCGGAAAAGACGGGGATGAAGTCGTACAACTTTATTTGTCCAACAAACGGGATTTCACAACACCTATCCGGGCATTGAAAGGATTTCAACGGATTCATCTGAAAGCGGGCGAATCGAAAACCGTAGAATTTACCCTGACACCAAAAGAATTGGCTGTCGTAAATAGAACCGGAAGTTCGGAACCCATGAAGGGCGAAGTGATTATTTCCGTAGGAGGCGGACAACCTTCTGCGCTTTCACTGAGCCATCAGCAAAGCGCTCAGCAAACAATAAGCCTTTAATGTCTTTCTAATACAATACACATGAAAAGCGGGATAGATAAAATAATGTGCCTGTTGCTTGTGTTTCAATTGTGTATCATTGGAATCCATGCGCAGACACAAAGCAACAGCGCTATGAAAGTGAACTTTGAAAGTTTAGTTTCAAGAGCTGACCTGACATACCATACGCCGGTTGTCAGGAGCGAAGAAGGGATGCCTGTTGGCAATGGCCGTATGGGTACCTTGGTATGGACAACTCCCAATGCCATTCACTATCAAATAAATCGGGTGGATGTATTTGCCATGGGGAACAATACCAACAGTTTTCAGGATGGGCATACCAACTATTCCAATGGCTTGGGATATATTGATATCAACACCGTTGACTACGGCGATGAGGTTTTCTCAGGAAGCGCTTTCAGCCAGCATTTATCGGTTTACGATGGGCTTACAACAGTCAACGGCAATGGACTCAAGGCGCGTGTACTGGCTTGGACGGATGGGGATGTAATTGCTACGGAAATTGACGACCAGCGGGCTAATCCTTCCGTCATCAATATTGATTTGCGGATGTTGCGGTATGCCATTAATTTTATCGACGCCAAAAACTGGGAGCTTACCAGCAATCATGCCATTCAGATCAAACAGGGCGAACATACATCTACTTCGCGTTTTGAAATCAGAGAGGGTAAAATCATTCTGATACAAGAATTTAAAGAAGGTGACTACTACAATGCTTCCGCAGTGGCCATCGGTGTTGCCGGCAGGAAAAGCAAAGCGGTTTATTATAATGAAGCCACCGTACGCCTGTCGGCAGAGCCGGGTAAAGGCAGTTTCACCATATTAACCGCCAGCGCTTCCAGTTTCGACCCGAAAGAAGATATTGCCCAACTGGCTTTGGAACAATTGGAAGCCGCACAACCGAAAGGTTTCACCGGCTTGTTGCAAGAAAGCAGGGCTTGGTGGGCGAACTACTGGCCCAAAGCATTTGTACGCCTGCATAGTGCTGATAATGTGGCGGATGAAGTGGAGAAAAATTTCACCTATTATCTCTATATCATGGCATCGTGCTCACGCGGGGAGTATATGCCGGGCTTTAGGGGAATGTTGTGGTACACCAACGGTGATTTAGCCATGTGGGGTTCTCAATATTGGTGGAATAATCAGGGCACGTATTTCAACGGATTGACTCCGGTAAACCGGCCTGAATTGCTGGAACCGGTGTTTAAAACGTTCATGCGGCATTATGATGCGTATGCAAAAGCAGCCGAACAACAATGGGGAAGCAAGGGAATCTGGATACCTGAAACTACTTGGTTTAACGGCCCGGAAGAACTTCCCGGCAATATAGCTGAAGAATTGAGAGACTTGTACCTGGTCAAGAAAAAATGGGACGACCGTTCCAAAGTTTTTTCAGATTTTGCTGAAACAAAAAACGACCTGAACAGCCGGTGGAATTTTCTTTTCCTGCGCCGTTCATCGAAAACCGGAGAAACAGGCGGTCCCTTTGCCTGGACTTCGCATATCATGTCGTCAACAGCAAAGATAGCATACGTATATTGGTTGAATTACGCCTATCATCCGGATAAAGAGTGGCTGAAAGAAACCGGTTATCCAATCATCAAAGGCATTGTGGAATTTTATTGTAATTTCCCGAACTTGTATAAAGAAGCAGACGGAAAATACCATCTGCATTATGTGAATAATCTGGAAAGCAGCTGGGGCGGAAAAGACACTCCGGAAGAACTCTTGGCCATGAATGCCATGATTCCCATCGCCATTCGCGCTTCGGAAATTCTGGGAATAGACGCCGACCGCCGTCCGGTATGGAAAGAGATTCTCGACAATTTAACCCCGCTGCCTAATTCGTCCATTTCTGCCGAGTATTATGATTACGTCAATATTGGAAATAAAGATTCGCAATTCTTCAATGCTACGCTGGAGGCTTATAAAAAAAGGAATCCGAATGTAGATAAAAATACAATTGTGCGGGTATTATCCAGAACGCCTGTTGCAGCAGCAAATCTTGGATTGGCTGATGATGTGAAATATCTTATTCCCAATCAGATAGCTTCTACAAAAGAAGACAACTGCGACATTCCCGGAAGCGGTGAATCGGGATTGGGTGTGTTACGAAACCGCTTAATGCTCCGGGAAGGTCCGGGAGCTATCGAGTGCGAGCGATTGGGCTTAGCGGCACAAGCCGTATGTACCGCTTTGTTACAAAGTGTCCCTCCTTCACCCGGCAAAGAGCCTGTCAATTATATTTTCCCTGCTTGGCCCAAAGAATGGGATGCCCAATTCACGCTTGCCGCCCGCAATGCCTTTGTGATAAGCGCCTCTATGGTAAAAGGGAAAGTTGAATTTGTTGAAATACAATCCACGAAAGGCGGTACCTGTTTGATTCAAAATCCTTGGGGCACAGAGGAATTAACCGTTTATCGCAACGGGAAAAAGTCTAAAAATATTTCCGGGAAATTGTTAAGCTTGCCATCCAAATCAGGCGAATTAATTACGTTGGTGCCCAAAGGAGAAAAATTACCATTTTAATAAATAGATTATATGAAAACCACAATTTATAAATGGCTCATTTGCCTGATTTTGTTTTCAGGCTCTTCCTGTCGTTTGATGGGACAGTCCAATTCCAAAGAACGCATAGATGCTCTTTTCGCCAAGGAAAAGACCTTGAAAGAGATGGCAAAAACCAGGACTTCTACGCGCAAGCTGAATCCGCTTCAGCCCGACAGAAGCATGTCAACGAGTTCTCTAACCACCAGGGCGGCTTTGTGGGGTGGAGCGGATAATATCACCATCAGTATGCTCAAGACGGATATTATCGACCGCCGGTATATTGATAAAGACCATTATACGATGGCCGATATCATTGAAGGCGCCTATTCCGAGGCCAACAAAGATTTGAACGATATGCCGATGGCCGGCATGACCCGCCCTTCTTTTGCTTCGCTGGATAAACGGGGCGGACGGTATAATCATGGATTGTGGAGTGAAATCTATCCTTTCCCCTGCCAAAAACCGGTGGGACAGGTTATCATCAAAGCTCCCGACTTCAAAGGAACAGCAGCGCCGGAAGCCGTAGAATATCTGAACAGCGGTGAAATCGACATCCAGTTGAGCAGCGGCAACAAAAAATTGGACATCGGTTACCTGCTATCCATGGAAAAAAATGTGACGGCGCTGGATTTGAATTTTGAAAATTTGGACGACAACATCACGCTTCGCCTTTATCGCGACCTTGACCAAGGTCACCGGCGCTATATGGAAGAAGATGGCACGTACAAGAAATTTGTGGTTTTCCAACCGGCCGACACCAATGAGCCTTTGGAATATTACAATTTTGAAGCCGATAAAGATAAAAACGGACTTTTCGAAGCGCCCACTTACGGTACGGACGGCCGTTTTTTCTGGATTGAACAGGTTTTTCCTGCCGAAGAAACTTTCCCGCAAGGCTTCCGTTACGTCATCATGGCCATGGTTTCCAATGCCAAATACGATTACACGGAACACCCGCTTCAGAAAGATTTGGGCACCAAGCCCATTATCCCGCGCGACAATCAGGGCTATCTGATGGTGCCGAATATCCGTACCATGACCCATCCCGAAATGACGGAATTGCAAGCGCTCAATTATTCGTATGTTGCCAATGCGCCCGGAGTGGCTGTGGATGCAACGCTCAAGACTCCCAAAAAAGGGAAAGCGAGATTGTATATTGCCATTGCTACGCTGAATGAAACACCGGACTATATGGCACGGGCCAAACAACTGTTGCTTGATGCTGAAAAGAAAGGTTATGAAGGGTTAGTCGCTGAAAATGAAGCCTGGTATAATAAGTTGTACGAGAAACGCGAAAACGGTCGCATTTTGCTCGGTCAAACAGAAGAAGAGAAAAAGCAGGCCGCCAACAGTTTCTTCAACGAAACCTATAAAAGTTGGACGACCGGACACATGGGAAGTTGTTTTCCCGACCCGCGCAAGTACGAGGGCAGCGCCAGTTACGCCGCTTTCGATGTGGATGCTCAAAGTTGGCATTCGCTGCCTTGTTACAACGAATTGTTTACCGAAGGACGTTTCTTTATGCGCAACCAGTACGAGCCTAAAATTCAGTGGCCCTGGTTGGTTTCGCATTGGCACGAAACATTTAAGGAAAAAGCGCGTTTGAAATTTGGCTTGCCCGGTATGATGATTGCCCACGGTTATCTGCCTGCCGCGAAACAAAGTCCTTGGTATGTGGAAAATGCCGTACTCGATTTCACGATGGATGTTCCCGGTCAGATAATGAAAGTGATTTGGAATTTTTGGGATTACACCGGCGATGAAGCCTATCTGAAAGAAACTTGCTATCCCTTGCTCAAAGACCTCGCTATTTTCTACGAAGCCTTTGCCCGCCGGGGTTGGGATGGCAAAGTGTTCAATCTGGAGCCGACGGTGGAAACGGAAAGTTACGGCATCTCTTACCGGATGGAATTCACCCGCAACAATACCGGCGCGCTGACCCTGTTCCGCAAGATTCTGAATCTTGCTGTTGAAGCTGCCGAGTATTTGAAAGTGGATGCCGACTTGATTCCGGGTTGGAAGGAAGTAGCTGATAATCTGGCGCCCTATCCGAAATTCCGCGTTGAAATGGGTGAGGTTTTAGGCGCCAATGAAAAAGCTTTCCCGCGTTACACACGTGGTGACCACGGCATGTATTCCGGATTTTATCCGGTAACGCTGGCCGATGAAATTACCTTGGACAGTCCGCAAGCGGATAAAGACCTGATTTCGCGTTCCGCAGACATCATCGGACATGGCAACAATGCGAATGCCTATATCCTGATTGGTTTGGCGAAAGATGATATACCCCGCCGTTACGCTTACGGTGCACAGAAAATAGAAGGCTACAATGTGTTGGCGAGCCAGATAACCGGTGTGCCGGAACGTTTGATGAACAGCCGTTCGGGTCGCATCTATCTCTTTCCGGTAGTGCCCGACTGGACGGTAGGCGCATTCCGCAATTTCCTGGCCCGGGGCGGTTTTGAGGTGAGTGCAGCGAAAGACGAAAACGGCATTCAGGCGGTAACCGTGAAAGCGCGGCGCAGTATTCCGCTTCAACTGATGAATCCCTGGGCAGGTAAAAAACCTTCGGTGACCGATACCACCACCGGTCAAAAGGTTTCCTACACGATGGATACCTCCAACGGAGAATGTATTGTCTTTGATGCGCAAGCCGGACATTTGTATAGTTTTGATATTTAATAAAATACTTTGGATATGACTATTTCCTGGAAAATAAGACTGACCATGGGAGCCTTGTTGCTCTGCTGGTTGCCCGAATTGGTTTGGGGGCAAATCAAAACCACTCAAGTCACGAACGGTGTGGTTTACCAAACAACGCTACGCGATAGTTCATATCTTTTCGACCGTGCTGATTATGCTGTATTCATTCCCGAAGGAATCCCCCTTCGAGGCGTGTTCATACATCAGCACGGTTGCACCATGGAAGGCATCGGCGCCTCTACCGCATTCGACCTGCAATATCAGGCGTTTGCCAAAAAATGGGGATTGGCGGTTATATCCCCCGATATTTTCCCGAAAGAAGGCCGCCAATGTTTCGATTGGATAGATACGGAAAAAGGTACGGGCGATGCACTCCTGCGGGTTTTAAAAGAAGTGGCCAAGGCTTCGGGTCATGCTGAACTGCAAGCCGTTCCATGGCTGTTGTGGGGACATTCCGGCGGCGGATATTGGACGCTTTCCATGATGAAAAACTATCCGGAAAGGATTATCGGCGTATTTTCTTATTCGCCCGCTTTCGACCCGCAATGGGAATATCCTGATTTGGCGTATCAAATTCCCATCCTGATACGTCATGCCGGAGCTGCCGACCTCAATGGACGCAATGTAGCGTGTTGGCAAACCGCCCTGAATACCTTCAGCCGGTTAAAAGCAAAAAACAGTCCGGTGAGTTTGGCCTATACATCCGGGCAAAACCACAATTTCAGCTATGTACGCTATATGGCTATTCCTTTTTACGAATCGGTTCTATCACAGCGTTTACCGAAGAATAATTCCGGCAAACTGCGCGAGCTGGATGCATCCAAAGCATGGTTAGGCGATACACTTACCTACAATATTTATAAAAGCACAAGTTATCCGGGAGATAAAGCAAGCATGAATGTGTTTCCTGATTCCATTACGGCAGTCAAATGGAGGGAATATGTGATTACTGGCACCGTTGCCGATGTAACTCCTCCCCCCACTCCATATAACCTGCAGATTCGGCAAACCAACGACACCACCGCTGTTCTTACCTGGCAAGCGGACGCCGACATCGAATCCGGCATCCGGTATTTTACGATAAGAATCAAAGACGGCGAAACAAAAAGATTCCCTGCTTCCGGTGATTATCAAACATTCGATACCAATGGCGACAATACGATGCCCCTGTCAGTCCCTGAGTTGAAATACATCCTTACAAAACCGGCAGACCAGAAAGAATCCATTCTGTTTATCAGTACCGTCAATCACGCCAATCTGGAATCCGCTTATGCTGTGTTACAGCATAGATGGCGGTAAGCGTATTAAAAAAAGAGCGAGTTATCCTAAAAATAACTCGCTCTTTTTCTGCGGAGAAGAAGGGATTCGAACCCCCGGAACCCTTTTGGAGTTCACACGCTTTCCAAGCGTGCCTCTTAAACCACTCGAGCACCTCTCCTTGTACTAAAAGCGGCACGAAGATACGAACAAAAAAGGAATTTACAAAAAAGGAATTGAAAAATTCGGTGAAATACAAAAAAATACCTACTTTTGTAACGATAATGGTTCCTACTTTAGTATTAATCTTAAAAACGAGTTTAAAATGAAAAAGATTTCGATGATTCTCTTTGCTGCTGTTTTAATGATAGCATTCGCAGCCTGTAACGGCACTAAAAAAACGGAAGAAGTGGCAATTGTGGAAGAAGCAGTGGTGGAAACTCCGGCTCCTGAAACACCCGCTTATGTTGAACCTACTCCGGCAGAAGCTTTGAAAGCTTTCCAGGATTTTGCTAAAGAGTATGGAGAAGCATTTAATAACATTACGAAAGACCCGCAGAAATATAGCAAGTTAGCCGGCCAGGTGCAACAAAAAGTGGCTGACTTGGAACGTATCAAAGTGGATTTGACTCCGCAACAAGTGAAAGACTACGAAAAAGCCCTGAAAATTATTACCGACGTAAGTTCCGGCGGCTCTAAAAAATAAGGATTAAGCGCTACAGAGAACAACTTATTAACGATAAGTTTCAAATATACCGGAGAGGGAGGATTTTTAATCTTTTCCTCTCCGGTTTTTATGTTGATAGAAATTGTAATTAGTCCGATAAAAAATATTTATTTCAAAATACTTGTTATTCTAAAAATTATATCTAAATTTGCGTTAAAATTAAAATTGTAATAATTATAAATAAAGAATGAATACAAAAGACCATTTATTGAAATTCGGTATCAAACCGTCTGTGCAACGGATGGCAGTCATGGAATATTTGGTGGAAAATCCCGTACATCCTACAGCGGATATGATTTTCAATCATTTATCTCCTTCTATTCCAACGCTATCCAAAACAACGGTTTACAATACCTTGAAATTATTGGAGGAACAAGGCGCTATCCAAACCATCAGTATTGATGAAAAAAATGTGCGCTACGATGCAGATATTTCCCTGCATGCCCATTTCAAATGCAAGAAATGCGGCCGGATAGTAGATATCCATAGTGGTGATTTAAATCCTCAAACCGTACCGGACAACGATAAATTAAAGATAACCGGCTGTCAGGTTTACTATAAAGGCTATTGCGAAGAATGTCAAAAATAATTTAATAATTTTATTACTAACGAAAAAAAATTAAACATCATGAAAAAGAAATGGATTTGCACCGTTTGTGGCTATGTTCACGAAGGTGATGAGGCTCCTGAAAAATGTCCTCAATGTAAACAACCGAAAGAAAAATTCAAAGAATTGGAAGAAACAGAAGGCGCTTTGAAATTCGCCGACGAACATGTGATTGGCGTTGCCAAAGGTGTTGACCCGGTAATCTGGGAAGGTTTGCAGGCGCATTTTATGGGCGAGGCGACTGAAGTAGGGATGTATATTGCGATGAGCCGTCAAGCCGACCGAGAAGGTTATCCCGAAATTGCCGAAGCGTTCAAACGGTATGCTTACGAAGAAGCCGACCATTGCGCCCGTTTCGCTGAGTTGTTGGGCGAAGTGGTTTGGGATACGAAAACCAACCTCAAAAAACGGATGGAAGCGGAAGCCGGCGCTTGCGAAGACAAAAAACGCATTGCTACTTTGGCGAAACAACAAAATCTGGATGCCATCCACGATACCGTACACGAAATGGCGAAAGATGAAGCGCGTCACGGAAAAGGATTTGAAGGATTGTATAATCGCTATTTTAAGTAATCATTAATGCTCGGTAAAAATAAAATCAAATTCATTCGCTCGCTGGAAAATAAAAAACAGCGGGCGGAATCCGGGCTTTTTTTAGCCGAAGGAAACAAATTGGTAGCTGATATTTTGCCTTTTTTCGAGTGCGAACTATTGGTTGCCCAATCTTCCTGGATGGCCACTCAAGGGGATATAAAAGCCAAAGAACTTCTCGCGGTTGACGAAGAAGATATCAAAAAAGCCAGCCTGCTGAAAACGCCGCAGGATGTGATTGCGGTTTTTGTCCAACCGGCTAATCATTTGGATAAAGAACTGCTCAAGAACGAATTAACGCTGATTTTAGACGGTATTCAAGACCCCGGCAATCTGGGAACGATTATCCGTTTGGCGGATTGGTTCGGAATCAAAAACCTGATTTGCTCTCCCGATACGGCCGATGTTTATAATCCTAAAACCGTGCAGGCCAGTATGGGTGGCATTGCCCATGTAAAAGTATTTTACGAATCTTTACCGGACTTATTGGACGAGTGGCAAGACATTCCCGTTTACGGTACTTTTTTGGATGGAAAAACGATTTATCAGGAAAAATTAGCTTCCACCGGATTCATTGTCATGGGGAATGAAGGGAAAGGAATTCGTCCCGCATTGGCCAAACGCATCACCAACCGTTTGTATATTCCTAATTTTCCGCCCGGAACCGAATCAACAGAGTCGTTGAATGTAGCTGTGGCGACGGCCGTTATCTGCGCCGAGTTTCGCCGCCAACAAATCTATGCCGTCTAAAACATACACCAAAACGGGTTCGTCCGGTTGGATTTCCGGGAAATGCCGGTTTTCCAATAATTGAAAAACGGAGGCTTCGGGATTGCTTTGTGCTTCTTCCTTCAAGGTTTGCAACAAACTTTGGGTACAGATTTCCTGTTTCACCGGAAAAATAATTCCATTGGCAAAAACCGCTCTTGCCGGTTCTCCCACTAAAGGAAAAATATTTTGGAAACGATTCTCTTCATCCAATTGGATACCATGGAATTTCAACCGTTCGTTCGGAGGAAAAAACAAATAATGGGCGGTAAAGCATTTCATATCGCATTTATTACCGATTGTGCCAATGCTTCGGCTTCGGCTTGGGTAGGCGCTTCCGTATAAATACGGACAATCGGCTCGGTATTGGATTTCCGGAAGTGGACCCACCGGTCCGGAAAATCCACTTTCACACCGTCAATGTCATTGACCGGATAAGCGGCGTATTTCTTTTTAATGGTCTCTAAAAGCGCATCCACATCCGTATCGGGCGTCAAATCCAAGCGTTGTTTCGCCATATAATAATCCGGATACGTGGCGCGGAGTTCGCTCACTGTCTTGCCGGACTTGGCCAATTGCGTTAAAAACAATCCGATTCCCACCAGGGCATCCCGCCCGTAGTGCGATTCCGGATAAATAACGCCTCCATTGCCTTCGCCACCGATGACAGCATTTGTAGTTTTCATTTTTTCCACCACATTTACTTCACCCACGGCTGAAGCGGTATAGGTATATCCGTATTTTTCGGTTACATCCCGCAAGGCGCGTGTCGAACTCATATTGGAAACCGTATTGCCGGGTGTATGGGATAAAACATAATCGGCGACAGCAACCAAGGTATATTCTTCACCAAACATATCACCTTTTTCCGTAATAATCGCCAAGCGGTCCACATCCGGATCCACCACAAAACCGGCATCGGCTTTCCGGGTTTTCATGACCTCCGCAATTTCCGTCAAATGTTGAGGAAGCGGTTCGGGATTGTGGGCAAAAATTCCGGTCGGTTCGGTATTCAATTCAATGATATGCTTGACACCCAAGGCTTTCAACAATTCGGGAAGAACAATGCCTCCGACCGAATTCACCGTATCAATGGCTACCGTAAAATCGGCTTTCCGGATAGCATCCGCATCCACTAATTTTAATGCCAGGACATGGTCGATATGTTTTTGGGTATAAGAATTATCGGTTCTTACTTTTCCTAATTTCTCTACTTCAGCAAACGAAAAGGATTCGCTTTCAGCGATTTGCAAAATTTCATTTCCTTCCGCCGCATTCAGGAATTCTCCTTTACTATTCAATAATTTCAAGGCATTCCATTGCTTGGGATTATGCGAAGCCGTCAGAATAATACCTCCGGCCGCTTTTTCCATCGTTACCGCCAATTCGGTCGTAGGCGTAGTGGCCAAACCGATATCCACTACATCCAAGCCCATTCCCATCAAGGTTCCTACCACTATATTGCGCACCATTTCACCGGAAATACGTGCATCGCGACCCACAACGATGGTTCGTGAAGCCGGATGGGTAGATTGAATCAAAGTAGCATAAGCTGCGGTAAATTTTACCACATCAAGCGGAGAGAGGCCTTCGCCTGCTTTCCCTCCGATGGTTCCCCGGATACCGGAAATGGATTTTATCAAAGACATGGATTAATAAAATTTTGTGTATCTTAAATTTTTGTAGAATACCGGTTTAAAACTGGTGTTGTCGGTTGAGTTGCCCAATTGCGAAGGAATAATCAAATCCACAATAGCGCCTTCACCCACATAAGTCAACGGAATAGCCCAACCATTGCAAGCCAACTGGGTCGGATCTGAAGTGTAACTTCCCGGCACCCCATATTCAAATCCAATGGGAAACCAAACGGAACTCAGCACTAAACTGTCTGTCGTGCCGGAAATATAATCCTTGAGATACACCATATAATCAAAGCGTACCTGGACATTCTTGTCGTAATTGTCCGGGGCTGTGACTCGCTTACCGTTGCCGGAATCGACCACATGAATATAGAGTCCATCACCGGTTTTGAAATATTCCTTTTCCTTAAAAGCCTTATCTTTAGGATATTCATTCAAGACAATAATCCCTTGCTTGTCGATATAACGTTCAATGGCTTTCTTTTCTTCCCGGATATATTCCTGCATGGTTTTTTGATTATCACAAGCCATATTGGCAATAGCCAGAAAGATAGCCGACAAAATAAAAATGATTGTTTTTCTCATATACATTATTTTTCTTGCGGACAAAGGTAGTCAATTATCCATTATCCATTATCAATTATCAGTAAAAAAACGTTAATGGATAATTGTTAATTGTTAATTGACAATTGTTCACTGTACCGCGGCAATGCTGTTTCAAACAAGGCGACTGCATCTTCCAACTTGCCGTAAAATTCACCTCCGGAAGCATTCAAATGACCTCCACCGTTAAATACATCGGCCGCAAATTCATTGACGGCAAATGTCCCTTTGGAACGCAGCGAAATTTTGATCATATTTTCTTCTTCGCGGATAAATACCGAAAAGATAATGCCTTCAATACTTAACGGCATATTGACAAAACCTTCCGTATCGCCCCTTTTCCATTGAAATTTCAACTGCTCTTCGTAGGACAGGACGATCAGGGAAGCATGATATTCCGGGAAAAGCCGCATTTTTTCATACAAAACGTAGCCTTGCAAACGCAACCGGCATTCGGAATAACGATTATATACCTTATCGTAAATAGCGTCCTTGTCAATTCCTTTTTCCAATAATTCGCTGATAATGAAATAAATCTGCGGAGAATTGGAATTATAGGTAAACGCGCCCGTATCGGTCATCATGCCCGCATAAATACATTCCGCACAGGATTTATCCATAAATTCAAACAGTCCCATCCGGCAAATGAAACGGAACATCAATTCGCTGGTGGAAGATATTTCGGGATGGGAAATCGTGACATCACAAAAAGTATCCGGATACGGATGATGATCGATCATGATTTTTTTTCCCGGCGCTTCTACTACCCAAGGTCCCAGTTGATCGATCCGTTTGGAAGTATTAAAATCCAGGCAAAAAATCAAATCCGCCGCTTTGATCAAGTCCTTGGCAAGGTTTTCTTTCCACTCGCCGACAATGATGTCTTTAGCTCCGTCCATCCATTTCAGGAAACCGGGGAAATTATTAGGAACCAACACATTGACAGATTTTCCCAACTGAAGCAGAAAATGATATAAAGCCAAAGAAGAACCGATGGCATCGCCATCCGGCGAGACATGCGTCACAATGACGATTTTATCACATCTTTCAATGATCTTTTTGGCTTTCTGAATACTCTGTTCAGGAATGATTTTATTAAGCATTTCTTTTAATCTTTGTAAAATAGGTACAAAGGTAGTCAATCAGAGGCAATCTTACAAGTTGAAAACGGTAATTTTATTACTGACGAAGACTTGGATACTGAAATACAATTATGGTAAGATACTTAATTAAATGAGTTCAGCATGGAGTATTTAATTTAATTGTTGAATTTGTTGTGGTGTCAATCCTGTTGCTCTTGAAATATCACTGATAGACATACCCATTTCCAATAAATTTTTGGATATGTTTCTTTTCCCTTCAAGAATTCCTCTTTTCTCACCCTCAAGCATGCCTTTCTCCCTTCCTTTCATTTCTGCATAATCAGTAAAAAGGGAAGCATCTTCATACTTGAGTTCACTACGACCATGTAATTTCATATTTTTAGGTGTTAAACGTTTTATTTCCATTTCTTTAAATAATTCATCAAATAATTTACCTCGTATTGTTTCCGGTTGTATAGCCATTTGTTTTGAATGCCTCAAAATATACAACCAATCATCTAACTGACTATTCAATTCTTCCTGCTTTTTATTGAATTTCGGCAATACAATATAGATGAAATTCAGGATATCTGAGAACTTCTTTTTCGTTCGTTCATTAAACAAACTGACTCGATCTACATACTGTTTATCGTCAACCGCTACCTCTGATGGAATAAAGTTCAGTATTCCAATAACATATACCGATTTTAATTCATAATTCCATTCTCCTTTAACTGCCTGATTCCTGATGAGAAACGTCGAATACAACAACGACCGTTCATAAAAATGCAATTGCGGCATATTCTGCATTTCCAGCAGGATGAATTCTCCCCGGTTATTCCGGCAATAGACATCAAAGATAGCTATTCGTTCTTTTTCCGTTTTACCCAATTGCTCCGTCGGCAAATAGGCAATATCGGTTATTTTCTCTTTTCCCTGAAAAATTTCATTCAGGAAATGAATTAAATTCTCTTTTTTACCAAAAATGTATTTAAATCCCCAATCGTTCAGGAGATTTATATACCTGCTTGTTGTCTTTGACTCTGTTGCTTTCATGTTTCAATTAGTTAATAACGTAAAGTTTTGGTTGAAATCAAAGACAAAAAACAATTGTAATCGATGATTGCAACCGATTACAAAAATAAACAGATTTTTTTAATCCGAAAAGAATTTGAGTGATTATTTTTTGAAATCTCTCAAACCGGTTCAATTAGCCCCTCCATTGAAATAAATAATTTGTAAAAATAACGATTCAATCATTTAGATAAGATAAAAAATTACTTGGAATGCAACAACAATCAGTAGCAAATAAAGATAAACCACCCGTTTTTTTATCAATAATAAAACGATGAAGATAATTGCCAGGAACAGCGCCGTCAAGCCTTGCGAATCAATCGTTAAGCCGGTGATATTTCCATACGAAAACTTGTCCAGGGTGCGTACGGTGGAAATGAAATATTCGAGCGTTTTATTCAGTGGAAACAGCATCCCTGAAAAGGATCCGAACAGGAAATGTAAAAGCAGGGAAACCGGAATGAGGAACAACAATATAGATGCTAAAGGCATCAGGCAAATATTGGTCAATAGAAAAATCGACGGAAATTGGTGAAAATAATAAATACAAAGCGGTAAAACACCCACTTGTGCCGAAACGGAAACACAAATTAAATCCCAAACGTATTGGATCAATACGTTTTTTGATTCATACAGTTTCACTAAATACGGATTAATCAGGACAATGGAAATGACAGCCAGAAAACTGAGTTGAAATCCGACATCGTATAAATACAGCGGACAAAACAAAAGCATAAAAAAAGCGGCGGCAGCGATGGTATTCAGCGTAAAGGCGCGGAAGAAAAAAGCGTTTCCGATTCCCCAGATACTCAGCATCAAGGCTGCCCGGATCACCGAAGGCGAAAAACCGGTCAGGAAAGCGAAACCCCAAATCAAGGGCAACAAAATCACTTGCCGGATGATTTTCCCTTTCCGGGAATTGCCGGTAAACGACAGCATAAAATACAGCATGCCGAACAAAAGGGTAAAATGCGTTCCGCTGATCGCCAGGATATGGGCGGCTCCGATATGACTGAAGGCTTGTTGCAGGTCTTTGTCCAACTCGTTCCGGTAACCGAACATCAAGGCGGCCGCCAGAGCGTAGGATTGACGTTCGGGAACCATTAGTTGCAAGCGTTCCAGCAACATCCGGCGAACGGACAAAGCCTGAATCAAGATTGAAAAAGAAGGATCGGGATTTTTGACCGGCTGCCACCGATTTTTCCGGATAAAGCCGGCAGCAGCAAAAGATTGCCGTTTCAAATAGGGTGGGGAAGATTCCAATTGCCCGGAAAACAACAGGCAATCTCCGGGAACAATGGCCGGCGACAGGCTGTCGAGCGGTAAATAAATGACGGCTTTTTTACCGGTTGCTTCCTGGTAAACCGGATTTTCAGCAGTCCTGATCCGGATTTTACACATCCAGGTTTTCGGTTTTAGCACCGGTTCGTCAATCACAACTGCTTGATACAGACAGTCGCCGGACGGAAGATTCCATTCCGATTCTTGCCACGCTAATTTGGTAATCCAACTCGCCGAAGCAAATAACAGAAAGAACAGTCCGAAACCAAACAAAAACCGGAACGGATACCGGCGGCTCAGCTGGGGAATAGAAGCGCAAACGAAAAAAAGCAAGGCAACGAAAAAAAGGCAGAAGATAACCGCGTACGGAATATTCCACCGGGATTGCACAACGATACCCGCAATCAGAAACAGGAGTGGCCTGAGAAAAGGCGTTTGGTGAATCATAGTATTTTGTCTTTGTCATGGCGGGCATGACCCGCCATCCCATGATGTCCGTTAATAGGTGTTTAACGATTAGCAGGGGATTGCGGGTCAAGCCCGCAATGACAGATATTTAGAATTATAGTAATTTTAATTGTTTGATCATTTCGATTGGGTCATCGGCTTTAAAAATCGCATTACCGGCGACCAGAACGTCTGCGCCGGCTTCCACCATTAATTTCCCCCGTTCCAAATTCATTCCGCCATCCACTTCGATCAAGGTATTCAAACCGTTTTGATCAATCATTTTCCTTAAACGGCGCACTTTGTCGTAAGCGTGCGGGATAAATTTCTGTCCGCTGAAACCCGGATCGACCGACATAAGCAATACGATATCCGCTTCTTCCAAAATATCGGCCAGTAATTCAACGGGAGAATGGGGGTTCAGCACCACGCCGGCTTTCATCCCGGCTTCTTTGATTTGTACCAATGTCCGGTGAAGATTGTTACAGGCTTCGTAATGCACACTCAGGCTCTGTACGCCAATATCACGGAATTGAGTAATAAATTTTTGCGGATCGACAATCATCAAATGAGTATCCAAAGGCTTGACGGATGTTTTGGCCACGTGCCGCATGACCGGAAATCCCATAGAAATATTGGGAACGAAAACACCGTCCATCACATCCAAGTGCAACCAGTCGGCTTCGCTGGCGTTGATTTTTTCGATTTCCTGTTCTAAATGAAGAAAATCTGCCGACAATAAAGAAGGTGCAAGGATCATAATTAATTAAGTATCATTTCCGACATTCTCACCGGCAATTCTTTTTCCACATGATAGGCATACGCAAATTGCAGGATAAATGCCAGTGTTGCTTTCCGGGGATTCATCGAATGGAAAGATATTTCTTCGTCCAATACATTACAATGTTCTTCATGCTTTTCTTGAGTAAATTTTAGATACATAGGCAAATTTATTTTGTTCGTGCTCTGTATATAAAAACGAAAGCTTACTCAATATATTGCATTAAAGCCAATAAAAAAAATCAATCCATCGTAAGGATCATATTTTTTTCTTCAGCCATCCGGCGCATATTCAGAATGGCATACCGCATACGGCCCAAAGCCGTATTGATACTGACGCCTGTCATGTCGGAAATTTCCTTGAAACTCAAATCCTGATAATAGCGAAGCATCAATACTTCTTTCTGATTTTCAGGCAGATAATTGATCAGTTTTTTCACATCCGAGAGGATTTGGTCTTTAATCATTTTATCCTCAATGGTTCCGTCGGACAATTTGGAATTATTTAACAGGTCCACCTCGCACTCGTCGTTGGAAATCGTTTGTTCGTTTTTTTCCTGACGGTAATTATCAATAATCAGATTATGAGCAATCCGGTTGATCCAGGCGCGGAATTTACCGTTTTCGGTATATCGTCCCTGCTTGATGGTCATAATCGCTTTCACAAAAGTTTCCTGGAAAATGTCTTCCGCCATTTCCCGGTTGCGAACAATAAAATAAATATAGGAATAAACTGTACTTTTGTGTCTATTCAAAAGAATATCAAAAGCAGCATTATTGCCCTGTGCATAAGCAACGACCAACTCCTCGTCAGTCATTTGTTTTAATTGAATCATTACTTCTTTCTAAATAGGTTTAAGTGTAACGCTATGCGATAGGCAAAAATATTTTAAAAAAATTAGACAATAAATTAAACTTCGTTCTGCAAAGAAAATAAATATTTAAATATCTTCCAAACTTTTTAACAAAAAATAATTGACCGGATGTTTCCCGGATTCAGAAAATCTGCCTATTTTTGTAGCAAAAGGAAAAGAATATTATGAATAATTTCAGATTTTGGAGTCCGACTGAATTTGTATTCGGAAAGAATACGGTCGGCAATGTAGGACAATTGGTCAAACAGTACGGCGGAACAAAGGTATTAATCCACTATGGCGGACAATCGGCGGTGAAAAGCGGCTTATTGGCGCAAGTGGAAAGCAGCTTGCAGAACGAATTCATCGAATACGTTAAATTAGGCGGCGCTCAACCCAATCCGGTCGATACATTGGTTTACGAAGGGATTGATTTGTGCCGCAAGGAAAATGTGAATTTTGTTTTGGCGGTAGGCGGCGGCAGTGTGATCGATTCCGCGAAAGCGATTGCTGCCGGAGCGTTATATGCCGGCGATTTCTGGAATTTCTTTGAAGGAACCGTCACGATCAACCGCGCGTTGCCGGTAGCTACTGTTCTGACCATTCCGGCTGCCGGAAGCGAGGGTTCGCCCAACATGGTGATCACCAAAACAACCGCAGGCAAGTTGAAACGAGGGACTGGCAGTCCGTTGCTTCGTCCGGTATTTTCGATTATGGATCCGGTGTTGACGTTTACGCTCCCGGCGAATCAAACGGCTTACGGTATTGCCGATATGATGGCGCATGTGATGGAACGTTATTTTACACAAACCCGCGGCGTGGAAGTGACCGACCGGATGTGCGAAGCGGTTTTGCTGGCAGTCGTTAAAGAAGCGCCGGTAGTGATCCGCGAACCGGAAAATTACGAAGCGCGGGCGAATATCATGTGGGCGGGAACGGTGGCTCACAACGGCATTTGTGGTGTCGGCAGAGAAGAAGATTGGGCGACCCATGGTTTGGAACACGAATTGAGCGCTTTATACGGAGTGGCTCATGGCGCCGGACTGGCGGTCATGTTTCCGGCGTGGATGAAATATGTCTATACTTCCGGTGTGGATCGTTTTGTGCAATTTGCTATCCGCGTATGGGGAATTGAAGATACAGGCGATAAGAAGGAAGTCGCATTAAAGGGAATTCAAGCCTTGAAAGATTTCTTCTCGTCCCTTGGACTTCCGGTTAATTTTGCCCAATTGGGAGCCAAAGCGGCAGATATTGATCAGTTGATAGATACATTGAAAATCAATTCGAGAGGCAGTTTGGGAAATTTCCGCAAATTAGATATGAAGGATGCGCGTGCGATCTACACGATTGCTGCCGAATAATCTTTATTGTCCGATGAAATTTTTAATGGAACCTTGATAAGGTTCTCCCAACAAAAGCTGGTATTCTTTCGTGAAATTATCAAAAGCAGCTTTCGCTAAACTTTTCTTGCCCATGGCATACAGGGTATTGCATTTGATCACTAAAGCTTCTTCATTGATCGGGTCGATTTTCAGGATGCAGTCGGATATTCTCAGGCGGGCATCCTGATTGTCGTAAAAAGAATTTTTGCGATTATTGACGATTTGTATCAGCACATCAATCACAGCGTTTGAAAAATCGGTTTTGAAATTGTCCACCCATTCAAACTGGATATTCGGGAGCATCGTGCCGGAATCAAGCAATTCCAACAAGCGCAACAGGTCTTCTTTCGTCGTAGTATCTGTTTCCTGAATTTTCCGAATTAACCTTAAAGCTTCCTTATAGTCCAAAAGAATATCGTCTGCCAGGGAAATGGTCCAGTAACTGTTTTCATTGGTAATATCGATAGCGCCCAAACTTTGCAAGAGTACGCGCAATTTCCGCACATTGACACTCCGGTTGTTGCGGGCGGCTTCTTCCGTCTTGTCGAACCATAACAGTTCCTGCAGCTTGGAAGAGGATATTCCTTTATTGTTTTTCAAGGTATAAAGGACAATCAGCACGAGGATATATTTCAAAGTCGGCGTAAATTCACCGGTAATATTTTTTCCGTCTTTATCAAAAACCTGAAAACCTCCCAGGAACAGAATGGATTTTGTCTTGAAATCGTAGTAAGACTTTTCTTTCTTGTTTTCCTCTGTTTTCAAATCGCCCGGCTCTTCACGTACCGGTTCCGGTGTAAAACCGGCATTTTTTGATTTTTTACCGAAAGAAAATAATTTTCTTCCAAAAACGAACAAAAGCATCAGGATACACAAGCTGGCAACAAACAAATACAATTTTATTTTATCGGAATGGGAGGAAAAATCAGCTTGTATCACATCCTCTAATCGAAGCGGTGGAAAATCCAAAGTATAAATATCTACCCGCGAGTTGGCTTGATCTTCCGAGGCATAAGCTGCTACTGCAATTAATTTGGATAAGCGCGGAGAGAAATACAAATCACAATAAGCAGTCACATCCCGGAAATAAAATTCGATAGAATCGGCTAAAGTCTTTATTTCCTGTGTATTAATGTTTATCTCTTTTAATTTGATAGCAGAAGAATATTTACTGTTCGGATAAGCTAAAACATAAAAACAGGAGTCATTTTCAGTCATTACCAAACTGTTGGAATACACATTTTCTTCCGCATTGTCTTTATCGGCTAAATCAAACAAGAGTTTTACTCCATTGGTTTTTAAATTCACCTCAAAAAAGTCGGTAAAATTTTTAGGGGAAAGTTCCTGCCTGCCCATTTCAGCGCCTCTACCGCCCAGGATATAAATCTTATCTCCCGCCTGATTACCGCCCATAGCCGCTAAATAACGGGGCGTGATGCGATTTGAAAAATCAAAAGTAGCCTGTTCCTGTGTCTCTAAATCAACACGGAAAAAATAACTGTTGTATTTATATTGTCCGTACCCTCCAAACAAATACAGGGACGAATCGGCACGGGAAATATACCGGTTATGCTGGGTATGATCGGTATTCTCATTCTGGTTTTCGGTATTTGCCCACGCATTTTCACCGAAATCGTACCAATTGATTTTACCGGAATTAAATCCGTAAAACAGTAATTTTCCGGAAACCGGATTAAACATTAATTGGTTATACAATTTGCTTGGAATGATAGCGCTTGGAAAAATCGTTGTGGAATCGGTCGTTAAAGCATACCGGACCAATTCGTTTTTTTTGAGTATATAAATACGGTTGTTGATGGAGTCGAACGTAATCTGAGGGAAAGCGTCTGTATCCAATCCGGCCACTTTTTTCCAAAAAACCCGGTTATCCATCAACCAATGCGGATGATGGGCGATGGCGGGAACATGCTTCCATTCATCCAGAACGATATCTTCTCTTCCATGCTTATCCAAGGGCCAATAATGGATGGCTTTGTTATTTTTGGTGACCTGAACATTTTTCAGGATAAAAGGCGAAACGTCGCTCGTCTGGAAATTTTTAAAATCACATTGTCCGAAACGGATACTCAACGACCGGATCTTGTCCAGATTATAAGGATAATTCATGGTTTCTCCGTTGAAACGGAGGGAAATATTGTCTCGTTTATTATCAAACGAGACAGCTACATGACCCCATTCTTCCGGAACCGGAATATTTTTCAGTTGGGTATCCTGATGATTCGTTACGAAAAAAAGGTCTAATTCGTTATTGATAATAAAATCGAAATTTTCACCTGTATTTGAAATAATCCGGAAAATGTAACCGAATTTAGTCGGCTCGTTCCTCAGGTAAAAATCAAATTCGAGTGTAAAATTATCCTGGGCGTCTAATTTATAAAACTCTCCTTCATTTAAAATCAGGGAAGTTCTTTTATCAATATTAGAGCCATGAGCATAGAAATACAAACCTGTTTGCGGGAGTTGCGCATAAACAGAACCTGTAATCATAAGAAACAATAAAAGGCATAAACTTTTTATAGATTTCATTAGATTAGAATTTCAGATTTTTCCACCACAAATGTAATACAAAAAATTGAATCTGCCAAAAGCACTTAACTCATGCGGGTTTTATAATCCTCATAAGTGAAATTCCGGTAGATTTCAAGCGAGTCGTCTTTTTTCCATAAACACAAACAGGGATGGGGGATGCCGTTAAACATCGTCGTTTTCACAATTGTGTAATGGATCATATCTTCAAACACCAGGCGATCGCCGGTTTTTAATTCTTGATCGAAAGACCAATCGCCTATAAAATCGCCGCTCAGGCAGGAATTTCCACCTAAACGGTAAGTAGGTTTGCCCGGTACCGGTTCCTGATACGCTCCGCGGATAACCGGCTTGTAAGGCATTTCCAAGCAGTCGGGCGTGTGGCAGGTAAAAGAAATATCCAGAATCGCCGTTTGAATGCCTTTGTTGTGTACAATATCCACCACCGAGGCTAGCAATACACCGGTTTGCCAGACAAAAGCAGCGCCCGGTTCCAGAATAATTTCCAGATTCGGGTATTTTTTTTTGAAATTTTGCAACAAGCGGATCAAATGCTCTACATCGTAATCTTTGCGGGTCATCAAATGCCCTCCGCCCATGTTCAGCCATTTCACTTTCGGAAGTAAATCGCCGAATTTGGCTTCTACCCGTTGCAAGGTATTTTCCAAAGCATAAGAACTGGATTCGCAGAGGGTATGAAAATGCAAGCCTTCCACGCCTTCCGGCAAATGGTCTCCTAACTCTTCCCGTACCATGCCCAGTCGCGAACCCGGCGCCGCCGGATTGTACAAATCGGTTTCTACTTCCGAATATTCGGGATTAATCCGCAATCCGCAGGAAATAGAATGATTGTCAAAAGTTTCAGGATAAAAACGATGGAATTGCGACAGGGAATTAAACGTGATATGGGAACTGCAAGCCTTAATCACCGGAAAATCCTTTTCGATATAAGCCGGAGAATAAGTATGGGCTTTGCTTCCCATTTCTTCCCAAGCCAATTGCGCTTCCCAGGGTGAACTTGCCGTCGAATATTGAATATATTCCTTGATAATAGGAAACGCTTTCCAAAGGGCAAATGCCTTGAAAGCCAAAATAATATCTACTCCGGCACGTTCTTTGACCGACCGTATCAGGGAAAGATTTTTGCGAAGCAAATCTTCTTCCAGGATATAGGCGGGAGAAGGTATTTTTTCGAAATCAATCATCAATAAGATTCTTTTTCGTTTGGAAAATCGTTGCTTTTCACATCCTGAATATAATGTTCCACCGCATTTTGAATCACATCATGCAGATCGGCATAACGGCGAAGGAAACGCGGGGAAAATTCTTTATTGATGCCCAGCATATCGTGCATCACCAATACCTGTCCGTCCACGTAGGGACCGGCGCCGATGCCGATAATCGGAATAGCCGATTCTTCGGCTACCTGTTTTCCCAATTGCGCCGGTATTTTTTCCAGGACAATACCGAAGCAGCCCAAATCTTCCAACAGATGTGCGTCTTCGACTAATTTCCGGGCTTCTGTTTCTTCCTTTGCCCGGACAGCATACGAGCCGAATTTATTAATGGATTGAGGCGTTAGTCCCAGATGTCCCATGATGGGAATACCTGTTGATAAAATCCGTTCGACCGATTCTTTGATTTCCTTTCCACCTTCCATTTTCACGGCATCCGCTCCTGTTTCTTTCATGATACGGATAGCCGAACAAACCGCTTCTTTGGAATTGCCCTGATAGGAGCCGAAAGGCAAATCTACAACTACCAATGCCCGTTTTACGGCTTTTCGCACGGCTTTTGCATACCAAATCATTTGATCCAAAGTAACCGGAAGAGTCGTGGTATGTCCCGCCATCACATTGGCAGCCGAATCGCCCACCAGGATGACATCCATTCCGGCTTGATCGATGATCGTAGCCATAGAAAAATCGTAAGCCGTGAGCATGGAAATTTTTTCACCCCGCTGCTTCATCTCTATCAGCCGTTGTGTAGTAACGGTACGAAGATTTTCTGTATATGTTGACATAATAGAAAATTTTAGGATGCAAAGATAATATATAAAATTAAGGTAACGGAAATAATTAACAAAAATCAATTTTAGAAAATAGAAGAAATTATTTTATCTACCATTTCTGTAAAATAAGGCTCGTTCATTTTTCCTGTTTTTCGCAAAACACCTTTCTCCTGATCGGAAGTAATTATTTGACATTTTACATAGCTCTTTTTTGTAAGTTTAAAGTTAATCATTTCATCGAAAAGTGGATACGAATATTCAGGAAAATAGGATTTGGACGAAATAAGTACCAAATAGAAGAAATCTTCTTTTTCATTTAACTCGTCATTCGATACAATTACAGCCAAATGTGGTTTGAACTGAAAATCAGGCAACATAAAATTTATTTCTACGATATCGGCTTGCTTGTATTTCATGTGTATTTTTTTGTAGCAGGTTTCATAAATATTTTTCAAAAGATTTGGCTGCATTTAATTTAGCATTAGCAATAAATATTTCATTCTCGGTATATTTATTGTTTTTTCGTTTGCCGTATAGTTTTTGGTAAACATCTGCACGCTCGTTTTCCTTTGGTGATACTATTGTAGCCCCTGATAGTACAGCGATATTCAGAATATTTTTAAAGATAGCGCTACGTGCATCATATTTTAGTGTAACGGTTGCCATAATTTTACTCTTTATCTTTTTTGGGTAATTAACACAATTGCAAAAGTAGCAATTATTTTTCAAAAAATCAAAAAATCCCTAAATATTAAGTTGAAACTGCTGTAAATTATCATTTTTTGTATCGCTATTTCCACCTTACGACCAACAATTTGCTAAACTAAAAAACGAAGAGTTGAACAAACGCTTGTTCTGGCGCTTCGCTCAACTCTCTATTTATTCAACCCTAATTTTATTTTTAACGGCTATTGTAAATCTCAATGCAAACACGGGTGATATGCATTCATGCCGCTAATTTACAGACCGTTACTTTACTAATATCTTCGGACGCAGCGGATTAATGTAGGACTGAAAGGCGGCCCTGGGTGTCCTTTATAAGGTTTGCTGATATAGGAATCCCCAGAAGATGCCGTGTATATTTTTAATTCAAGATAACTTCCGCTCGCATATTCAGTGCTGCTCGCATAATTCACGTTTATGTTTCCCTGTTCATATTCATAATATCCCAGTAAGTTATTCACCTGCAGAGTCTTTAGTTCAACGTACCACGGCAGGTACCAGTCCGTGTAACCGCCTTCTTCGGATCGCGCACATAACCGCACGGCGTCGTACCAGTTAATACCGTCCATTAGAGGACTCAAGTCAGCGGCAGCAGTCCACTCGTCCGCACCGGCCGTTATTGACAAAACCTTTGTTTCACCGGCATCAGTACCGGCATACACATATTGTGAAACCATCAAGTTTCTACCAGTACCCGGTGCAACTCCGCTGGTAGGAGCGGGCCAATAAGATTTTCCTATTCTCGACCCTCCGTCGACAATGTCGGTCCAATCCTTCGCTATGTCACCGGCAACGCCATCTTCGTAATCTCTCGCTGCATCTTTCAACAGCAACGCAGCAGGCCACCATTCACAGCCTACACAGAGATTGCCTTCATTATTCAACAAAGTAAATTCACCAACAGTCAAAGCCGGGGTCTGTATATCACCGGTAGCGGTATTGTTGATTTGACTGTCTTTTGCGGGGTTCGTCCGCAAATCAATAGGACCTTTCGAAATCAGCGTTCCTGTATTCACTACACTTCCTGTGACTACCATTATTGGATCGTCTGAGATTTCCTGTCCGTTCACACTTACTGCACCCAAAAGCATGAGTGTCAGCATTAAAAAAAACATTCTTTTGTTCATTTTTTTAAAATTAAAATATTAATACTTGTGCTACGTAAAAAAGTGATTAGTTGTTGCAATAATGAATTTATTGCTCCCAAGTCCCGAAGAAGCGGTTTAAAATGAAACTGTTTAAAATGAAAAAACGTGGGACATTAACTTTTTATTTGCTTTCTGAGGTTTAGTACCAACCTATGCAATCAAATAAATAAAGTAAAGCCCACGGTTACCCGTGAGCGCTACCCCCTCTACTTCTTGATTGCTTTTTTGAAGGTACTAATTTCAGAAAGCAAGAATAAAAGTTATAACGCTTTTTCTAATTATGTAATATTAAAATACTATCTATTTCAATTTTTTGTGAAATATCATACAAAATTAGTCATTATCTTAGTAATAACCAAAAAATTAATTAAATTTTACATTTCCAAAAGTTTTTTAAGATCAACCTCCAATCCTTTGAAAATGGTTGATTCTACTTTCGCTCCATACACGTATGTCGTTCCTTGATCAAATTTTCCGGTTTCCTGCAATAGAAAAACCGTCGTCTTTTCTTTTGGAAAAACCACCCAATATTCCCGCACTCCGGCTTCTTCGTACAGATGAAATTTTTCATTCAAATCGCGCTTGCCGGTAGAAGGCGATTGCACTTCGACAATTAAATCCGGGGCGCCGATACAACCGTCGTCATCTAATTTTTTAGGATCGCAAACCACACAAATATCGGGTTGGACAACCGTATAGATTTTATTCCAGGCTGTTTCTCCGTTTTTGGGCAGACGGACATCAAACGGCGCATGAAAAACCTTGCATTTACCTTTTCTTTTTTTAATAAACCAACCTATCATGCGATGTATTAAGGTAGAAGATAGTTCAGCATGCAAACGCGAGGGTGCGCTGAATAAATCATACACTACGCCATCATACAATTCCCGCCGTTGATCGTCCATCCACGACATATAGTCGGCGTAGGTGTAACGGAGCGGATTACTTAATCCATATTCTACCGGAGGCTCTTTAAGAATTAATTTTTCTTCTGTGGCGTCCAATTCTTCTTCTGTGGGATAGCGTTTTCCTTCTCTTATCATAGTACTTTATTTTAATTTAAAAACTTAGGCAAAGATAATCAATATTTTGAAAAATATGCTTATCTTCGCATAAAAATTACATAAAAGTTACCGAAATATGAGTAATATTAATTACGATCTAACAAAAATAAAGGGAATTATCTTTGATGTGGACGGAGTGCTTTCACCCGATTCCATTCCCTTGCATCCTGATGGCGAACCGATGCGTGTTATTAATACGAAAGACGGATATGCCATGCAATTGGCTGTTAAACAGGGTTTTAAATTGGGAATTATTACCGGTGGCGATACGCAGTCGGTACGCAAACGGTTTGAAAGCCTGGGATTTCAGCATGTTTATCTGAAAGCCAAATACAAGATGAACGAATTCAACGATTTCCTGCAAAAAACCGGATTACAGCCGGAGGAAATTTGTTATGTGGGCGATGATATTCCCGATTACGAAGTGATGGAAAGGGTAGGTCTGCCTGCCTGCCCCGCCGATGCGGTTCCCGAAATTAAAGCGATTTCCAAATATATTTCCCATAAAACGGGAGGTATGGGTGTGGGACGCGATATAATTGAGCAAATATTAAAAGCGCAAAGCAAATGGATGGGAGGCGATGCCTTCGGATGGTAACCTCCCTCTGTCATTGCGGGCTTGACCCGCAATCCCATGAATATCGTTAAAAAATTATGTTAGAAAATTTAAGTAAATACAGAATAATATTGGGCTCGCAATCGCCCCGGCGAAGGGAATTATTATCGGGATTGGATATAGACTTTGAAGTCCGGTTGATACCCGATATTGAAGAAGTGTATCCAAAAACATTGTGGAAAGAAGAAATACCGGTGTATGTGGCTCAATTAAAGGCGAAAGCGTATAAGGAAGTAATGAGCGCCGATACCTTCCTGATTACTGCCGATACGATTGTCTGGTTGGACGGAAAAGTATATGGCAAACCGCGGAATGAGGAAGATGCCAAAGTGATGCTCCGCACCTTATCCGGTAAGACTCACGAGGTCATTACAGGCGTCTGTTTGACTACCCGGGAAAAACAGCAAACATTTTATGCCGTTTCTTCCGTTAAATTTGCCGATTTGAAAGAAAAAGAAATCGAATATTACATCCAAAAATACAAGCCTTACGATAAAGCCGGCGCTTACGGCGTACAGGAGTGGATCGGTTATATCGGCGTAGAAAGTTTGAACGGTTCGTTTTACAACGTCATGGGTTTGCCGGTGAGAATGCTGTATCAATATCTCAAGGAATGGTAAAATTTATTATCTTTGCGGTGCCATGTCAAAAACAATAGTTGAAACGCCATTAATGAAGCAGTATTTCGAGGTGAAATCCAAACACCCCGACGCTATTTTATTGTTTCGGGTGGGCGATTTTTACGAAACTTTTTCAGAGGATGCCATTATCGCTTCGGAAATTTTAGGGATTACACTTACGCACCGTGCCAATGGTGCGGCTCAATTTGTTGAATTAGCCGGTTTTCCGCACCATGCGTTGGATACGTATTTGCCTAAATTGGTCCGCGCCGGGAAACGGGTTGCTATTTGCGACCAACTCGAAGACCCTAAATTAACAAAAAAAATAGTAAAACGGGGAATTACAGAATTGGTGACTCCCGGCGTTTCTATTAATGATAATGTATTGAACCACAAGGAAAATAATTTTCTTGCTGCCGTTCATTTCAATAAAAATATCTGCGGAGTATCCTTTTTTGATATTTCTACAGGTGAATTTCTGACAGCCGAAGGAGTTCCTAATTACATTGATAAACTGCTCAATAATTTTGCTCCTAAGGAAATCCTTTTGGAACGGAGCAAGCGCAAACCCTTTGAAGAAGCTTTCGGCAGTAAATGGCTGACTTTCGAAATGGAAGATTGGGTTTTTACGGAAGATACCGCCCGGGAACGTTTGTTGAAACAGTTTCAAACGAAAAACCTCAAAGGATACGGCGTACAGCATTTGACGAATGGGATTGTGGCCTCCGGTGCGATTTTGCATTATCTGGATTTAACACAACATACGCAAACGGCTCACATTACGGCTTTGTCGCGGATAGAAGAAGACCGTTATGTCCGTTTGGATAAGTTTACCGTTCGCAGTCTGGAACTGTTGGATACAATGAACGAAGGTGGAAAAGCCCTTTTAGATGTACTGGATAAAACGATTACACCGATGGGTGCGCGCATGTTGAAGCGTTGGATTGTTTTTCCATTAAAAGAGGTTAAGCTAATAGAAGACCGTTTGTCCGTGGTGGAATATTTTTTCCGGCATCCGGAATTGAAGGATTTGCTGGAACAGCAATTCACTTTGATCGGAGATTTGGAACGAATCATTTCCAAAGTGGCGGTAGGACGTGTCAATCCGCGGGAAGTGGCGCAATTGAAAGTCGCTCTCAATGCGATCGAACCGGTCAAAGATGCTTGCATGAATACCGATGAACAGAGTTTGAAACGGATTGGCGAACAACTGAATCTTTGTTCGATTATCCGGGACAAAATTCAACGGGAATTGGTGCCTGAGCCACCTGTGTTACTGAACAAAGGCAATGTCATTGCCAAAGGTGTCAATACCGAATTGGACGAATTGCGTCAGATTGCTTATTCGGGAAAAGATTATTTGCTTCAAATTCAACAGCGGGAAAGCGAACAAACCGGAATTCCGTCGTTGAAAGTGAGTTACAACAATGTTTTCGGCTATTACATCGAAGTTCGCCATACGCATAAAGACAAAGTGCCGTCCACCTGGATTCGGAAACAAACCTTGGTGAATGCCGAGCGTTATATTACGGAAGAACTCAAGGTATATGAAGAAAAAATCCTGGGCGCGGAAGATAAAATCATGACTTTGGAAGCCCGTTTATTCAACGAACTGGTCTTGGAATTGATGGAATACATTGCTCCGATTCAAACAAATGCCAATCTCGTTGCCCAAATTGATTGCTTGCTTGCTTTTGCCAAAGTAGCCGAACGCAATAAATACATCCGTCCGCAGATAGACAACAGTAAAATCATTGACATTCAAAACGGTCGCCATCCGGTCATTGAAACGCAATTGCCTCCGGGTGAGCCGTATATTCCCAATGATGTTTATTTAGACGATAAAACCCAACAGATTATTATCATTACAGGGCCTAACATGGCAGGGAAATCGGCTTTGTTGCGCCAAACGGCTTTGATTACGCTGATGGCTCAAATTGGATCGTTCGTTCCCGCAGAATCGGCAAAAATAGGATTGGTAGATAAGATATTTACGCGAGTGGGCGCCAGCGACAATATTTCGTTGGGCGAATCTACGTTTATGGTGGAAATGAATGAAGCGGCAGACATCCTGAACAATCTTTCCGACCGGAGCCTGATCCTTTTTGATGAATTGGGACGTGGAACTTCCACTTACGACGGAATTTCAATTGCCTGGGCTATAGTCGAATACATCCACGAACATCCGCGCGGACATGCCAAAACGCTTTTTGCCACCCATTATCATGAATTGAATGAGATGGAAAAAACGTTTAAACGAATTAAGAATTACAATGTTTCCGTCAAAGAAGTCGATAATAAAGTCATCTTTCTGAGGAAATTAGTAAAAGGAGGAAGCGAACACAGTTTTGGTATTCACGTGGCGAAAATGGCCGGGATGCCGCAAAGTATTGTCAAAAGAGGCAACGAAATTTTGTCCCAATTGGAAACGGACAACCGGAAAAACGGCATTGCCAAACCCATGGACAAAATTTCTACCGAGCGGGAAGGCTACCAGATGAGTTTCTTCCAATTGGACGATCCGGTGCTTTCGCAAATCCGCGATGAAATAAATAATTTGGATATTAATAATTTAACGCCGGTAGATGCGTTAAATAAATTGAATGATATTAAACGGATTGTGAAAGGGAAATGAGTCGGTTACAAATTGTAACCAACTGTCCGAAAAAATATAGAGAAAATAAACCGGTGACAGATTGTCACCAGTTAAATAAATAAAAAAACTATGACAAAGCTAAATGCAT
>BNYG01000006.1 GCA_026000155.1 Bacteroidia bacterium | reverse complement strand
CAGCTCATAACCGGTATGCTATATAGGTATAAATTATTCCATATTATAAAAAAAAGATCGGTTAAACTTATAACCGGTCTTTTTTTTTGGTCAAAAATGAATTTTTAAAAAATATTTCACTAACAAAAAAGCAAAAATGAAAAAACAATTTTATTGGATCCTTCTTTTTTTGGTATCTTTTATCTTTTCAATTAACGCTTATGCTCAAACGACCATAAGCGGAAAAGTGATTGATGAAGGCTCAAAAGAGCCGCTTCCGGGCGTAACAGTCGTGTTAAAATCCACTACGGCAGGTACGGCGACCGATCTCGACGGAAATTTTGCAATCGGTGTTAAGTCGCTTCCGGCAACGTTCATTGTTACTTATTTGGGTTATAAGACGGAAGAAGTGGATGTGTATGAATACACCCAATCGTTGACTATTGAGCTGTCTGAAAACCGTAACTTCTTGAGTGAAGTGGTTGTAGTGGGTTACGGTACTCAAAAACGAAAAGAATTGACGGGCGCAGTGGCTACGGTCAACAAAGAAGCTTTATCACAACTCTCCACTTCTTTTGAAAGTCTGTTGGGTGGTACTGTTTCCGGTTTAAATGTCACGCAAACGTCCGGATTGCCGGGCGCCGGATTCAGTATCCGTATCCGTGGTTCAAACTCCGTGACTGCTGCTAATGAGCCGCTTTATGTGATAGACGGAGTGATTGTGTATGATGATGGCGGAGCCACTTCTTCTGCTTCGGGCACCGGTGTAACCCGTGTGGGTGGCCGTATCGATCCGTTAGCCAGTATCAACCCGGGCGACATCGAAAGTGTTGAAGTGCTGAAAGATGTGTCGGCTACCGCTATCTACGGTTCACGAGGCGCCAACGGCGTTATCATCATTACTACCAAAAGCGGTAAAAAGGGAAAGAATAACATCGAGTATCAATACTCTATCGGGGTGCAACAAGTGGCTAAAAAATTAGACTTACTCAACGCCAGCGATTGGGCTAAACTCAACCAGGAAATCTATCAGGTTACCGATAACGACAAAGGGGAATATTATGGCTGGTCGGAGGCGCAATTAAACGCTTTAGGCAAAGGAACCAACTATCAAGACGCCGCCTTGCGCACAGCGGCTTCGCAAACGCATCAACTTACTATCAGTGGGGGTGATGAAAAAACACGCTATTTATTATCCGGTAATTATACCGACCAAAACGGAATTATTATCAATACCGACTTCCAACGCTATACCGGACGTTTCAATTTCGAACGGGACTTGTTCAGTAACCTGACCGTCGGTATTACGGCTAATGCCGGTAAGCTTACGCAAAATGGTTTGGCTGATTATGCGGGTATTGAAACAGGGGGAGCATCCAACTCTTTGAGTTATGTGATTCTGATTCCGCAAACGGTGCCTATCTACAATGCAGACGGTACTTACAATTACAATAACGTACATGAAAAAGGGGACTTGCGCTATGGTGACCGTACCGTGAATGCCATATCCGACTTGAACAACACGGTTGCTCAAAGCATCAGCAATACTTTGATTGGTAACTTCTTTGCCAATTGGGCTATTACACCTAACTTGAAAGCGAGAATCAATGTAGGTACGAATCTCAACAACACGACACAGAACTTCTTCGGACCCTCTTCTTCCGCCGCAGGTTTCTTGGCGAAGGGTTATGGATCCATCGGCAACAAACGCACCGATTCGTGGTTGTATGAATACACCTTGAATTACACCAGGCAACTCAACAAGGATAATTATATAGATGTCTTGGGAGGTTATACTACCCAAACGAGCTATTGGGAACGGACTACCGTTGCCTCTACCCGCTTCTCGAATGAAACGCTCACTTATCATAATTTGCAAGCCAGTGAAGGTCTTTTAGCTCCTGTTACCGATGGTGCGCGGGCGGTGCTCAACTCTTACTTGGGTCGTGTAAACTACACCCTGAAAAAACGGTACAATCTTACCGCTACTCTACGGGCGGACGGTTCTTCCCGGTGGGCTCCCGGTCATCAATGGGGTTACTTTCCATCGGTGGGTCTTGCGTGGAACGTGAATGAAGAGTCTTTCCTGCGGAATAATAAGGTCATCAACGACCTCAAGTTAAGAGCCAGTTTGGGTACCGTAGGAAATCAGGAAATAGGTGATTATCGATTTTTAAATACCTATAATACGGTAAAATATTCTTTTAATAACAATATCGTCATTGGCTATGTGAAAGGCAACCGGGAAAATCCTGATTTAACATGGGAAACTACGGCATCCTATAATGTAGGCGCTGATTTTAGCCTTCTCAAACATCGTTTAAGCGGAAGCTTGGATGCTTATTACAAAAACACGAACAACTTGTTATTGGAAGTCCCTGTGGAACGTACATCAGGTTATGCCTCCATACTTAAAAACGCAGGCAGTGTGATCAACAAAGGGCTGGAATTTGAATTGCGGGGCGATATCATTTCCCGGAAAAACTTTAATTGGAACGTATCGGCGAATATAGCTAAGAATATCAATGAAGTGGCGAAAGCAGAGGAAGTCAAAAGCGGCTCTACCATTTTGCAGAAAGGCACGCCTTTCGGAGCTTTCTACGGTTTAGTATTTGACGGTATCGTACAAAACGATGCAGAAGCGGCGGCAGCGCCTGTACCCACTCGAAACAAAGAAACCGGTACCCCTGTGTTGCCCGGTGATGTGAGATACAAAGACCAGAATCAGGATAATCAGATTGACCTCGACCACGACCGTGTAGTCTTAGGTTCGCCTCATCCGGACTTCGTTTATGGTTTCTCCACTTCTTTGCGCTACAAAGACTTGACTTTCTTTGCCGCCTTTGCCGGAAATCAAGGCAACGAATTGTATAATGCTTTGCGCCGTATTTTGGAAACACCCGACCCTCGTTACAATGGCGTAAGCTCTTTGCTTGACCGTTGGACACCGGCCAATCATTCCAATACAGTGCCGAAAGCCGTTATCAAAGCGGTAACCGACTTGGATAGCCGTTATATTGAAGATGCTTCTTTCTTGAAATTGAAGACCCTATCAGTGAATTACGTCTTGCCTTTCCGCTTGGAAAAGGCTCCTACTACAAGATTTAAGGTATTTGCGGCTGCCAACAACTTACTGACTTTCACTAAATACAAAGGATATGACCCGGAAGTTGCCGGCGGCACCGATAGCGGTGTATATCCGACTTCAAGATCTTTCACCTTTGGTATTAACATCTCTTATTAATTAAAAATAAAAAATAAACACAATGAAAAAGATATTTTATTTATTGATAGTGGCTGCCGGCTTTTTCGCTTGCGGAGATAGTTTAGATCAAGAGCCTATAGGCAAATTGACAGGGGCTGATTTTCCAAAAACAGATGCGGATGCTACAGCCGCAGTGAATGGTATTTATCAAGCGGGCGAATTGAGTACGCGCTTTGGTTACACGATTGACTTGCCTTCCGACCTTACTTCCACCGGTGAAAATCCGAATGGAGATGCCGGTTTCCTAAGCAGTCAGCAATGGGAACCGGGTAATAGTTACATCACCTACATGTGGGAAACGTTCTATGCCGGTATTACCAATGCAAATGTATTGATCGATGGATTGGAAAGTCCGGATAGCAAGATTACCCCTTCGCTAAGGGATCGTATCATTGGCGAAGCCAAATTCCTCCGGGCTTATTACTACCAATATGCCGTGCAATTTTGGGGGCCGGTGCCTTTGGTATTGCACAGAGGGGTGAACGATGAAGGTGCATCCTTGACACGTGCTCCGATTGATGAAGTCTATAAACAGGTAGAACAGGATTTGATAGACGCAGCCAACTTGCTGCCTCATGCTACTGCATACTCAGGAACAGATCGCGGTCGTGCCAGTTGGGGCGCTGCAAAAACACTCTTATCGAAAGTGTATTTGGTATGGGGACAGACGACAGAAGATAAGGGCGAACATGCAAGACATGAAAAGTATCAGAAATCCATCAATCTGGCCACCGAAGTGATCGACAGTGGCGACTATGGATTGGAGGAAGACTACAGGCAGAATTGGTCGGTAGAAAACCGGAACGGGATAGAAAGCATCTTCGCCACACAACACAGTCTTTCGCAATCGTCTGACGGCGGCGGTGGAAATCACTTGTTACACTGTGCTTTTTCTACGGGTTTCACGCAAACATTACCACACGTAGTGGTATCTAATCTGAAGTTCCGCAATGAATTTGACCCGAACGACCAACGCAAAGGGGTCACTTATGCCGATTCTATTTACGACCCGCTCACGCGCAACTGGTTCCAATTCGATGTGCCTCGTTATTCAAAATACATCGACCCGCTCGACCCGAATGGTTCCGCCAGCAATCGTAATCTCGACCGTACCGTACTGCGTTTTGCCGAAGTCTATTTGTTACGCGCTGAAGCAATCAACGAACTCAACGACGGTCCGCAGAGTTCAGCTTTTGAAGACCTTAATACCGTACGTCGCAGAGCCTTCCGTCAGCCCTTGGATCAGCCCTCTTCTTATGACTTCCCGGCAGACTTGCGTACTACCGGCGTGAATTACAGTTCTGATTACAAAGGGTTTAAGGAAGCAATACAACAAGAACGCACGTTTGAACTTACTTATGAGCAGAACCGTCGCTTGGATTTGCTGCGCTGGAAGATATTGGTAAAGACGTTGAAAGCTTCCGGTGTGCCGGCCAAGCAGTATGTAAGTTTGAGAAATTATCGTTTCCCGATACCGTTGTCTCAACGCAATATCAATCCCGCCGGATTGTGGCAAAACTGGGGTTTCGATGGTTATGACGAAGGAAAAACAGGTACAAATCCGTATGAAGGATGGGAATAGAAGGCGAAGCGTGGAATCAATAGCTATGTTTAACTTATTGAGTCATAATTTGATTTTCTGTTGATTTCCATCGTATCGGACCTGCTTCTTCACCGGGATAGAACGCAGGTCTTTTTGTTTGCCGTCAACGAGGACAATTTGAAATTCCTGCACTTTTCCTTTATTATAATTCCCTGTTTGTGAGTCAATAAGCAATTCATTTTTTTTATCATCCCAGGAAAAAGGAATATAAGCAAATTGAGTTTGTTTATAATCGAATGATTCCCCATCGTCTTTATAAAGTTCGAAACGACCGTCACTTCCCTTAAAAATATAAATTTTCATCGGGTCATCCGGTTTGTTCGTTTTGCTGTCATCCAAATAACTTGGAATAATCGCTCCTGATTTTACATACAAAGGGATTTTATCCTTGGGGGCATCTGCCGTAATTCGTTGACCTCCATTGTATGCTTTTCCTGTCCAAAAATCAATCCATTGGTATCCCGCGGGAAAATAGACTTCCCTGCTGACCTCTCCGGCATGCAACACCGGACAAACAAGAAGCGAAGGACCGAACATAAACTGGTCTTTACAATCTAAAACCTCTTTATCTTGCTGAAAATCAAATGCAAGCAGACGCATCGGCGTATAGTTTTTATGGCTTACATCGCCTGCAAGCGTATAGATATAGGGCATTAAAGTATATCTTAACTGAATATATTGCTTGCAAATTTCCTGCACTTCTTTTCCATAAGCCCACAATTCATTCGGCGCTTTGGTATCGCCGGGATAACGACGGCCATGGGAGCGAAAAACAGGACAAAAAGCGCCGTATTCAAACCAGCGCGTGAATAACTCGCGGTATGCTTCATCCGCAGGATCTCCGCCCTGATAACCGCCGATATCGGTAGTCCAGTAAGGAATACCGGTGGCTGTAA
This sequence comes from Bacteroidia bacterium, assembly GCA_026000155.1. Taxonomy (GTDB): domain Bacteria; phylum Bacteroidota; class Bacteroidia; order Bacteroidales; family Azobacteroidaceae; genus Azobacteroides. The sequence continues at coordinate 75,041 of BNYG01000006.1, read as the reverse complement.
AATTTAATCCGGCGGTGATCTGTTTTTGTAATTCATCGAATGTGGTGGGAATATCGCCCGACCAGATAGCCGCTCCTGTCCTTTGTTGGGAGGCCCAGGCACAGCGGGTAAGAATGTAGGGCCGTTTGTCAGGCTCTAATTTCACCAGATTTTTATAGAAATTTTCAACATGCAACAAGGGATATACGTTTCGGACGGTTACTGCCGGACCGGCAAACGTATGTGCGGGAAGAAATGAATTGACTTGGTCGGGTTCCGGACCATCCATGAACCAGCCGTCCAAGCCTGTTTTTACAAGCGGAAGAATTTGTTTCCAATAGATTGCTCTGGCCTCCGGATTAAATACATCGTAAATGGTGCCATCCAATGCTTTGGCTCCTTCCAGCAACATCCCTTTGGATTCAAATTCTGCATAGTGAGCCGTTCCTTTTTTGAATGTAGGCCAAATAGTGATCACCGCTTTCGTTTGATATTGAGCGTGTAATGTTTTTAACATTCCCTGGGGATCAGGGAAAAGCGTTTCATCAAATTGATGAGAACCGGTGCCGTATTTCTGCCAATAAAAATAATCAATGAAAATGGAACTCACCGGGATATTTTCTTCCTGCATTCTCTGAGCAATACTGAGGACTTCCTCTTGTGTGGCATATTTATTGCGACTCTGGTGGAAACCCAGCGACCAATACGGAATCATAGGAGCTTCGCCCGTCAACTGACGATAGGAGGCGATCAGAGCATCCAAGGTGTTTCCGGCAAACAGATAATAGTCTATTTTATTTCCAAAGTCGGAAGTAAAGCGCATACCTTTCGTATTGTCTTCAAAGAGGGTACGGGAAGGATTATCCCAAAACAAACCCCAACCGGCTGTTGAATAAATGACCGGTACGGCGGCTTGGGTATTGAATTGTACCAGTTCGCGGGTTTTTCCGCGTAAATTCAAGGCATTGTCCCGGAATTGTCCCAAGCCATAAAGGGCTTCTTCGGAAGAAAGTTTGAACAGGCTGCTTGGAATGACCGAATCTTCTCTCGCAAATTCTCTTTTATCGGCCGCCTCGTTCAGCAATAATTTATTTTCGGGATTATAAAAACTGTAATTTCCTGTAAATTTGTGTAATACAAACTTGTATTGATTAGTAGCCAGTATTAAATCCTGATCATTTTCTTCCACCGTAAAATCAGCCGAAGGAAATTCTTTTACAACGGCATAGCTGCTTTTTTCATCCTTCGAATGCAAAGGGGTGAGTTTGTAATGTAAGGCTCCGAACGGATAGGGTTTTAAATAGAGCAAACCCTCAACGGTTTCGACGACCAAAGCATCGTTCTTCTTTTCCCAGGAATTGACATAAATATCCCAAAAAGCTTGAGATTTTCCTTCGTAAATGCTAATCACCAAAAAGCAAATTATAAAAACATATTTTTTCATTCTATTCAATTTATTCATTCATAAAATAACCCTCTTCAATTAAACCGATAAATCCGAGTAAGGCTCCCCAATGATAGAATTTATCACTTCTCGTCGTATCGTCCCCCACACCGGTAACGGCATTGTAATTTTCGAAAACGTATCCGTTCGATATCCAGCTTTTCATCAGCAGGTTTTTCGATTTTTCCGCCAACGACTGCCTGACATTTTCACAATCATAGTTTCTCAAACCCAAGTAAACGAGAAAATTCAAAGGCGCCCAGATCCTGCCTCGCCAATAAATATTGTCTTTGAAAGACGCATCATTCCGCGGTGTAGCGGGAATCACCCATTCTCCCCAGAATTCATCCGGATTAAGCAAGTGCTCGTTTATCATTCTGGCTACCTGCTCTTGACCGGAAGCTTTGGCCAATAGCGGATAAAAATGAGTCGGGGAAGTTCTCGGATCAAGCAATCCGGTATCCGTATGCCGGTTGTAATACAATCCTTTTTCATCATCCCAAAGCGTCTGCAAATTTTTGCGGTAGGCTTTTTCTCTTTTCCGCAGCTCTTTTACATCTTCTTTCTTGCCTAATGCTTCGGCAATATTTGCCAGATAATCACAATCCATGACATACAGAGAGGACAATCCGACATCATTCAGAAGCATCAAATGACGCTCTTTGTCGAATTTTATATGATCGTACATCGGGGAATTATCCAATCCGGATTCTAATGCGGCGCCATATAATTCATTAATGCCTCCGCTTTCCCGGGCATGATAGGTTACTTTTTCAAACGGATGACTCCCCCAGCACAAGAGTCCGTCTATATTCCGGTTTGTATCCCACCACCTGTTCCAGGTGAGTAATTTATCGTAAAGAAGTTCGAGCAGCCATTTTTCTTTGTATTTTTTATAAACCGTCCACACAGCCAGAGAGCCGACGGGAGGTTGGGAACGGTCTCTCGATTTGAGGTCGTTTCCGGAGTAGAAATTCGGGACAAATCCCATTTCTGTGATTGAATTTGTAATTTCTATCAGGTTGGCATAAGCCAGCTCCTTATTATCTGTGGCCAGCATCATGCCGGCAAAATAGGTATCCCAGCAAAACAAAACGAATCCACCGAATTCGGGATGATGGCTCCATCCGACATTCCAGTTCCGGCTCACCGGCGTGATTACTTTCCGGATGGAAGGATCATAAATATTATCCCAAGCCAATACGCTTTGCATGGCGTTGTATAATTCATAACTTGCTCCATATTTATTGCGGTTCTCCCGAATGAACGCCTCTTCTTTTGCCTTTACATATTGCTGCGCTTCCTGAATGGTCAAGTCTTCGTTGCAACAGATGGCTACCGGCCGGTTGATTGACATAATGATTTCTTCATCGCTTGCTCCGAGAAAATCACCCTTTATCAGCGCATGGATATGAATATTGAAACCGGATGGAGAGATGGTAAAATTATCGTCGCCCAGCTTTATCCTGTTGGCCCGCTGCCAAAGGGACTTCGGTATAATGTGCAATTTTCCCTCTTGCCGGTTGCCTTCCAAAGGAGTGATCAGTATCACATTTTTCAAGCCGTCCGAAGCGCTTTGTACCCGAAGTTTATGTCCTTTCCATTCCAATGCCACATCCGTATAACTTCCATCGTAGGCATGCGCTCCCGGATGCATCCGCGGCACTCCGCCGATTCGGAACGTATTGATTCGATTATCTTCATTATCTGTAAGATTCAGATCAATCGCAGCGCCATACGGAAGCAACACCTGGGTTAAAACACTTCTTGTATCCCAGGTATTCCAGCCGGTAGCTAATTTCTGTTGCAGTTTTTGATAGTGTTGCCCGGCGTTTACCTGGGCATTTATATTGAAGCAGACAACAGAGTACAGGATCAGCGGCAGTATTCTTTTTATCTTCATAATTGATTCAATTTACCAGTTATCCGTCCGGAAGGGAGAGGCGGGGATTCCATACGCATTAAACAACGTAGCTTCCGCATAATTTTTGTAAGCATAGCGTACGGCAACCGGTTTTTGGACACTTTTGCTTGAAACAATTATTTTTCCGGCTTTTTCAAGTCCGGTGGCAGGATAAAACAGTTTATCTTCACCGGCTATTTCGAAACCTTTGATTTCCGCATTAATCGGACACATTCCGTGTTCACTGTTTTCAAACGACACAACGATTGTTGTATCAACGATTTCCATTGATTTATAGGTTGGAGGCGCATAGCCGGGAATGAGCTTTCCGTATGCTTTTCCCAATGCCCAATAAGCAAGCCGGTTCCCCACGGTTTCTTTATCTGCCGGATGGATCATCATGGGATCTCCAATATCCATGGTAGTGACCATTCCGGAGTTGGGAATATCTTTCATGTTTTGTTCCTGAACTTCTCTTAATCGTGCAGCCGAAGTTCTATCCATACCATCATAGTTGAAAGGAGCAATTTGCACGAAATAAACGGGAAATTCTCCTACACCCCATTTGGACCGCAGGTCGGCTACAAAAGCCGGCATCAGTTGTGTATATAGATCCGCATTTCCCCGGTTGCTTTCGCCCTGATACCACAAGAAACCTTTAATTGCAAAGTTCGTCAGGGGAGCTATTTTTGCATTGTACAACACACTGGGAGTCGCTGTCGGGTTTTTTATTTCTTCCTGGTTTTTCAAAATAGAAAGATCGATCTCCGAAAAGGAGGCCAATGCTTCACGACTCATCCAAGCCTCCACCATGGATCCGCCCCAGGACGAAACAATAATTCCTACCGGAACATCTAATACCGGTTGAATATAGCCGGCGAAATAATAGGCTATCGCGCTTATATTGGCTACATTCTCCGGTGTGTTTTCCAACCATTCGCCCTTGCAATCGGTTTGGGGTTCCTTGCTGAACTGCCGTACCCATTTTCCATTATTCGAATCGGTGGTGAACATCCGGATGGGTGTTTTCGGTACGGCTTTCGCAATGACATCCAATGATCCTTTGACCGGCTGTCCGTTAAATCCTCTTACCGGCATTTCCATATTCGATTGTCCGGAACAGAACCAAACTTCCCCGATGAGCACATTATTCAAGACGATTTCTTCTCCGTCGCTGATACTGATTTTATACGGTCCGCCGGCCGCCGGGGTCGTTATATGGGTCAGCCAATTCCCTTTTTCATCGGAAACTACACTGTAATCATTTCCGTTCCAGGAGGTTTTAATTTTGATGTTTGTTTTACTCTTGGCTTCGCCCCATAATTTTACATTACTCTTTTGTTGTAAAACCATGTTATCTCCTACAATGGCAGGCAATTTTATCTTTGCCTGGAGGGTGACGGAGAATAGCAAACAACTGATCACACACCATACTTTCATTGATACTGAATTTTTCATGTTTTTTGTATTATTCGTAAGTTATTATCATTAATTTCTCTTCACAGGGCGCCGGATACGCCGAAATGCAAATATCGGAAATAAAATCCAATTTGTCTTTATCGTATCCCAAAACAAAAGCTTCTATTTCTTGGTTTTTCATATTTTCCGTAAGCGGGAAAAAATACGTATAATTTGAATTTGCTTTGACCGTTGGATATTCCCATGGATTCGCCGGATAAGAAACCGCCCGCGAAGGCGCTCCCACATATTCGCCGTTTACTTTGAGCGCCACATAAGCGCCTTCGATACCATGGTCGCCGTTTATCGCAACAGCGAGGTAACTGTTTTTCGGTATTTCATTTAACTGAAAAGAAGCATATTGGGCGCCGGCACATTCCATTACCTTCGAATCGGCAAACAAATTATTTGCCTTGAATTTTTCCGGCGAAACTTTTTTACCTTCGCTGTACACTTCAATTTCAGCGATGGCATCGGGGAAGGGATTCATTTTCAGGTATTGCATTTTTTCCCCAACCGGCACAGTCATGCTTGTTCCTGCCAAAAACGAAACGGATTTCCAATTTTTCAGATCAGAGGATATCTGCGCAAAATTTCCTTCATCCATCAACAAGGGTTGCAGTTCGTATTCATTATTGACTTTGAAAATAATACTGTCAACGAATACGGTTTCTCCCAAATCCAAGCGGAAACAACCGCCTTTTATCCGGATGTCTTCGCGTCTTCTTGAAGGCCAAAATCCGGTATTCATATCCCCATCAAACAGTTGTTTATCCCATATTCCCCGATTCACAAATGCCGGTTGATTGAAAAAAGCATCGCGAGCCTTTTTTACCTGTGGAATAGTTGTTTCCCCTGAACGGAGGAGCGAACGAACTTCCAGCGCGTTATTGTCTGCGGCAAACACAGTGGCTTCATATAACGCAGAAGCGTCTGCCGGAATTTTCGAGTCTTGCATGGCTATTATTTTCCGGTGATAAGGCTCTTTCCATTTTTCCCCTTCAAACCGAATGAGCATTGATTGGCCGTTTTTTAATTCCGGTGCATTTTCACCATCTATTTCAATCGTTTTTACACCGGAAATATTATCCAGCCGGATGCGGTTTTCAGTTCCGGGCAATCCTAAAAGGCGAATCACCAAGGGCTGTCCCGGAACATTTTTCACTATCTCAAAATCCACTCCCGAAATGCCCGGTTCTTGGTATTCATTACTTGATGAAACAAATAACAATAGCGAACGGAAAGGCGGAACGGAAACGGTCAAAGAATCGCCATATTTGTAGGAGCCTAATACGCTTTCCACCGGATGAAACAGGCGGGCTTTGACTTTCTTGCCTTTTTGAAGTCCGATTTCACTGTCTAATTTGATTGTAAATTCTTTACTCGTCCAATCTAAATTTTTCAAAGTAATCAATCTTGTTCTATCATCGCCTCGTGAAATGGCATCTTTTCCATAGCTTTCCGGAAGTTTCATTCCGTTGACCAGTATTTTTGAAAACTTCCGGTGCAAATTGTATATCCTTGCCAATTTCGGAAATTCATTGTCGGCCAGCAACCAGGGATTGCCGTATATTTGCGGAGCTAAAATCAGCGAACGGCCGAATGCCTGCAATATCAAATCATCTTCCCAATAATCGAGGCAGGAAGAAAGACAAACGCCATGGTCTTCCGTCAGTCTTTTTAAGCCGGGAACCAATCCCCGCTCCATATTTCCGACCCGGTTATGAACGGCTGTCGTGTTATTTTTGGAATTCACGTCGATGTAAGCTTCCCGCCCTTCCCAAAGGAAAGTCGTTGCATACGGCTTTGCTTTCTCCAGACCTAAACGATGGTTTAATAAAATCAAATCGGGAGAATACAACCGGCATTGTTCCATCATATCTATAAAATCGTCTTCTTTGTCTTTTCTGAGCGGCCCGCATACGGCATCAAACTTAAAAAGCGCCCAGTTATAATCGCGACAAAGCGAAATCATCATTTCTTTTCTTTTGCCGGCCTCTTCCAGAGTATTGCCAAATCCGTCGGGACCTCCCCAAAGTCCAAAGCGAGTATTCATCGCACCGGCTTTTTCATAAACCGGAGTCAGTCCATGAGGGAAATTCCTTTTGAAGCGTTCGGAGTCCATTGTTCCGTAAAAGTTTTTTCCGTCAATCCATCCGGCATCGAATGCATAGATATCCAACTGCATGCCATATTCTTTTTTAAGCCATTCAAAAAAATCCAGATTGATCAGGGTTTGCGCTTCAGTCGGCCCTTCGTTAGTGTTGTTTATCCAGGTAAAATACTGCGCCCGGGACACGCTTTTCTCATCTGCTCCGGGATAAACATCCTTTTGAGCAAACAAGCAACAAGGAATAAACAGGGCAATTATGAATAGATTCTTTTTCATTGATGCTAATTTGTTAATCCGGCAATCCGGCTAAAATTCGATTCCTGTATTGCAAGGCTGTACCGGCATCTTTCAGCCAATCGTACTGACCTGTGGGATAAGTGTTTCTCAATAAATTCATTTCTTTTGAAATATCTACGATTCTTTCCAAAGAAGCTGTAATTTGATTTTTTAATCCGGCAGGATGATACTGCTCGCCTCTTTTGTATATTCTGTATCCATAATAGGCTGTGCAAACAGCTTCATGCAGTCGGGCTGTAAGAGATGTGCGATAAAAGAGCTGGTACAGTTCTTCATAATCTTTTTGAGGTAATTTGTTTTTTGTCTCTTCTATTTCTAACAATGCCTCCAAAGCCAATTCTACGCCGTATCTTTTTTCAGTCAGAATATAATAGTAATAAGTACTGTCCATTTGTTCGCCCGGCTCTACCCAATGCTGATCCAGTACGTATTTTGCTTCTATGGCTAAGGGAGAATCTGCTGTTTTGTATTTAGCCGGAGCAATATGATTTATAATGTCTTTCCAATAATGAAACTCTTTATTTACATTGTGTTTCACAAAAACGACGGGAGGATCTATCCATCTCCCCGACACATGCCGGTTGTAACTCCATTTGTTGTTATCGTAATTTAGAGCCGAATGGTCCGCCATACTCGTTCCGAGAACATACAGAACAGACGTTACAATATCAAACGACTTTTTGAATGCACTTTTAATCGGTTGTAAAACACCTTTACCATACTTCGAGATGATAAATTCATCATAGACTTGATCCGCAGAGATTGATTTATCTTCCGTTGTGCGTTTTAAGGCATATAATAATATTTCATTGGGGGTTCCCACGATTTTTGTAGTTCCATAACGATCAGTTCTGGCAACATACCCAACCACATTAGGGCGATCGATATAATCTTTCCATCGCTTCATAACATATTCGGGCCAGGTATTGGCTATTACTCCCTGCCCGTTATACTCGTTGCCCGTATCAAATTCCACGATTGTCGGTCTGTCCAATTTCCCTATAAACCGGTTGTTCGGGTGAGTCAGGAAGAAATCGTGGGGTACTTCTTTCACCATTAAAGCTACGTTATCGTTCTTTATATGGTTGATGCAGCCGACAATTCCGGCGTATTCTTTCTCTGAATAAGCGAATGTGCGGATATATAATTTTTTGTTTCTTTCTTCAATCACAACCTCGGCTACGGCATTGACTACCGCAGCTAATTTCTCTTCAGGAGTAGGCATCTTCAGCGAATGTTGTTTTTCTGCATAAGCGCCTGTTTCTATAAAAGTAAGAATAAGCCCGTCAATCTCGGGAACAAGATCCAACATCCGGCGATAATCTGCTTTATACCATTGCCAGAATTCAGCATTATCTAAGTTGATTGTTCCGCCGGGACCGGTTTTAAATCGGTCGGGATAATAGTTTAAAGGATAAAAGCTGTGGTCCCAGAGCAAAACCTCGTCGATACCTTCCGAATGAGCCAAACGTACCAAATCGTTGACTAATTCACCTGTCTTTTCGTTTTTGACTTCTCTCAAATCATGAACAATTTGGTGAGACAGTTGGAGATGGTTGATATTGTATTTGGAAGCTGCTTTGATTGTTTCAACAGCATTCTCTTTGTTATCCGAAAGAATAATCCAACCTCTCACGTTATTATCCGCAAGCAAATTCCCTGCGGGTAATAGAATAAGGAATAAATAGAATATCAGAAACTGCTTGTTCTTCATTTTATATTTCATTAACAGTCGTCTCTTTCATTTAAAGTCCTGTCATGGCGGTTTCTCGGCTTCGCTCGAAATGACGTTGCTTTGACCCGCCATCCCATGAATACCGTTAAACACCATTTTTGTAAATTATTAGTTAATAGTGATTAACGATTGTCAGGGGATCCCGCGTCAAGCGCGGGATGACAGACTATAGCTGATTTATGGAACAAATAGTTTTTCGATGGTCGTAAAGTTGGGACTGTTCACTCCCGGATAATTGGTTTCCGGTTTTCCGGCCACTGCTTTACAATCCATTGAAACCCGGATCCAATAATCAATACCTGTATATTTCAATGCGATGTCGGTCTTGAACGTGATTTCCTGTCCTTCCATAGCATTGGTCAACACGATCTCTTTTTTGAAATATTGACCGTCGCTACCGGAAGTATTCACTGTACGCGATACCCGCAACCAAGCTTCTCTTACGTCCGGCATTTCATATCCGGCTTTCTGATTCCTTTTGAAACGAACGGAACATTCCAAAAAGCCGTCTGCCGTGACCGTTGGTTTTTTCACCCATTCAATAGTCAAATAGGGTGTCACCGTAAAATCTCTGGAAGTAGTACCGGATATCTTTACCAATTCACCGGCATCGTCCCCTTCTAATTTTTCATCATCATAAGGAAAGAAATTCCCGGCATAAGGCAACATGCGGTATTCACCCGGAAACCATTTGGTATTGCGATAAGTGCCGTCTTGCTGCACTTTTAATGTTTGGTTTCCGATAAAAACATTTTCATCGCCTTTTGCCCAACTCACTTCCCGCATCCGGATGTAACCCGATCCGTGATTTACCTGTAACGGCTGACCGTTATGATCATACAAGGCTCCCTGAATGGTTGCATCCGGTTCGTCATAATTGTCTATTTCGCAGGATACTGTTAATACACAGCATAAAACGAAGGCTATATATTTACTTATTACTTTCATATTGTATTGTTTTTTTAGTTATTGATTTCTGTTCTTTTGCAACAAAGGATTATTTTTCAACTCATTGGTCGGAATACCTTCATAATAATTGTTCAGACTGAAGGTAACCAGGCCGGCAGCTTCGTCGGCGGACTTGGCATCATAAATATATTTGCCGTCCGGAATACCGTTTTCATCCACCGTAGCGCCCTTAGCATACATAATCGGATACAATCCTCTTCTGAAATAATTCCGGATTTGTGTATCATACGTAAACCAGCGAAGCAAATCCCAATAAATCTTGCTTTCAAAAGCCAATTCCTTGTACCTTTCCACACGAACAATCTGCAAGGCCCGGTTGGGAGCTTCCACAAATCCGCCCTGGCCTTTCGGACCGGGATTAGACCATTGGGTATAAGCCGGTTCCGTAGAAAGTTCGCCCACGCCGGTCAACAAATTCGCTCCTGCCCGGTCGCGTATATCGTTGATACACTTCAAGGCATCTTCCAGCATATTGGCTCCGTTATAAGTTGTTTCACCGTTTTGAGACAGTTCAATGGCCGCTTCCGCACGGTTAAGCAACACTTCGGCATACCTTATTTCGATCCAGGATTGGGTGGAAGTATTGTGTACCGTTTCCCCTTTCGGCAACGTAATATTCAAATATTTGCGGCCAAAAAATCCGGTAACCGTATTCGAGGTGTTTGTAGTACCGGTTACTCTTGGTCCATCCAATCCGTTTTTGAAAATTTTTACACCATCCGACCGTACATACGGATCTTTCTGGTCTGCCGATGGATTGGTTGACCAGTCAAAAATAGTTCTTTCGCGAAACGGATTGCCGGCCGGATAATCCACTTTGTTCCATACGGAGCCTGAATTGAGGCCCTGTCTTTCTTTTCCGTCATCCACAGTGAATTTCTTAAACCGGTCAATTACAGGGTCATATTCTTCCTTAATGATACCGGCGCGTAAATCAAGTTTCATACCTCCTTTGTAGAGATTTCCCGGAATCAGGATGTTCGCCCGGAGTCTCGGCTCTACATTTTCCCACAACTGCCGACTGTTGTCATATACCGTATAATTACCGTCTGCATCCAAAGCGCTGAAATGTCCCCGCTCATCCAGAGGCAGTCCGTCAAACAATTCCACCCAGTCCAGCGTAGGATTGAAACGGTCTCCGCCTTCCGTACACATGCGTGGTGGGGGCATCATGGAATTAAATGAATGTACCGTCATATTAAAATCGTACTTGCGCAACCAGATGGATTCTTTGTTGTTATCGGATTTTTCCCATATTTCGGCGTAATTCTCCGTTTTTTCGGCATTAGCCCTGTGAAGTTCATACCGACCGCCGGTTTCTACTAATTTGGCGGCATCCCACGCCTGTTTCAAGTAACCGGTGGCCTTGGATTGCGGTATGCCCTGAAGCAATACGCCCTCTACCTCCCAATCGGGAAATTTCTCAGACCCGTAACGGGCAGTAGTAGCTGCATGCAGTGCCACGCGGCTCTTGAAAGCTGCTGCTACGTATTTGTTGGCGCGACCGGCATCACTTGTTTCCGGCATACCGGCAATAGCCTCATCCAAATCATTGAGAATGAAATCGTAGGTATCGGCATGGCTCTCGCGGGCTACCCATAAAGCAGATTCATCATTGGGATCCAGTATCTGTACCTCAAAAATTTTCGGCAAACCACCGTAACGCTTGGCTAATTGAAAATAAATGTAAGCCCGGATAAACTTTGCCTCAGCGATCCATGCGGCTGATTCTTGTGCCAGTTCCGGATAATTCGGCAAATTATTGATCAAGGTATTTGCCTGACGGATTACTTCGAATCCACTATTCCAATACCCTCTGCGATGGAGTGGAAGATTGGTATTGTTCCGGTTTACCATTTCACCGGTAGAATTCCAGAAAGTCCAGACACTGAGTCCATTACCTACGTAATATCCGCCGCCTATCTGACCGTCGGTATTTGTGTCGTAATGAAAATCTTCCATGGGTAAATGATTGTACATCCCTGCCATATAGGCTTTTATCCCATTTTGATTGTATATATCTTTTTCAGTAATAATGGATGTGGGTGTAATGTCCAGATCCACACAGGATGTCAGCCAACTTAAGCTAAACAGGACTGTAATTGCTATTAAATATATTCGTTTCATATTTTTTATCTTTATATGTTAATGATCAATCTTTATTAAAAGCTTATCGTACCTCCGAAATTAAACGTTCTGTTCAACGGATAAAGATAGCCATACGTTTCTGTCGGTTTTTCCGGGTCAAGACCTTTCACTCCGGTAAAAGTCAGCAGATTATAAGCATTGACATAAAGCCTCAGATTCTTAATCCCAATCCGGTCAAAAGCGCGATTTTTAGGAACTGTAAAACCTATTTCAGCGCTTTTCAAGCGCAGATAGGCGCCGCTTTGCAGGTTGAAGGCGGATGTTTCTTCCGCTCTCGTTCTTCCGTACGGATAATATCCGGAAAGCCATTGAGTGGTAGGGTCGTAGGGGTCTATATCGGGATCAGCCGGGTGCCACCGGTCAAACAACAGGTCCAGGGCATTTCCCTCCCATGTTAAAGGGTTCAACAATTGCTCGCCATATCCGATGTATGACATGGCTGCTCCTTGAAAGAGCAGATGAAAATCAAGCCATTTCCATTGACCGCCTAATGTCGTACTGAAATTCATGAGGGGATAATTACGGGCATTATTGAGGTTGGTTCCCGGAAGCCCGCCGTTACCGTCTGAATTGGTGGTAGTGGCAATTGCATATTTATCCTGATCATCAATGACGCCGTCTCCATTCCAATCTTCGTAAATCGGGTCGCCGGGAAGAGATTGGGCATTGGCATAAATAGAATTGGCTATTTCATCATACGACTGATAGTATCCATTGGAACCTTTTCCAAACCAGATATCTTTGTAACGGTCGATGTAATTATTGCGCCAATAATCATACGAGTTGGATCGATCAGGCATCAACCTTCTGGTCCACATACTCCGGGTCATTTGTACGGAAGCGCTCACATTATACCGGAAATCATTTATCCGGTGGCTATGACGCAGTTCCACTTCAAATCCCTGGGTACGGTCGGCATTCAGATTAGCCTGTGAAATACCCGAACCGAATGTAGCCGGCACTACCACGCTGGGTGTGTCCAACAAGCCATCGCGATCGCGGCGGAAGAAATCGACAGAGAAACCGAATAATCCGTTCCACAAATCCGCATCGACTCCAATATTTTTCATTTCAGCCGTGTACCAGGTTAAATCCGGGTTCGGCGCACTCCGGAAGCCCAAGGCATTGACAAAGACATTCCCAAATACACTGCCTCTTGGAAGATTCGATCGGTTGTGGTAGGCCTGCGGATAATCATAACCTTCAATAAATTGGAACTGAGAAGCCCCGTCGTCTCCCAATTTTCCCCAAGTACCTCTTATTTTCAGATTTTGAACAAAGGATAAATTATCCCGGATAAAAGCTTCCTCGGACAGGCGGTAGGCCAACAATACACTCGGAAAAAATCCCCACTGCTTGCCTTTGGGAAATTTGGAAGAACCATCGTAACGGAAGGAAAATTCGGCGATATATTTACCGGCAAAATCATAATTTAATCTTCCGACCAATGCCTTCGACGCATTTTCACTCAAACCGCTTCCGGTTCCCTCCTGATTTTCGGAATTACCGGCAAAAAGATAAGGGATAGGTATTTCAAAAAAACGTTTGGCGCTGAAATCATAGCCTTGGCTATAACTTTCTTCATATAACAGCAGGGCGGCCACATTGTGTTTTTCTGCAAACGTGTTATCATAATTCAATTGGGCATTCCACAGCGTGGAATAGCTGGTACTGAATACACGTCTCAATTCGGTTTTGCTGTTTCGTGTCGAAGCTATTTCAAATGCATCCGTTACTGCATTATGACGGTATTCATTATATTCCTTCCTGAAAGTGGCATTGTCATTGTAAGTCTTGTCGTAACTGAACATAGCCTTGGCCGACAAGCCTTTGACAAAGGGAACATCGTATTCCAGATACATGTTGGATTGAAATATGTTCTTCTTGTCTTGCACATAACCGGAGAGATCAGGACGTATGACCGCCGCCGGATTAAATTCCACATCCGGCCGGTAGAAATAAGGCTCCGTATTATTCGCATATACCGGATCGGTGGGACGTGACCGCCAGAGCATTTTAAATACTTCCCAGCTTCCCATATTCTGCCGGTTGGTCTCGTCCGTGATCATATTGAGTTTGATGCCGGCTTTCAAGTCCCTGGTGATTTGAGCATTCAAGTTGCTCCTCAGGTTATAACGGTTGTAGTTGGCCGAATTGGTCCGGAAGAAACTGCCTTGATCGGTATAACCGAAATTGACATAATAATCCATTTTATCCGATCCGCCACTGATGGAAACATTTTGTTGTTGTTGAGGAGAAGTATTTTTCAATATCGCGTCATACCAGTCCGTATCGGGCATCTCTCCTTTGGCCAATTTATCGAAATATTCCTGAGAATATTCTTTTTGCGGGTCTGTGGTGCTTCGCATTTTAAGTTCATTCGCCAGTATAGCCCTGTCCCACGATCCGAGTGGATGCAACATTTCGGCAGGTGTCTGAATACCGTAATAAGCCGAATATTCGATTTTTGCTCTTCCCCGCTCTCCCTTCCGGGTGGTAACCAATATGACTCCATTGGCTGCCCGGATACCATAAATCGCCGCCGAAGCATCTTTCAACACCGAAATACTTTCAATATCATTCGGATCCATACGCGGAAGATCACCCCGGGGAACACCGTCCACCACCAAAAGAGGCGCTCCCAATCCGCGAATATCAAATTGATTTGTAAATTGACCCGGCTCGGAAGTTTTTTGTATATTCCGTACACCGGGCAATTTTCCTGTCAACATATTTTGGATATTGGTATTTTTAGTGGTGGTTAATTCCTTATTATCCACCGCGACAACCGATCCGGTTATCGTTGCTTTTTTCTGGGTGCCATAACCCACCACAACTACCTCTTCCAGCGATTGCGTGTCTTCATTCAAGACGACTTCATAATAGCTCTGCGCTCCAACAGTCACTTTCTTTGTCTGATACCCCAAATATGAAACGGTTAAAGTGATGTTAGAGGAAACATTCAACGAGAAAAGACCGTCGACATCCGTAACTGCACCGGCTGATTTATCGGATGTCACTACACTCGCGCCAATGATGACTTCTCCCTGTTCATCCGTTACTTTTCCTGTTATTTTCTTTGTGTTGTTCTGTGCATTGATTCCCTGAATGCATCCGATACAAAGGAACCACACCATTCCTGCTCGAAGGAAAGAACCCAAACTTTTACTTTCCATGAATCGTTTTTTCTTTCTTAATTTTCTGTTCATAAATATTATTTTTAAAGTTACTAATGAAGTAATACGATGCAAATATCCGATGCAACCTTTACCGTTTGCATTAATTAATCATTAGTTGAAAAAGAAAATAGGCTTTTTTGAAAAAAAAAGCCAAAAGTGGTTCCCGAATTTAATCGTTGGTAACGAGAAAAGAATAAAGTTTTTTTAATTGACTATTTGATCAAAAGAATATTTATATTCCATTCCGAACAAAACGGCGTACTCTTTAAGAAAAGCAGTGTAAGTATTTTTGGCCAGTCCGTTTTTACCCGTTTTTATCAACACTTTACATTTTAATTTCAAAGCATCTTCATTTAACAGGTCATGAATAAACAGGGCATTCGCCATATCAATGGATACATCGTCGGAAAACAGGGCGTCATTTTTCCGGATAATGCCTGAAATCAAATCTATCAGTTCGTTGGAAAATTCGGATTTAAAAGTGTCCGCCCATTCGACTTGCGTGTTGGGCAACAACTCGCCCGCCTTAACAATCGTCAAAAGCCTTTGGATATCATTCATGGAGGTTTCCTTGTTTTCTTTTATTTTTTTCATCAAAACAAGCGCTTCATAATAATCGCAGTAAATTCCTTCTCCGAATTCAACACTCCAGTAAACACCTTTTTTATTAAACCGGATTTCGCTTACATTATCCATGATCTGCCGGATCTTGCTTAATGCAACACCTCTGTTATTGTTGGCGCTTTCTTCGCTTTTGTCAAACCATAAAATCTCTTTTAATTTGGAGAAAGCAATGCCTTTTCCGTTTTTGATGGTGTTCAATAATATCAGCAGAAATAAATTTTTCAATAAAGGTTTGAAATGAGCCGATACATCATTTCCGGATTTATCGACAACCTGAAATCCGCCAAACAAATAGATGGCCTGCTTTTGTAATTGTTTCACCGTATTTATTCCTACCATAGCCACCGCATCGCCATCCTTTACTTTATTTTCAGTGCTTTCAACACCTGTCTGTTTTCTCTTTATTCTACTGAAAAGCCAAACCAGAACCGGAAGGGAAAGGAGCAGCAGGATTATGAATGGCAAGAAAGAATTTGTTTTCTCTTTTTCGACCTGATAGATATCGGTTTTTTTCAAAGGCGGAAAGGATAAGGTGTAGATAGATACGTTTGTCTCTGTTCCGGTTTCCGGAGCAAAAGTCGCCGCAATAAATTGATTGCCGAATGTATCAAAAAACAGATCCACATACGCAAAGACATCATTATATTTAATCGGGATTGGATCGGCCACTACTTCCTGTTCCGGTTTGTCCAAAGAAAACTTATGGAGTGAAATCATGGAATTGGATTTCATGGAAGGATAACATAAGGCATAAAAACAGTTATTGAGCGTATCAACCACCAGCGAATTGGAAACGACAAAATTTTCCACAGGATCCTCCAATGTCCACAGTTTTTTGGCTGTCATTGTTTTTATATCGACCAAGTAACAATCATAATAAAATTGCGCTTGAAGCGCCTGATTTCCGGTTTCACTGCCGTAACCGCCAAAAAACAACAGATGCTCATCGTCTATTTTTCCCATTCCGCTTAAATAGCGGGGCGTGATGCTATCCCCTTTGAATGTGGTTTGAGACCAGGATTGAGTATCCACATCGTATATAAACGCTCCTCCCTTGTATTTCAAATGCCCATAGCCTCCAAAGAGATACAGGCGATTCTGTTCCGGAGAAAAATACCGGTTATGATGCCTGTAATCCGTACTGTGATTGTGTGCGGTCGTATTCCCCCATTCGCCTTCCCGCAGATTGAAAGGAACAAACTCCCTGGCATCGCCCTCTTTTATTAAATTATAGGCATAAAAACTCGAATCCAAGGTATTATATATCATCTGATTCGAGGAGATTTGATAGGATAGTTTTTTCTTTACAGTATGCTTTTCGAAGCGACTGTCTGCTACTGAAAAAGTATAGAATGAATCTTGATCGGCCACAGCGATGATATTCTTATCAAAATCGTACGATAAATAAGGAGTTATCCCGGCATTAAATGTTATTTCCTTTCTCCAGATTCCATAATTATCCAATAACCAGTTCGGATTTTCACATTTGGCAAAACGATGTTTCAGGTCGTCATAAACCCCGTCGGATACATGTTTGGAAAGTTTCCAGGAATAGACCGGTTTTCCTGATAAATCGGCAATTTTTATATTTTTAACCGTCATATCCGGAACATCGATGACCTGTCTTTGCGGATCGTTTGTCTTTCCAAACAGGATTTCAACCTGATCGAATTTCCGGACTTCGGGGGTATTCCATTTTTTTACGTATTCTCCGGCCTGTATTTCCAGTTCCTCTTTTTGAATATCTATATTGATACGGACAGGAATCCATTGTTCCGGAATGATGTTTACATCCGTCAAGGGATTGTTGGAGATAATACTGCCGGAAGGCATGGAAAAAATAAGGTTCACATCCCCCACGATAAGGTCTATGCTATTTCCGGAGTCGTTGATAATCCGGAATATATAACCATAGATATGTACGTCTTTGAAATGGAATTTAGTGTCGAAAGACATGGAAAATCCTTCCGGAAAAGAAAGATAATCATCCGGACTCAAATTCAAACTCGTACGCATTTCGGGTTCGTAATTGTTGGAGTTGAATTTTAATCCGTATTGGGCTTCCTGAGCCAAAGTTGTAAAAGCAAAAAGAGAGGGCAATATGCAAAAAATAATACATACCTGTTTGGAACGAACGGATTGAAGAGTGGTTCGCATAGTATCTTTTTTTATCGGAACAATAGTATCTTAAGACAAAGGTAATGTTATTTTCTCAAATCAACAGCAAATCAGCTAAGGAAAAGCAGTTTGTTTTAACGAATCCGTTTCAAATAATCCGTTGGACTTTCATTATAATAATCCTTGAAGCATTTGGCAAAGTAAGAAGCTGAAGTGAATCCTGTGTCGTAAGCCACTTCTGCCACGTTCGATTCGGAAGAAGACAAGAGGGCGCAGGCTTTTTTCAGACGCATAATCCGCAAGAGTTCATTGGGAGAATAACCCGTCAGTGATTTTACTTTACGGTAGAGTTGGGTGCGGGACAGTCCGATATGCTGCCCTAAGTCTTCCACATTCAAGGCTGAATCGGATAGGTGTTTTTCTATTAACTCATTCAATCCGGCAAGAAAAGTTTTTTCTGCCTCATTGATTTCATCTCCGGAATTTCTCGAAAACAGATTTTCCCGGAACAGCGCTTTCAAACGTTTCCGGCTTTCAATCAGATTGCTTACGCGAACTTCCAGAATATCCGAATTGAACGGTTTGGCAATATAATCATCCGCACCGCTCTTGAATCCGGTAATCCGTTGTTCGTCCAACGAACAGGCTGTCAGCAGTATAACCGGAATATGGCTGGTGGAAAGTTCCGCCTTTAGTTTTTGGCACAGTTCGATACCGTCGATTTTAGGCATCATCACATCGCTGATAATAATGTCGGGGATGTGTTTGACCGCTTTTTTGAAACCTTCTTCGCCATTTTCGGATTCCATAATGGTGTATTGATTCTGCATAACCATTCGGATATAGGAACGAATATCGGGATTGTCGTCCACCACCAAAACCAATTGTTTATGGTCGTTTCTGGTTTCATCGAAAACGGTTTCCCTATGGTTAGGTGTTTCATTGTCAAATGGGGTAATGGCGGTTGGTAGAGACAAGGTATTCCTTGTCTCTACGGATTGGGATTGGGTTTCTTTCTGCCGGAAGGGAAGAAGAACGGTAAAGGTTGTCCAACCGTCTGCTGTGCTATTTACCTGAATCTGACCTTCATGCAATTCCACCATGGCCTTAGTTAAAGCCAAACCGATTCCCGAACCGGCAAAATGGGAATCGACCTGATAGAAACGGTCAAAAATATGCTGAATGTCTTCTTCCGAAATTCCCTTGCCGGAATTAGACACTTCAATCACTGCATAATCCGTGTTGTCTTGATTGATTTTATTTAGATTGACCGAAACCGTTCCTTTCTCCGGAGTAAATTTCAATGCATTGGAAAGCAAATTGAAATAAATGCGTTCCATTTTGGGTACATCAATTGCCATCGAAAAATCAGCGTCCGGCAACACATTAAAATGAAAATTCAAATGTTTTCTTTTGGCTATTTCCCTAAACGATTCATTCCACTCAATAAATTGTTCTTTCAAATCCGATGGACTCAAATCAAGCTTTAATTTTCCATTTTCATATTTCCGGAAATCAATGATTTGGTCTATGAGTTTCATCAGTATCCCAATATTCTTCTGCATCAAAGTAAGCAAACGGCGTTGTTCCACATTGATGGTTTTATCCGCCAAAAGGGAACTTACCGGACCGGAAATCAGCGTTAACGGCGTCCGGAATTCATGTGAAATATTGGTAAAGAAAACGAGTTTGGCATGGGTGGCTTCTTCCAATTGTTTGGATAAGGCAACCAATTGTTCGCCGCGTTTTTCCAGTTCGATATTTAAACGGTGTTTGGCACGATAAGCCCGGAAAATAAAATAAGATAAGCCGATGAATAAAGCCACTATAAAGACAGCCGCCAAGAGTAGATAACGCTGCGTGGTGTATTGCGACAGATAAGTGTCCACCCGGTTATCCAGAAAATTGAGTTTATTTTCCTGTTCGATAATCACATCGGTTTGCAGTTTCAACACCCGTGCGTTGGTTTCGTCCACCACATTGGTATAGAGCGTGTTGTTTTTCTCGTAGGGTTTTCCCTGAAGAATATTGCTTGCCAATTGAATGATTTTTTCTCCGCTGGTGGGGTAAATAAAGGTCGCTTTCAACTTGTTTTCAAGCACTTGTTCAATTCCACCGTTGCTGCCCGGAAGTGCGTCAATGCCGATAAAATAAATACCATTGGCTTTGTCCTGCAAATTAGCGGCATCGTAAGCGCCCATCGCCATCCGGTCGTTATGGGCAAAAACGAGGTCGATATCCGGATTTCCGGCAAGCACTTCTGTCATTTTTTGTCCGGCAATCTCTTGCAACCAAGCTCCATCGGCTTCATATATCGTGTTGATTTCCGGATAATTATGAATGACGCTGATAAATCCTTGATGCCGTTCCGTAACCGGAGAGGAACCTTCCAAGCCACGGATTTCAACAATATTCCCTTTTCCGCCAAGTAATTTCACCACATAATTGCCGACTTCTTTCCCAATCTGATAATTGTCTGCGCCGATAAATGCCGTATAGTTGTCCGATAAAATTTTCCGGTCAACCAGCACCACCGGAATTCCTGCTGCATAAGCCTTTTCAATTACAGGCGTAATCGGGGCGGCCACATTGGGAGATACGATGATTAAATCGACCTTTTTATCAATAAAGTTCTGTATGTCAGCGATTTGTTTTTCCGTATCATCGGAAACAAATTGGATGTCGAGTGTAATTCCTGGATGCAACATCGCTTCGTGTTGCATTTCCGTATTCATCTTGCGCCGCCAGTCGTCATCGCTGCACTGGGAAACACCAATGATGTATTCAGCCGCTTTTTGTTTGCAGGAAACAAGGGAGAGACAAAAGAATATTGCAAATAATATGGATAAAATGGTATTGTTTTTCATGGATTACAAGTAACACCTGCAAATATACGCATTATTTTTTAGCCTTAATAAACGGTGTTAAAAAAAACAAATAAACCACCAATACCGCCAAAACAACAACCGCCCCCACTTGACTTTTCAGCAAATCCGACCCCACACCCATCAAAAGCGGAAATACAGCTCCGCCGGAAACGCCCATAATCATCAAACCGGATATTTCGTTTTCCCGTTCGGGCATCGATTGTATGGCTTTGGAAAATATCATCGGGAAAATATTGGAATTGCCGAAACCTACTAACGCCATACAGATATACAGCGTGGTAAGGTCGGCTGCAAAAAATAATCCGACAACTGACAATGCCATACTGATTACGCTAATAATGAAGAATTTATGAATGGAGAAACGGGCTAAGATAAATGTTCCCAAAAAACATCCGGCTACACGAAACAGGAAATAGAGGCTCGTGGCAAATCCGGCATCTGCCAAAGTCATACCTTCAATCCGTTCCATGAGAATTTTGGGAGCAGTGGCATTTATTCCAACATCAATCCCTACGTGCGCCATGATGCCGATGAAAAACAATAAAATCTGCCAACTGCCCAATAACCGGAAACAATCCATGAAAGAGGATTTGCTTTGATAAGGTTCTTCTTCTATTTTAGTGACACTCAATAATATAAACGAAAGAACGGTTACTGCTGTATAAACCGGGAATAACAACCGCCAGTTGCCAAAGTGCAAGGCTGCCCATCCGGCAATGAGCGGTGCAGCAAAGGAAGCGAGGGCTTTCACGAATTGTCCCAAAGTGAGCGTACTCGCTAATTTGTTTCCGGTTACGACATTGGAGATTAAGGGATTTAAAGATACTTGCATCAGCGTGTTGCCAATTCCTAAAAGGGAAAAAGAAATCAACATAAATGTAAAATTGTAATTCACCACAGGGACAAGCAATGCCAACGCCGTTGCGATCAAACTCAAAAGAACGGTTTTCCGGCGTCCTATTTTATTCATCAGTAGTCCGGTTGGAATGGAGAAGATGAGAAACCAAAAGAAGACCATCGACGGAAAAAGATTGGCCATCGTATCGGATAATCCGAAATCTTCTTTGACATAATTGGAGGCAATGCCGACTAAATCGACGGCTCCCATGACAAAGAATGCCAGCATGATGGGGAGTAACTGTATTAGAATTTTGTTGTTTTTCATGATTATATGATTTTTTCTTTGAATAATTCGATAAATGCATCCGGTAATTTCGGCATGGCGCCGTGTTGCGTACAGACATAAGCCGAAACTTCCACCGCCAATTGATGGGCTTTCTTGATTGAATCTCCATGCAATAAAGCAGCTACAAATGCACCAGTAAATGAGTCGCCCGCCCCGACAGTATCCGCTACATGCACTTTAGGAGTATCTAAATAGGAAGTTTCACCGGCAGTCAAAACATAACTGCCTACGGCTCCTTTTGTTTCAATGACCATTTGCAGATTGTATTCTTTGAGAAGTTGCCGACAAAAGTCCTGTTCTGAAAAATCGGGGGATTGCGGGTCAAGCCCGCAATGACAGAATAATTGAGCGGCAATTTTCACTTCATCGTCATTAATTTTGAGTACGTTGCATCGCTGTAATGATTCGTGGATAATTTCTTTATTGTAGAAATGTTGCCGAAGATTGATGTCGAATATCTTATAGGCATCATCCGGCACTAATTCCAAAAAACGATAAATAGTGGCGCGAGATACCTCACTCCGTTGCGCCAACGAGCCGAAACAAACGGCACGACAGTTTCGCGCCAATTCTTCCGTTTGCCCGGTAAACGGAGTATGATCCCAAGCTACGTTTTCGCAAATCTCATATTGCGGCACGCCTTTGTCGTCTAATGTTACCTGTACCGTTCCGGTTGAATAATCAATGCTTTCTATCAGAAAATTGAGCTGCTTTTCAGCCAAGCTATCCAAAATTTCTTTTCCCAATAAATCTTTTCCAATGGCACTTACGGCATAGCCTTCAAAGCCGAATTGCGAAGCATGATAAGCAAAATTTGCCGGAGCGCCGCCCAATACTTTCCGTTCGGGAAACACGTCCCAAAGGATTTCTCCAAGTCCTACGATTGTTTTCTTGCACAAAGGGCTGTCATTGCGGGCTTGACCCGCAATCCCCTTTTCATCCGTTTTACATATTTGTTTCATGATTATTTTAAATTATAGATTACAAATTGCTTCACTGTAAAATTCCCGCCTTTGGCGTAAAACCCGATGCGATTGTAAGGTTCAGAAGGGAAAACAAGATTGGTCATACTGATTTCCCCATCGCCTTCAAAACATTCTATGGATGCTTTGTCGATTAAGAGGTGCAAGCGGTAGGTTTTTTTCGCCTCAATCGGGGAGGAAGTGACCGTGGCAAAACGGTCGCTGAAATCAGTTTTCCCGCTGGCATTCCTATCCATGACGTAACATTTTTTTTCGGGAAGACTAATATACAAATCTACAAATTCGCCCAAATCATTAAACAGTTTGAAGCCGATGATTTCTGCCGATTGGTTTTCGATATCTATTACTAATTCGTATGCACCGGAATTGTTTTCCAACAATTTATCAATGCTGTAATCATCTACAACAGTAATGTTTTCCCATTCTTTTTTCTCCTGTCGTAAATTTTCTGTTTCTATTACCGGATAATTGGTCAATCCGTATGAAGCGCCTTGCTTTACTAATTTCAGTTCACGGGGAACAGTCAAGGAACTTCTGAAATTTTGTGTAGGGACATCGTTCGCATATTCCCAATTACTCATCCAAGCAATGGCAATACGGCGATTGTCAGGGACATTGTTCCATGTAACGGCAGCGTAATGGTCTTTGCCCCAGTTGAGCCAATGTTTTTCTTCCGGTTGATAATCGCATTCGAATGTCTTTCCGTCAAAATCACCGATAAAATACTGCGTTGCAGAGCCACCCATTGGTCCGCCCGGATTGATATTTACAATCATTACCCATTTAACCCCCCTTTGTCCCCCCTCAAGGGGGAAATCTAATTCAAAAAGGTCGGGACATTCCCATACGCCATCGTGCGAGCCGTAACCTTCACCGAAATTGCTTTCATACGTCCATTCTTTCGCATTGGGCGAAGAATAAATTTCGATTACCTGACCGACTGCCAAAACCATTATCCATTTTCCGGAAGGCTCATGCCAAAACACTTTGGGGTCTCGAAAATCTTTTGCCGTGGCATGTTGCAGAATGGGATTGTTTTCGTATTTCGTCCATGTGCGCCCTTTGTCGTTGCTATAAGCAAGACTTTGAAATTGTCCTTTGCGTTCGCTGTGTGTGAAAAATGCCAGCAAGGTTTTTTCACTTCCTGTTTGAAAGCTTGCCGTATTGTTTTCATCCACCACTGCGCTTCCCGAAAAAATCGTTCCCAAGCTATCAGGCGACAAGGCAACCGGTAAATGTTTCCAATGCACCAAATCCGTACTTACGGCATGTCCCCAACTCATGTTCTGCCAGCGAGTTCCATAAGGATTGTACTGGTAAAACAAATGATATTCGCCGGCGTAATACACCATTCCGTTCGGGTCGTTCATCCAACCGTAAGGTGGAGTAAAATGATATGCCGGACGAAATGGTTCGTTTGAATTAAAATCAAACGTATCGGACAATTTGATTTCTTTCAGGCAAACAGCCGATTCGTTTAATTCAGGAATATCTATCCGGATTTCTTTTCCTTGCCATTCCGAAAGGTCAATCGGCACCCAATAATCAATTTTATTTTGTGCTAAGCGAATGATGTAACTGTTGACAAACTTGCCGTCAACGAACAGTTCCGTTTTTAGTTCTTCGCCTGTGTCTTCTATCGGAAGTAAAAGATATTTTTGAGAGGCCTTGAACGATAAAGATGTATTCTCTTCCGATGTCTTAATCTGAATATTTTGCTTGTTTTCACAAGACAGGAGAAAAATACTCATGGTAAACAGTATTAATAAATTTTTCATAATATTACTGATAAATTTTTATATTTGAAAATTTCACATTTCCTTCCTCTGCAAACAGCATCCACGGATTTTGATTCATTTTGTAAATGCGATTCGTAAATGCCACGTTATTATTGATATATAGTACGCAAATGGATTTTTCAATGATGATTTTTATATCGAAAATTTTATTTGTTGGAACAATCAGCGGTGTAAAATTCAATTCTTTTCCTTCGTGATACATAAAAACAGCCGGAAGTTTCCATTGATTATCCGCAGTCAAATCGAAAGTCAAAGAAAAAACATCTTCCTGATTATCACAAGCTCCGAAGGCAATACCGAAATTTTTTGTCGCCTGAGAAGCATCTATTTTCATTTCTATTTTCACAGGAGACGTGCTGCGATTGAATACGACATTTCCACCGCTAATCGTAAAATTATCACCGATTCCGGTAACATTGCCGATTTGCTTTATGGATTTAAAATCCACTTTTTGTGCAAATTTTTTGTCAACGGCATCGGGAATAACCGGATAGAGGCGACCATCGGCTTGTTGTACCAATTGGTGTGAAATGAGAGACCCTGCCCAATCCAATTCTTTGTTGGCATTGACTTCCTGTCCGGTGGAACACCAGCCCGAAAGGAAACGTTCATTACCGTTCGAAGCCGTTTTTCCAGCATAAAGATACAATCCGTCAAACGTTTCGTGGTGTTCATTCTTGGATTTATCCCCGCAAATTCGCCAAGGTCCATCGGGACTGTCGGCTATCCGATAGAATGTTTTCCGGTGTTGGTCGCGATTGATGCGCGAAAACAGCAAATACCATTTGTTGCCCATCTTAAACAGATCGGGACATTCCAATATTTCTGCATCCGTATCCAAATCGGTAAGCGGCTCTATCAATGTCCACTGAATCAAATCCGATGAAGTATATCGAGCCAATACGCCCTGATTATTTTTGCGGGTCACCACCAGCATCACATAGCAGTTGCGGGTATCATCGAAATAGACGCAAGGATCGCGGAAATTGTTTTTATCGTATCCGGCGGGAGCTTCAAAAGTGAATGGCGGCACTTTTGTCCAAATTTTTCCATCGGTAGAAGTAGCCAACATAATCTTCTCCGCGGGGTTTAGTCTACCGTTGTGACCGGTATAAAAACCGTAGTATTTTCCTTCTTTTTTAACAAAACTTCCTGTCCCCAAAAAGATGTCCTGCGCTTGTTCATTCGCTCCGCAAGGAATCGCTTCGGCAAATCCTTCAAAACTGCCGAAGTCTTTTGTTGTTGTCATAAAAATAGGATGGTCGGCAATAGCGCCTGTCCGCCAATCTTGCAAATAAAACAAACAGTAGGTTTTACTATCCTCATCGTAAAAAGGCATCGGGTCGCCCACCCAGCCGTTTTGCGGTTTAAAGAAAGTGGTATAAGCACCTGTTTCTTGCGGACTTTTGCAATCAAGCGTCTTATCTACAGTATCTGTTTCGCCGTTATCGGGAGGAAGATTGTCGTTGTCCCCGCAAGATGCAAAGACAAAGGAAACGCAGAAAAGTCCAAGTAAAAAAATGTGTTTCATGGTATTTACTTATTTTGGAATCGCAATTAATTCATCCCAATACATCCGCTGCCCGAAAAAATTCGGGTCATCTTTCGTACCGGTTATTTGAGGCGCAACCAAGATGGTATGTATCTTCGTCAATCCATGACCTTCGGGAAGGAAAAATTCTAACTTTTGCCATTCGCCTAAAGCATCACCTGCATACCAAACTTTCAGCCATTGATTGCCGGCACCTTCGCCTTGAATCTCTAATTGTACATCGCCTGCATATTCTTTCCATACCAACAAAGTGAAGCGGTTATAAACCGTTGGGTCGATGTTTAAGCCGCCCAAGCCGCCGCCTGTCCAATCGTCATCTCCGGGATTGCGCCAGATGGATGCACAGTACGGTGTTTGATTAAGTGCGTTGGGTTTGGGATTCCCAAAATTACTGCTGATATCGCCTGCCGAACCGACTGTCCACCATTCGGGAGTGATGTTTTCGCCGTTGTAAATGGTAAGCGGATAAATGACATCATCGCCTATTGCTCTCACTGTCACTTTGTAAGTGTTGTAGAGATTGCCGTTAAAGACACTGTATTGCACCGGCGATTTATTAGAAGAACGGAAATCTATCTGCGTACCCGAAGCAGGCGATAGAGTGGCGCCGGCAGCTATTTCTACGGTAGCCGCAAGCGATGCCAGATTTGTCCCTTCGGGCATCATTACAGTAATCGTTTGATTATCAGTATTAATAATTCCTTGCGTACCATTGATAGCAAAGGACTTAATATCGACTTCTTCACTTAGATTGACTGATTCGCGTGCACTATCTTCGCAAGCTGTAAGGCTAAATAATAACAGTAGCCCAAAATATATTATATGTTGTATTGTCTTCATATTCGTAATTTTTAATTCCTAATTCCTAATTATTTAGTTTCCTCCGTACCCGGGATTTTGTTTGTATAAATATTTGCTGAACTTGATTTGATTTTCGGGAATCGGCACATATTCATGCTTGCCTTTCACGAAAGAGGCATTGCCATAATAGGGACGGCGGAGAGATTCTGCCTGATAGTATTCGTTCATTATTTGGTCGGCTATCCCCCAACGCACGAGGTCGAAAAATCGTCCTCCTTCCATGGCAAATTCCAAACGGCGTTCCCAGCGCAAGGCTTGTTGTGCGAAAGCGTTAGTCCAATGGCTTGATGTGTATGGAGCAATCTCAATTTTGTCGTTGGCATAATCAATAAAAGCGGTACTGTTTTTCGCCCGGTCGCGCACTTGATTGATTAAAGGCAATGCTTCTGCTTCCTGTTTCAATTCGATAAAAGCCTCTGCACGCATCAACAAAACATCGGCATACCGAATCAGGATGCGATTCTTGGAATTCGCATAAAATGGATCCATGTGCACAAAACAATCACAACTTGGATCCACATTCTCTTTCATAGAAGCATAAACACCATAAGTACCCGGATTGCGGTTCCAATCTTCTTCGTAAATCAAAGTGGTATTATACTTATACGGAAAACCGGGGATGGCAACGGTGTGGAACAGGCGCGGGTCGGTTTTGTCTGCTATTCCCGAAGTATTGCTGTTGTAAGAAGTAAAGTTCGGCAACCCGTTTACCGTACTGAAAGCATTTACCAAACTTTGGCTGGGCTTATGGAAGTCGCAACATCCCAACTTCATCGGTGTAGAAAGCAAATCGCCAAAGTTAAGTCGCCCGAATTTCGTACCATCGTTTTGAGAATATTGAATTGAAAAGATAGCTTCTTCACCATTCTCATAATCTCCCGGCAGGAAGTTATCGGCAAAATCCGATTCTAATTTGTAATGTGAACCAATTACTATCTCTGTATTAGTCAATACTTTTTGAAGGTCTGACGGGTCAATACTTGTTACTACATTCTTGTCATCCTGGCGATAAGCTTTATACAGATACGTCTTTGCTAAATAAGCAGCAGCGGAAAACCGGTTGGCGCGACCTTTATCCGGCTGTGTTTCGGGCAAATTATCCGTTGCATACTGAAAATCATCGGCAATCTTTGCCCACAATTCATCATTGCTTAAAGCAACGTTAGAGATTGTGCCATAGTCTGCTATCGCAATGGTTTCATCAATATAGGGAATGTTCTTAAAAAGTATCTTCAACAGGAAATAGAAATGCCCCCGTAAAAAACGAGCTTCGGCAATACGGGTTGTCTTGACAGGATTGCTGTCCTCTAATTCGTTCAATATCCGTAAAGCGGTATTGGCGCGGGAGATAGCCCGGTAACATTGAAACCATAATCCATCTACTACGCCTATATCGGTAGTGATATTGGTAGAAGTCTCAAAGAAATGAAATTCTTGAATGTCTTGTTCGCCGGAACCGCCTTTATAAGCATCGTCCGAACGCACCGTACCGTAAGGCCACAAACTATTGGGAGTAGTATAATGGTCATTCCCCAACTCGGAATACACAGAAGTAACCAACTTATCGGGGTCATTCACTTCTTCTTCATTGAGAATAGCTTGCGGTTTCTCTTCCAAGAAATCTGAGCAGCTTGTGAGTATAAGCGCTGAGCAGAACAGGCTGAATATTATTTTTACTGTTTTCATTGTTGTTTATTTTTTTTTGTGATTATTGCCTTAAAGTCCTTAACGTCCTTAAGGACTTTAAAGTCTTTAAAAAGTTAGATTAAAGCCAACCGTACAAGTTACCGGAATAGGATACCCAAAACCCGGATTTTCCGGATCAACACCTGTAAAGTCTTTTGCTTTAATGGTAAATAAATTCTGCCCGCTCACATAAAATCGCAGGCGTTCCATTTTTGCTTTGCCGGTAATTGCCTTGGGCAGTGTATAGCCTAATTGAATATTACGCAGTTTCAGATAAGAACCGTCTTCTATATAATAGGTAGAGAAACGGCCTTCATCGTTCGTGTTCGTATTTTGCAAAGCGGGAATATTAGAATCAGGATTGCTGAGCGACCAAGCATTTAACAGACGTCTGCCTTTATTAGAGTTTACATCGTCGATGCTCCAAAAGTCCGTTTGTTTTTTCACCCAATTGTCTAATACATTGCCCTGTATGCCTTGGAAGAAGACATTCAAATCAAAGCCTTTGTATTCCAAATAGATACTCAAACCGTAAGCAAAGTCGGGATAAGGACAACCTATCCAAGTTTGGTCCATGGCGGTAATTTCGTTGTCATCGTCTAAATTTTTATATCGAATACGACCCAAAGCCTTGCCGTCTTGCTTCACATGATTATCTACTTCTTCTTGTGTTTTGAAAATGCCGTCAGCCACATAACCGTAGAAGGAACCGAAAGGTCGGCCTAAGATATTATCACCGGCGCGTCCACCGTAAGAATTTTCCACTTCGACCGGCAGTTTAGTTATCTTGTTTTTAAAACCGGAAATATTCGCATTCACATCGTATGATAGTCCGAAAGCGGTTTTATTGCGATAGCCTAAGGAAATTTCGTAGCCTTTGTTTTCCATCGAAGCGCCATTCGCCCAGCGGTCGCCTCCTTCTCCTACCGTAGCAATATAAGCAGGACGAATCAGAATATCTTTTGTTTCTTTGATGTAATATTCGGCAGATCCATAGAGCTTTTGATTGAAAAATCCAAAATCCAAACCGATATTCGTCTGTGTAGTCGTTTCCCATTTCAAGTCATCATTGCCCGATTGGAGCTTCATATAACCGGAAGGAAGACTGCCTTGATTATTTCCGGAAATGTCGTAAGCAGTGCCATGTACGGTATCCCAAGTGGGGTCGGCTGTTCCATAATTGGGCGAATAGATAGAATAAGTAGCATAATTGTCTATTTCCTGATTACCGGTTTGTCCCCAGCCTAAGCGCAATTTCAAGTCGGAAAGAATTTCTTTGGCCGATTCCATAAAAGCTTCTTCCGTCATACGCCAGCCCAAAGAGAAGGCGGGAAACGTACCAAAGCGATTGTTTTTACCAAAGCGGGAAGAGCCGTCATATCGAATCGTTCCCGATACAAGATAACGGTTGTCGTAAGCATAATTCACTTTGCCAAAGTAGGACAAGAGTGAATATCCGGTACCCGAACCACCTACTTGTGCCGTCCCCGTACTCATATTGGGCCACATATATTCCGGCGTTTCCACCACAAAAGCGTTCTCTCCTGATGTATAAGCATTGAAACTGATGTCGTTGGAGCGGAACATTTCCATACCGCCTAATACATCAAATACGTTCTTGTCTATTTCTCGAGTGTAAGCAATGGTGTTCGTCCAATTCCATTTTACCGAATGGCTTTGTTCCAAATTGACCGCACTGTTGTTGCTGCTCATAAAACCGGATTGATAGGTATGTTGCAAATATCGTTTGTAGAAATTGCCATAATCAATCCCGTAACTGCTACGAATGTTTAAGTTCTTGATAATTTCCAGATTCACAAAAGCATTGCCGAACAATCGCCAATAGTTGTAAGGATTATCTTTATTCGCTTCCAGCAAGCGCACCGGATTCTGACGGTCGTTCATTCCTTTACTCGGACCGCCCCAACCAATACCATCCACCGTATGCACAGGTACCATGGGCAAAGCTTTTAAAGACAAATCCAATACATCGCCCGGACTCTGCAATTCCGAAGTGCGGTTGAAAGAGAAGTTTTCGCCAATAGTCAATTTTCCGTCAAAGAGTTTATAATCGGAATTCATGCGGACAGATACACGATTGAAATTCGAGTTTTTAATCGTTCCGTCATTGTCGAAGTAACCCAACGAAAAGAAGTAGTTGCCATTATCCGTACCGTTGCTTACCGACATATTATACGATTGAATAAGACCGGCTTTCGATACTTCATTAAACCAATCGGTATCGGCAGAGCGCATCGTTAAGCCATCATCTAAGTATTTGGGCAAGTAGATATTTTGCAATACCGGATTGCCATTCGCATCATACGACCAATCGTATTTGTAACCTATATTATTATTGTTAGGTTGTCCGCCACCGCCCGGATTTACAGCCGCTTGCCACAAGGCTTGTCCATATTCTTTGGCGTTCAGTACATCCAAATGTGAATTGTAATGGGTGCTCGTCAGATAAGCATCGAAAGTCAGTTTTGTCTTTCCTTGCTTTCCTTGTTTCGTAGTGATAATGATAACGCCGTTAGCCGCCCGCGAACCGTAGATAGAAGCTGCCGAAGCATCTCGCAAAACTTGAATACTTTCAATATCGTTGGAATTGAGTTCATGCATTCCACCTTTAGTCGGTACACCGTCAATGACATAAAGCGGGTCGTTGTTGTTGAGTGTCCCGATACCGCGAATACGGACGGTAGCCGCACCGCTCGGATTACCGTCTGCCGTTACAGTCATACCGGCGACACGCCCCTGCAAGGCTTTAATCGGATTGTTCTCGGCAGCCGACATCATATCCGATACTTTCACTACCGATACGGCACCCGTCAAATCGGCTTTCTTCTGCGAAGTATAACCGGTTACAACGATTTGTTCCAATAGAAGGTCATCGGATTTCAGAACAACATCAATGACCGCTCCGGCTTTAGCCGGTTTCTCTTGTGTAAGCATCCCGACCATTGAAAAGACCAGCGTAGAAGCCGTATTTTTCAATGCAATACTGTACTTACCGTCTAAATCGCTAATCGTACCATTTGTTGTCCCCTTTTCAACCACCGATACACCGGGCATACCTTCGCCGTCGCTAAGGACAGTCCCGGAAACCGGAGGTGTTTGAGCCATCAATGTAAAAGGAAGAACAAGCATGAATACTGTCGCAATTTTGCGCTTCATTTTTAGAAAGTGTCTTTCCATAAAAATTAAATTTAATAGATTAAAATTATGAGGGCAAAAGTAGAGGGTTAAGGAAGGAAAGAATATAAAAAATGTTGCAGATGTGCGCAAATATGTTGCATCCTATTAATTAAGATACAATTTATATATAAAAATGAGTCCTGAACCGATTTTGGTTGGTATTGGGACTTTTTTTATGATTAAAGTTTTGAATAATTGATTATTTTTACAGGATTATTAAAAACAATAATAGTATGAAATTCGGATATTTTGATGATCAGCGCCGTGAATACGTGATAACAAATCCACAAACGCCGTGGCCCTGGATCAATTACCTGGGAAATGAAGATTTCTTTTCCTTGATTTCCAATACTGCCGGCGGCTATTCTTTCTTTAAAGATGCCAAATTCCGCCGCATTACCCGTTACCGTTACAACAATGTGCCCATGGACAACGGTGGACGCTATTTCTACATCAACGACAACGGTACGGTTTGGTCGCCGGGTTGGAAGCCTTGTAAAACGGAATTGGACAAATACGAATGCCGTCACGGGATGAATTACACCCTCATTACCGGTGAAAAAAACGGAATTGAAGCGGAAGTATTGTTTTTCGTTCCCTTGAAAACCCGGGCGGAAGTGCAGAAAGTGAAATTAACCAACAAAACACCGGAAACGAAGAAATTCAAATTATTTTCCTTTACCGAATGGTGCTTGTGGAATGCGGCTACCGATATGGAAAATTTCCAGCGGAATTTTTCTACCGGCGAGGTGGAAATCGAAGGTTCCGTCCTGTACCACAAAACCGAATACAAGGAACGCCGCAATCATTACGCCTATTATAGCGTCAACGTTCCGATTCAGGGATTTGATACCGACCGCGAATCATTTATCGGTCTGTACAACGAATTTCGCGATCCGCAAAACGTAATCAACGGACAACCGACTAATTCGGTAGCGCACGGCTGGTCGCCCATCGCTTCCCACTACATTGAAGTGGAATTGAAACCCGGTGAAACCAAAGAATTGGTCTTCCTTTTGGGCTACGTAGAATATGAAGATTGGGCGGAAAAGTTTGAATCCAAAGGAATTATCAATAAAAAACAAGCGAAAGAAACGATTGCCAAATTCGATACGGCAGAGAAAGTAAATGCGGCTTTTGATGAATTAAAAGCCTATTGGGACGACCTCTTGAACCGCTACGTCTTGAAAAGCAAGGAAGAAAAATTAGACCGGATGGTGAATATCTGGAATCAATACCAATGTATGATTACATTCAATTTCTCCCGTTCGGCTTCGTTCTTTGAATCCGGTATCGGCCGGGGAATGGGCTTCCGCGATTCGAACCAGGATTTGGTCGGTTTTGTACATCAGATTCCGGCGCGCGCGCGCCAACGGATCATTGACATTGCATCCACTCAATTTTACGATGGAGGTTGTTATCATCAATACCAACCGCTGACGAAACGCGGAAACAACGACATCGGCGGCGGTTTCAACGACGATCCGATGTGGCTGATTTTCGGAACGGTAGCTTATCTGAAGGAAACCGGCGATTTCTCCATTCTGGACGAAGACGTGCCGTTTGACAATCAGGAAGGTTCCGAAAAATCCTTGCTTCAT
Organism: Bacteroidia bacterium; assembly: GCA_026000155.1. Classification (GTDB taxonomy): domain Bacteria; phylum Bacteroidota; class Bacteroidia; order Bacteroidales; family Azobacteroidaceae; genus Azobacteroides. Next base: position 41,320 of record BNYG01000006.1, on the reverse strand, counting down.
CACTTGACCGTTTCTTTCGATCACGTTATCAATAACTTAGGTCCACACATGCTGCCGTTGATCGGTCGGGCGGACTGGAACGATTGTTTGAATTTAAACTGCTTCTCCTGGAATCCGGACGAATCGTTCCAAACCACCGAAAATAAAACGGAAGGTTCCAAAGCCGAATCCTTGATGATTGCCGGTTTGTTCATCGTTTGCGGACGGGATTATGTGGAACTTTGCCTCAAAATCGGATACAACGAAGAAGCCGCCCGCGCTCAAAAATTCATTGACGCGATGGTGGAAGCCGTAAAAAAACACGGTTGGGACGGCGATTGGTATATCCGCGCGTACGACTATTATGGCAATAAAATCGGTAGCAAAGACAATGCCGAAGGCAAAATCTTCATCGAATCGCAAGGCTGGTGCGCCATGGCCAAAGTGGGATTGGAAGAAGGCATGGTGCAAAAATCCTTGGATGCCGTAAAGAAATATTTAGACACGCCGAATGGAATTGTATTGAATCATCCGGCTTTTACCGAATACATAGTGGAATATGGCGAAATCTCTTCTTATCCGGCCGGATACAAGGAAAATGCGGGTATTTTCTGCCACAACAATCCCTGGATTATCATTTCGGAAGCCATCCTCGGACGAGGCGATTATGCCTGGGAATATTTTCGCAAGATTTGTCCGTCTTATACGGAAGAAATTTCCGACTTGCACAAGGTAGAACCCTACGTATATTCCCAAATGATTGCCGGTAAAGATTCATTCAAACCGGGCGAAGCCAAAAATTCCTGGTTGACGGGAACGGCGGCATGGAATTATTATGCTATCACGCAATTCATTTTGGGAATAAAACCTACTTACAATGGTTTGGAAATTGATCCGTGCATCCCTGCCGATTGGCAAGGATTTGACATTACCCGTAAATTCCGGGGAGCAACGTATAACATCGAAATCAAAAATACCGGTGTGAAAAAAGGTGTGAAAAGTATTATAGTGAACGGACAAGCTGTAAAAGGCAACATCATTCCTTTGCAGGCAGCAGGTTCCGTCAATACTATTCAGGTAATAATGTGATCATGTAGAGACAGGGCATGCCCTGTCTCTACCCTGATATATACCATACAAAAATAATAATACAATGAAAAAACTAATTTCCGCTGCCTTTTTGTTTGCAGCAATTTTTTGTTTGACTACCTGTCAAAAAAAGGCGCAAGAGACTGGGATTGAAAGCGAAGAGAAGGCATTTGTCTATCCCGAAGGTTCTCCGGTAGCGATACACGGCGCCTTGCATGTCGATGGTATTCAATTGGTTGACAAAAACAACCAGCCGATTCAATTGGCGGGTGTGAGTACGATTGGCTGGATGTGGTGCAAAGAATGTTACACCAAGGAATCCATCACGCACTTGGTGGAAGATTGGCATTGCAACGTGATTCGTGCCGCGATGTACGTGGAAGAAGGCGGTTACAATTCCGACCCGGAATGGAATACGCAAATGATGAAAAACCTGATCGAATGGACCGGCGAATTGGGCGTTTACTGTGTTGTGGATTGGCACATGTTATCACCGGGCGATCCTTTGGCTCCCGAATACAAGGATGCTCCTGCTTTTTTCAAAGAAATTGCGGATAAATATGCCGGCGCCGACCATGTGATTTATGAACTTTGCAACGAACCGAACGGTCCAACAGTCGATTGGGCGAGGATTACCGAATATGCCAACGGCATCATTCCGGTCATTCACGGAGCGGCAGATCAAGTAGGTGCGCAACATCCGGTTATCCTTTGCGGAACGCCTCGTTGGGATCAGGTTGTGAATGCGCCGATTGCTGACGGCGACCGGCGTTTGCCATACGACAACATCATGTACACATTCCATTTTTATGCTTCTACGCATACGTTTTACAATGAAATTTACGAAGTATTGGGACAACTTCCGGTCTTTTGTTCGGAATACGGAACGGTGGAAGCTTCCGGAAACGGAGAAGCCAATTTTGCCGCTACCGATAAATGGCTGTTGATGTTCAACGGAAATAATGCCGGCAAACAATTGGTAAGTTCCTGCAACTGGAGTTTTTGCGACAAACCGGAAACATCGGCGGCGCTTTATCCGGGCGCTTGCGAAAAACAGGAATGGGACAATGTACAACCCTCCGGCGATTACGTGAAGCGGTTTATTACTATGATGAATACCGGTGTAAAAGATTCCATTGTGCTCAATCCCGCAAACAGGTATATTCCTTGAGATTTGTCATTGCGGGCTTGAGTTCAAAAAATAATGTATCTCCTGCTATTTTATTTATGAGGGTACAGATTTTTGAAAAAAAAGTTTGATAAATACTTGTTGTATTAAAAAAAGTATTACTTTTGCAGCGGATTAATAATAATACGAAATTAATGAGTCGATTTTATTTTACATATTCTTTTTCTTATTTTTACTTTAGTAAACAAGTAAGACAGGATTTTGTATGATAAAATGAATAAGATGATACAAAAATAAAATATAAAATCCTGTCGGAAACGGCGGGATTTTTTTTTGAAACAAAAAAATGAAATGAAAACAGTAGCCATTCAGGGAGTAGAAGGCGCTTATCACGAGATAGCCGCCCGCACTTATTTTGAAGAAAGAGGAGGGGAAGATATTGATATACTTCCTTGTAACCAGTTCAAAGATGTGATTTTAGCTGTGAAAAAAGATCCGAACTTAATCGGTATCATGGCCATTGAAAATACCATTGCCGGCAGCCTGTTGCAAAACCACGAATTGATTCGTGAAAGCGATCTGGTGGTGGTTGGTGAGTACAAGTTGCGTATTTCCCATAGCTTTGCGGCGCTCCCGGACGAATCCATGGAAACGATTACGGAAGTCGATTCGCATCCGATTGCGTTGATGCAATGCGGCGATTTCTTGAAAACAATGCCTCATGTGAAAATTGTGGAAGGAGAAGATACAGCTTTGAGCGCCAAACTGATAGCCGGCAAAAAGTTGAAAGGACATGCCGCTATCTGCAGTCGTTATGCTGCCGAATTGTACGGTTTGAAAGTGCTGGAGGAAGGCATTGAAACCAATAAACGGAATTTTACCCGTTTCTTGTTGTTGTCCAACCGGTGGTTGGCCGACGAATGGGTCAAGGCTTCGGAAATCAGCAAGGCTTCGGTGGTTTTTACCCTTCCCCATACCGAGGGAAGTTTATCTAAAGTGCTGACTATCCTCTCTTTTTACGATATTAACCTGACGAAAATCCAGTCGCTTCCGATTATCGGCCGCGAGTGGGAATATCTTTTCTACGTGGATCTGACTTTCAAGGATTTGTTGAAATACAAACAAGGATTGGATGCCGTGCGTCCGTTGACTAAGGATTTTAAGATTTTAGGAGAATATAAAGAACAGAAAGATAAATGAAAACAATACAACCTGCCAACCGAGTCAATGCAGTCAGCGAATATTATTTCTCCAAGAAATTGAAAGAAGTCGCTGATATGAATGCTAAAGGATTGAATGTCATCAGTTTGGGTGTTGGAAGCCCGGATCTTCCGCCTTCGGTCGAAACGATTGAAACCTTGTGTGCTTCGGCGAAACAGCCCGATTCGCACGGTTATCAACCCTACGTTGGGATTCCCGAATTGCGCCAAGCTTTTGCGGATTGGTACAAAAAATGGTACCGGGTCGATTTGAATCCTGATACGGAAATTCAGCCTTTGATTGGTTCTAAAGAGGGGATTTTGCATATTTCCTTAGCTTTCCTCAATCCCGGTGATGCCGTGCTGGCGCCCAATCCGGGTTATCCGACTTACAGTTCGGTCAGCAACTTAGTGGAAGCGGAATTGATTTCGTACGATTTGAAAGAAGAAAACGATTGGCAACCCGATTTTGATGCCTTGGAAAAATTGGATTTGTCGAAAGTAAAACTGATGTGGGTCAATTATCCGAATATGCCGACCGGAGCGCCTGCCACCCTGGAATTGTTCCGGAAATTAGTGGCTTTCGGCAAAAAATACGGTATTGTGATTTGCAATGATAATCCTTACAGTTTTATTTTGAATGACCATCCGTTGAGTATCTTGGAAATAGAAGGCGCGAAAGAAATTTGCATCGAATTGAATTCCTTGAGCAAATCCCAGAATATGCCGGGTTGGCGTATCGCCCTGCTGGCTTCCAATCCTGCTTTTGTGCAATGGATATTAAGGGTAAAAAGCAATATCGACAGCGGACAGTTCAAACCGATGATGTTGGCGGCAGCGCAAGCCCTTCAAGCCCCCAAAGAATGGTACTCAGGTATGAATGAAATATATAGAAAACGTCGTCAAATAGCGGAAGAATTGATGCGGGCACTTGGTTGTACGTTTGACCCGAAACAATCCGGGATGTTTCTCTGGGGAAAAATTCCCGATCCATACAAGGACAGCGGCGAATTAGCGGATGAAATCCTGTACAAAGCGCATGTCTTTATCACTCCGGGTTTTATTTTCGGAAGCAACGGAAACCGGTACATTCGTATTTCGCTTTGTTGCAAAGAAGAAAAGTTACAAGAAGCACTTCAACGCATCCTCTCGTCTCCCTCTGTCATTGCGGGCTTGACCCGCAATCCCATGAGTACCGTTAATAATTAATGACGCACAGATTTGGAATAATAGTGTTTAACGATTAGCAGAGGATTGCGGGTCAAGCCCGCAATGACAGTTTTTTTGAACAGTTTTTTGAACAATTAATAAATTATAATAATGGAATTAGAATCAATTGTATTACCCGGAATAAGCAATCAACGGCCCTTAGTAATCGCAGGCCCTTGCAGCGCTGAAACAGAAGAACAAGTATTAACGACCGCCAAAGAATTGGCAGCCAAAGGAATCAAAATCTACCGCGCCGGTATTTGGAAACCCCGGACTAAACCGGGTGGATTTGAAGGAATCGGTACGGAAGGATTAGTCTGGTTGCAACGCGTGAAAAAAGAAACCGGCATGTATATCGCTACGGAAGTAGCTACTCGCCATCACGTGGAGGAAGCCGTAAAATACGGAACGGATATTTTATGGATAGGCGCCCGGACATCCGCCAATCCGTTTGCCGTTCAGGAATTGGCTGATGCCTTGAAAGAGACCGGCTTCGATGGGCCTGTGCTGGTGAAAAATCCGGTGAATCCCGATCTGGAATTGTGGATTGGCGCCATGGAGCGGCTTTACAATGCCGGAATCCGGAAAATCGGCGCTATTCATCGCGGGTTCAGTTCGTATGACAAAAAATTATACCGCAATCTTCCCCAATGGCATATCCCGATTGAATTGAAACGGCGGCTTCCCAATCTGCCTTTGATTTCCGATCCCAGCCATATCGGCGGCAAGCGGGAATTAATCGCTCCCCTGTCGCAACAGGCAATGGATTTGAATTACGACGGTTTGATTATTGAATCGCATTGCGAACCGGATACCGCCTGGAGCGATAAGGATCAACAAATTACGCCGGATGTGCTGGCTTACATTTTGAATCTGCTGGTGATTCGCGATACCAAGCAAACGACGGAGAGTCTGACCGAACTTCGTCAGCAAATAGACCAGCTGGATAACGAATGGATGTCCACACTGGCTAAACGGATGCGTGTTTCCCGCGAAATCGGGCAGTACAAGAAAGAGCACAACATGCCGGTGTTGCAAACGCACCGTTACGATGAAATATTGTATAAACGCGTAGGGGAAGCGAAAGAGTTGGGCATGGGCGATGCCTTTATGAAAGTGGTATTGGAAGCCATTCACGAAGAATCGATCCGTCAACAAATAGATGTTTTGAATCAATGAAAATCCAGATTTTAGGGGCGGGAAAGATGGGGTCTTTCTTTGCCGATGTGTTGAGTTTTGAACATGAAGTCGCCATTTTCGATTACAATCCGGAACGCTTGCGTTTTACGTATAATTGCGTACGAATGAGCGATCCGAAAGAAATTGCCGCATTCAAACCGGAAATTTTAATTAATGCCGCGACGGTGCAATATACGATTGCTGCCTTCAAGCAAGCGCTGCCATACATTCCTGAATCGTGTATTATTTCGGATATTGCTTCCGTAAAAACCGGATTGAAAGCCTTTTATGAAGAAACCGGAAGACCGTTTGTTTCCACACACCCGATGTTTGGACCTACGTTTGCCAATCTGAGTAACCTGTCGTCCGAGAATGCGATTATTATTTCGGAATCGAATCATCTGGGAAAAGTGTTCTTCCGGGATTTGTATAATTCCCTGAAATTGAATATTTTCGACTATACTTTTGAAGAGCACGACGAAACGGTAGCGTATTCCCTGTCCATTCCGTTTGCGTCCACCCTGGTTTTTGCATCGGTCATGAAACATCAGGATGCGCCCGGGACGACTTTCAAAAAACACATGGATATCGCCCGCGGCTTATTGTCGGAAGACGATTATTTGCTGACGGAAATCCTGTTTAATCCGAATACGCCTCACCAGTTGGAACAAATCCGTAAGAAACTGGCGGGTCTGTTAACGATTATAGAGGCAAAAGATTCGCCGGCTATGAAGGAGTTTTTGCATGAAGTGAGGGAAAAAATTGCTTGAAAATCGTTGCCCGGCTAAATCCCCCCGGAGAAAATCTTCGAGCGATTCTCTTTCTTTGACCGGCAGAATTTTGTTTTTAGACAGTTCGTCCAGATTAGACAAAATCTGCCGCAAGGTTTGATTTTTCTCATTCACAATTAACGAGTTGATGGCCGATTATAAAATCAGTAGCGAAGGCTCAAAACTGACAGTTAAAGGGTAAGTGAAATAGAATGATGCTATTCTACTGAAATGACTCCTCTTTCTCTGTGATAAATAAGTTTTCCTTTCGCATCAACACCCTCTATAATAACCGAATACGTAGAAGGGCTATCCGCGGTATAAAAACTGATAGAGGCTTTGGATGATTTGACCATTACATCGGGTTTCCAATAAATAGCGCTTCTTAAATCGGGTGTTGACTTTTGGAGCGTTTCCGGGGTATCGTACTGGGGTGAATAAAACTCAACTGGAATATGATATCCTAACGGAGTGATATTTTCTATATTATATTTCTTTTTATTGGACGGGCCGCCTCCTTCTTTCGTGAATATTTCAATGACTCCATGTCCGGCGCCATAGATTATCAATTTTCCGGGATCTTTAATGACATCAATTTGGGCAACATCAAAAGCATTGACCATTTTCCAGTCGTCCGGAGCAAACATTTTGATACCGTCAATTACGATTAACGGCTCACCTCCTCTTACGCTTAGTTTGTCGCCGGTGATAGAGACTCCGGGCAGGCGCATTAAGAGCAGACGTATATCTCCCGGGGATGTTCTTTCTATTTCTTCCTGCGAGAGTGTATAATCCGGATCGCTGTGAGAAGGGGATTGATACTTTCTTTCTTTTTTGCGGGAGCCTTTCACGACTAATTCATCCAAATGAATCATCCGCATTCCATTTTCATACGTGTATTTTAAATCTGCTTTGGCTGTATATTCTAAAAATTCCGGAGTTTCTATATCGGCAGGATGATATTTCGCCGGAAATACCGGAGGATAAATTTCCTTGTCCACATACAAATCTACGAGATCACCTCCTTTTCGGGTCAATGCTTGAACCGTTAGAGATGTTTTGTCCGGAAATTCAAATCCGGAGAAAGTAAAACGGCCGTTTTCGTCCGTTTCCGTCTGTTCGGAAAAGCCATACAGGAGAGAGATTAAAAAAACGTTTGCGCCTTGATAGGGTTTGGACAACAAGCCTCCTTCTACCCGTCCTGAGACCGTTTGGGATTCTTCATTTAATACCGTAACCTGTTGAAAATCACCGCGCATGGCTTTAGGTATGTCGTAGCGAGTCCAACCATGCGTCATCATCAAAAGGTCGGCTGCCAAATCCGCTTTTTTGTTTTGTTTTTGAAAATAATAGGCCGGAGCTGGAATGTGCCCTCTGATTTCCGAAGTAAGCAATATCGTAGAGAGAATATGAGAGGTGGTATCCATCACAATATCCTTGTCATCAGTAACCGATATAGAGAAATTGCCGGATATATCTTCTCCCGGTTTGTTTTTCAACAACATATTCATATCCACTTTTTCCCTTTTTTGATAGGTTTTTTTCGGAATTTCAATATCCGTTTTAATTTCATCTTGTTCGTTCAGGGCAAAAACCAAACGTTCACTAAGCGGGATAAAATCTTCCGTCAGCAAGAGCAGATGCGTAACGCCGGATGAGAAATTTTCTTTCTCTACGGCAATAAATTCTTTGGAGTGGTCCCATTCTTCCAGATATTCTACATGGCCTTTTGTGTGAGCAAGTAAATAAAGTTTTCGCCAAGGCAAATCGGCCGGTTTATTGACCATGATATAGAGTTGATTGGCCCTCCAGAATGTTTTTAAACCGAAAATGTCGTTCCGGGCTGGGGGCAAATCCGTTTGGATAGATTGTTCGCCGTTCCGGCAGATGGCATAATACTGCTCGCCCGGTTGCGGATTTAAGACAAAGGAGCCTATGCCATCATGCGAAGTGGTAAATTCCGTAATTTTATTGCCTTTGGCATCCAAGATAAATCCTTCGATGTCTAAAGGCTCGCCGTTGGATTGAAGCGCTTTGAAGGCGACCGTCGAGAATTGTCCGGCAATCAGATTTCCGCCTTCCGGATAAAATGAAACTTCAAATTTATCATCCGGACGGGAGGTGGGAATCTTCTTTTTATCCGGTTCCGTTGTGCTGTTTTTTTCCTTGGCATCCGCAATGTAAACGTATTTGGAATAAAAATAATCTTCCGGCATGTTGGTCATAAAACGGGTATAAGCCCTTATCCGATAAGTTCCCCGAGGTAATTCTTCCGGAATGGACAGACTGCCGTAATACAAACTGTCTTCCGGAATAATTTTATGCCGCAAAACCACTGTATTCGAGGGATTGATTAATTCGACATACACATAACGGCTGATGCCGGATGGCCGTTGAGTAAACGCATCCAAAAGATAAGCTCTGAAAAAAATCTGCTCGCCCGACAGGTAATAAGGCTTATCCGTTTGAATATAAATTTTTTCTTGAGGCAACAGCATCGTTTGCATCTGAATATTCCGCAGGGCTGTGTCTAAGGATTGGACCATGGTTTGTCCCTGACACAGCGCTGCAAAACATGCCAATACGACGACTAAGGTTTTCCTCATATCGTGATGCTGATTTTTGTGCTTTTCCCGGCTTTCAACTTCACTACTCTTCCTTCATTTCCGATGGCGGAAGGACGAATGGCTGCATCGCTTTTGATAGATGTAATGCCTTGTCGTTGAATGAGCGTAATATCCTGATTGATATTGGATTTCAGGATGCACACAATGGTCCGGCTGTCCATGTCCCATTCCAGACGCTCTATAATCGTTTGATTTCTCGTTCTTAATCCGGACAGGGAGCCTTTGGTGAGCGATGGCGGCAGTGCGGGCAATAATTCGATAACATCGTTTTTGGAGTTGAGCAGCATTTCCATCATGATTCCCGGCACTGCGTGACAGACATCCGTACAAAACACTTTGTATTTGCTGTAATGCGCAGAAGCTAAACTCGGGAAGAAAAAATCTGTTTTCATAAATCGCAACAATTTTGTATTGACCGATTGCGCATTATTCAGGTTGGCGGCATTCAGCGCCGAATGTAAAAGTCCATGACCGGCATCTTCGTAATTGTGTTCATCTTTTTTTTGGAGTGTCATTTGAGCGGCTTTGAACAAACCGGGCGTTTTTTCCTTGCTGATTTCGTTCAGTGGCCAAACGGTAATCAGATGACTGGAATGACGATGTCCGTAACCTTCCTTGCCTGAAAGACTTGGCCACGACCATTCGCTCAACGCGCCGTCGGAATTGATTAAGTAAGGCGGCAATTTGTTTAGAATAGCGCTCCACCGTTCCACGCCTTCACCGGCCCCCTGTTCATATCCGAATAGATTGCACATTTCAATCAGTTTTTCCAAACAAAACTTGGCTCCCGCAATATCGAACGATGAATTGTTCACCAATGATAAACCCAAACCGGCAGGTTGTGCTTCGGGAGAAATAGAGCCAGCAAAGATGTATTTTCCATTCTTGTCTGTTTTCACCAAAAAATCTTCGTAAAAGTAACCCATTTCTTTCATGAGCGGATATAAGCGATTGCGCAAAAATTCTTTATCGCCGGTTACCAGATAATGTTCCCAAAACGGATATAACAGCCAACCCATTTCGCCGGTGGCAAATTGGTAGGGATAGTAATAATTCATGGAAGATATTAATCCGTTCAATCCGGCGGTATTGCCTCCGCCTACCATGCCTCTGGCGCCCAATAATTTGGAAGCATTGGTTTTGAAGCCGTCGCTGAGTCGTTCCATAAGCGTGAAATAACCTTCCATCGCTTCCGGCATTGCGCCTATATTGCCGCTGCTTATCTGAAGATTCAAGTTGGCATCCAAGTGATAATACCCGCTCCAGCCCACACTACAATCGCCTGTCCACAATCCCAATAAATCGGGAGGAGCTACATCGCTGCTTGCCGAAAGATAGAGGTAACGGCCCGAATCAAAAATACGTTCCCACAGCGCCGGAACTGCTGTGTCCGATTCTTTTTGCTTTTGCAATAAGGCTTCGTTCGACAAGGCGCGGTCGGTTTTTGTTCCGCCCAGATTCAGATTCACGCGGTCGAATATGGCTTGATGCGTCTTGATTTGTCCGGCCAATAATTTCTTGTAATTGGCAGGAAGCGATTTCAATTGCGCCTGCAACACCTTTTTGTTCCACGCATTTTCGCTGTCGCTGTAATATCTTTCCAAACGTGTGAGCAGCATTACCGATTGAGCATCCTGAATAGTCAACACATCGCCGGAAATACTTTTCTTTCCGCCCGAAGCCACCACCCGGGTTACGCCTTCATAACCGGCGCCATTCGTATTGGAAGGATAATTCACCCGTAGATTTAAAAAATCGACATTCGAAACATTGGTAAATTTCATGTTCGAATGGAAGTGCATGCCTTCGTCGGTACCCAATTGAATCGAACAATTGAGTTTGCCGTTGCCGGGCGCTGTCAGGTATTGAACAATTACATTGTCTTTGCGGGAAACAAAAGTTCTTCTTTCCCATTTGCCGCGATTATCCGTCCAGCGCACAATGATTTCACCTGTCCGGAAATCACATTCCCGCGAATAGTTTGTTATTTGACCATCTTCCGTCACCGATATCAACATCTCATAGCCGGGATGTTTATCGCCTTCTCCTCCATTTTTCCAGCCATGTACTTCGCTCGCCAAATCATTGGCGGCTTTCCAGTTTTCTTCGGCGCAATAGTTGCGTATTTTTTCCAAATCCGAAGCGCTTACCTGATTGAACGAGCGCTCCCGGGAGGCAGCCATGAAAAACTTCCGGTCGTTGTAAATAACGGTTTCCTTCAAAGGATTTCCGAAAACAATGACGCCCATTTTTCCATTTCCGGCAAAAAAACCATTGGCCCAGTCGCTGTATTTTTCCGGATAATTGTACGAAATTCCTGTTCGCTCTGTAATTTCTTGCGCCCAAGCATTTGCCGGATTTGCGCCGGCAATCAATAATACGAATAATAATTTGAATGCGTTTGTAATTGTCTTTTTCATTTGTATTTGATATTTTAATAATCGTTTTTTTATATAACAAAAATCAGTTCACTTTAATTGTGGAATAATTCCATCCTTCCACATAAAAAGAAGGTTTAACCTTCAAATGTTTCTTATCCAATGTGATGCTGATTGTTTTGGATTCACCCGGCATTAAAGAAAAATAATTGTCCTGATAGTAAACCGGCAAAACCAGCTCATTCGTCTTTTCATTCATTGTTTTCACGCGTATCATCAACGCAGCGGAATTGCCTGTGTTTTTTACGGTCATGAGATACCTGTTTTCTCCGTATTTCGATTTTTTTGTCGATTGATAAGAAATATTCAATTTTGCTTCCGACATGTAGGACATGTACGAATAATTGTATTTCTCATAGGCATTTATCCAAGTGAAATTATCAGCCAATTCAATTCCCTTGCTATCCCAAACAGATGTTTTAATAAATACAAGACCAACGCTGCTGCCCCCCTGTACATCGTTTAACGAATCGTTGAAGCCCGGAAGATTCTTCATATCAATCTTTGAAATCACCCGTTGGGCATCCGCTTCGATGGATTCTGTTTGCGTGTTTGTCTTGATTAATTCTCCTAAAGCATTAAAAACATTAACAATGACTTTCAAGTTTTTCCGTTCTTGCGGCGTAGCATTGACCAGCACAATATCGTGCGTAGCAAAATTAAAAATTGCGTTCACCGGTTGATTGCCTTTTTTCAATCCAAAATATCCGCCATTGGTATCGTAATAATAATCATACGTTTGCCAAACCATGGAGGGCCATGCCGACTGACTCATCCACATCAACATGCCATTGGCACGATTGGTGAAAACAGCTTCAAACATTGATTTATGCCCTTCAAAATTAACCAATTGTGCAAAACGGGCAAAGGATGGCAAATCATTAAATTGTCCGTATCTGCGCATTTTATCCATAAAAGCGCTTCCGCCTTGAGCGCCGCCCATGGTAAAATCATGGATTCCCCACACTGCATCAATAGGCCATTGATGTTCGACCGGAAGAAATTTTTGCAAACTTTCCAAGGCCGGCACATTGGGCATGCCTCTTTCGCTATGCAAAGTATTGCCTGTGTTTTTGAAATAAAATTCGCTGTCTTGTACCGAGTAAGGTCCAAATCCACTGACTGTGCCTCCGGCAGAATGCGGAATATAGTGCCGGGTACCGTCCAATGCTTGGGTGTATTGTGCAAATGCGGCATCCAAAGTTTTGGTAGGCGCTCCTTCGTTTCTTCCACAATACAAAGCGAGTGCGGCATGATGCCGGTTTCGTTTGATTTTATCTTTGACGTTTTGAATAAACATTCCTTCATCGTTTGGATTGGGGCCGTCGCCCGGATTTGCCAGCCAAAAATCATCCCATATCAATATGCCGTATTTATCACAAGCCCGGTAAAAAGCCTCATTGCCGGTCATGCCTACCCAATTGCGAATCATCGTCAGATTGGCTTCGGCATGCAGTCGTACTTTGATGTTGTAATCTTCTTCCGTATTGGCAAGATTCGAATCATCCATACCCCAATTGCCTCCCCTGCTCACAATACGAGTGCCATTGCAATAGATAGTCATCGGTCTTTTTATATCGTAAGTATATTCGCGCACACCGAATTGAAAACTCTTCTTGTCGGATGGTTTATTGTCAACATAAGCCGTAAGTTTGGCGGTATATAAAAACTGTTCACCATAAGTATTGGGCCACCAAAGTTGCGGATTGTTCATAATTAAATGATTAGCGACATCCACTTCGCGGGTTTCGTTGGCTTGCAAAGTAATCACTTTACTTTCAAAAGGCAGATTGCCCGGTTGTATAATTCCCTTTACAATGATGTTCACCGCTTGGTTGGCAACATTGCTCAGTTCCGTCTTTACTGTTAAACCGGCTTTGGAAAAATCTTTGTTTTCCGTATCCAAATCGACGATTATCCATGGGTCGCGTATCTGAACTTTGCCGGTATAAGAAAGAAATACATCGTTGTAAATACCAACATTTCTTCCGCGGATGGTGGGCACCCAATCCCACCCCACGCTGGCGTGTATGGTCGGATTGTCTGCGCCCAAGATTCCGCCGTTGCCGCCCGGCGATTCCATTGTTTGAAGCGTTATCGGACCCGGATTGTCATTTTTATGAATAAATACCGCGAGGTAGTTTTCTCCGCCATAATTAGCCAATCGACTGATATCGAAACGACCGCGGATAAATGCGCCGTCGATGCGTCCCAACGAAGCGCCATTGAAATAAACATCCGCTTTCCAATTGATGGCGTCGAAGTTGAGCCAAGTTGTTTTCCCTTTCTGCGAAGCCGGAATAGAGAAGTGATTCCGGTACCAGAAGTCGGTTGTGAAATAACTGTCGGATATTTGCACTTGCTGGTCACCGTAATTGGGGTCGGGAAGCGCTCCGGCAAGCAAATACGACATTAAAACCGTTCCGGGCACTTTAGCAGGCAACCACGATTTATCATCGAATCCGGCTTTGGATAGTTGTATGCCATCTTGTGTGCCCGCTTCCGATGCTCTTTGCACACGCCAATTGCCGCCTCGCAAATATTGCGCACCATCGGCAAGCGGTTTCGGCAGAGGCTCTGTTTTGTAATTCAATTGATTGTCACCCAATACTTCCATTTCGGTGACGGAGAAATTTTTTCCACTGCCTGATTTGCAGTACAGACGTACATACCGGGCATTGCTTCCATTTAGCGGACAAGTTTCCGTTCCGCCTTTCCCTTGGTTTTGTGTAAATGCGGTTTTCCAAGTTTTGGCATCGTTTGAGGTTTGAATTTCATAAGCATCCGCCCAAAGAGCGTCCGCCCAATAGAGTTTTACGGACTCTATTGGGCTTTCCGTTCTCAAGTCAACATAAATCCATTCGTTGTTGTTGGAACGACTGAGCCAGCGGCTGTCTAAAGTGTCATCTTGCTTTTCGGGACGAGTGATAACGGATTTTCCTGTGCCGTCCAATAAATCCCATTCGGCCAATTGTATTCTTTCATCCCCCTGATTAGCCGTAATATTCAAGCGGTAGTATTTATATGCTCCCGGTTGGGCGATCGGATATTTTTTGGTTTCTTTTCTTTGTGAGAAAGTATTATTGCTTTGTTTGTCCAATTGCACAAAATCCACGCCATTGTTTGAGCCTTCCACCGTCCACGCTTTCGGGTCGCGATTCGGGTCATCGTTTCCGGATGTAATGGAATAAGTGGAGGCAGTCAATGCCTTGTCGTCTGCCCATTGAATTTGCAACCAAGCTGTTTTGTGAAATGTCAGCCATTTTGTTCCGGTACGGTCGTCAAAAGCATATTCCGGATTTTCCTCTTGCGGACTATCTCCATATTGGTCGGTAAATACATGAGCAATCTGTTTTTTAACGGTAAAAATACCATCGGCAGCGAGATGTCCGACATTATTAAAATTCGCTGCGCTTGATTGATACACTGCTCGCCGGAAAGCAATATTCCGTTGTTCTTGTGTTGCAGCACTACAATTCATTCCTGCTATCATCAGGAGGAATAGTGAAAAAAAAGACAATAATTGGATTTTGTTTGTCATAAAACTTTAATATTTATGTATTTTTTCACAAAGATAGCTCAGATAGGCTAATGGAGTGACTAATGAAGTAATTAATAAGTCATTGATTTATGAAATAAAAATGTTTATTTCCTGTCGCAAATAACTTACCTGTCGTTCGCCATCAACATCTGCAAATCATAATCCGCCCAAAGCCGTTCACATTCATGCGCAATCGCTTATAAAACCTCCTTTTATCGGTTAATTACATATTACTAAACTCCAATAAAATTAAAAACCCGGCAATTGCCATACTTAACAACGTTGCAAAAAACAGGAAAAAATTTATATGCTGTCGCAGGTTTTTATTTACACTTTTAAAAGGATAAAGAAGATGTGATACAAAACACAGCAATGGAAAGGCTAATATCGAAATTAATCTAAAAGCATTCCAATCCAATGTTCCAAATATTTCCCATACTGTTAGACTAACCAGCTGAAAAATTAAATAAACTGCTCCAAACAATAAAACAAACAAAACATATTCCGCCTTTTCTTTAATAATATTCTGTGGCGCTTTCCAATAACAGAATGTCATCAGCAAAAGGAATAATAAAAATAATAAAATAAACATGATATATCCTCCTTCCTTTATTGCATTATTTCATTCCAACAATGAAAATGTGCCAGAGCATAAAAACAATCACTCCCAATAAAATGACTACTTGAATTGACGCAATCTGTACCTGGCCCATTGTAATCCATACAAACTCCCGAAATATATTCACATCGACCCTCGTGTATTCCGAAAGCATCACTGCAAGTTTGGTTTCCGTGATTCTCATAGCAAGATATATCATCATTATCATCATCTTCTTCATAACCACTTTTAAGTCTTACTAAACCACAATGATCATGATGGGATTGTATCTTGCGTTCACCTAAATCAAATACACAAATATTATTGCCTTTTATGGTATATCCTTTCATTGGCTCTTTTTTACTTGCCTGAGTTAATTTATTTTTAAACAGTATCTAAAAGATACATCACTATATATATCACTAAGAACTGGGAAAATTCATTATTTTTCTCATTCAATAGTTTTATGCTGCCAAAATAGACAAGTGAAAATAATACAAATATTATTGCTGTTGTTACCATAATGCATCAGATTATTAATCAATTTAAATTTTCTATTTCTTCTCTATACTCGGCACCCCGTTCTCCGGAAATCACTTGGAAAACAGATAAAGACACGTTTATTTCTTGAATATTTACCGTATTATCTTTTACTGTTAACACTCCTGACAATGTGGATTGCCCTGTTTTAACTTCATTTTCGTATTTGTTTTCGTTCTTACAAGAAGAAAAAATCAAAATTAAGGCAGAAAAAAATCCGAAAAGCATTTTAAAATTCATATTCAGTATATTTAAAATTTAACACAGTGACTTAAAGAAACCTTTTGACCATTAAGAAGTGTAATAAAAATAATAAAAATGTTCCTTTGTTCAAGGCAATAATTCTTCAATCCGTTTTCTCATTTCTTCCGTTCCCGGATAAGCAACTTGTTTGTTTTTCAATGCACCGTTTGCAT
Source organism: Bacteroidia bacterium (assembly GCA_026000155.1). Classification (GTDB taxonomy): domain Bacteria; phylum Bacteroidota; class Bacteroidia; order Bacteroidales; family Azobacteroidaceae; genus Azobacteroides. The sequence goes on along the minus strand of BNYG01000006.1, from coordinate 24,606 downwards.
CATAAAGCAAATAAGTCGGGATTCCGGTAAATTGGAAACTATCCAAAATATAATCCCAATCTTTTCCGTTCAAATAATAATGTTCTCCTTGAATGCTTTTAATTTTATTAATCCATAAATCCTTGGGAGAAGATTCGGTGGTTAAGTAAACGTAAACTACATTTTTATCTTTCAGTTCTTCTTTAATCGTTTTAATCTTTTCCATTGCCGTCAAACAAGGCTCACACCAGGTAGCCCAGAAATCAACCAATACCACTTTCCCTTTATAGTTGGAAATTATGGCATCCATTAATTGCTCCTTTGGCACGGCAGGTGTTTCTTTAATAACAGAAGCAAACCGTTCTTCATAACGTTTTTGAATTTCTTTATTTTTTCTCAGAAGGATTTTGGCAATTTCCCCCTCTCCAAAATATTTTTTTATATTTTCAATTTGTTTGTCTGAAAGGGGAGTCAGGTCATCTCTGAACTGCTTAGCATAAGCATTGGCTGCCAGCATATCATAAAATTGTCCGGAATCAAAACCAAGCAGGTCGGCAATATTTGTTTTAACCTCTTTCAACCAACTATCTACCGGCGTATCCGAAATTGGCGGAATATTCAATGCCGGAGCCGAAAGAATACTTCGCATCGTACTCGAATAGCGACTTATAACATAGAGATATTGCGGGTCATTCAGATTAAATGATTTTAAAAAACAATAGTAGTCTCTGTCGGGTTCTTGAGGATGTTCGTTATACATATTATGATTCTCGTCGCCAAAACTTTTCATTGCTTCTTTATAGGCAAAAAGACGACCGGTTAATTGCCACAGTTTCATTTCATTGATTGCAAAATTTCTGCCGGCATCCGAAAATTGAAGGCCTTGCAATGCATAATCGATTCTGACTTTCGTCTTATTCATTTCATACTGCCCGTATTCCTCCGGTGTCATTTCATAAAGCGGTTTCGGAGCGTCGCTATAATCCAAATAATCCAACCATTTATTTACCGCCGTTTGAATATTGGCATTGTCTTTCCTTGTCAAAAGCTCAAATCCTGTATTTTTAACAATACCTATCCATCCGCGATTAATCCTGACTTCCACATTGGTTTCTTCATCAGGTGACAATGCTATCAAAGTACTGTAATATCCGGGTGCATAAATAAAGGCAATAACGGAAGAACATTCTATAGGAACCTCGAAATGGAAAGTGCCGTCTTTCTCCAACTTTGTTTCGATGATGCTTTCTTCGGCTGTAACTGGATTCGGAAACTGGAGAGTCATCTCAGATACGCCGTCGGGAGGATTTATCAATTTGCCGGACACTTTGGCAATTCCGCCCTTAATAAAAGGCTCCGGTAAAATGTTGCTATTGGTTTGCGTGTCTTTACACGAAAAAAAGGACATACATGCGCCAAGTATAAAAATATACTTGAAAAAAAACATTACGATGCTTCGTTTCATACTATTATTATTTAAATTTTTATCTAAAATCAACATAACCATTTAAGTCACGCTATCTAAATAGTTGATTTTTTTTAGCTACAATCATCCTCTTTATTCAGTGTGACTTAAACAATTTACAAAAAAATTAGGCGCCACCAAAAGCATTCGAACAATGTAAACAGGATGAACCAGCAAACGATTGACATGATGACGGATAACCACCGTACCAGCAAGAGTCTCCCGCTTTCTTCCCTGCGCAAAGATCGAATTTTTCTCCTGTGCAAGCGTCTGGAGCACAAGACGTCCACCAATAATACCAGTCGGCATGGTACCCTTCTGGACAATCAGCAGGCCAGCCGCTACCTGTACCGGTTCTGCTTGTTTGTTACTGTTTTGACACGAAACAAGCAATAGAAATACAGGTATCAAAAAAATGATATTTTTTTTCATAAATTCTTTTTATTAAGTTGAAAGATAAGCCCCCAATATTTTAACAAAAGGCATCCCTAAGCTTTTCTCATTGCTTCGGGAATGCCTTTCTATCTAAAAAAACCACCTAACTATTTTGCTTTATACATCAGTTGAAATTCTTTAATGCGGAATTGTGATTCATTCTTCAAACTGAATACAAATCCAATATTAATTTCTGTATCGGCATCTAATGTGAAAGAAATCGTATGCCAGCCACGGATAGCCACGGCATCACCATGGAAGAAGGCAAGTGTATTGCTGTTAGACTCAATCACATCAATATCGGGCGGTAAATCGCCCTTGGCTGCAACGAAATAAGCATTTACTCTCGCTCTTTCATTGTCATTGTTGGCTGTGTTGGAGCCTGAACAATTGTAAGCCAATTCGTATTTTCCTTTCGGCAAATTAAATACCTGATAAATTTTACCATTGCTGAAGTCGCCTTGCCCCCATGTTTCAGGATGCAATACGCCTCCATCTCTGTTTGCCCAGCCATGTTGGTGGGCATTCACTTTTACAGGGTCGGTTACAATCCAGTCGATAGGCTCGCCCCATTCGCTGTTGCCATTCAAGAAATTACCCCTGATACCCACATTGCCGGCGCCTGAATTTTTGATATACGTCTCAGTCATGTCGGCATCAGCGCCAATTGTCCATGATTGAGCCACCTTGAAAGTATCTACGGCGGTTTCATCCGGCAGATAGTACGTTTGCAACACAATATCTGTCATGGGTTTGCAATAGTCCAATCGGGTCGTATCCTTGCTCGCAGGCACAAACACCGAATGTTGTTTATCATTATTATCTGTATAGATGACCTTTACAAAACAAGTCGGGTCGCCGTTATACCAGTTGATTGTCGCATAATTCGGACTCTGAATGGCGTTTTTAACTGGACGGTCGTACAACGAATTTTCGTAGGTGGCGCCATAAGAATTTCCCCTGACATTGGATACGATAGACGAATGTCCTTCTCCATCGTAGGAATAAACCTGAAAATTGTAGGCTCCTTCCGGTAAAGGGATATTCACCTCCAATGAATCAATACCGGCTGTTCTTTGTACCGGAATAATAACCGAATCGGTCTTGTTGTTCCAATAAACACCCACTTTCTTGATATTGGGGTCTGAAATAAGTAGTCCGGTAAATAAAACCCGTTCTCTTCCCGAATGGAAAACGATAGAATCGACTTTCCCGGGATATACTAATTCTTTTCCGCCTGTGTATTTCAAATAATCATCCATGTCGGAACAGTTGGATATGATTATTACACCTATAATGGCAAATAAAATATATTTTATTGATTTCATACGTAAATAATTTAATTTAATTGATAGGCTCAATTTTCGTTCCCCAGAAAGATACTTCAGAGAAACACATCGTGCTGATATTATTCCAATTCTTCACACTTTTTATACGAATATACCGGGTGGTAAACTGGTTGTATTCGAGCACTAATTCGTCTCCTCTTCTTGCAGCAGCGCGGTCGTCGTCGGTCAATTGCCCTAAGGGAAGTCCGGAAGGTTTCACATTTTCAATGTCTCCTATTTTAAACCAATGTGGGAAGAAATCTCCGTCATCATTGGCGGCAATCGGTTCGGTGCGTCCCCAGATTTCATAGAATCTTGGGCTCATGTCGTTATACATGTGCTTGTCGTCCATGATAAACCACAATTTGAAGCGGCTTAATGTGGCTTTTACACCCAAATCAAAGGTAACTACAGAGGGAACTCCTGCGGTGTTTCCCGTATGCAAACCCCATTGCCCTTCATTATCACCCAAAGCACGACCGTCCCAGATATATCGGAATTGTCCACCCCATGCTGTCGGGTCGGCATCGCCTTTCAGTTTCATTTCCCGGAACAAAGATTTATCCAATTCCGTTTCTCCGATAGGAGTCACTTTTACTTCCGTTGTATCGGAAACGTTGTCCCATTTGTCTTTGACATAGAGTTTGAATGCTCTTTCGCCGTCGCCAAAACCTCTCACCGAAAACTTGCCGTTCGGCTGGGAAGAATAGAAAGTGTCGTGTTCGTAAAAAACGCCTTCTCCATCGGTGGTAAGAACGCCGATAGCCACAAATGCTTTCGATGGATTATCAAACGTAATAGCAATACCGCCGAAAGTGGCTGTGCCTTGCAATGACTGAAAAACCCCGCGTACCGGCGGCGTTAAAGGATGAATGGTAATCGGCACAATTTCGGAACTTTTTTCACTGCGATTCACCGCTGTCAATTCAATTGTGTAATCTTCTTCTTTACTTAATCCGTCAACGACAAGCGTATTGGTATAGAAAGATGCCTTAAATTCTCTTTTAACACCTTTTTCTGTATATCTTGCCACTACATACAATAAATCGGGGTCGTTTGGGAGCGTATAAGTTATGATGGCTCCTCCAGGCGTATTTTCAATATTGGTAACATTTACCTTTCCCGGCGCTTTTGAGTTGCTTTCAATGGGTTGTGGTTCCATATCGGAACAGCCATAAAACAAGGAAAGCATCAATAAGCAGGACATGATTTTTTTTATTGTGTTCATATTTTTTTATTTATTAGTTCTTAGTTCTTAGTTCCCATCACCATCCCGGATTTTGCTTCAAGTTGGGATTCACTATCAGAGCGTATTCCCGAATGGGAAACAAATAGTCGCGGGGAACGATAAAAGACTGATTGAATACACTTTTCGGTCTGTAATAAGCTTCGGCTGTTTCCTGGTCTATGTCCCAGCCTTGAATGGTTTGATTCAATTTGTTCAAATCTTTCCACCGGCGAACATCCCAAAAGCGGGAGCCTTCGAACATCAATTCAATGGTACGTTCCTGTTTGATAATTTCCATCAAGCCTTCCTTGGATTTATATTTGTTCGGTTGATTGGAGTACAGCGACCATGATTCAACTATGCCTTTCAATCCGACTCTATCCCTTACTTTATCTAAATATTCAATAGCGCCGTCCAAATCGTCTGTTTGACACAATGATTCCGCATAAAGAAGATATAAATCAGACAAGCGCATTTCCGGCCAAGGATAATCCACTACTTTTCTTTCGTTGTTGTCCGAAATAACGTATTTCCAGTTAACCAATTTTTTAGGCCAGTATCCGGTCACTGAAAAATAGTCGGCTCCATATCTTGACTGTTGTTGTCCAATACGGGATTTCACAGTCCATTGGGTTTCGTTTGCGCTGTTTTCCATATACCAGATAGAACCGTCGAAAGCCAAATTGGCATAGAAACGAGGTTCGCGGTCGAAGTGCATGGCGGCAATATCATATCCTTCCGCCAAATTGTATTTGTATTCGGCAGTAATCGGCAGAATATCTGTTTTACTCATACCCGAAAGCCATGTTTTATCTTCTGTGATAGGTACGCCATTTTTTGTGTAGTAAAAATTGGTGATTTGAATGGTCGGATTCAATTCATCATTAGCCACAGTATTACTTTGTGTTGCTTTCGGATTCAGACGCGACATTGATTTCTGTTGAATTTGGTCGTTTCCTCGGCGGCCGGCTCCGGATAATCCCCAAATAATTTCGGAACTCCACAAATCGTCGGAAAAAGAATTACGGATAGTGATGTCAAGAAGCGTTTCCGGTTGCAGATTTTTTGCCGTATAAAATATATAAGGCGCCACGCCTGCTTCTACACAGGCATCCAAAGCCGTTTTACAAGCATCTCGTGCTATTTCCCATTTTTTGGGGTCGTACTCCTGCGGGAATAATAACATACCGTCTTTGTCTTTATAGTTTTTATAATCCGGATTGCCGTTGAACAACGGGCTGGCAGCGGTAACCAGCAAGCGGGCTTTCATGCTTAATACAACGGATTGAGTGACCCGTCCCAATTCCAATTGCCTGTTGAAGATTTCCACAGGAAGGTCTTGATTCTGCGTATCGCCCAATGCTTCGTCATATAAATCGGATATGTATTGGACTACTTCGTCCACCGGCGCCCGTTTTACGCGCACTTCATCAGGAGTAGCGTCTATTGGAATATTCATGTCCGCAATAACGATAGGTCCATACATTCTGAACAAATAGAAATGATAGAAAGCTTTCAGAAATTTCACTTCGCAAGTCCATCTGCGTCTTACATCTTCCGGCAAGTCGTATATCTTGTTTTTGTCTGCTAATATTTCAAGAAAAATATTGCAATCGCGAATGCCATTGTACAAATTGACATTGGCGCCTCTTCGTCCTTCCCAATAATTAATGAGCGGGTCGTTGATGTTTTGCTCGCCTTTGGCTATTCTTAAACCGTCATTTTCTCTGTACCGGTTGGTCCATATTTCGTCGGCGCCGCAAAGTCCGACATTGGCGCTAACGCCGGCCGTGTTAGGTATATAAGAATAGCAAGTGAACAAGAACTTTTCAGCTTCCAGACGATTCGCAAATGAATGGTCCAAGGTAGCTACATTATCCGGAACCACATCCAGATAATCACACGAATAAAATAAACCGAGCGACAGAATAACTGTCATTGATAATATAAACTTTTTCATCTTTTATAATTATTAAAAGCCAATTTGAATACCAACATTATAAACTTTTTGAATAGGATAGCCTAAGCCTTTTCCTCCCATTTCAATATCCCAAAGGTTGAATCTGCTGAAAAGCAACAGATTGTTGCCGGTTGCATAAATCCGGATATTATCAAGATGCGCTTTCCTCAGTAATTTTCTCGGCAATTTATAACCCACTTCAAGCGTTTTAAGTCTTAAGAATGATCCGTCACGCATAAACCAAGAACTTCTATGGGTATTATTGGCTATGACATTCTCGCTTAAACGCGGCCAGATAGCATATAAGTCGCGGTTGTTTTCCGACCAGTGACTGTCGGCATACACTTTCAAGATAGGTCTTTGACCATTGTCATTGAAGCTGAACGGACTTGTTTCCGTTGCATCAATCCAAAACGAAGAACGCGCCTGTCCTTGGAAGAAAAGTGAAACATCGAAGTTGTCATTTCCTGTCGACAGTCCAAAACCATAAACGATTTCAGGAACTTCGGGATAGCCCAATGGTACTTCGTCCAAATCGGTAATAATGCCGTCGCCGTTTACATCCCGGTATTTGATATCGCCTGCCATGTATTCGCCAAAAGTTTGTGTTGGCGAATTTGCCACTTCATAATCATCCACAAACAATCGTTCTGCAATTAAACCGTATTGTTGATTGAGGGAATTGCCTACCCTTGATTTGTATTTTTCTTTGTATTCCGGTTCTTCATAAAGCGTAAATTCGCTGTGAGCATACGTGAAATTCGCCCTGCCTTGCAGCCAAAAACCCGACTTGAAAAATTTGTTATAATCAATAGATGCATCAAATCCGCCTGCTTTGGCTTCCCCCACATTGGCTTTCACATCTGCCGATAAACCCATGGTGGATGGAATTGAACTTCTTGTCATCAAGATATTTTTACGTTGTTCGGTAAAATAATCCGCTTGTATTTCAAAATTGCCTAAAACATTTAATTCAAAACCAAGATTGGTTTTATAGGCTGTTTCCCAAGTAATTGCTTTGTTTTCATAACGGAGAATTCTTACCCCGTCCCTGGTTTGTCCGCCTGAATTAAGCCCTTGTCCGAAGGTGTATCCTCTTCCGCCTTCCGCCATATTCATTTCCGAAAGATAGAAGAAACGGTCATTTTCGTCGCCGATGGCATCGTTACCCACAAGACCATAAGTTCCTTTTAATTTAAACTTGGGCAGGGTTTTTTCCAAGCCGCTCCAAAATTTCTCGTTGGAAACTATCCAGCCTCCACCCACAGCAGGAAAGAAACCAAATCGTTCGGATTTGTGAAATCTTTCAGAGCCATTGTAACCGAAGTTTAATTCGACCAAGTAACGGCTGTCAAAACCATAAGTGAACCGACCTGAAACACCTTGATTGCGATAAGGCAATGACAATTGCAATGTTTCTTTATTGGAATAAAGCTGGTTGCGGTGTTGATATACGAGCAATCCGCTGATATCGTGTACATCGTTCACCTTTTTATTATAGGTCAAGGCGGCTTCTACATAAACCGTTGAATTAGTATCTTTCTCTCCTTGCGCATAATTCAAATATTCGGTAGGGTTATTTTCTTCATTCAACAATCTGATGGTTGGAAGTTCTCCCGAAAACCGGTCATAATTAGAAACGGCATAATAATAAGGATTATAAGCGCGCATTACATCAAAATAAGCATAGCGGGAAGTGTTGAACAAAGCGCGTCCGTTCAAGCCGGGGGTGATAAAGCCAAAATCTTGTTTCACTTCGAAAGCTGCCTCTATTCGTGATTTTGTAGATTCTTTATACCCTCTTACCAAATCGGCATATGGATTTATATAACCGGCAGCCATATTTCCACGTGGAGCATTACCGAATAAAATATGCTGCGTTCCTACTGAGTATTCAGCCGGAAAATACGCCGGAAATTCCACCGGATTGGCTTGCATAATCTTTTGATACATTCCTTCCCCACCATCTAAGGGGCCGGTGTAATCATCAAAACTACCTGCCAAGCGAACAATAGCTTCCGTCGTTTTCGTGACATTGATATTGATATTGGAGCGAAGTTGATACGAACGCAAATCAATATTGTTGTTGAAATTATTCTTTTTGTCAACTTTCAGGTTTCCATTGTCTTTGGTATAGCTGCCTGCTATATAGTAGCGGGCTATACCGCCTCCGCCGCTCACACTCAAATTGGCACGCTGGTTGCTTGCCACGTCTTTTATCAACAATTCGCGCCAGTCATTGGCAGGATATACGTAAGGATTTCCGCCTCTGATTGTCTGGTCTATTTTTTCGGGAGTGTATCTTGAATCCGTACTTCCTATCAAATTCCGCGTATTACGGGCTTCATTATTTAACTGCATGAAAGTAATCGGGTCGGCCAATTCGATATTGCGCGTATTGGAAGAAAATGAATTTTCCAAGCGTACCTGTACTTTAGCAGGGCCTTCCTGTCCTTCCTTTGTTTTGATTTGGATTACCCCATTGGCGCCACGTGCTCCATACAAAGCGGTTGCCGTAGCATCTTTCAAGATAGAGAATGCTTCAATGTCATCCGGAGTTAAACGGGCAAGTTCCGTAGAATTGGTTTCTACTCCATCTATCAAAATAAGCGGGTCTTTCTTGTAACCGAATGTAGTTACACCACGAATGAAGAAGTCGGCATTGTCTTTTCCCGGCTCTCCGCTTCGTTGATAGGCTATCAAACCGGACACCCTACCTGCAAGAGCGGTTGTCAAGTTGCTCGAAGGTACCTTCAGTTCTTTCGGATTGACCGTTTCAATCGAACTAATCATACTTTCTTTCTTCTGTGTTCCGAAAGCCACTACCACCACTTCGTCCAGCATCTCTTGATTTTCCTCCAAGACGATGACTAATTCGGTTTGATTGCCGACCAATACGATGTTCTCTTTATAACCGATATAGGTTATTTTCAAAGATTCATTTGAGCCGGCTGTAATAGAAAACTTTCCGTCAATGTCAGTCACCGTTCCTCTTGTCGTTTTGTCAACGACAACGGATGCTCCAATAACTACTTCACCTTTAGTGTCAACTACAGTTCCCTGTACTCTCTTTTGCGCATACAGCGATGATGAAATCGCCAAACAAAACAACAGAACAGCAACCCGGTGAATCATCCCGAACGTTTTGCTTCTGTTTTCAAAATCACTCTTTCGTTTGAGTCTCTTTTTTGAGTCTTTCATATCATACTATTTAATATTAGATAAAAAATATCTCGTAAAGATATGTTGACCGCAATAACGAAGTAATAAACGAAGTGATTAATGAAATAATTAACGAGGGGGAAATTTTGAAAAAAAAGAACATTTTTTCAAAAAAAATAACGTTTATATCTCAAAAAGACTCTTGTTTGCTCTTTTTAAGAAACGATTTGGTCGAAAGAGTATTTAAATGTTGAGCTGAAAGAAGCGTTATATTCTTTTATAAATGACGAGTAAACACCTTTTGCCAATCCGTTTTTACCCATTGTTACCAAGGTTTTGCACTTTATTGTCAGGGCGTCTTCATTCAGTGCATCATGGATAAAAATAGCATCCGCCACATCTATGTAATCTTTGGGTGATAATTGTTGATGGGGGTGGTGCAAAACATAGAGCAAAGCATCTATCAGATTATTGGAAAAATCGGCTTTAAACGGATCAATCCAATCATTCTGTAGATGGGGCAACATAGTTCCTCCCAATACAGTGAATAGAAGATTGCGTACATCTTCATTGCTTGGATTATCTGAATTCCTCAGTCGCTTCATTAAGGTAATCGCTTCATAATAATCACAATAGATGTCAGACCCAAATTCAATAGTCCAAAATGAATTGTTGTTGTCGATATTAATGGTGCCCACCTGTTCGAAAATCTGTCTCAATCGGCTTATCAATACTCCTCTGTTGTTTCTGGCGCTTTCTTGTGTTTTGTCAAACCAAAGTGTTTCTCTGATTTTTAAGGAAGAGACACCTTTTCCATCCTTCAAGGTATTCAACAATATAATGTGAAATAGCTGTTTGAGCAAAGGAGAAAATTTGCCTGTTACATTGTGTCCATTTTTATCAAGTACCCGAAATCCGCCAAATAAAAAAATGGCGCTTTTGTCGATTCGAGTTTTGGAAGATTCATTGTTTTCAACACTGTCTGTTGGCAAATCCGGAACCATCAGAAATTTCCGGTTTTTTTTGTTTCCTTTCTTCATATATAATAATACTCCTAACAAGGCGAAAAAGGCGACAATAATTTTCCTGTCAAATAGCCGGTTGTGATGTTGCTGATATAAATCTTTCTCTGCCAAGGGCGGGTATGCCAGAGAATAAATTGAAATGGTAATCGTTGAATCCTGTGTAGCGGGTGAAGCGGTTATGGCTACCAATTCATCTGTTTTTTTATTCAAAAACAAATCCACATAGGAAGAAATATCCTGAAAAACAAAGGGAATATTGTTGGCCAATATTTCATATTCAGGTTTTTCCAAAGAAAATTTTCCCAAAAACAGCTTGGTGTTATATCTTTGGTGCGGGAAGCACAAGGCATAAAAACATTTATTTAAAGTATCCACAACAAGCGAATTGGCTACTACAAAGTTTTCATCGGGAGGTGTTAATTCCCATATTTTTTTGATAGCCATTGCTTTTATATCCACAATATACAAATCGTAATAGTTTTGAGGTGATAGTTCCTGTGCACCGGTTTCGCTACCATAACCGCCAAAAACAAGAATCCTGTTTTCATCAAGGGAGCCCAGCCCGCTTAAATAGCGCGGTTGAATTTGGTCTCCATGAAAATGCCGTTCTTCCCATATTTGCGTTTTGAAATCATATCTATTGATGGTGCTGTTGTATCTGTGGTGCCCATAACCTCCAAATATGTACAGACAACTATCGAAGGGAGCTATAATTTTGTTGTGATGCCAATAATAAGAACTTGTCCGCACCTTGTCAACCATATAATTCCACTTGTTTGTTGTTGTATCGTAGGTAGTTACATCTTCCTTAACCTCGAAGTAGGAGTAATAAGCATGAGTCAATGAATTATATCCTACGTGATTTGTATAAAAGTTTTCAGTATTCCTTTTTTCCAATTGCTTTTTTGTAAGGGTTTGTGAATTGAAGTCGTAGGAATAAAAAAACGTTTGGTCGAAAATAGCCATATTATTATTGTCAGGATTAAAACAAATTTGAGGATTATCCTGGGTATTAAAAGCAATTTGCTGTTTCCAGGAAGCATAGCTATCCAATATCCATTGCGGATTTTCGACAGATGCCAATTGTTGTTTTAATTCATCCAGCACTCCATCTTGAATATGGGTGGATAAAGGCCAAAAAAGAACCGGATTTTCTTTGTGATTATTGATTCGAATATCTTTGATAGCTATTTTTGGAACATCATAGACTTGAAATTGGGGGTCATTACATTTACCGAATACAATGTTCACTTCCTTGAAATCTTTCATGGGTACTCTTTTCGTAGAAATTTTTTTGCCTTTCATGGCAATATTCAGTGTGTTATTTTCAATGTCAAATTGTACATCAAAAGTAAGATAACGGTTAAAGGTATAATAGATGTTGTTAGGTGAAAAAACAGCAATGGTTTTATCCAGTGAATGAGTGACAACCAATTCTGCTTCACGCAAAAGGATGTCAATATGTTGTTCATTCTGACCCATGATTCTGCACACATAACCATAGCTGAATCCGGAATTTGTTTGGATACAAATATCAAAAGACAAGGAAAAACCGTTAGGGAATGAAAGGGGGTTGGAAGGAGTCAAGTTTAATCCGGTACGTTTTTCCTGTACTACTTCAGAAGAATTGAATGCAAGTCCATAGTTTACATCTTGAGCAACGATGCCAGATATAGCCCGGATAAGTAATAAAAACAACAAAATAATATTCTTCATGAATTGTTTCACAATTGTTTAAATTTTATGGATAACGCACATATTCTAATGTTGGACAAAAATACATTAATTTTTTGTTAATGCCATATTTTTCCTTATTTTTGCACAAATAATTAAAAAATGTGCCATGGAAAAAGAAAATTTTGTTCAGCTTCTCGAAGATACTTTCAAGAATAATTTTGAACTTCCTGCGTTAACCGATTATGGAACAAGTACTTCATTTACTTATGGTGAAATAGCGAAAGAAATTGCCCGGTTGCATATCCTTTTTGCAGAATGCAAGGTAAAAAGAGGAGATAAAATAGCATTGGTCGGTAAAAATAACTCCAGGTGGTGTATCGCCTATCTGGCAACCGTTACCTAAGGGGCAACGATTGTCCCTATTTTACAGGACTTTAGTTCGAACGATATTCATCATATTATCAATCATTCGGAATCGGTGTTCCTTTTTACCGGCGATAATACCTGGGAAACTTTGGAAGAAGAAAAACTGCCCGAATTGCGGGGAGCCTTTTCGCTGACGGATTTCGGTTTGAAATACCAGAAAGAAGAGGAAGAATTGGAGGAAATTAGGACTCAATTCGATACTAAATTCCACCAAAAATATCCTGCATTTAATCGCAAAAACATTAATTATAAACCTGTTTCGAATGATAGTATATTGGTATTGAATTATACTTCCGGCACCACCGGTTTCAGTAAAGGCGTGATGATTACCGGAAGCAATTTGTCGGGAAATATTACCTTTGCCCATGCGAAGTTCAATTTGAAGCCGGGAGATGCCATGTTGTCTTTCCTGCCCATGGCACACACTTACGGCTCGGCTTTTGAATTTTTGTATGCGGTATCTGCCGGATGCGATGTAACTATTTTAGGAAAAACACCTTCTCCGAAAATTTTGCTGAAAGCTTTTGCCGATGTGAAACCGGTTTTGATCATTTCCGTTCCCTTGATTCTGGAAAAAATCTACCGGAAAATGATTCTGCCGACTTTGGACAAACTCCCCATGAAACTGGCTTTAAGCGTACCCTTTTTAGATGTACAAATTTATGCGCAAATCCGTAAAAAATTGGTGGATTCGTTTGGTGGAAATTTTGCCCAGGTCATTATTGGCGGCGCTCCGTTGAATGCGGAAGTAGAAGAGTTTTTGCTTAAAATAAAATTCCCCGTTTCGGTTGGTTACGGAATGACGGAATGCGCTCCCTTGATCAGTTTTTCACTTGTTGATTCGTATGTGGCTCATTCCTGCGGTCAAGTATTGCCTTGCATGCAAGTACGGATTGAATCGGAAGATCCTTATACGATTGCCGGAGAAATTCAGGTAAAAGGACAGAACGTGATGGTGGGTTATTATAAAAATGAAGAAGCCACGAAAGCGGCCTTTACCGAAGACGGCTGGTTGAAAACCGGTGATTTGGGAACGATCGACTGCGACAACAATATTTTTATCCGCGGACGTTCCAAAAGTATGATCCTGAGCGCCAGCGGACAAAACATTTACCCGGAAGAAATAGAAGCCAAATTGGATAACCTGCCTTTCATAATGGAAAGTTTAGTGGTGGACCGGAACGGCAAATTGATAGCGCTCATTTATCCGGATTATGAAGCGGTAGATTCCGTAGGTATGAATGAAGACGACCTGAAAAAGATCATGGATCAAAATAAAAATACGATCAACGGGATGGTCGCTTCTTACGAAAAGATCGCCGAAATCCAACTGTATCCGAATGAGTTTGAAAAGACTCCCAAAAAGAGCATCAAACGTTATTTGTACAATTAATTATTTATAGCTAAATGAAAAACAAGTTTTATTGGATTCAAACTATCCTTTTTTCTTTTTTGTTGATTTCGGGAAGTTTGGCTGTTCAGGCCAAAAACCGCTTGCCGGAAGATGTCCTGAAACAATTGAATGCCTACAATGTAACGTGGAATACATTGAGTGTGAACGGTTCTATGGAATCCATGCCTTTGGGAAACGGGGATATCACCGCCAATGTATGGATTGAAAAAGGAGGCGATCTGATGTTGTACATCGGAAAATCCGATACTTGGAGCGAAGCCACCCGCTTGCTGAAAGTCGGCAGGGTACGGATTAGCCTTTCACCCAATCCTTTTGTTGAGGATGCACACTTTTCCCAAACGCTCAATCTGTACGGAGGGGAAATCAATGTGTCGGCAGGAACCAAAGGGAATGAAGTAAAACTGAAAATATGGATTGATGCCAATCAACCGGTAGTGAGGGTGGAAACGGAGGCGAAAAAAGATATTTCAATTACCTGTACCACAGAACTTATGCGCCCCGAACCCTATACGCTTCCTTCGTCAGACGATCGTTTGGCTTCGAGTTTCAGGGGATTGATGAACAGCCCTGTCCGTCCGTCTGAAAGTGCGGATGTACTGGTGAAAAAACCGGATCGGATCCAATGGTATCACCGGAATGAAAGTTCTTTTTATCCTACCATTCTCACGAAACAAAATATACCGGAATTAATTTCCAAATATCCCGATCCTTACTTGCACCGGACGTTTGGCGCAGCGATTCTGGGAACAAATATGCAACCTTTGAATGACAGTACGTTGATTTCCGCTAAAACCGGCAAGAAATTTGCACTTTCCATTTATCCCTATACCGCACAAACAGAAACAGTTGCAGCATGGGATGCGCAATTGGGAAGCCTTGTCAATTCCATTGCTGCCGGAAAAGTAGAAACGGCACGTCAACAGCATTCTGCCTGGTGGGACAATTTTTGGGATAGAAGCTGGATTTTCCTGTCCGGTGATGCGGATGCTCAAAAAGTAACACAAGCCTATTTGCTTCAACGGTTTATGATGGCTTGCCAAAGTCGTGGAACTTATCCTGCCAAATTCAACGGAGGGAATTTTACCTTCGATTACAAAGGATTGAACGGCGATTACAGGAATTGGGGACCGGGCTATTGGCATCAAAACAACCGTTTATTTTATATGCCGTTGACCGCATCGGGCGATTACGACTTGCTGAAACCCTGGTTCGATATGTACAAGAATATGCTGGGTATCCAATCGGATATTACTAAAAAATACTACGGACACGGAGGCGCTTTTTTCCCAGAAACCCTGAATTTCTTCGGTTTATATATCCAGGACGATTGGGGATGGAATAATGTGGACGGTAAGGCATCGGATACCCGTTGGATCCGGTATCATTATTCAGGCGCTCTGGAAGTGTTGACATTAATGCTGGAATATTACGATTATACGAAAAACGAAGCTTTTGCGAAAGAATATATTGTACCTTTTGCCACGCAAGTCATCCGTTTTTTTGACCAGCACTGGCCGCGCATCAACAATACCATTCGCTTTGTTCCGGCCAATGCCATCGAACAATTCTGGGATTGTGTTAATCCGGTGGATTACAATGCCGGTTTGCGCTATACGATTGCCCAATTAACTGATTTGCCGGAAAACTTAATCGACAAGCAATTGTTGAATGAATGGAATAATTGTTTGAAATCCTTGCCGGCCATTCCGATGACACAGAACAAACAAAAAATATTGCCGGCGGAAGAATACGGTATTGGACGCAATTATGAAAATCCGGAGCTTTATGTTGTTTTTCCGTTCAAACTCTACGGAATAGGACATCCCGATTTAAATGTGGCGCTTAATACTTACAACGACCGGATATGGAAACAAAGCAATTGCTGGTCGCAATGCCCCATACAGGCTGCCTTGTTGGGATTAACGGACGAAGCTAAAAACGGCATTATGAAAAATATCACCGCCCTTGAACCGGCTATTCGTTTTCCGGCTTTCTGGAAACCGGGTAGCGATTATGTGCCGGATTTTGATAATGGAGGCGTTTTTACGCTGGCTTTGCAACACATGATTTTACAAAATGTTGATGAAAAAATCTATGTGCTACCGGCTTTCCCGGAATCGTGGAATGTAGATTTTAAAATGCATGCCTTTGGCAATACGACCGTACGGGTGAAAAGCCAGGGAACTAAAATTAATCAATTGGATGTTTTTCCGGCAGACCGGAAGAAAGATATAATAGTTAAAAATTTATGATACAAATTAATGAACATTATACCGAGATCGGTAATAATTATTTATTTGCAGAAGTAGCGAGGAGAGTGCGGGAATACAAGGCAAGCCATCCCGATAAAAAAGTAATCAGTTTGGGAATCGGCGATGTCACTCAGGCAATCGTTCCGGCGGTGATTGAGGCTATTCACAAAGCTACCGACGAAATGGCGGATGCAAAAACCTTGCGGGGTTATGCGCCCGATGCCGGTTACGATTTCTTGATTCAAGCGATTCTGAAACACGATTTTACGGACAGAGGCATTCCGGTGGAAGCCGATGAAATATTTATCAGCGACGGAGCCAAAAGCGATACCGGCAATATCGGTGATATTTTAGGACAGGACAATTGGGTGGCTATTACCGACCCGGCTTATCCGGTGTATGTAGATACGAATAAAATGGCGGGCAGGAAAATCGAATTGCTTCCCTGTACGCCTGAAAATCAGTTTGTTCCGGCATTTCCCGAAAAAGTAGCCGATGTCATTTATTTGTGTTATCCGAATAATCCGACCGGAACGGTTTTGACCCGGGAACAATTGAAAAAATGGGTGGATTATGCTTTGGAACATCAGTCTTTGATTCTTTTTGATGCCGCGTACGAAGCTTTTGTTTCTCAACCGGACATTCCGCACAGTATTTTTGAAATACCCGGAGCAAGAAAAACGGCGATTGAATTCCGCAGTTTTTCCAAGACAGCCGGATTTACCGGAATGCGCGCCGGTTATACCATTGTCCCGAAAGAATTGACAGCCAAAACATCCAAAGGCGAAACGCTTTCGCTGAATGCGATGTGGAAGCGCCGTCAATCGACGAAATTCAACGGCACGGCGTATATTGTGCAACGAGGCGCCGAAGCGGTTTTCACGCCGGAAGGTCAAAAGCAAATCCGGGAAGTAATTGCTTATTATATGGAAAATGCCAAGATCATCAAATCCGGTTTGGAAGCCTTGGGTCTGACGACTTACGGCGGAGTCAATGCTCCGTATATCTGGGCGCAAACTCCGAATAATATGACTTCATGGGAATTTTTCGACCTCCTGCTCAACAAAATACAAGTAGTAGGAACACCCGGTTCAGGATTCGGACAATCCGGAGAAGGATTTTTCCGGTTTACCGCTTTCGGAAATCGCGAGGATACGTTGGAGGCAGTGAAGAGGATTCAGTTGGCTTTTTAGTTTTAAAAATAGAAGAATGATTTTGTATAGTGCAAAAGAAAAAGTATCTTTGCAATGAATCTTAATGATCCAAAGTATGAATACATTAGAATTAGAAGTCAAAAGAAAAAAAATTGCTAAAGAACCGGCAAGATATCCTTGCCGGATGTCTGTTGAAGAACTTCGCTATGAAGTGATGCTGTCTGTGAAAGACGCCAAAATGGGACTTGGAAAATCAATAGAAGAGATTAGGGCAAAGTATGCGTAGATATGAGAATTGTCATACTGCCAAAGGCTGAAAAACGCCTGGATGAAATTTATAATTTCATTAAAATTAATTATCCCAAAGCCGCAGCCGATATTTGCAATGACATCCTTGATGAAATAGAGTTTTTGAAAAATTTTCCCAAAATGGCAGCTGTGGAACCTATTCTTGCCGGGTGTACGGAAATATTTCGTTCCCTTGTAGTAAGGCGGCACTATAAAGTTATCTATTATATTGAAGATGAAACGATTTACATCGTTACTATTTGGGATTGCCGACAAGATCCCAAAAGACTTTGGAATGAAGTGGTAATAGAATGAGTGTTTAATACCCTTTTTTGACCTCCATATCCGTATTGATAATGTATCGCACGGAATCTTCCTGCAAAGCTTCCGATGCGATACTTTTTTCTAAAACCTGTTCCGGAAACGTAATATTGGCCATGTCCAACATGGAATAAAAGATATTGCCGGCGCTCAGTTTTTTATCCTTGTTCTGATGGAGATTTTCTACTTTAGAAGGATATTGAAGATTGTATTTTTCCGATGTCCAGACAAAGAAAGGCACATGAAAATCGTATTTCGTGTAATAACTTCCTCCGTGCATTACCACATTTTCGGGGGTATCGAATAGATTTTCTCCATGGTCGGCTACATACACCAAGGTACTGACGGCATTTAAACTGTCTATTTTTTGGATGGTCTTTGCCAGGAAATAATCCGTATAGAGAATCGAATTATCGTAAGTGTTGATAAACTGTTGTTTATTTTTGGAAGAAACCAAGGCATAGTCAAAAGCTCCTTGCAAACAGGGTTTAAACAGTTCGTATTGAGGTGGATAGCGGAAGTTATACCGGAAATGACTGCCCAGGGTATGAAGGACAATCAATACTTTTTCCTCCTTCTTTGCCAATACTTTATCTAAAAAATTCCATAACTTTTCATCATAATTATCATTTGCATCAAAATCAGTGGTCGTAAAATACTCACCATCCGCATCTTTGGATATCCTGCGGATAAAATTACTTCCTGCACTTTGATTGGCAATCCAATACGTCTTGAATCCTGCCTCTTGGAAAGCGTCCACAAACGATTTTTCTTCATACGACCGGTCATAATCCCTGGCCGTAGCGCGTGTTAAAATAATAGGTATGCTGGAAGAAGTAATATTCGCTTCGGAAAAGAAATCGGTGTAGGAAATAAGGTGGTCTGTTTTGGACAGTAAGGGAGAGGTTTTCCGTCCATAGCCGTTCAGCGAGTAACTGCTGTAACGCCCGGTTTCGCCGATTACGAATACATACACCTCTTTTTCGCTTAAATGATCTTCTTTTACAGCGTCAAATTTGAAATCTTTTAATTTTACCCGTCCTTCCTTTGTATGTTTTTTGGAAGAATAGACCTGATAACTTTTGATAATCAAATCGTAAGGATAGGTTTTATAGAATTTTTTTGTGAAATCTTCATTGGCGTTCCTGAAAACATCTTTTTTATCCGTTACAATCGTATATTCTCTCGCCCACATAAAAGAAAATCCGGCAAAAAGCATGACCGTAAAAATACCGGCCATGTACATCCGGTTCCTGGAAATGCAGATAAAATAGGTATTCTGTATTTTTTTGAAAACGACAAAGAAATAAAAGCAACAGAGGATAAAATAACAAAGAATCGGAATTTTGACCGAACTCATTAATTCCGTTGATTCGTCCCAATTCGTATCTACGATGGAAAGCAGGTACGCCGAAGTGACCGGCATTTTATTTAAAAAGACGTGGGCAATTTCCAAAGGAGCGAATAAAACAAAGATTCCCTGCAAAATAAAAAAGTATTTTGCTTTCAGAAACAAGGACGGAATAAAAAAGAGCAAGCAGGAAAAACAAAGGTAAACCACCGTTTTCAAAAGGGGCGCTCCTTCAAAATCACTGCCGTAAAATGCCAAAAAAATGTTCGGCAACAGTACAATGATTGATAATACTACGACCCAAAAGAAATCTTTCCTTTCCGGGACAAATGTTCTCAAATTCATTAGCGATAGAAAGAATTTTCAATTTTCCGGGACAAAGATACATATTTTCAATGGAATATTATCCATTTCCAATTTGTTTGGTATGTTGTGAGAAAAAGATTATCTTTGTATAACAAAATAAATACAACATGATACGAACTGTTATGACACCTCAGGATAATGCAATTAATCTGTCTATACCCGTTGATTATGTCGGGAAAAAGATAGAAATTCTGCTGTATATGTCTGAAGAAGTAAAAGAAGAATCATCCGAATTGCCCCACCGCAATATAGCTCGTTTTAAAGGATTGTTGACGACCGATGAAGCAGACAAATACAATCAATACTTGCAAAATATACGACAAGAATGGGACAGAAATATTTAATCGACAGCAATGTATTGATTGATTATGCTTCGGGACGGATTCCTCCGAAAGGGTCGGATTTTGTTGAGCAAATTTTTGAGCAGCAATTTCTTATTTCGGTAATAGTCAAAATAGAAGTATTAGGTTTTGATGACCTTCCTCAGAAAATAAAGGCAATGGAAAATTTTGTTGGTTTAGCGCAGGTGCTTCCATTGGACGAAAAAATAACAGAGCGAACGATAGACTTACGCCGGAAGTATAAAAAGTTGAAATTGGGAGATGCAATTATTGCAGCAACTTCCCTTGAACATGCGCTTGTTCTACTTACTCGTAATGTGGATGATTTTAAGAATATTGCCGGATTACAAATTCTGAATCCTCATTTGATATAATTTTTACCAAATATCTTTTTAGAAAGTTTAGCCAAGTGTAACCGTTCCATTTTTTAATACATAAACCCTGTCGGAAATGGACGCTAAATGTATCCGGTGTGTCACTAACAATATCGCATATTGGCCTTTGTGTTGTTGCAGTAAATCAATGACAAATTGTTCGGTTTTAGTATCCATAGCCGAAGTCGGTTCATCTAATAATAACAAGGACGGTTGCCGGTATAAAGCCCGGGCGAGTGCAATCAATTGTTGCTGACCGCCGGAAAGATTGATACCGTCTTCTCCTACTAATGTATCTAAACCTTGTGGAAAATTATTAAAAAAAGAATCGAAGCCGTAGTTTTCACAAAACTGCATGACCGGTTTTCGTTCTTCCATGAAATTACCCAGGCAAATATTTTCACCTACACTTCCGTTAAATATTTTGGTTTGCTGGCTTACCACGCCGATATGTTCGCGCCACAAAGGTGTAGAATATTCGGATAAAAGTACACCATTAAACAGTATCTCGCCGGATTCCGGGAAATAATGCTTTTGTAAAATTTGGATTAAGGTACTTTTGCCCGATCCGACTTCACCAAAAAGGCTGATGATTTCACCTGTTTTTACTTCCATCGAAACCGCATCAAACAATTTTTTGCGCCCAATAAAACGAAATGAAAGTTCTTTTATCTGTAAATAAACCTCTTTCGCCTTTTGCCCATCACCTTTTGCCTCTGCAGTTTCTATTTCAAATTCCGGCTTCGCTTTGGCAAATTCATAAAACCGGTCAAAGGCAACGCCGGCTTCCTGTAAACGGATATTCACTCCCGAAAGGCTGGCGGTAGAAGAAATAATCATATTGCCGATGGTCATAATCGCCATTAATTCCCCTAATTTTAATTGGTCATTTAAAATCCAGGTCACTCCCAAAATAATCAGTGAAACCGATGTAATTGTACTAATTCCTTGAGCAATAAGACCATATTGGTTCCCCAACATTCCCAGTTTATACCCACATTCCTGATAAATACCGTACATCACTTGGACGGATTGTTTGAAAATGTTTTGCTTATTGGCAACTTTAATGTCGTTTACTCCTTGAATCACATCAATCAACAGACCTTCCGTTGCTGCGGACGAAACCATCACGCTTCGTTGACCTTCCACAATCCGTTTATTGTAAATCAGCACCAAAAGAGCAAAGAACGGAATACAGGCAGCGGCGACTAATGCCATTTTCCACGAATAAATCCACAAATAGAGGATAGAGAAAAACAGCACCAACACTTCAATCAATACACTACCCACAATGTACGATAAGGTTTGCTGAATACGGCGGGAATCATTCATGCGGGTAATGATTTCGCCCGTTTTCATCGAGTCGAAGAAGGATTTGGGCAAAAACAATATCTTGGAAAAGAAACTATCGACCAAACGATTGTTCATGTTTTTGGTTTGACGCAGCATGAAAATACTCCGCAAATAATTTAACCCGCTTCCTGCCATTAACAAGATAAAAAACAGGATAATGCCCAATATAATTTTTTCAAAATTTTGGGAAGGTAATAAATCGTCGATGAGTTTTTGGGAAAAAATGGCGGTCGTTAAACCTAAAGCGGAAATAATTACTCCCAAGAAAAACGCCACGGTCAGAACCGGATAATCCTCTTTGACAATTTGTTTCAACCACTGTCCTTTTTCTTTTCTTTCGGAATTCTGTCTGACAAATGCTTCGGTTGGTTCCAGCAACAATAAGGCTTTCGATTGCCACATTTCGTCTAATTCCACTTCTTTCAGGTACGTGATTCCGGAATCCGGGTCGCCGATGATGAATTGACCGTTTTCAAATCCGAAACAAACCACATAATGTTCCAAACGCTGATCTTTAATGATATGCAGAATAACCGGATTGTCTAAAGATTTCAGGGAATGGAGGTCGGCTTCGTAAGCATTGGGTGTGAAATTCAGTTTCTCAGCCGCTTGATACAGACCCAGCAAAGTCGTTCCTTGCAGGGTTGTACCGCTTATATTTCGCAAATCTTCTTGCCGGGCATTGCCTCCGTGATATTTTATAAGCATGGATAGACAAGCCAAACCACAAGAAAACTGACTGTGTTGGCGGACGAATAGTTTTTTGTACTTCTTAGCGTTTTTAGTCATGGATTATTCGGATAGATATTTGATTAAAGTTTCAATTTTTACAGGGCCATTAAACCGTTTGATTAATTTCCCATTTTGATTGTAAATATAGGATTCAGGTGTACCTTTGACTTCCATTTTAGTGATTAATTTTTCCTTTTCATCTATTAGGAAAAACATATTGAATGAAGGCTCAAATGTGATTTCAGTCAGGAAAAATTTGATTGATTCCGCTGGAAGATCTGTGAAAAATACAATTTGGAAAGATTTAAAAGCCTCTTGATTTGTTTTTATCTGCTTTATTTCTTCTCTGCATAATTCACAATCCGGATTAAAAAACAGAAACAAAGTGGATTTATTTTTCTGCAAAGATGATTCTGTAATAACATTTCCATCTATATCCGGCAATTGAAAGGCAGGAATATCGCTATAGGCATTTTTCTTTTGTTGTGTATCTTGGATTTTGTTATACATAAAAAAGCACGACAAGCCCAATAGCAAAAAGATAAATAAAATAACAAGAATATTTTTCCTTTTCATAATCAGCTAAAATTCAAATATACAAAAGTCATACCGACAATATACAGATAATTTCCTATGAAATAGGTTAATAAGACAAAAACAATTGATTTCAGATACGTTAATTGAAAGCTGATTTTGAGGAATACAACTAAGAGGATGATGTATAATAATTCAAAAAAATTAATC
The DNA here is from genome assembly GCA_026000155.1 of Bacteroidia bacterium. Taxonomy (GTDB): domain Bacteria; phylum Bacteroidota; class Bacteroidia; order Bacteroidales; family Azobacteroidaceae; genus Azobacteroides. Next base: position 1,231 of record BNYG01000006.1, on the reverse strand, counting down.
GAATTGTAAGCTAAAACCAACCAATTGGGGATATTTTCTTTTCCAACGAGTTTTAAAAGCGAGGCGCAATTAATATTTAAATCATCAATGGTACTGTAATTGTTTGTTAGTGCATAGAAGTAAAAATTAAATATTATACCAAATCCAAATACAATATCTGCTTTTAGAGAAATATTAAATAACTGCCGGAACCCCCAATGTGTTTCTTGAATTAGATCTCCTATATACAAACAAAAAGAAGTATATAACGTTCTAATAATGATAACTATAGGAATAAAGCAATATCCGATATATTGCCATGATTTATTGATATTGAGTATTTTTTGAATTTGGTCTGAAGTATATTGCTCTCCAAAACTAGCATGATACAGATTATCTGTAAGTAAAAAATTATTAATCAAATAAGAAAACAGGATATATATACAACATAACACAAGATAATATCCCCACTTATTAGTTTTAAGCAGCCAACTTATCATAATAAAGAAAAATGATACTGTTATGGAAAACAGAAATTTAAGATAAATTCAGTAATTTTTTTATCCGTGTAAAACGTGTACGATAATAGAGAATATAGGTGGATGATGCTAAGAAACTACCTAAAGCGACCCAAAAGAATGGATTCTTTATCATGGAGAAATCTTCTTCGATATAACTGTATCCTAACGAAAACAATATCAATACTATGGTAGAAATAATCATATTCTTTAATTCCGATTTCAAGGGAACATCTTTTTTAAAAAAAACAGATGACCGGATTATTTCTTGATAATTTATCATCTCTTCATGAGATAAAGTTATGATAAAACGACATCTATCGGTTAGACTTATAATGATTTGATCATCTTTTTCATTAAAAGAATAATGATTAACTTTCAACTTCTTAATGATTTCTTCTTTTTCCATCTGTCTGCATTTTTAGTTTCGTTGACAAAAATCAATTAAAAGGGATACTTAAATATACCCCTTTTAATCAATTTGGTAGTTTAACAATTAATAACCCCTGCAATTGATGCCGCTGCTGCTACTCCAATTCCCCAGCCCTGACCAAGTACAGCTCCCACAATACCACCTGTGAATATAGTACCAAGCAATAAACATTTTTGATTCCGTGTTAATGAGTCATCTATTTGTTGTAAATTTTCATTTTGGGCAATTTCTGTCCCTGCAGAAATTTTTTCTATTTGTTCAAAATTTAACTTTTTCATAACTTTAATAATTTATAAGTTTA
>BNYG01000005.1 GCA_026000155.1 Bacteroidia bacterium | reverse complement strand
CCGCGATAGTAAAGATAGAAGCTACACGCTACATCAAATCAAGTGGAAAAGAAGAAAAAGAGATACGGCTTTATATTACCTCCTCCAAAGAAGATGCAGAGGTGATTGGCAGAGGTGTTCGCTCGCATTGGGGTATAGAGAATAATCTGCATTGGCAATTAGATGTTTCATTCAATGAGGATGATAGCCGAAAAAGAGAGGGCTATGCCGCGCAAAATTTTTCCACTCTTAATCGCATTGCCCTTAATCTCATTAAACATGAACAATCGAAAAAGAGGAGTGTGAAAGGGAAAAGACTGGATGCAGGATGGAATAATGATTATTTATTGAAAATCCTAATGAATTAAGATGCGTTTGCCCTGGTCTTATTCTTTATGTTTTGATACGATTTCAAAAAATTTACTATCTTTGCATTCTCAATTTTTAAGGCAAAAAAGTATGAATATAAAGAAATGTGCAGTGATCGGTTTGCTGTTCCTGGCAAACGGATGGAATATGCAGGCGGAAAAGCGGATGGAGGATATCCGGGACACGATCGAAGTCAAATCCTTGCATGAAGTCATCATTCTTTCTTCCACCAAGGAAACCAACGATTTGAAAACCTTGCCGGCTTCGGTTTCTTTTATCACCCCTTCTATTATCGAAGATCGCAAACTCTCTACTATTAAAGATTTAAGCACAATTATCCCCAATTTCTTTATTCCCGATTACGGTTCCAAACTGTCCGTTCCGGTCTATATCCGGGGCATCGGGGAACGCAGCACTGGGCAATCCATTGGCATGTATGTCGATCATGCGCCTTTGCTGGACAAGTCCGCTTTCGATTTTGAATTCTTGGATATTCGTCAAATTGAAGTATTACGCGGTCCGCAGGGAACGCTTTACGGACGGAATGCCATGAGTGGAATAGTGCATCTCACCACCCTTTCACCGTTGCAGGAGCAACAGGTAAAAGTTTCGCTGGGTACCGGAAATTACGGTTTATTCAAAGCAAAAGCCTCCGTTTCGGAATTACTCACGGACAATGTAGGCATTGCCGTTAACGGTTATTACAATCGGAATGACGGCTATTTTACCAATCAATTTTCCGGCAAAAAAGCGGATCCCTTGCAATCCGGCGGGGCCAGTTTCCGTTTGGATTGGAAGATCAATCCCTATTGGACGGCGCAATTATCCGCTAATTATGACAAGGTGAACCAAGGCGCTTTTCCGTACGGCGAATACACGGCAGGTTCCATTGCCGACCCCGATTATAATTATCCGGGAAATTATACCCGCGAATTGGCCGGAAGCAATTTTAATCTCAATTATACGAATGATAACTTCATTTTCAATTCCAATACCGGATTTCAATACTTGGATGATGATATGAAAATGGATACCGATAACAGTCCTTCGGCTGTATTCCGGTTAAATCAATTGCAAAACGAAAAATCGTGGACGGAAGAATTGACCATTAAATCCAATACAAAAAATAATTACCAATGGTCGTTCGGTTTGTTCGGGTTTCATACCGGTTTGAAAACCAATGTCACCACCACCATGGACACCGATGGAATTAAAACCCTGTTACAGCCGGCATTCGATAAAATTCACGAAAACAACCCGCGCGCGCCCCTGATGACGATTAAAAATACGAATATTCCGATTCCGGGAACATTTAAAACACCTACATACGGAGGAGCTATTTTTCATCAATCGACTTATAATAACTTGTTTATAGACGGTTTGTCACTTACGGCAGGCATTCGTTTGGATTACGAAAAAGCCAAATTGGACTACCGGACAAATATGAACATGGATTTATCCATTGACATGCAAGCCGGTCCGAATCTCATACATCTGCAAGACAGTGCGTTAGTTACGGCTTTGCAAGGAAATCTATCCACTGAATTTACGGAGATACTTCCTAAAATAGCGTTGAAATACGAATTCAATCCGGATAATTACGTCTATGCCACGGTATCCAACGGTTACAAAGCAGGCGGGTATAACATTCAAAATTTTGCCGATATTGTTCAGGATGCCGTCAGGGCTAAATATGACCGGAATTTTCACGCTTCCCCTGTCGATTCGCTGGTTTCGTACAAGCCCGAATCCAGTTGGAGTTACGAATTGGGTTTCAAAGGGGATATTCTGAAAGATGTACTTTCTACGGAAGTGGCTGTGTATTATACGGATGTAAACGATATTCAGATTACCGATTTTGTGGCAAGCGGTCAGGGACGCATCTTGAAAAATGCAGGAAAAGCGAAAAGCGCAGGATTTGAAGTGGCGCTGAATGCCGCGCTGACCAATGAATTGGGATTTTCCCTGAATTACGGTTTTGCACACGCAACGTTCAAAGATTATAAAACAGGCGACGAAGAGGGAGCAGCCGATTATTTGGGGAATTACATTCCCTTTGCTCCGCAAAACACTTTTTCGCTGAATGGAATTTACGATAAAAGATTACAGAACAGTTGGATAGACCGGTTTCATATTTCGGCGCAATACAACGCATCCGGGCGGATTTACTGGACGGAAGCCAATAATGTTTACCAGGATTTTTACGGACTGTTGAACCTGCGGGCGGGCGTAAACAAAGGATTTGCCGGCATTAATCTCTGGGCAAATAATGTATTGAACACGCGCTATACCGCCTTTTACTTCGAAAGTATGGGACGTGGTTTAGCGCAAGCCGGCAAACCGTTCACTTTCGGGGTGGATGTCAATCTGACATTCTGAATTACCGCCGCATGTCTTTGAGGTTTCGTTGCAATTCCTGACGGGCAAAGAAAATGCGGCTTTTCACCGTTCCCAGGGGCAATACTAATTTTTCGGAAATTTCGTTGTATTTGTACCCTGCGAGGAACATGGAGAAAGGTGTCTTTAAATCGCTGCTCAAAATCCCGATGGCGCTGTTGATTTCTTTAATCGTATAGGCGCCGTCCGGAGAGTCAAATCCGGAATCCTGAGAGAGATTTAAATGATACAAATCTTCCGTTTGGTCAATGATTGTCTGGCTTCTAACTACTTTGCGGTAATTATTAATGAAAATATTCCGCATAATCGTTAGCACCCAACCCTTGAAATTCACGTTGTCAATATACTTCTCCTGATTATCCAAAGCTTTCAGGGTAGTATCTTGCAACAAATCATAGGCATCGTTGCGATTGCCGGTCAGCATCATCGCAAAATTAAACATGTTCTCCTGGATGCCCAAAATTTTTTCTTGAAACTGCGTTGAGCTCATAATCCTTCATTATTTCATTACTTCATTCAGAAACAAAAATACAACTATTTTTTAACTTAATATTATTTTTTTTAACAAAAATGCTTTTGTAACAAAAACTTAACTTTTTTTAGCAAAATTCACAGAAACATAACAATCATTGCGCTTTTCCGTTTTTATTGTATCTTTGCAATCGCATAAAATATGAATATATGAAACGGTTTATCACTCTTTTCAGCAGTTTCCTGCTTTGCTTCTCTCTTTGTGCGGATGAAGGTATGTGGATGCTAAACAATCTTACCCGGGAAAACTGGGACCGGATGCAGGCATTGGGCTTGACACTTACGCCCGGCCAATTGTATAATGAATCAACGCCTTCGTTGTATAAGGCTGTCGTACAATTCGATGGCGGCTGCACGGGCATCACCGTTTCGGATAAAGGTTTGATTTTCACGAATCACCATTGCGGTTACGGCGCTATCCAATCGAAAAGCAGTGTGGAACACGATTACTTGAAAAATGGGTTCGTAGCGCATACACCGGAAGATGAAATCCCGATTGAGGGTATGTATGTTTTGTATTTAAAGAAAACAATCCCTGTGACACAATCCGTATTGGATGGTGAAAGTACAGACGCTATCCAAAAACAATACACCGATTTGCTGGGAGAGGGATACGTGGTAACGGTAGATGAATATTATGCCGGAAATGAGTATTACGTTAACATTTATAAAAAATATACGGATATCCGTTTGGTATTTGCGCCCCCTTCTTCCATTGGAAAATTCGGCGGCGATACCGATAACTGGATGTGGCCCCGCCATACCGGCGATTTCAGTGTGTTCAGGGTATATGCCGGCGCCGGAAACGAACCGGCCGAATATGCGGATACCAATGTTCCGTACAAGCCCGAATATTATGCACCGGTTTCATTAAACGGATATGACGAAGGCTCTTTTGCCATGGTATTGGGTTTTCCGGGAAGTACCGACCGGTATTTATCCTCCTGGGGAGTTGAAAGGAGAGTGAAAAGCAGTAATGAACCACGGATTGAAGTCCGGGGCGTGAAACAGGATATCTGGAAAGAAGCCATGCTGCAAAGCGATGCCATCCGGATTAAATACGCTTCCAAATACGCGCGCAGTTCCAATTACTGGAAAAATTCCATCGGCATGAACCGCGGATTGGCGCGGATGCACGTGGTGGAACGGAAACAAGCCTTGGAAAACCAATTCACTCAATGGATTGCACAAAATCCTGCTCAACGGAAAGTATATGAAAATACCTTGAATTTGCAAAAAGAAGGCTATATCCATTCGATGGACAACGCAAAGACAAGAACGTATTTGGTGGAGGCATTTTATTACGGCGCCGAAATATTCGAATGGGCTTATTATGCCAACTATATCCATTCCGAAGGGGATAACGTGAACCCGGCTTTGCTTTTCAACGAGATGCTGTTGCCGCTGTATAAAGATTACGAACCGGCTTTGGACGAAAAAGTATTGGCTGCCATGCTTCAAATTCTGAAAGAAAAAATTCCGGCTGCGCAATTGCCTGCTATTTTTCCGGAAATCGATAAAAAATACAAAGGGAATTACGCCAAATATGCTGCCGAAGTGTTCAAAAAAACCATTTTGACCTCTCCGGATAAATTAAAAGCTGCATTGGAAGATAAAAAACAATTCAAAAAATTGGAAAAAGATCCGGCTTGGCAATTATCCCAGTCCATCGGAAAAACCTTGGAATCCGTATCCGCCTCCTTGAAAGAGGATAACGACAACATCAAGGAAGGCCGGCACTTGTTCATGGCCGGATTGCGGGAAATGATGCCGGAGAAAAATTTTCCTTCCGATGCCAATTTCACGATGCGCCTGACCTACGGAAAAGTGGGAGGCTACCACCCTTACGATGCCGCCTGGTACGATTATTGTACCACCACAAAAGGCATTTTTGAAAAATACGATGTCAACAATCCGGAATTCAACGTACAACCGGAAGTGATGGATTTGTTGCGGAAAAAAGATTTCGGACGCTATGGCAATAAAGACAGCGATATGAACATCGATTTTCTGGCCGATTTGGACATCACGGGAGGAAATTCCGGAAGTCCGGTCTTTGATGGAAAAGGACGTTTAACCGGTTTGGCTTTCGACGGAAACTGGGAAGCCATGAGCGGCGATATTGCTTTTGAAACCGACGTACAGAAATGTATCGCCGTGGATGTTCGTTATATCCTGTATATGATTGATAAATGGGGCAATTGCCAACGCTTGCTGAATGAATTGACAATCGAATGAAGAACAAACCCGATTTCTCCGCTTTTTGGGAAAAAGTACGGTTCAAATATAAACTGCTTTTCCTGAATGAGAATACACTGGAAGAGGTATTCGCATTCAGACTGTCTTTATTGTCGGGTTTCTGGGTAGTGCTCGCCTTTGCCGCCCTCTTGGTGACATTGACATCCATAGTCATTATCAATACGCCTATCCGCAATTACCTGCCGGGCTATATGGATTCGGAAATCCGTCAGGAAATGATAGCCAATGCACTGAAAACCGATTCGTTGGAACAAATCCTCCAACTTCAGACACAATATCTTGAAAATACGACCGCTATCTTAAAAGGAGAAAGTCCGATAGCCGAAACGCCGAAACCGGATACCGTATCCGTTAAACCGGATAATTTGAAAAAATCCAAAGAACTGACGAAATTTGTTCAAAATTATGAAGAAGAAGAGCGCTACAATCTGAATGTATTGAGTTCGTCGGCCTCCTTACCCGGCAATCTGATTTTCTACCGTCCGGTGCAAGGCATTATTTCAAGTAAATTTAATGCGCAGGAAAAACATTACGGCGTGGATGTGGCAGCTTCGCCGAAAGAAAGTGTTTTAGCGACGATGAAAGGAACGATTGTTTTCGCCGGATTCGATGCTAATGCCGGTTATGTTATTCAAATACAACATGCCAACGGCTTTATTTCCATCTACAAACACAATGCCAGGCTGTTGAAAAAAGAGGGTGACAACGTCAACGCCGGCGAAGCCGTTGCCATGGCCGGAAACACCGGCAGTCTATCGTCCGGCAACCACCTGCATTTTGAATTGTGGTATAACGGCAAACCGGTCAATCCGGAAGAATTCATCGTATTTTGAAAATCTCTTTGGATTATTTCATTTTATTCTTACCTTTGCAAAATATCAATCACCTTTTTAAAAACAATTTATATGGAACAATTAGCAACCTTAGAAGCACCTGTCCGGAAAAGAAAAGTAAATCATGACTCTTGGAAGCACTGTTTTTCTTGTGAGGAGCCATCTAAAGTAGAAGCTTTTTTAATGAACAATCCGGATGTAGTTGAATTTTTACCTTCAATTGTACGGGATGTTAAAACTAATTTGGACAAAAATGCCCAATTCGCCCTTGAATTATCCTATTTGGATGAAGAAACTCTCTTTATTATCGCTTACACACAAATTGACAGGGAAATAGCCAGTCAGTATCAAAGCGCCTTTTTTAGGAAGATACATCGTTTGTATCCTGAAATTTCACGAAAAATATATTTAGTAGCTATTCACTATGAGATTTAACCCTAAGGATTTTATAAAGATTTCGAAAGAACTCAAAGCCGGATACACCGAGGCCCATTACAGAACTTTAATTAATAGAGCTTACTATGGAGCATTTGGATATATTCGAGAACGATTGCCGATATACACAGATGGTATAAGTGTACACAGAGAAGTAATTCGATTTTTGGAAAATTCTCCGAATAGGAATGAAAATGAAATCGGGAGAAAATTGAAAATTCTTTTTAATAAAAGAATAGAGGCTGATTACAAATATCATATAGAAGTAAAAAATTTCCTTTGCGAGTATGTTATCTTTGAAGCGGAAAAAATTATTGTATTGTTTGATAAAAAAGATTACTTCTAAGTCAAAAGCCTGCTAATAAATAACGAAGATTTAACTATCTTTGCCCCCGAAATGGAAAAACGGCAAATAGCTATACTCGGTTCAACCGGTTCGATAGGTACGCAAGCGCTGGATGTGATACGCCAGCATCCCGATAAATTGGAAGTCTATGCTTTGACTGCTAATAATCAGGTGGAACTGCTTATCCGGCAGGCATGTGAATTTATGCCCGAAATGGTCGTCATTGCTAATGAATCCAAATACGGGCAACTCAAAGAGGGACTCAAAGACCTCCCTATTAAAGTGTGGGCAGGTGCGGATGCTATTGCGCAGGTAGTCGAAGCCGAACCCATTGACATGGTGCTGACCGCTATGGTCGGCTATTCGGGACTTCAACCGACTATTCGTGCCATCAAAGCCGGCAAAGCCATTGCTTTGGCCAACAAAGAAACCTTGGTCATTGCCGGGGAACTTATATCCCGGTTAGCTTTAGAACACAAAACACCCCTTTTGCCGGTCGATTCCGAACATTCGGCTATCTTCCAGTGTTTAGTAGGGGAACCGGATAATCCGGTGGATAAAATCCTGTTGACCGCTTCGGGAGGTCCTTTCCGGAATCTGAGTTTGGAACAACTCCAACGAGTAACTAAAAAGGAAGCCTTGAAGCATCCGAATTGGACGATGGGGGCGAAAGTAACGATTGATTCGTCCAGCCTGATGAATAAAGGATTTGAAATGATAGAAGCCAAATGGCTGTTCGGCGTTACTCCCGAACAAATCCAGGTGGTGATTCATCCGCAATCCATTATCCATTCCATGGTGCAATTCCGGGATATGTCCGTCAAGGCCCAGTTGGGATTGCCCGATATGCGCTTGCCGATTCAGTACGCTTTGGCTTATCCCGAAAGGTTAAAATCAAATTTTGAGCCTTTGGATTTCAATAAATTCAATACTTTTACGTTTGAAGAACCGGATACCACGCGCTTCCGCAATTTAGGTTTTGCGTTTGAAGCCATCCGGCAGGGAGGCAATATGCCGTGCATCCTGAATGCAGCCAACGAAATTGTAGTGGCCGCCTTCTTGCAGGACAAAATAGGATTTTTATCAATGAGCGATGTGATTGAGGAAACGATGAATGCTGTTCCGTTTATCGCTTCGCCCACATTAGACGATTATATACAAACAAACGAAGAAGCAAGAGCAAAGGCAACAGAAATATGGAAACAATAGTAATAAAAGCAGCACAGTTAATTCTCAGTTTATCAATCTTGGTAGTTGTCCACGAATGCGGGCATTTCCTTTTTTCCAAACTATTTAAAGTAAGGGTAGAAAAATTCTATTTGTTCTTTAATCCCTGGTTTACCTTATTCAAATTCAAACCCAAAAACAGCGAAACCGAATACGGAATCGGCTGGCTGCCTTTGGGCGGTTATGTAAAAATAGCCGGAATGATGGACGAAAGCATGGACAAAGAAGCGCTGGCACAACCGCCTCAACCCTGGGAATTTCGCACCAAACCGGCCTGGATGCGCCTGTTGATTATGGTGGGCGGTGTAATGATGAATTTTATCCTTGCCTTTTTCATTTATTCCATGATGGTCTGGGCATTGGGAAAAGAATACATTCCAAACGGTAATGTAACTTTGGGTTATGCCTATAATGAAGTTTTCCATAATGCCGGTTTTCAAGACGGAGACATTCCTGTTTCGGCCGACGGCGTATCGTTGGTAAACGATGATGCCAATAAATTGCTCCTGAAGTTAATGGATGCCAAAACAGTAGAAGTTTTACGGAACGGACAAACCATCCCCTTGCAACTTCCGGCGGATTTTGACCGGAAAAATCTCAACGAAGAAAGGTTTATAGATATTCGTTATCCGTTTGTAGTAGAATCAGTAAGCAGCGGCAGTCCGGCCAAGTCAGCCGGTTTGGAAGCGGGCGACAGCATTGTAGGAGTGAATGGAACTACCGGCATGACATTTACCGATATCAGTAAAGTTTTGGCAGATAACAAGGAAAAAGAAATAACGCTCCTGCTTTTCCGCAAGGGACAGGAATTGAGTCTTCCTATTGTTCCGAACGAATTCGGGAAAATAGGCGTAGGATTGCGTTCGCCGTATATGATTTATCAAACGGTGAAACAACAGTATAATTTCTTTTCGGCTTTTCCTGCCGGCATCAAGATGGGTGTAGAGCAGATAACAACCTACGTAGGTTCACTTAAATATATTTTCACCAAAGAAGGAGCGCAAAGTGTGGGCGGATTCGGCGCCATTGGCGGTCTTTTCCCGGACACTTGGAATTGGGCTGTTTTCTGGACTTGGACGGCATTCCTTTCCATTATCTTAGGTGTAATGAATTTATTACCTATCCCCGCGTTGGACGGCGGACATGTTTTGTTCCTGCTTTACGAAGTGGTTACCGGCCGTACACCCAATGAAAAGTTTATGGAATATGCGCAAATCGCCGGCATGGTATTTTTATTCGGCTTGCTAATTTATGCCAACGGCATGGATATCTTCCGGGCATTCTTCAAATAGAGTTCCGGACAGACCAAAAATAATGCCCGAATTATTTGTAAAGAAAGAAAATGATTGTATCTTTGCAGTCGCAAAACGCGAAAGTAGCTCAGTTGGTAGAGCACGACCTTGCCAAGGTCGGGGTCGCGGGTTCGAGTCCCGTCTTTCGCTCCCTTCTAACAAGACATTCCAATACATTAAACCGGATTTGTCATGAAGCGCTTCCTTTTATATATCCTTCTGTTTATTCCCTTTTGTGTAAAAGCGGAACCAGCGTCTAATGCCAATCACTATTATTTTCAGAGAATAAACGGAGAAGCCGGATTGTCGCAGAATAATGTAAAATCGATTCTGCAAGATAGTTACGGCTTTGTGTGGCTGGGTACACGCAATCGTTTGAACCGCTATGACGGCAATGCCATGAAGACCTTTGATTGCTACGATCCCCTTCAAGGAAAAAGGAATAACAATATATCCTCTTTGTTTGAAGACCGGGAAAAGAAGATGTGGGTGGGCACAGACAAGGGTATCTTTCTCTTCGACCCTGTGCTTGAAACCTTTACTTTTTTCAATGATACGACCGCCGATCCTATTTCTATCGTGGACTGGGTAGCCGACATTCAGGAAGATTCGGACAATAATATATGGATCGTCATTCCGAACCAGGGACTGTTCCGCTATCATACGCCCACCAAACAGCTTTTTCACTATCCTATCGGAAGTATAGAAATGCCCGACCAGGGCAATCCGCAGTGTATCTGTATCGAACAAAACGGAAGGGTCTGGGTAGGCACTAACGGCGGCGGCGTCTATCTTTACAACAAAACAACCGACAAATTCACTTCGTACTTGGGAGATAATAACGGCCATTCGTTGAGAAACGAAAATATCTATACGATGTGTGATTACGGCGATGAATTGGTGTTGGGTATCCACGAAGGACGGTTACGGAAATTCAATAAAAGAAAGAATACCTTAACGGATGTCAATGCGCCGGACGTACATTATAAAATCATCCGTCATGTCATGAAAATCAATGATGAATTGTGGGTGGGAACCCAAGACGGCTTATTTATCATTAACGAGTTGAAGGACAATGTGATTCATATCCAGGAAGACCCGATGTTTTCCTTGTCTTTATCCGACAATGTGGTAGAGAAAATCTATCAGGATAAAGAAGGCGGGGTGTGGTTGGGAACTTTGTTCGGCGGGGCAAGCTATTTGGCTAAAAAGAGTATTGACTTTGATTTCTATGTTCCGATGAGTTCGCAAAACTCCATCAACAGCCGGCGTTTACGTGAGATGCAAGAGGATTCGAACGGTAATATCTGGATTGCTTCCGAAGATGCCGGGCTGAATATCTTCAATCCGAATCGGAAACAATTCAAAAGGATAGGATCTGAAGAAGGTTTGTCGCTCGACAATAATAAAATTATTTTAGGGCTATGGTTGGAAGAAAAACAGGCCTGGGTAGGTTTATTCAAAAACGGACTGGATATCATTCACTTGCCTTCGTTTAAGATTCAACATTATTCCGACAAAGACCTGAAAATTGACGAGGCAAGTATTTATGCGATATGCGAAGACCGTTACGGTCAGCTATGGATAGGCAACGGTTGGAATGTGTATAAGGGCAATAAGGACACCAAAGAGTTTGTCCGTATGGATGCTTTTGGTTTGAATTATATTTACGACATTATGGAAGACTCGAATGGTTCTATCTGGGTAGCGACTTTAGGCAATGGCGTATATAAATACGACCAAAGCAATGACCAAATCCGGCATTATACCTATAATATTCAGGATGTCAGTTCGTTAAGCTCCAATTCGGTCAGCAATATCATCGAAACCGCCTTGGGCGATATTTGGTTCTCGACCGACCGGGGAGGCATTTGCCGGTATAATAAGGAAACAGACAATTTTACTTCGTATTCGATTCAAGACGGTCTGCCGGATGATGTCGCCTATAAAATTGTGGAAGACAAGTACCATAATCTTTGGTTTGGAACGAATAAGGGACTGGTACGGTTCAATCCGCAATCCAAAGACGTGAAGGTGTTTTCGAATAACAACGGCTTGCCTTTTAACGAATTTAATTACAAATCGGCCTTAGCCGGCAGCAACGGCATGTTTTATTTCGGAGGACTCAACGGTTTGATCGCCTTTGACCCCTATCTTTTTGAAGAGAACAAATTTATTCCTCCGGTGTACATCACCCAATTGAGCATTAATAATCAAGCCATTCCTATAGATGCGGCAGGCTCTCCATTGAAAAAGGCAATCAATCATTCCACGAAAATCACCCTTAATCATAATCAAACGAATATCGGATTTGATTTTGTAGCCTTGAGTTACACGGCCCCTAAAGCGAACAGGTATGCCTACAAAATGGAGGGTATTGATGATGATTGGACCTATACCAGCAATAATCATAGCGCTTCTTATGCGAAATTGCCGTCGGGTAAATATATTTTCCGTGTCAAAGGGAGTAATAACGACGACTTATGGAATGAGATGGGAACCAGCCTCGAAATAGAAATATTACCGCCTTGGTGGTTTTCGAATATCGCGATTATGTGTTATGTCATCGGGGCGATTTGGTTTTTATATTACCTTTTCAACTATTACCGCAAACGAACAAAAAAGAGGTATGCCGAAAACCGGCGGCTGTATGAAACGGAAAAGGAGAAAGAGCTGTACAGCTCCAAGGTAGAGTTTTTTACGAATATAGCGCATGAAATCAGGACGCCGATTACACTCATCAACGGGCCTTTGGAATCGATGATTGAGATGGATATTCAAGACCCTGAAATAAAAAAGAGCCTGAGTATCATGAGTAAAAATACTTCGGATCTCTTAGGCTTGATCAATCAACTGTTGGATTTTCGAAAAGTGGACAGCAATAAATTTGTTCTCACGATTGCCACCCACAATATCACGGAATTAGTACGCAATATTTATGCAAGATTTGAACCAACAGCCGTGCATAAAAATAAAACCATGACTTTATCCTTGCCGCCGGACGACCTCTTTGTTCCGATGGACAGAAGCGCTTTTACGAAGATAGTAAACAATTTGCTTTCCAATGCCTTGCGTTATTCCGACCGGATGATAGAAGTCGAATTAATTCCGGACGATGAATTTGTTTGTCTTCAAGTGAGAAACGACGGCCGTTTAATCCCCGTAGAATTTAGAGAAAAGATATTTGACCCCTTCTACCGGGTGAATCAACATCCGGAAACGGTAGCCGGCTCGGGCATTGGTTTGTCTTTAGCTTATTCTTTAACCGAATTGCATAAGGGTCTGTTGTATTATGAAGCAAACGGAGAAATGAATGAGTTTATACTTAAACTCCCCCTAAATCAGGCCACTATGACGGAAGAACAGATTCCGGAGAATGATTATATCCTGACGGAATCGGAAACCAAGAATGAGAAACAAACGGCAGAGATAGTCTTAATCGTGGAAGATAACGAGGAAATGCTTACTTTCATTGCCGATAAATTATCCAAACATTTTGCGGTGGTGAAAGCAGGCAATGGTGTGGAGGCACTAAAGATTATCGAAGAGAAAAATGTGGATATGATACTGACCGATGTGATGATGCCTGAGATGGATGGCTTTGAACTGTGCAAAAGCATCAAAGGCAACCTCGAATACAGTCATATCCCGGTGGTACTGTTAACGGCCAAGAACGATTTGGCGAGCAAGATACACGGTTTGGAAATGGGTGCGGATGCCTATGTAGAGAAACCATTCTCAATGAGTCACCTGATCACCCAGCTCACCACTTTATTGGGCAACCGGAGACGGGAAAAAGAAGCGTTTATGCGCAAGCCTTTTCTCCCGATACAGAACATCGGAATGAACAAAGCCGATGAACAATTCTTGGAAAAAGTCATTCAGCATATCCAGGAAAATATCACCGATGCGAACTTCAATGTAGAAACTTTAGCGGATAAACTGTTTATGAGCCGCTCCAATCTGCACCGCAAAATCAAGGCGTTGACGGAACTCACGCCCATTGATTTCATCCGCCTGATACGCTTGAAGAAAGCCGCCGAACTGATTCAAAGCGGGCAGTATCGTATTGGGGAAGTCTGTTATTTGGTAGGAATTAATTCATCTTCTTATTTTATTAAACTTTTCCAAAAGCAATTCGGGATGACTCCGAAGGAGTTCGCTAAACAACAAGGGTAGCGATGGTGTGGTTATGCACGGAGTGTTGATAAAGGAACAATGCTCACGCCGCTTTCGTGTATTTTGGATGAGCAAGGCAAGAAAATTTTTGAAAAGTGAACTGTCTTGAGGAGTTATTAACAATAAAACCAAGTTATCAACAAGAATTAGAATGTTTAGGCCGATAAAAAACAAACTATGATAAATTTCATTACTTTTGTACTTCAAAAATGCAAGTATGGGAAAGATTATTGCTTTAGCAAATCAAAAAGGGGGAGTGGGCAAAACAACCACCGCTATAAACTTGGCAGCTTCGTTAGCTGCTTTGGATAAAAAAATATTGGTAGTGGATGCCGACCCGCAGGCTAACGCTTCCTCCGGATTGGGAATTGATATCCGCCAAATAGAAAATTCTATTTATGAATGTATCGTTGACAAGGTGGAATCTGCCGATGCAATCGTTCCGACAGAAGTTCCGAATTTATTCGTATTGCCTTCGCATATCGATTTGGTAGGGGCCGAAATCGAAATGCTCAACTTCGACAACCGGGAAAAAGTCCTGAAAGAAATCCTGGATCAAATCAAGAACGATTATGATTATATCCTGATTGACTGTTCTCCGTCCTTGGGTTTGATTACCGTCAACTCGCTTACCGCAGCCGATTCCGTCATTATTCCGGTACAATGCGAATATTTTGCGTTGGAAGGAATCAGCAAGTTGTTGAATACCATTAAGATAATTAAATCCAAATTGAATCCGGACTTGGAAATCGAAGGATTTGTATTGACGATGTATGATTCCCGCCTGCGTTTGGCTAACCAGATTTATGATGAAGTAAAAAAACATTTTGGCGATATGGTGTTTACAACGGTTATTCAGCGGAATATCAAGTTGAGCGAAGCGCCGAGTTACGGGCAACCGGTTTTACTTTACGATCCGGAATCGAAAGGATCGCTGAATCATATACAATTAGCAAAAGAATTAATCGAAAAAAATAAATAAAATAAACAATGGCCAAACAAATGAAAGCTGCTTTAGGAAAAGGCTTGGGCGCCTTGATCACCATGGACGATTTGAATACCGGCGGCTCGTCTTCTATCAATGAAATCGAACTTTCCAAAATTGTACCGAATCCCGATCAGCCCCGTCGCGATTTTGATGAAGAGTCCTTGGATGAATTGGCAGCCTCCATCAAAGCGCTGGGATTGGTGCAACCGATCACCTTGCGGGAAACGGAAAAAGATAAATACCAGATTATTTCGGGTGAAAGGCGTTATAGGGCTTCGTTGAAAGCCGGTTTGAAAACCGTTCCGGCGTATGTGAAAAAAGCTTCCGACGAAAATGTCATGGAAATGGCGCTGATCGAAAATATCCAGCGGGAAGACTTGAATGCGATCGAAATTGCCCTCGCTTTTCAAACGTTAATCGAATTATATAAGCTGACTCAGGAAAAATTGAGCGAACGCATCGGCAAAAAACGGGCGACTATCGCCAATTTTTTACGCCTTTTGAAACTTCCGGCTGAGATCCAGATGGGCTTGAAAGACAAGAGAATTGATATGGGGCATGCCAAATTGCTGCTTTCTTTGGAAGATGCTTCCGATCAGTTAATGGTGTACGAACAGATTGTGGAATATAATTATTCCGTACGGAAAACGGAAGAAATTATCCGGGCGTTGACGGAAGAAAGCGTACCGGAACAACAACCCCAAGCACCGGCCCATAAAAAACAGGCTAAAACACCGGATGATTATCAACTGCTTAAAAAGCATCTGTCTGATTTTTTCAGTTCCAAAGTGGCCTTTAATATGAATGACAAGGGAGTAGGGAAGATCACGATTCCTTTTACGTCTCCGGAAGATTTGGAACGGATTATTCAATTGTTCGATTCCATAAAAAGGGTGTAAATTCAAGCTATTTCTTTTGTTTTGCTTTTCGTTCCTGCTCTTTCAGTTTTTGAGCTTCTTTCCGCTCTTTTGCTTTTTGCTTGCGGGCTTCTTCACGCGCCTTTTCTTTTTCTTTCCGTTGCTGTTCTTTCAGCTTTTTGGCTTCTTCCCGTTCTTTCGCTTTTAGTTTGCGGGCATCTTCCTTTTCCTTTTGAAGGAGTTTCTTTGCATCCGCTTTGGCTTTTTCCTCTTGTTTTTTCAGTTTAGCCAAGTCTGCCTCCTGTTGTTTCTTTGCTTTCAGCAAGGCTTTTTCTTCATCAGCCTGCTTTTTAAGAAGTTCTTTCTGTTCTTTTTCTTTTTGCATCGCTTCTTCCCGGAGCGCTTTTTCTGCATCCTCTTTTTCTTGTTTCAGTTGTTTTTGACGTTCTTTTTCCGCTTGTTCCTGTTCCTTGGCGTATTCGTCAATCGCATTGGACGACTTCTTTTTGAATAAATTTTTGAACAGGTTTTGAATGCCCCGTACCGGATCGCTGGTAATCTCATTCAATGTATTATTGAGTTCATCTACCTTTTTTGAACCCTGGTCGAAAATATCACTCGCCTGCTCAGTCAATTCATCTATTTTTTGATCCGTTCGTTGTTTTTCCAGATCATAAATGCTTGGAACATCCACTTGAACCGTATCCTGACCCAAGGTAACCGGTTGAATTGGATTTTCTTCCATCGTTTCGATTATTGTTTCTTTTACTTCTTCTTCCACTTCGGGCAAAAGGTCGGGCGCTTCGGTTTCGGTTTCTATCGTATCGGAAATCGTTTCCAATTCCTGAGATTGTTTTAATTTCCATCGTTCCACCAAATTTTTATTTTCTTTGCCGAAATGTTCTTCAAAAAACTTCATGTATTCTTCCAGGCTTTTCCCTTTCATCAGGATAGCATAGTTTTCCAACGAGATAGGCACAATCACGACCGCTTGTTCCAATCCGGGTGCATAACCTTCCGGACCATAGATCATTTGGACATACTGCATCACTTCCGGGAAGTTGTTAAATCCTTTGACTTGCAACATGCCGATTGCTCCCACCACGCTTCGTTCCAAATCAAAATCGTTCACAATAAAGTTACCGAAATTGAAGCTGGCCACCGTATATAATAACAGGTTGTCATCGAGGCTTCCTTGCGGATAAACGATCATTAATTCGTAAGGCGTATTGGTTTCGGGAGAGAAAGGAATAGAATCTGCTGCTGCGGAATCCTCCCCGTTGGTTCCGAAATGGATATTGAATAAACTGCCTCGTGCCAGCAGGTTATCGCCCGAAGCGGACAACAGCAAGCCTCGTTGGAAGCCTTTCATCATTTCCGAAGCCAAAACGGAAACATCGGCTTCGGGATATTTGCTGATCAGTTCTTTTAATTGTGCTTTAAATCCGTCTGCATCATTGGTTTGGACATAACTCAAGGCATTCAGGAACATGAATTTCGGCATCAGTTTCGACTGGCTGTATTTATTTTCCGCCACTTCGTAATTCGCGCGTACTTTAATTATATTTCCGTCTAAATAAGCCTGATACGTATCCTGGTAAAGGGAATCCGGCAATACATCCATCATTTTCAGGTTGTATTCGAAATCCGGGTCGGCCATGGCAATCGCGTATTTGCTTTCCGGAAATTCCGCGCGTATTTTTTGTTTGTACAAATTCGCCATTGCTGTATTCCCTTCTTTCAAATAGATCAGGAATATATGGTAATAAGACTCCAATTGATTTTCATTTCCGGGGAAACGGGTATTGAGTTGGTCAAAGGTTTCCAGGGATAAGCCGGTATCATTCAACCCATCCTTGTAAATGACCGCCATATGGAACAATCCGTCTATGATAATCATATTCGAGGCTTCAATGTCTTCTTCCGTAGTTGGAATTTGTTGCAGGTAGAATTGTGGTTCATGCGGATCGGAAGACAATTCTGCCGTTTCTTCTTTTGTTGCCGCTTCTTCCGAATTGGGATCCAATGGATTCGGAACGTTTGCGTTCAGGGTATCCGTTTCGTTTTCGAGCGGTGTTTCGTCTGCAAAAACATCCGACATCGGATTCGTTTTATTCCGGCGGCGCCAGTCGTCTTCCAATTTCCGGCGTCCCCATTTTTGCTGGAAAGCCGTTTTCCCGACAGCGACTACCTGCGGATTGTAAAAATAGAATGTATTTTCTTCTCCCGGAGGAGTGACCACACCCTGAGGTTTGGATGGATTCCGGCGGTTGGCATTCATTTCCGAACGGGTATCTTCCTGTTGTGCCAGGTAGTTGTCCCGATCCTCATTTCTCTTTTCTTCTTCTTCTTTTTTCTTTAATTCGGCAATAATTTTGTTGATTACTTCTAAGCGTTCTTCTTCGGACATTCCGGACAGGCGTTGCAAACTATCCTGTAATTCAACGGCTTCCACATACACGACCAATTCGTCCAATACAGCCGAACGTTTGGAAACGCGGGGATAGGCTTCATCTCCCTTTTTGAGTTGGGGCAAGGCTTCGGCATAATTCGGTTGCGCCTTAATGAATTTTTTCTGTGTAAAATAAATATCGCCCAATTGAATCTGATTCAACATCTTGTCAATTCCTTGCCGGACACTCTTTTCAACACCCATTTCGTAACTGTCTATCGCTTTTGCCGTATCTGGAATAGCCATATAGACATTTCCCAAAGCATAATAGATCTGATCCAGGTAGTCTTTATTCTTACTGCTCTTGATCATACTCCGGAGTTGTTTGGTGATTTTGGTTGTATCGTTTCCGGCATATACTTCCGTCTGGCGAATTCTTGCGCCGAATTCCAGCGGGTAGGGGACGCCGGCATTAGCCACTTCGCCATACATTTTGTAAGCCAAGTCTTTTTGATCTAAACTGCTGTATATCTGACCTAATAAATATTTTTCCCGGTTTTTTTGCAGTTTGTTTTTTTCGGCATGAATAGCTGTTTTCAAATAAGGAACAGCTTCGGGATAGCGTTTTTGTTTGATCCAGTAATCAGCATAAACGGTATCATACCAATCGCTCAGTTTTTTCGGCAGACCGTCTTTTTTTACTTTGGACAAAATATCATCTGCTTCATAGTACCAGCCGATTTCGGAATAACAGCGGGCTTGCCAGATCTTGGCATCCATGGCTATTTCGGGTTGGGTGCTGTATAAACGGGCAATATAGGAAAACGAACTGGCCGCCTGTAAAAAATCGCCGTTATGGAATTGCGATTGAGCCATCAGCATCCAGGCATGATACAGAAACGGATTATATTCCGTCCGGCTCATCCATTCCTGATACTTCGGATCGTTCCGTTTCCCTGGTTGTTTTTCCGGTTTGGTTTGAATGGAATGGGTTTTAATGGATTTGACCGCCTTTTCGATGGATTTGTCAAAAGGGCCTCCCGGTGTTTCCTTGTCTTTGGGCAAAGAACTGACCGGAAACATCAAGATGGTTTCCGAATAATTTTCCTGATACCCTTCCTGTTGGGCTTTCATGGCTGCCTTGTAAGCCGTTTCACCATTGAAATAGACGTTATAGCGGGTGTTGAACGAGTGATACCACCTCGTCCCGCTGGTATTCTTGGTCGAGGAACAAGAAGCCAGCAGAACCAGTAACACAAAAGAAACAACTATAGACCGTACTTTCAACATCCTTTGAATTTAAACAGGATTATACGCGTTTTATTGTTCTATGACAAAGAAATATGCCGATTTTGCAGATCAAGAAAAGGATTACCTGAACAAAAATAATGGCTGCTCCCGAAGGTACATTCAGGTAATACGATATAAACAAGCCTGAAAAACAGCCTGCAATGCCAATGAAAATGGAATAAAGGATGATATTTTTAAATTTGGAAGTAAACAGGTTGGCCGTCATTTGCGGAACGGTCATCAGCGACATCAACAGCATAATTCCAATCAGGCGAATGCTGGAAACGATGCAAATGGCAATGGCCACCATCATTAAATTTTCGATTAAAGCCACTTTCAGTCCTTTGGTTTGTGCAAATTCCCGGTCGAAAGCGACATATAAAACAGGATTGAAATAACGGATAAAAAGCAAAGCCAGCACACAGGCAAAACTTCCTGCAAACCAGATGTCGGTGCCGGTTACGGTCAGGATATTCCCGAATAGATAGGCAGAGATATTGGGTGCATAACCGGGTGTCAGAAAAATACAAATGACACCCAAAGCCATTCCCAATGCCCAAAAAGCCGCAATCGCCGAATCTTCACGAATACCTTGTTTTTTGGACAACCATTCGACGCCAAAAGCCGAGGCGATGGAAAAAACCAAGGCGGAAAAAATCGGATTCACTCCCAGGTAAAATCCCAATCCCAATCCGCCGAAAGAAGCATGGGTAATCCCTCCACTGATAAATACCAGCCGGCGGGCGACCACGTAGCTTCCTACGATTCCACAGGCGATGCAGGTGAAGAGGCTGCCGAGGAGGGCGTTCTGAAAAAAAGTATAATGCAATAAATCCATACGGAACGCAAAGGTACAAATAATTATTTAAGATTAATCCTGTCAACCAATTGCAAAAAATAATCCGCTGACCAAATATCCATTTTTGCCCGATTTTTGATAAAGAGATGGACATCGTTTTTGATTTTTAGCACACAAACAATGCAGATTTCAAAACCTCATTTTTACCTAATTTGAACAACAAAACAACATCAGTAGCAAATGATTACATCCATAAGGCCAACCTCATTACCTCATTCATTTGTTTTCTTGCGAATGGTTTGTTGATAAAATTTGACATATCCTTCATATTCTTGCTCAAAAGTTTCTTTCGTGGCGTGGTGTTCTTTTTGATTTTCAATATAAACACACAAATCGTGTATATTTCGTTTGGAAACCGAAAATGCCGAACACGACTGTTGCCATTGAAAAATCCCAACACACAAGCGATTGTCATTGATAAATTTTTCAGAACTGTTGGCAATGATTGTTGCCAATGTTTCTTCGTCCAATTGAGGCGCACGAGATACAAGAAAATGTACATGTTCGGGATTAGCGTAAATCGAATACATTTTACAGCCATTGTTATTCACAATTCCCGTAATATATTTTTCAATTCTATCGCGGAATTTTCCCAAAATGATTGGCATTCTGTTCAATGTCGTAAAAACAAAATGCGTGTAAAGATTATTGTATTCTACTTTCATTTTTAATGAGGTAATGAGGTTGGTGTATATGATATTCTATTGCTACTGAGGTTGTTTTGTTGTTTAAATTAGGTAAAAATGAGGTTGTTCCACACATCACTTCGTGAGTGGCGTTGTCTTTTTCCTCTTTTGTTGTCGGCGAATATTGCGACAGCATATTTTTGAAAATTGAGTTAGGCATAATACTTAATAAATATTTGTTCGTAAATATTTTACATACTTGGCTATTCCATCAACATCAGGAAATAAGGTGCTATAATTAATTCCAAATCTATTCAATGATTTTTTTATTTCCTTGCGAACCATATCATTTTTTATCAAGATTTTTTCCAATCCCTTAGGTTTCCATGCTTCATTTGGATTATTGTGTATTGTGAAAAGTCCGTTCTGAGTAATAATCCTCTTATCCCAATGTTTTGGAATATATTTTTGTACTTCAGTAAGTTCAAATGGATTAATATCAGAATCCAATTTGGCTTTTGGCAAATGAACAATATAGATACAAGAATGATTTACAAATTTATCTATATGTTCTTCTACAGCAAAGAAAAAAGCAACTAATGGATTTTTTGTCCAATCTAATAATCGAGTAGGTAATCCATGGTGTTGTGCTATTGTCAGCAATTCCATTTCATTGCAAATAATATTTTCAGGATAATAGGGGTAAATATATTTTTTAAATATATCAAGCATTAGTTTTTCGCTTTCTAAACTAAATTTTTGCCCTTTATGAGTATTAAATCGTCCGATTGAAGGAATTAATTCAAAATCAGAGTTGCAAACCCCTCTATACATCACATTATCTTGATTTTCTGAAATTGTTTTTAATATTTCATAAAAATCTTCTATCTTACAAATTTCATTCATATTTTATCAATTTAGAGTTATAAATTTATATTCATTAATTTGTGTCATCTGCGTGCTAACTTTATTGTTTCCAAAAATTTCAATAATAACCCCAATTTCCCCTTCTTCCTTCCTACCGCAATACATTCCCTAATTATATCTAAATTAAAATTCTGCTATTTAAACTAATCGCATCAGGACTTCGTCCTTCAATGCATCCGGAAGTTCAATCCCCCGCAGTTGCAAACTGAGAATCCAGCCGGGGACGTCCGTTTCCAACATTGTATGCAGCACTTCGGCAAACTGTTCGACTTCCTGCTCGGTATAAGCATCCGAGGCGAGGTTTTTAAAAACATCCAACTCTTCGTCATCGTAATATTCCACCGGATGACCGGCAGCTTTCAATAACAAATCTTTTTGACAAAAGGCATGTTGTCCGCAACAACCGTCTTGTTCCTCTCGTGCGAATGGGTCGCCCGGCGGTCTTGTATCCGATTGAAAAAGATTTTTTAGCTTCATGGTTCTTCTGTAATGATAAATCCGGCTTGTGCCAAATCCAGCCAAAAGCGGGGATACGATTTACTGACTACCTCCGGATTCGCTATCCGGATTTCCCGAGTTTTCAGACAGACCGGGGCAAAAGCCATCGCCATCCGGTGGTCTTCATAAGTCGCAATCACCGGATGCGGTTCCGGTTCGCCTTTTTTTCCTGTCCATTCCAAAATACTATTTGATTCTGATTGAATGATATAACCTAATTTTCGCAACTCTGTTTGTAAAGCCGTCATCCGATCCGTTTCTTTTATCCGTAAACTTTGCAAGCCGGTAAACCGGAACGGAATATTTAACAGACAACAGGTTACGACTAAGGTTTGCGCCAAATCCGGTTCATTGGTAAAATCATATTGAAAAACGGTATTCATAGGAAGACGGAGCAAGTCTGCCATGACAGTTTCTATTTTTGCATCCCCTTGTAGGCTGTTTTCTTCCAATCCCAGCAATTCGACGGAGGCATCCGGAGCCAGCGCTTGGATTTCGTACCAGTACGAAGCCGCCGACCAATCACTTTCCACCTGGAAAGGAACCGGAATATAATCTTGAGGCTCAATTTCAATGTTTTGCCCTTCCCAAAAAACGTTTACGCCAAAAATTTCCATCAAGCCCTTTGTCATTTGGATATAAGGTTTGGAAATGATATTCCCTTCCAAACAGATTTTTAGACCTTGTTTCAAACAAGGCGCAATCATCATCAAAGCGGAAATATATTGCGAACTGACGCCGCCATTCAATGTAATTTTCCCTCCTTTTAATTTTTTACCCCGGATATGCAAAGGCGGAAATCCTTCTTTGTCCTCGTATTCGATTTCAGCGCCTATGGAACGTAAAGCATCGACTAAAATTCCGATGGGACGGTTTTTCATTCGTTCGCTTCCGGTAATTGTCCAATTTCCTTCCAATTGCGAGAGGTAAGCGGTGAGAAAGCGCATGGAAGTTCCGGCGGCGCCAATATCAAAATCCGGACCGGACGATTGCAATGCATTGAATAAAACGCGCGTATCGTCGCTATCCGACCGGTTTTCCACCGGATAACTGCTTTTTGCCAGCGCATTCAAGATGAGCGCCCGGTTGCTGATGCTTTTGGAAGCCGGTAAATTGATGGATGTGTGGATAGAGTGGGAGGCCTGTATTTTATAAATCATAAGGAGCAGTGTATTGTTCGAGATTCAATTCTTTACCGTCAAAAACGGCATACGAAAAGTATTGCATCCAATCGCCGATAATCATCATCCGGGATTTGCGGTTAAGCATTAAATCCAACAAAATATGCCGGTGCCCGAAAATCAGGTAATCAATGTCCGGATGTTCCTTGATATACGCTTTGGCATACAACACCAGATGTTCTTTATCTTCACCAAAATAAGGTGCAGGAGAAGCAAGGCCTTTCTGCCGGCTCTGTTTCGACCAACTGTGTGCAAAACCGATACCCCACCGAGACGGAATGCCGGCGAATAAAACCTGGCAAAACCGGTTATGAAAAATAGACCGGATCAGTTTGAACGAATGGGAATCATCCCCCAAACCATCGCCGTGCGCTAAGTAGAAATTTTTGCCGTCAATCGCTACGGTCAAAGGTTTCGTGTGTACGATAGCGCCTACTTCTTCCTGAAAATAATCGAACATCCAGATATCGTGGTTGCCGGTAAAGAAATGAATTTCAGTTCCTTGGTCGTGCATTTCGGCTATTTTCCCCAAAAAACGGGTGAATCCGCGGGGAACGACTTTCTTGTATTCGAACCAGAAATCGAAAATATCGCCTAATAAATACAGGACTTTCGCTTCTTCCCGGATAGTATCCAACCACCGGACAAACCGTTTTTCGGTCACCTTCGGATGCTCAAAAACAGTCGAACCGAAGTGCATATCGGACACAAAATAGACCTTGTCTTTTGCCATGCGCCTGTTATAAAAATCCTAATTCTAATTTGGCTTCCTCACTCAGCAATCCCTGATGCCATTCGGGTTCAAAAACAATTTTCACGTCCACTTTTTTTACCTCCGGAATGGATTCGATTTTCATTTTCACATCTTCCGTAATATAATCGGCGGCGGGACAAGCGGGGGCGGTCAGTGTCATCGTGATGACCACATTGTTATCGTCGTCCACATCGACGTCATAAATCAGTCCCAAATCATATATATTGACCGGAATTTCAGGATCGTACACCGTTTTCAGCATTTTCACGATTTGCTCTTCCAATGCCATCAAATCATTTTCCATATTGTGTTTGTTTTTATTAGCGAATGCAAATATAAGGAATTTTTCTTATACAAGTCATTATACTGGATCTACATCGTATTGGAGCAGCACATACCGGTAAGCAGGATTACTATGTATTTGTGCCTGCGTCTGTTCCAGTATTTCCCTCAGGGCGGCAAGCGAGGCGGCCGTTTCGATTTTCAAGAGTATTTTCCGGATATACAGGTTCTGTACTTTCCCTACGGCGGGTTTATCGGGGCCGACTACCCGGTCGCCCAATTTTTCCCGCAATAATCCGGCATAAACAGCCGACAGTTCCCGGAGAATTTCGTCTTTCCGGTGTTTGAGCGTAATTTCAATCAAACGAAAAACAGGGGGATATTTGAATAATTCCCGTTCTTCCATTTGCATGTCGTACATTCCTTCGTAGTTTTGCTGCAAAACCAGTTGAATGAGCGGATGTTCGGGATGGGAAGTTTGCAGGATCACTTCGCCCGGTGTTTTCCGCCGGCCTGCCCTTCCTGCTACTTGCGACATCAATTGATAGGCGCGTTCATAAGCCCGGAAATCGGGAAAATTCATCAGGGCATCGGCGTTCAGAATGCCTACCAGACTGACTTTTTCAAAATCCAAACCTTTGGAAATCATCTGGGTGCCAATTAAAATTTGCGTTTGTCCGCTTTCGAAGCGGGAAATAATATCTTCCAAGGATTTTTTGGTTTTAGCGGTATCGGTATCCAAGCGATCGACCGGAACCTCCGGGAAAAGCGTCCGGATTTCTTCCTCTACTTTTTCCGTTCCGTAACCGATGGGTTTTAAGTCCGTGCTGCCACATTCGGGACATTCTTTGGGTAATTGATAGCTTCTTCCGCAATAATGGCAACTCAATATTCCTGCTTTCGCGGGGGCTTTGTGATAAGTCAGGCTAATGTCGCAACACCGGCATTTGGGCGTCCAGTCGCAGATTTTACAGACGACACTCAAAGCAAATCCCCGGCGGTTCTGGAATAATAAAACTTGTTCGCCTTTTGCTAACGTTTCCTGCATACGTTCGATCAGAAGAGGAGAAAAGATGGTTTTCATTTGTTTTTTTCTCCGTAATTCTTTTACATCCACCGGAATGATTTCCGGCAATTCTTTGTTTTCAGGGCGGGCAGACCCCGCCCCTACGAACCGTTTATCTAAGCGGACATAGCCGTATTTTCCGGTTTGGGCATTGTGAAACGATTCCACCGAAGGCGTGGCGCTCCCCAAAACCGTTTTTGCTCCGTGAAGGGAAGCTAACACAATCGCTGCGTTGCGGGCATGGTAGCGGGGAGCCGGATCTTGTTGTTTGTAACTCGGTTCGTGTTCTTCATCCACAATGACCAAACCCAAGTCCCGGAAAGGTAAAAATACGGAAGACCGGACACCCAAAATCATCGGACAATGATTTTCCCAACTGTTTTTCCGTTCGTGATGATTGATTTTGGAATGATAAACACTCATTTTTTCGCCGAAAAATTGTTGCAGACGGCTGGTGATTTGGGTAGTCAGCGCAATTTCCGGCAATAAATACAAAACTTGTTTGCCTTGATTGAAGGTGTCTTGAATAAGATGCATGTAAATTTCCGTTTTTCCGGAAGAAGTTACGCCATGGAGGAGGCAAACTTCTTTTGTTAGAAAAGCAGATTTTATTTCGTTGTATGCTTGTTGTTGTAGGGGGCTTAAGAGCCTTAAGGGGCTTAAGGGGCTTAAGGGACTTAAGTTTTTAGACCGGAATTGATGTAATAAGCCTTTTTCGATAAACGCGGGCGGCAAAGCGGCTTTAAATATCTCGCCAATATTGCACAAATAATATTGCGATAGCCATTCCCAAAAGCGTAATTGTGTCGAAAGAACCGCCGCTCCTTCAGAAAGTATGGCATCTACCGGTTTTATTTTATCGAGTTTTTCAGGTACATCTTTCCTGATTTCGGCAACTACGCCTGTATGCAATTGATTTTTCCCAAAAGGAACGCTCACCAGACCTCCAATTACAATTTGTGCCTCGCATTCGGGAGGCACAAAGTAGGTAAACGTATCGGCTAACGGAACAGGTAAAATGACTTCTATATACATTTAGAATAAATAAGCGGCGGAAACGGTCCAACCTTGTGGTTTCCCTTTGAGATCATTCGAAATATTTGGAATCTCAGTGATACCCGGAAGCTTTATGCTGCTGAAATCTTCCGTTAATCCAAGTTGATAATTCACACCTACTTGCAAATGTCCTAACAATTCAACACCGAAACCAAAATTTAAACCTGCGCCAAAACTCTTGGATTCATATTGACTTTTTATGTCGTCAAAATTAAATTTTGCATAAGGACCGGCTGCTACATAAGCGCCGACAACATTTAAAAAGGTTAACTTATATTTCAAATTGACAGGAACTAATAAGTTGTTCGTTTTGTAAGCTTTTTCAACACCTTTCAGTTTAAATCCTTCTTGCGAATACAATGCGGCAGCATCGAAACCGATACCCAAAATGGGAACAGTAAACTCTACCATTGGTCCTACTTGAAATCCGGTCAAGTTTTCCACTACTAAATTAGTGGCAATCGTCTCGCCAAAACTACCCTCTATAGAGGCTTTCGATAAATTTACACCGGCTTTTAGCCCAAATTTCAATTGTGCTTGTGCACTTATTCCTATGAGCAGGAATGCGACTAATAGAAACAAATTCTTTTTCATAACTCAATACTTTTTTATTATTTATATGTTAATTCACTATAAAAACACATAAATCCGGTTTATTGTTCAACTCCTTTTGTCCGGAAAGAAGAGGCATATATACCGATTGAGCTCAAAAGGGCGCAAATAATGAAAGTAATATGCAAACTCTTCATAAAAAGTGCATGCAATTCGGGGACAATGACCTGGTTTCCGATGTGTAACGATAAAGCCATCATGGCAATACCCATACTGAATGCTTGTCCGGTCAATCGCATCGTGCCCATCGTGGCGGATGCTTGTCCGAAATATTTCTTTTCTACCGAACCCATGATTACCGTTGCATTCGGTGACGAAAACAATCCGAATCCCAGACCCAACAAAGTTAGTAAAATTATTAGAAAAACAATAGGAGTTGAGGTAGAAAGAAAAATTAATCCGCACAAACCCAGTAAAATAATGCCCATTCCGGTAGTTGCCAGAATGGTCGGGTGAATTTTTCCGGACAATTTTCCGGCATAAAGCGAAACCACACATTGAACAGCTGCCTGGACAATCAGTATCAGTCCGGCATGCCGCGCATCAAAACCGCGCACGTATTGCAAGTATAAACTGAGCATGAAGGCGATAGCGGCCGTGCAGGCATAGTTAAGCAAGGCTGAAAGGGAAGATAAACCGAACACTTTATTCCCGGAGAATATCCTGACATTGAATACCGGCTGTTTTTGTTTCAATTCGTATAAAACAAAAAAGACAAAGGCGATAATTCCTACGGCAATCCAGATAAAGGACAATGGATCAGGAAGTTCGGAAAATCCGAATATCAATCCGAATAATCCGGTGGCGTAAATAACAGTTCCCATATAATCGAACCGTTCGCCTTTGGATTCAATCCATTCTCCTTTAATAATAAACGGGGAATAAACGGCAATGATAAAACCCAGAACGCCCATACTGTAGAAAAGGCTTTGCCACCCAAAGTAATGCGTGAGCATACCACCGAAAAACGGTCCGGATGCCAAGGCAAAATACACAATTGCAGTGTTGATTCCGATGGCTTTTCCTCTTTCTTCCGGTGGAAAAATGGCTGTCAGGATAGCCATATTGGTTCCGAACAGCATGGCCGCGCCCAATCCGGAAAGCGCCCGGAAAATAATTAATGTCGTGCCGGAAGAAGACATTCCGCAAAGGAAAGTGGAAAGGCCGAAAACGAAAATTCCGGAAATAAAAACTTTTTTACGTCCAATCAAATCGCCCAAACGCGCAAAAGGAACTTGAAAAATAGCGCTTACAATCAGGTAGGAAGTAGCTATCCAACTGAGTGAAACGGCTTTCATAGAAAAAGCGGCGCCGATTTGCGGTAAAGCCAGATTAATTGCCGAACCCATGAAGGCGACTAAAAAAGAGGCTAAGCAAATGATGGAAAGAGCTTTTGATTTCATGTTGCAAAAATACAAAACGATCCGTGAAATTCAAAATTTCAACGATAATTGCCTGTCTTCCGGCAGAAGTGTGAAAGTCATGCGGTGATAGGAAGTAGTCCCAAATGCTTTGATTGTTTGGCGGTGTTTTTTTGTCGGATATCCTTTGTTTTTGTGCCAGTCATATTGAGGAAATTCTTCGTTTAAACGGAGCATGTATTCATCCCGGTGCGTTTTTGCCAAAACAGAGGCAGCCGCAATGGCAAGGTATTTCCCATCTCCTTTTATAATGGTAGTATGCGGAATGGCTTTGTATTTTTTAAAACGATTGCCGTCAATCAATAGATGTTCCGGTTGTAGTTTTAATTGGTCCAGCGCCCGGTGCATGGCTAAAAAAGAGGCATTGAGGATATTTATCTCGTCTATTTCCAACGGAAAAACGATGCCGACCGCCCAGTCCAAGGCTTCTTTTTCGATAATCGGTCGTAATTTATCGCGTTGTTTTTCAGATAATTGTTTGGAATCGTTGAGTTCTTCGCATACGAAATCCGGTGGGAGAATGACGGCGGCTGCAAAAACGGCGCCGGCAAGACAACCTCGTCCGGCTTCATCGCAACCGGCTTCTATTAGATTTTTATTTAAGTATGGTAAGAGTCTGTTAAAATTTTTCACGCAACCAATAAGCTAAAAACTGATTATAAACAGAATAGATTCCATTTTCTTCATAAATCATTTCTTTTTCCTTTAATGCTTTTAAAGTCCGTTGAATGGAACCGGGAACTAAGGTATATTTTTGAGTAAAAGATTGAGCAGTCGGTTCTTTTAATTCCCTTTCTTTTGCAATAGATTGTAAAAGAACCCATTGCGTAGCTGTCAACAAGTTTCTATAATCAAAGTAAAGAGCTTCGCTTTCTTTGACGATTTCATCTAATTGCCGTTTCAATTCCAATAAGGTGATAACGGTAGCGGAAGAAGTATAAAGTTTGTTGAGCGTATATTGCATATACCAAGTGTGTCCTGCCAATTCAGTGTACAGGTATTCGATGGTCTCGGGAAGTATTTCTTTATTTCCTTCCTTCATTTTCTTTTTTACAAAAGGAGCATACGATTGCAGAGGGATGGCTTGCAAGAAAAGTAATTCTGCACTTTGATAAAAAGGACGGTTATAAGCAGTAAACATATTCATCAACAGGTGGCGTTGGCTTCCGGAAAAAATGAAGACTACGTTCGTCATGTGTTGGATGTGAGTTCTCAATAAGGCTTCCGTATTTTTTTCGGGATATTGGGCTATTTGTTGAAATTCGTCAATAGCAATGACCACCGGGGTTTCTTTTTGTTGCAAATACGAAAACAACTCATCCAGACTGTTTTCCGGATGATTTTCATTCCGTAAAGCAATTTCAATTTCAGGATTTCCCGTAATCTCATTGAAAGAAACAATGGGATGAATGCTTTTAAAAAGAGCGGTTGCTTTTTTGACGATATTCTCAATTTTAGAATCTAATTTACCAATAATTGCTTTAGAAAGGAGTTTGACAAATTCACTCAGATTCGATGTTGGATAGGCATCAACATAAAAGCAATTGTATTCGGATTTCGCTTTAGGGGAATTAAAAACGTGCTCGATTAAATCGGTTTTTCCCATTCTTCGTAAACTTAATAAAACAAGATTGCGATGGTTGTATATGGCATCGAGTATGCGTTGCGTTTCTTTTTCCCTGTCGCAGAAATATTTTGCAGAATGATATCCTGCCAAAATAAATGGGTTATTCGGTTGATTCTTAGCCTTTTTCATTTCCTTTTTGCTCTTTGTTTAATAATCTAAATTATGCAAAATGTATAATGCAATTTGTATAATCTGTTTTAGCATTATGCAAATTGCATTATACAATTTGTATAATTTGCAAATTAAGGAATAATATTTGAATATTCCAACTAATTTGCCAATTAAAACATCCCGGCCACTCGTTTAATCCCGGCCACCAATGTATCTATTTCTTCTTCAGTATTATAAAAAGCAAATGAAGCCCGAATGGTTCCTTCGATTCCCAAGGCATCCATCAAGGGTTGGGCGCAGTGATGTCCGGTCCGGACGGCAATGCCCAGGTGGTCGAGCAACATGCCCATATCGTAAGGGTGAATGCCGCCGACTAAGAAAGAAATAACCGAACTTTTCCGGCCGGAAGTTCCGATGATTTGCATGCCGGGTATTTGTAACAGTTTTTCGGTTGCATAATGCAGCAACCGGTCTTCCTGTTTCCGGATATTTTCCAAGCCTAATTTTTCGATATACCGGATAGCTTCCGCTAAAGCCGTGGAACCGACATAATCGGGCGTTCCGGCTTCAAATTTAAAAGGCAATTCGTTGAAAGTCGTTTTTTCGAAAGTGACGTGGGCAATCATTTCTCCTCCTCCCTGGTAAGGCGGAAGTTTGTCTAACTGGTTTTCTTTTCCGTACAAAATACCTACGCCGGTGGGTCCGTACATTTTATGGGAAGAAAAAACCAAAAAATCGCAATCCAAAGCCTGCACATCAATTGGAATATGCTGCACAGATTGAGCGGCATCGATCATTACGGGAATGTTGTAATTATGTCCCAATTGGATTATTTCGGCAACCGGATTAATCGTTCCCAACACATTGGAAACATGAGCCAAAGAAATCAGTTTGGTTTTGGAAGAAATCAATTCTTCCACGTCTTCCAAACGGATTTCGCCTTTTTCGGTAATCGGAACTACTTTCAGTACAATACCGGTAATGTCCCGTTGGATTTGCCAGGGGATGATATTGGCATGATGTTCCATGGCCGTCAAAATGATTTCGTCGCCCGGTTTGCATTGCGAGCGGCAAAAACTGCTTGCTACCAGATTAACGGATTCCGTGGCTCCGCTCGTAAAAATCACTTCATTGGAGTTCGCCGCATGAATATAGTGTTGCACGGTTTTCCTCGCTTCTTCGTGCGATTCCGTAGCTAACTGGCTCAAATGATGCACCCCCCGGTGGATATTCGCATTGATAGTAGAATACACTTCTTCTATCTTCCGGATGACACTCAAGGGTTTTTGGGTGGTAGCCGCATTATCCAGATACACCAAAGGCTTCCCATACACCGTCTGTGTCAGAATCGGAAAATCTTTCCGTATGTTTTTTATGTCTAAAATTGATTCGTCCATATAGTTTAAATTTCAGCCTCAAAAGTACGTATTTTTCAGTGATATATCAAAAAAATAGTATCTTTGCCTTGATTAATAATAGTATTTATAAATGAAACATTTCCTTTTCTTTCTCTTTCTTTTCGTACCGGTTTTTACCGGTTTGGGACAGGAGCATCCGGATGCTTTGTTAAAACAACTGAATTTGCAGCAATGGAGGGATTTTGTTCCTTCGCAAGCCGGAGATATGTATGATGTGAAGCATTACGAATTGAATTTGAATGTCGATCCGAATGTTCGGGAAATTTCGGGAACCGTAACTACCTCGTTTCAAATGCTTACGGAAGGAAATTCCGTAGGTTTCGATTTATACCGGAATATGATTATCGACAGTATTTATTATGCCGGACAAAAACTATCTTCCTATACTTTTGCAGAGGATATAATTAACATCCATCTTCCCGCTACCTTGGCACAAGGAGATTTTGGGAAAATAGCTATTTCTTACCATGGCGCTCCCCAATACGAAGGATTTGAAGCTTTTTCGGTCGATACGCACAGTAAAAATAAAATCCTCTGGACCTTGAGCCAGCCGTATGGAGCCTATACCTGGTGGCCTTGTAAACAGACACTTACGGACAAAGCCGATAGTATTGATGTGGTAGTAACCGTTCCAAACAGGGATAACCGGGTGGCTTCCAACGGCGTATTGGTTGAGACATTGGAAACGGAAGACTTTATTACCTATCATTGGAAACATAAACATCCGGTAGCCACCTATCTGATAGCGATAGCTGTTACTAATTACCTTGAATTACGTACTCAAGTGGATATTCCGGGACAAAATCCCATACCGGTTATTGATTATGCCTATCCGGAAGAACTCCAGGCTTGGTCTATGGATCAAAGGTATGTAAAACAGGCGATGCAATTTTTGAGTGAACGGTTTATACTTTATCCTTTTGCAGATGAAAAATACGGTCATGCCCGTTTCCCCTATATGGGTGGAATGGAGCACCAAACCATGAGTTTTATGTACAACTTGGGTGAATCACTAGTCGTTCACGAGTTGGCGCACCAATGGTTCGGCGATTATATTACGTGCGGCAGTTGGCATGATATCTGGCTCAATGAAGGATTTGCCATGTATTGCGAAGGTTTATACAGGGAACATTATTCTCCCACTACGTTCAGGGGCTGGCGATTGGAATACCTGAGTTCTGTAACCGGTTCGCCCGGCGGTTCGGTTTATCGTTACGATATTTCCGATGTAAATGCCATTTTTGATTCCCGCTTAACGTATTATAAAGGCACCCTGGTTTTGCATACGCTGAGGAAGCAGGTTGGGGATGAAGCGTTTTTTAACGGTATCCGTTCCTATTTACAGGATCCGGATTTGACAGGCGGTTTTGCTCAAACGGAAAATCTGAGGCAACATATCGAACAGGCAGCCGATACGTCCCTGATCGAATTTTTTGATGACTGGATTTATAGAGAAGGCTATCCGTCTTATACCATCGGTTGGCAACCGGGGGATACGAAATCCCGGATAAAAATCTCGCAAGTTACTTCCCATCCATCGGTTGACTTTTTCAAATTGAAAGTGCCCATCCGGTTTACCGGCGCAGCCAAAGACACGATTGTGTGGGTGCCCAATACCGAAAACGGGCAGATTTTTGAAATCGATTTGGGTTTTCGTCCTACCCAAGTGGAATGTGATCCGAATTTTGAGTTGATTACCCGGAATAACAAGGTAGTCGCAGAAACCATTGTTACCGGTATGAATAATCCTGCCGGCAAAAAAGTAGAAATTTATCCCAATCCTTCTCCTACAGGGAATATTCACATTCATTCGTTGCAGGAAATAAAGCAAATCGAGGTTTACACCTTAGACGGCAAACGGATTGGCCAAACGGATGCTCCGGCAAAAGAAACGGACATCCAATTAAATACCGGAAATTATTTGGTAAAAATCAGCTTTTACGACAATACGAATTACACAGAGAAACTAATTGTGAAATAGTATCGTTCGTAATTTTTAATTCGTAATTCGTAATTAATAAGCGCATCCCCGGCAGGTGACTAATTCGCCCCGGAAGCGTTTTTCGACTAATAATTTCAAACGGTCGCGCAATCCTTCCATGCGGATGCCTTGAATGACGTCGTTGGTAAAGGCAAATTGGAGCAATAAAACGGCTTCTTCTTTCGGAATTCCCCGCGAACGCATGTAAAACAGGGCTGTTTCGTCCAATTGTCCGGTGGTCATTCCGTGCGAACATTTCACATCGTCGGCGTAAATTTCCAATTGCGGTTTGGAATACATCCGGCAATGTTTGCTTCCCAATAAATTGCGGTTGCTTTGGTAAGCGACTGTTTTTTGTGCCTCTTGTGATACGATAATCCTTCCGCTGAAAGCGCCCATCGCTTCTTCGTCCAATACATATTTGAATAATTCGTGGCTCCGGCAACCGGGAACCAAATGATTGATCAAGGTATAGTTATCAATTTTTTGCTGTTTATCCGCAATGGCCATTCCGTAGAGATGCGTTTCGGCCTTTCTACCGGTCAAATCTATTTGGTAGTTATTGCGGGTAAGGCCGTTACTCAACGTAATATTGTTGACCATCACATTGGAAGAGGCGGCTTGTTGCACAAAATTGTTGGTCAAACGAATGGTCTTTTCGCTGCTTTCTTCCAATTCATAAAAGTCGAATTCCGCCTTTTCTCCAACGTATATTTCGCTGATTTGGGTAGCGGCAAAAACCGGATTTTCATCGGTTGTATGGTCGCAAACCAAGAGTTTGGCTTGTGCGCCCGCTTCGATAATAATCAGTATCCGCCGGTTGACGATGGAATCAATCGTTCCGCTGAAGATATTCGTCAATTGAATCGGTTTTTCAATAATCGTATTTTCAGGCACATACAGCACATAACCATCCTGAACAAACATCGTATTGAAAGCCGACAATCCGTCCTCTTTCTGTTCGGCTTGCCGGTTGTAATATGCCGAAAACAAGTCGGGATATTGCCGGGCAAACGCATTCAAACTACCGGAAAAGACACCGGCGGGCAAGGGCTTGGACGTTTCTTCTTCGTAAAAATGTCCGTTGACCACAAAGTGCATGTAGGAACTCAGGTTGGGAACATGGCAATGAAAGACTTTGTGCGGATTAATTTTGGGACCTGCATAATCCAGGTAAAAACCGAAATCAGGCGTTAGCAATCCGGTAATATCCGTATGTTGGTAATTTTCAGACCGGTACACAGGAAAGCCCAATCGCTGGAACGTTTCCGAAGCTTCGTCACGATAGGAGTTTAAGAGCGGAGCACAAGACGTATCAATCTTTTGCCGTTGAGATGTAAAGAAATTTGTATATTGTTGCATTTGTTTAATCTATAAGCGATTAACGTTGTTCATGGGATTGCGGGTCAAGCCCGCAATGACGAACAACAACTATTTCAGCCAATCGTATCCTTTTTCTTCCAGTTCCAATGCTAATTCCGGGCTGCCGGTCTTGATAATCTGTCCATTGTACAAGACATGGACAATATCCGGTTGGATGTAATCCAATAAACGCTGGTAGTGGGTAATGACAATCGTGGCATTGTCCGGGCGTTTCAATTGGTTGACGCCGTTGGCTACAATGCGCAAAGCGTCGATATCCAAACCGCTGTCCGTTTCGTCCAGGATGGCTAATTTGGGTTCGAGCATCGCCATTTGGAAGATTTCATTCCGTTTTTTCTCTCCGCCCGAAAAACCTTCATTCACCGACCGGTTGACTAAATTCTTATCCAATTCCACGAGAGCTTGTTTTTCGCGCATCCTTTTCAGGAATTCACCGGGAGTCAAAACCGGTTCGCCTTTGCATTTCCGGTGTTCATTGACCGCCGTCCGCATGAAATTCACCATACTCACGCCGGGAATTTCCACCGGATACTGGAAACTTAAAAACAATCCAAGACAGGAACGTTGTTCGGGCGACATTTCCAGCAAGTTTTTCCCTTCAAACGTGATTTCTCCGGAAGTAACTTCAAAAGCAGGATTGCCGACCAACACCGCCGATAAAGTACTTTTGCCGGAACCGTTGGGTCCCATAATGGCATGTACTTCGCCCGCATTGATCTGCAAATTCAATCCTTTCAATATTTCTTTTCCATTAATGGAAGCATGGATGTCTTTTATTGTTAGCATGGCTGTTTTTGTTTGCAAAATTACGTTTTTTTCTTGAAGTTTCAATTTTCTGTTTAAAACTAATGTGTAAATAAAAAAAACATTAATTTTTTTTTATAAAATTAATTTAATTTTATAAAAATGTTATTATATTTGCATTTCCCCATAATTTTATGTACTGTTTGAGGCTGGCTTTTATTTAAAAAGCCATTAGAAGGCTAATTGTTTTTTTAATATATTAACAAAAAATGGTATGACTAAGAAATTTAACTTTTTGCTAATTATGTTCCTTATCAGTATTATGGGACATAATGTTTTTGCAGTACCTGCCGTTCCTTGGGCGGTAGAGAAAATCCAACCGGATGGTACTAAGATTTCCGTCTATCTCAAGGGAGATGAACGGGTGCATTGGATGGAATCTTTGGATGGCTATACGCTAATGTATGACGCTAAGAAATACGTGGTGTATGCCGAACAAGATGCGAACAACAACATGGTTCCATCCAAAACGAAATATAACGGAATATCCGCTGCTCCAAGCACAGTGAAAAAGGGTATTCGTTATAGCAGTCCGCAAGTAAAAGCATTTGAACAGATTTGGGAGGTAACTTCCGATGAAGGGCCTCAAAAAACTTCCGGCGCGGGACCTCAAAGAGCTGCTCCGACAGTGGGTGAGCGGAAGGCGCTTTGCGTATTAATGAGTTTTACCGACAAGGCTTTTGGAAAATCAGTATCCGAATTTGAAACCCTGTTTAATCAGGTGGGATTTTATCCGACCGATAATTCTTCCAAGGGTAGTGTCAGGGATTTTTTCAGAGAAAACTCTTACGGAAAATTGGATTTTACGGTGACGATTAAGGGACCTTATCTGGCCCCTAATACGGCTCAATATTATGCAACGCATGAAAGGGAATTTGCCACAGCCGCCGCCACAGCCGCCGATGCCGATTTGGATTACAATGATTTCGCTACGGATGGGATTTTGGAAACTTTCCATATCCTTTTTGCCGGATATGGTGATGAAAGTATAAATAATGGGAATCAAATCTGGTCACATAAATGGCAGTTGGCCAGCCCGATCACCTTGGATGGAGTCCGGATTTCCGTTTATTCCTGTTCTCCCGAATTGAGAGGCTCCAGCGGAACCAACACTACTTACATTGGTGTAGTGTGCCACGAATTGAGCCACGTTTTCGGAGCGCCCGACTATTAAGACACCGGCACTACCGGTTATGCAGGTTCGGGAAACTGGGACTTGATGGCAAACGGCAGCTGGAGTGACAATGGACGCCAACCGTCGCATATCAATATGTTCCAGAAAATTCTTTACGGATGGGTTACACCCGTGGAATTAACTTCTTTTACAGAAATACCGGCGATGCCGCCTTCGGCATTGAATCCGGTGGCTTATACCATTAAAGCCAATACCAACGGAGAGTTGTATGTGTTGGAAAACAGACAGCAAGTAGGTTTTGACGGTTCGGTACCCGGTCATGGATTATTAATATGGCATGTGCATCCGAATGCATTGACCGGAAGAGGAAGCAATTCGAGCCACCCGCAACAGCTGTATCCGGTAGTGGCTTCTTCCACCGTTGCCATTCCGGGTGGAGGTGTTGCCTCTTACGGAAATGTTAATTCAGCCGGAGCGCCTTTCCCCGGTACTTCGGGAAAAACAAGCTTTACAGCTAAAACGACTCCTGCCATGTTTACCTGGACGGGTCCGCAGACTATTTCCAAACCGCTTACGGAAATAACCGAAGCAACGGACGGAACGATTGCGTTCAAGTTTTTGGACGGACCTACCGAGCCGGTTACTAATCTGCAATATCAGGTAACGGATGCAAATGTTAAACTGACTTGGACAGCTCCAAGCAATGCGGATGTTGTGGGTTATAAAATTTACAGGGACGGTATTTTACAATACACAATCAGTAATAAAAATACAACGAATTACACACAAATTGGTGTTACGAACGGAACTTACGAGTATGGTGTAACTGCTTATTACGAAGCGACCGAATCGGAAAAAGTATTGGTTACGGTTCTCATTACGGGAGGTTCCGATAGCTATTGTTTACCGGTTTCCAATTTGCAGGCAAATACTACGCTTGACAAGGCTTCCCTGAACTGGACGGCTCCGTTTACCGGAGGCTGGCAGACGATCGCCGGATCGGCAAGCAGTGTTTATAATTTTGGAGAAGAAACAGATGTTTTCGTCGGAACATTATGGGAGCCGGAACATCTAAGAGGATTGGACGGCTATGAGTTAACTCAGGTTCAGTTTTATTTATACGAAACAGCAACAGGAGTAGCGTATAATGTACAGGTATGGGAGGTGGATGATACCGGAATACCTGTATTGATCCGCGACCAGGCCTTTACACAATCTCCCAGGTTTACCACAGGACTTAAACCTGTTACATTAACGAATCCGGTTGTTATAAATTCATCCAAAGGATATGTCATCGGTGTGAAAATCCATACTAAAGGTGAATCTTGTCTTGTAGTGGATGGCGGTCCGTTAGTTCCCGAAAGAAATTATTACTACAACCCTGATTGGGGCTGGTATTCATTTGACGAAGATGGCATAGAAGGTAATTTTATTTTATCTGCTTATCTCAGTTCAGGTAATCCGTCGTCTCCTAATCCGGGTGTTGTATTAGACGGCAGAACTCAGAAAAATCCGAATAACGGAATGGGTGGCGCCTTTATACAAACGGCAAAAGCGAATAGTGCGAAACCGGCATTGCGTAAATCCGGCATTCAGGCAATAGATGAAGGACCTCAATCCGTGGCGCCGGCAATTGTCAGATACATCATTTACAGGGATGGAGAGATAGTGGGAACATCTACTACTGCTTCCTTTGAAGATAGCGGCTTAACACCGGGAACTACTTATTCCTATTGTGTTTCTGTTGAGTACAGCAGCGGATGTTCATCGGAAGGTATTTGCAAGGAAGTCACCACGCTTACACCGGTGAATCCTTACAATCCGGTGGAAAATCTGAAAGTGAAACCGGCAGGCGAAGAAGTCAATATTTCATGGGCGCTTCCTTTTACCGGAGGATCGGTTGGTTATGCTGCTGCAGCAACCGTAGGTACGGCAAACGTAAATACGGCGGCTTATATTCAAGCTATTCGCTATACGGCGGCTGATATGAAGAAATGGAATAATACAAAATTGACCAAAGTGCGATTCCATGCCGGTGCAAACAGCTCAGTTAACCGTACCTATACCATTCAGGTTTGGTCGGGAGGAAACGGCAGTACACCGGGTGATCTTGTTGGTGAATATGAGCTTCCTTCTTATGTCAACGGCGGTTGGAACGAGGTTACTTTACTCGCTCCTATTTCGGTTGATATTTATCAGGACTTATGGATTGGGGTGAAAGTTACCAGAATAGCTGCAAGCGGCAATCTTCCGTTGGCACGATACAGCGCTGCGACTGTCGGTGGGAAAAGTAATCTCTATAAAAACAATACCGCTGCATGGACAACCTATACTGCCGGTTACAACTGGACAATATCCGCTACGCTTGAACAGGGTGCAAATTACCCAACATTAACGGGTTATGCTGTATCTCGCGATGGAGTAGAATTAAAGTATCTTAGAAGCAATGTATATTCCTATAAAGATACAGGATTGCAAATTGATACTTACGATTACTGTGTAACGGCTGTTTACAGTGACGGCGAATCCGATGCGGAATGTAGGACAATTACCACAGAAGCACCGCTTAATACTAACAATCCGGTAGAAAATCTGACGGCAACTTTGGATGATAACAAGGTAACGTTGAATTGGGATGCTCCATTTGCCGGTGGATACATTGGATATGGCAATACTACCATTGGATCCGCCTATAATTATTCGGATGTTTACATGGCTGCTCGTTTCACGAAAGATGAGTTGAAAAAAATGGAAGGAATGAAGTTGACTCAATTGGCATTTGCGACTTATCCTACTTCAGCGGGTGGTGTAACACCTGCAAATGTTTCCTATACGCTTTGTGTATGGACAGGAGGCAATCAAACAGGTCCTGAAGAATTAATTTATGAACAAGATGTTCCACTATTTGATTACGGATGGAATATCATTACTCTGGATAACTCTGTTGAAATTGCCAGTATTTATGAGGACTTTTGGATTGGTGTGCATGCTGTAAGAAAAAATAACAATGCCTCTTATCCTGCTACTTATACTACGGATCCGGCAGTCAAAGGAAAAGGAGATATGATGTATTATAATGGCATTTGGCAATTCTTTTCCGATTTTTCAGGTCAAAACAGCAACTGGGCATTGTTGGGCTATGTTGAACCGAGTGATGGTTCCGGATCCCCTATCCTTCTGTCTAAGGCTCCTGTTGAGACATCAGAAATAATAGAAGAAACTATCTCCGAATTACGTGTACCGGAAGATCAGAGAGTAGAATCTGCTTTCGCTATTCCGCAGCTTGTTGCGAGTCCGGATGCATTCGTTATTTCGCGTGACGGTGAAGAAATCGGTACGGTTGCTGCTGATGTATTTACTTTCGATGATGAACTGTCGCAAACCGGCGATTACAATTATTCGGTAACAGCTAAATACGCCGGAGGCGAATCGGATCCCGAATATGCATTGGTTTCGTTCGTTAGCGAATGTGATATTACGGTAAGCAATTTGGAACTTGCTCTCGAAGACAATTTGGTTTCATTGGATTGGGATGCTATGACTCCAAAAGTGAAAACTATTCTCGAAGAAGGTTTTGAAAGCGGCATCCCTGCTTCCTGGACCAATGTCGATGCAGACGGAGATACGCAAAAATGGTATGCTACTTCCACCGGATCAACTGCTCATGGCGGAACCGGCATTGCAACTTCCGCATCCTACGCAGATAGCGCTTTAACACCTGACAACTGGTTGATTACTCCGGCTGTTACCCTGACTGCGAATAATATATTAACGTATTATGTTTCTGCTCAAGATGCTGATTATCCGGAAGAAAATTACGGAGTGTATATTTCTACTACCGATAAGGCGATAGCTTCTTTCGAACTCTTGTTTGAAGAGATAATGCAGCCAGCTCCCGGTCAGACGGTCAGCGGCGCTGTTCCCAACGATGCATTCCGTTCAAGCGGTCCTCAATATGCACAAGGAAACTGGTATGAAAGGACCATTGATTTGAGTGCGTATGAAGGAGAAACGGTTTATATTGCTTTCCGTCACTATGATTGCAGCGATTGGTTCCGATTGAATCTGGATGATGTAAGCATTACCAAAACAGTTGCTCCTGCTTTTAATGTTTATCAAAACGATGAATTGGTAGCTGAAAAGATGACCGATACTCATTACGAAACGACCTTGACTGACAAGGGAAGTTATACGTATTGTGTAAGTTTCGCAGGTGAATATTGTGAATCGGAAAAAGTATGTGCGGAAGCTATTGACTTTAATCCGCTTACGCTTGTAGATGTGATTGTCGAAAATAAGGAGTATGATGCTACTATTGATGCAACTATTAGCGACATTATTTTTGACGGTTTGGACGAAGGAGACGAATTGGTGGAAGGAGTTGATTATGAACTAACTGCCGAATTCAGCGATGCTGAGGCAGGCACAGACAAAACGGTTGAAATAGTCATTACTATCCTTGGTGATAAAGCAAGTAAATACTGGCCTTCCATATTCAGGTATGATGCTAAGGCTGCTATTACTCCGAAAGAACTGACGATTACCGGCATTACTGCCGATAACAAGGTTTATGACGGAACTACCGCCGTTAGCAGCGTTCAAGGCGATGCAAGTCTTGTCGGCATAATAGGTACGGATGAGGTGACGCTTACCGGTACGCCGGTTTATGCTTTTGCCGATGCAAACGTAGCCGATGCTATCGCCGTAATTGTAAGCGGATTTGAACTGAGTGGCGAACAGAAAGGTAATTATACCTTAGTCGCACAACCGGACTTGTCTGCCGATATTACTCCGAAAGAAGTGACTATTACCGGTATTACAGCTGAAGATAAAGTTTACGATGGAACCACTACAGCTACCGTTACAGGCACAGCTGCTCTGGAAGGAGTAGTAAGTCCTGATGATGTGACGGCGGCAGGTACACCGGTTTATGCTTTTGCCGATGCAAACGTAGCCGATGCTATCGCCGTAATTGTAAGCGGATTTGAACTGAGTGGCGAACAGAAAGGTAATTATACCTTAGTCGCACAACCGGACTTGTCTGCCGATATTACTCCGAAAGAAGTGACTATTACCGGTATTACAGCTGAAGATAAAGTTTACGATGGAACCACTACAGCTACCGTTACAGGCACAGCTGCTCTGGAAGGAGTAGTAAGTCCTGATGATGTGACGGCGGCAGGTACACCGGTTTATGCTTTTGCCGATGCAAACGTAGCCGATGCTATCTCAGTCAGCGTAAGCGGATATGAATTGGGGGGCGCACAGAAAGGTAACTATACCTTAGCCGTACAACCAAGCTTGTCGGCTGCTATTACTCCGGCTGCACTGGCTGCAACACCTGACGCTGGGCAAAGTAAGGTTTATGGCGAAAGTGATCCTGTATTTACCTATAAGATTACGACGGGTCAATTGTATGGAAGCGATGCTCTTACCGGCTCATTGAGTCGTATAGCAGGTGAAAATGCGGGTACTTATGCC
Source organism: Bacteroidia bacterium (assembly GCA_026000155.1). Lineage (GTDB taxonomy): Bacteria > Bacteroidota > Bacteroidia > Bacteroidales > Azobacteroidaceae > Azobacteroides. Next base: position 66,062 of record BNYG01000005.1, on the reverse strand, counting down.
ATTGAAACCGGCAGCTTGTCGGTAGGAAGTAATTACACGCTTACTGTTGTGACGGGCGTTACATTTACTATTACTCCGGCTACACTTACTGTAACACCTCACGAAGGAAAGAGTAAGATTATGAATGATCCGGATCCTGAATTTACCTACGATGTGGAAGGATGGAAATTCGACGACAGTGATGCAAACTTCGTACGCACCGCCGGTCTGTTGAGTGGCGTATTAATCCGCGAAGAAGGGGAAGAAATCGGTTTCTACGAAATCTTACAAGGAACATTAAAGGCTGAAAGCGACAATTATCTGATTGATGTGGCGCGAGGTATAATGTTCGAAATTCAGAAAGGTTTAGGCATAGACCCGATCCATGTTTCCGGATTGAAAGTATATCCGAATCCTGTGAAATCGGGACACGAGTTCTCTGTAGCTACCGATATTACGGATGCAACCATACAAGTATTCACTCTTACCGGTACGCTTGTAAAACAACAAGAAACCACCGGTTCGATAACGAAGGTAAGTCTGACTGCCCCGTCGGGAATCTATATCCTGAGCGTAGGCGGAAAGAAAACGAAGATTGAAGTTCACTAAGCTGTCAGCGAAACGAACCGATTAAAAAATAGGATGTCCGTTTTTGGACATCCTATTTTTTATTGCCGGCAATTTTCTTAATTCATATAGTCCCACATCGGCAACAACACCGGTTTTTGTTTCAAACTTTCGATTGCCTTTGCATCCAGATATTTCCGGTGAATAACCAAACGGAATATATACTCATTGAACCAATTATCTGTAAAAGTCAGGTAGCCGTTATTTCCGGCCGTTGTGCCCCAACTATTTTCGAATTCCCATTTCGTAGGCTTGTCATTATTATCCGTGTCGCATCCGATCAGCAGCATGGCATGGCTCGAACCGCTCTGACGAGTTAATATACGCGCCTTTTTATCCATATTGATTTTTACGCCGAACAAAGATTGGTAGTCGTACATCTCCGGATCCATGATACCCGTTTCCCGGTTGTGCTGTTTGCCTACATCGCAGGAAGCATACAGCGCCTCATTGTTTTTGATGCTGGACAGGGCAGCTTTCTTTATATCTTCATTCGGTAAATTCAGATAGACCCAGTTGACACCTTCTATGGCATTCCGGTAATTTTTAATCTCATATACCTTATAATACTCGCGTGTAGGATCGTTCATCACCATGATATAATTCTCCGGACTATAATCCGAAGGCGTTATTTCATTGTAAAATACTTTAGGAGTGTATTGCTTTTCTTCTATTTTACCTTCTTTGGTTTTGTACCTCCAGGTAAACTGTGTCGGCGGTTCTCCCAAACATAAAGCCAGCATGCGATATACCTCTTTGAGAATCGCCTGTTTTTCGGTTCTCAAGTCTTTTTCTTTTTTTCCGGCGGTCGCCAATTCTCTGAGCCGGTATCCTTCCATGCGAAGTTTTTCGTTAATCAGCGAAATCATTTGTCCGGTACTGTTGGAATGAGCTGTTTCCGGCATCACAACATCCGGCACCACTCCGTATTTAAGCGCCGCATTGTAATAATGATTCCAAACACCACCGTCCCCGACAGGCGATTTGAAAAATTCGATTACCTCTCTGTCGTCTATTGGATTAGAGGAAGTAGCGATTATATTTTCGAGATATAGATTGGCTTTTTCGAACAGATCCCAAAAATACAGGTAGTTATGGGAAAAATCGAAGCTGTCGATATTGTACTTCGTCCGAATGGAAGGACGGAGTACATTCATGGACGTAAACATCCAACAGCGCCCCGAACTTTTCTGATTAGTGATACCCTTTACTTCTACACGGTATTTGAAGAAGTGATCTATCCCGGATTGCAGTTCATGGTTCAGCGCATTCTCCTTGATATTGCTCTGTACGGTAAGAATGTTTTGAATAGCGGCAGTAGAAGCGTCTTTTTTGAAACTGCCTCGAATATCTTGCAGGTCTTTTTCCGTTAGTGATTGGGAAAATGCGGATGCTGAGGCGATCAACAGGATGCAAACAAGTAAATTATATCTCATAATGATGTACTATTTCTTTTAGATGCAAAGATATTGAAAGTATTATTGAGTTGCAATAAATGCAGGATTCTTTTTTTTATTACCTTTACAGCGAAGATATTTTTCTCTAATTAACCTTTTTTTTAATATCTTCATTAATACTTTCTTGTGTTATTTGTATAGAATTTAAATCTAATATCAATTAATAAATAAAAGTTATGAAAAATTTCTTCTTTTTAATTATCTTCCTGTTAGGAATTCATTGTGTAGAAGCGCAGGAAACTTCTGTTATGCGCGCCGGTACGGCAAAAGTCAACATTACCCCCGGTACCCTTCCCCAGAACAGAGTGGTACACGATTCGTTGTATGCGCGAAGTCTGATTTTAGAAACTCCGGAGGTTCGGATCGCTTTTCTTTCATTCGATTTAGGCGGTTATACGAATCCGGAATTATTGGAATCTCTGAAAAAGAAATATAAACTGACCGAGTTGTATTTTTGTCCTTCGCATACCCATTCAGGTTATGCCGACCGGAACACCATAGCGGATAAACTGACGGAAGCCATTGATAAAGCGTCCAAAAATATGTTTGAGGCTAAACTGTCGGGAGGCAATCGTTCCATCCCTCAATTGACGTTTGACAGGCTTATTGTCCGCGACGACGGTCATGCCCGCGAAGCATGGTATGCCGATCCTGAAGGACATTACCGTTATCTCAACAAAGAAAGAATACCTTTGGGACAGGTAGATAATTCGGTTGGTCTTATTCGGATTGACAACAATAAGGGTGAGCCGCGCGCTTTTATTATGAATTTTGCCTGCCATCCGGATGCGCTGGTGGAAATACGCTCCATTGTTTCGGCTGATTATGTAGGCTATGCCACCAAATACGTTGAAAGCGCTTTCGGCAACGAAGCAAATTGTCTTTTTGTACAAGGTGGCGCAGGAAATCAATGCTCACTTTTCAAGACACCAACGGATGGGACGCAACCCGAAAACTTTTACGATATGGTAGGACGTATGGGTAAGTTGCTGGGTATAGAGGCTGTGGCATTGGCAAAAGATTTATTTCCCAATCCCAACGATAAAACAAGCATCGTATTGAAGACCGATTCTTTAGATTTAGCCAATCGTTTTGATGACGATGTAGCGACCATTCATTTTTCAACCATACTGATCAACAACAAGTACGCCATTGCCACTTTCCCCGGCGAGCCGTTCATTAAATTTCAAATAGATTGGAAACGGGAAATGGGACCCTACACGATACCGTTCTTTTTCGGATATACGTGGAACGGAGGCAAATGGCCTACCTATGTTCCCGATGTACGGTCGGCAGCTTTAGGCGGGTACGGAGCCGATTGGGGACCAGTACGCGCTGCCGGAGGGGGCGAAGCTGTCATCACAAGACATTTATTCAATTATTATGTCATGACCGGTCTGATGCGAAAAGGACAAGGCCCCGGCGACCATCGATTGGATGACGGCACTACTATCTGGACGCCCGATTGGATGAAATAAAGAGCGAATCAAGTCCCGCAGGGTGACACTTAGAAAGTATCGTCCCTGCGGAACTTACTTTATCCAAGCATTCCAAAATTAGCGACATATTTAAGTTTTGAGTTATTGATTATCGCTTCATTTAAACTTTTTTATTACCTTTACCGCGAAAATAACATTTATCCTTAAATTGTATGAGCCAAGAACTGAACAATTACAACAACATTCTCCGGTACATTATTACCGAAATCAAATCCACCCGTGTCATTGTTGCCAATCGTGTGAACACATCTGTTATGCAGATGTATTGGAATATCGGCAAAAAATTGTCGGAAGAAGGATTAGCCAAAGGCTACGGGAGTCGTGTGGTCGAACAATTATCTGTTGACATAAAATATGAGTTTACGGATGCAAAAGGTTTCTCGCCACGTAATCTCTGGGATATGAAGCGTTTTTATGAGTTTTATTGCATCGCTGATGAAAAACTGCGACGCAGCGTCGCAGTTTTGCCGGACAATAAAAAAGTGCAACGCTGCGTTGCACTTTTGCCGAATGAGCAAAAACTGCCACAAGCTGTGGCACTTTTACCATGGCGGCATAATATATTGATATTTACCAAGTCAAGATCAATAAAAGAAGCACTGTATTATGCTGAGTCTGCTGTAGAAATGGGTTGGACGCGGGATGTCCTTTTGAATTTTATTAAAGCAGATACATACACCAATGCTAAAATATTACCCAAACATCACAATTTTGACAAAGCTTTGCCCGAACATTTGCAAGAGCAAGCCAATGAAATGCTGAAAAGCACCTACAATTTGGGCTTTCTGGGTGTGATACAACCGATAAAAGAACGTGAATTGGAAAAAAGATTGGTGGATAAAATCAAATTGTTTCTACTCGAATTAGGCAATGGTTTTGCGTTTATCGGAAATCAATACAGGCTGATAGCTCCCAATCGAAAGGAATATTTTGTGGATTTGCTGTTTTTCAATCGTAAAACAAAATCATTAGTCGCCATTGACTTAAAAATGGGTAGCTTTGAGCCGGAATATATCGGCAAAATGAATTACTACCTCGGTTTATTGGACGACCAAATGCGGATGCCGGACGAAAATTTGTCGATTGGTATTCTGTTTTGCGCCGAAAGAGACCGTGTGGATGTGGAAATCGCTTTGAGGGATATACACAAACCGATTGGTGTGGTCGATTATCAATTGCAATTTCCTACGGATGAATTGAAAGAGTTGATAAATCGGGAGTTGAGAGAGGAAAGAGATAGGAATAAGTGAAATATATTTTGAAAAAAATTCCATCAAAATAAGGATAAGGTTGGCTTGAATTTATTTAGTAACTTTGCAGACGAAAATTACAAAAGAATCATATATGACAAACAGAAATTATTGGGCAGTAGGCTGTAATAGGGGAGGTAATGATGATGTATCTCAAGAATTTATTGATGAAGGAAAATGGTTCGATGGCTATGCTGCAAATGAGGATGAACGTAATAGAAATATTTTAGAACAAATAAATATTGGGGATATTTTATTAATGAAATCGTCTTTTACAAAAGGTACAAACCACGATATTACATGTACTCGACTCAAAGCCTTTGGAAAAATATTCGCGAAAGAAGATTATTATTCTTTTAAAGTGGAATGGATTGACAACAATTTGTCAGAAGATTTTGAAGGAATTTCATATCGTAAGACGATAGAAATTATGCGAAATGATACGATGTTGCAATTTGTACAAGAAAAAATACAAAATATAGAAATGAAAGCAGACATTCAAAACAAAGTAAAGTTGCTTGAAAAATCTAAAAATATGATTTTAACAGGTGCTCCCGGTGTTGGTAAGACCTATACAACTGCAGAAATAGCAGTTGCCGTTTGTGACGGAATAGACAAATTGCCAAATAATCGAAAAGAATTGATGTTAAGGTATAAAGAGTTGGTTGAAAGTGGGCAAGTTGCCTTTACAACTTTTCACCAGTCATTAGATTATGAGGAGTTTGTAGAGGGATTGAAACCCAAATGTAATGAGGAAAGTGAAGGAAAAATTATTTATAGCGTTGAACCCGGCATTTTTAAGAAAATATGCCAACGGGCCAAAGAAAAAAGCAGCATGAATTCTTTGGATGATGCGATAGAAAAATTAAAAGAGGAATGTTCTGATGAAAAAAATGTTGTAAAAGCAAAAACTGTTACTGGAGCTGAATTTTCTATATTATATAATGATGGAAATTCATTTTATATAATTCCCAACAATACAAAATCGCAAACAATTGGGAGTGGCATCCCTATAAACATTGAATCTATCAAGAAAATTTATGAATGCTCCAATATATATGATATTTTTAAACACCCATACTCCATACAAAAAGATTATCCAAACATTCATTATCCGGGTTATGGTGTGGGTATATTGAAGTATTTAGAGGAAAAATATCATGTTCCAAAATATACAAGTGACTATTCTGAAAAAAATTATGTTCTCATCATAGACGAAATCAATCGGGGCAATATTTCTAAAATATTTGGCGAATTGATTACTCTTTTAGAAAAAGACAAACGGCTTGGCGAGAAAAATGAAATAAAGGTTGCATTGCCTTATTCGCCAGAACCATTTGGTGTGCCGTCAAACCTCTACATTATAGGGACAATGAATACTGCTGACCGCAGTATTGGACAAATTGATTATGCTTTGCGTCGTAGATTTGCGTTTTATCCATTACGAGCAGATGAAACGTTGATTACAGATCCAACAGCAAAAACAACATTTGAAAAAATCAAAAAATTGATAGAAAACCGTATTAATCCGGATTTAGATGCAGATGATATTATGATTGGTCACAGTTATTTCATGGACGATTTCGACTTTAATTTAAAATATCAGATTATTCCTTTGCTATTAGAATATGATAAGGACGGATTGCTCACTCTTAATGATGACGAGAGAAAATCGTTAAAAAACGAACAAATTCCAGAGATAAAGAATGACTAATCCACTAACATATCCTTTTAACGAACAGCAACCATTATCAAAAGCCCAAGAGAAATGGCAAGATAAAGATGATAGTTGGAAGCATAAGCTTGAATTTTCAAAAAGTCAGAAAATCCATGAAATAGTGAATCTTGGCTTGTCTTATTTCAACAATGAATTATGTGCTTCCTATTACATTGGTATAGATTGGATTAAAACAAAAGAGGAGCAACAAGATTACACAAAATATCTTATTGTTCACCCCAAAATAGAAATTGACTATATTGGAATGTTTGTGCATTGCCTTAAACATCTGGAAATCTCAAAGTTTCTGAAAGAGACCTATCATTTTGATTTCAAAAAAACAGCAATTCCAATTACAGATTTTGATTGTGAACTCACACCTTTTATGATTGTGCATTTTCTGTCGCTTGTCGATAAAATTACCAAACAAGGATTGAAAAAGAATTATATTGTTGTAGAGGAAAATCTGAACAGCAAAATTAAAGGGAAAATCAAATTTTCGCAACAGTTGAAGAAAAATATTACAGTCAAACGCGAAGATAGAGTGTATTGTCATTTTCAGGAATATGGCGTTGATTGCCTCGAAAATCGCTTGTTAAAAAAAGCGATGATTTTTATTCAAAGATATTCAAACCACCACTTAACACAATATAAAGAGTTAATCCAAAAAGAGAATCGGCTTTTATCGTATTTTGACAATATCTCGGAAGAAATATCTTATTCGGAAATCAAAAGAGTGAAAGTTAATGCTTTATACAAAGAGTATGTTGAAGCAATCGACTTGGCAAAAAAGATTTTACAACGATTTGGCTATTCATACAAAAAAGCAGACGCTCGAACGATTGACAAAGCATTACCGCCGTTTTGGATTGATATGTCGAAATTGTTTGAGTTGTATGTTTATTCATTACTTAAAGAAGAGTATAAAGATTGTCACATTGAATATCAGAAAGGAACGAAAAATCAAATTCCCGATTTTCTTTTTGTGTCAGATAATGAAAAAATGATACTTGATACAAAGTATAAACCTCAATATAAAACGAATTCACCTGAAATAGAAGATGTCCGCCAATTAAGCGGTTATGCACGGACAGTTAAAATTCGCGAGAAATTAAGTATAAAGGACGAAACCACTATCGTTGATTGTGTTATTATCTATCCTGACGATGAAAAATCAAACAATTTTATAGGTAGAAAATTGAAGGAAGAAAAAATTGATGGATTTACCAAATTTTACAAGATTGGAATGAAATTACCAATAAAAATATTATGACCGATTTTGCAGCCATTGATTTTGAAACCGCCAACGGCTCCCCATCCTCTGTTTGCAGTGTGGGCATAGTCATTGTTCGCGACGGACAAATTACCGAAAAGATTTACCGCTTAATTCGTCCCGAGCCGGAATATTATGCGTGGTTTAACACCCGAATACATGGCTTGACTGCCGAAGATACCGATAAGGAACCGGTTTTTCCAAGTGTTTGGGCAGAGATAGCACCGAAAATTGCCGGATTGCCTTTGGTTGCGCATAATAGTCCGTTTGATGAAGGTTGTTTGCGTGCCGTTCACAGAGTATATCGCATGGATTATCCCGATTATGCTTTCTTTTGTACCTGTCGGGCTTCCCGGCGAGCTTTTGGGAAATTGTTGCCCAATCATCAATTGCATACGGTAGCGGCACATTGCGGATATGATTTGAGGAATCACCATCATGCGTTGGCAGATGCAGAAGCTTGTGCGTGGATTGCTTTGCGGATTTTTTAACCATATAGACACATAGTCACATAGATACAAAAAACTATGTGACTATGTGTCTATATGGTTAAAAAAAATCAATCCGGCAACCTACGGTAATATTCCGTTACGAACGTTTTTTGACCGCCGTAAAAGATATTTGCACACTTGAAATTGATTAATATTCCTTTGGGTTTTTGAAGCAATTTGAGGTAGGATAGTATTTGTGCATCATGAACAGGCAACATACAATCAACGGTTTTTAACTCAACAATAATTGTTTCATTGACCAGTATATCCAATCGCAAATCGGCATCTAAGGTTATTCCTTTGAATATTATTGGAACTTTTATTTGGGATTCCGTGTGAAATCCTTTCTCTCTTAATAAATAAACCAAGCATTTTTCATACACGCTTTCTAATAAGCCGGGTCCAAGCTCTTTGTGAACTTCAATGGCGGCACCAATGATTTCTCTGCTTAATTTGTCAACGTACGATTTAGTCAAAATCATAATTAATTCTATTTATAGTTATACAATGTACCACATAGACACAATAGCCACATAGTTTTTTCTATTGTGTCTATGTGACTATGTGGTTAAAAAAACTCTACCCAACACTCCCCTCCAAACTAACCTGCAACAACTTCTGCGCCTCCACAGCAAACTCCATAGGAAGTTTATTCAATACCTCCTTAGCATAACCATTCACAATCAACCCAATAGCCGTTTCGGTAGGAATGCCCCGTTGATTGCAGTAAAACACCTGGTCTTCGCTGATTTTGGATGTAGTAGCTTCGTGTTCCACAATGGACGATTCGTTCTGAATATCCATGTAGGGAAACGTATGCGCACCGCAGGTCTCGCTCAATAGCAAACTGTCGCATTGCGAATGGTTGCGGGCGTTTTCCGCTCCCGGATTCACTCGAACCAATCCCCGGTAACTGTTTTGGCTTTTTCCGGAAGAAATTCCTTTGGAAACAATCAGGCTCCGGGTGTTTTTTCCGATATGAATCATTTTCGTGCCCGTGTCCGCCTGTTGGTAATTGTTGGTGACGGCGACCGAATAAAATTCGCCGACCGAATGATCACCGGCTAAGATGCAACTGGGATATTTCCAGGTGATGGCTGAACCGGTTTCTACCTGTGTCCAGGATATTTTGGAGGCTTCCCCTTTGCAAATGCCTCGTTTGGTAACAAAATTATAGATACCGCCTTTTCCTTCCTTATCCCCCGGATACCAATTCTGAACCGTCGAATATTTGACTTCAGCCCGGTCTAAAACCACGATTTCCACAATCGCTGCATGCAATTGATTCTCATCACGCATTGGAGCGGTACAGCCTTCCAAATAACTGACATACGAATCTTCTTCCGCCACAATTAAGGTGCGTTCGAACTGTCCGGTTTTCATGGCATTGATGCGGAAATAGGTGGACAATTCCATCGGGCAGCGTACGCCTTTGGGAATGAACACAAAGGAGCCGTCGCTGAAAACAGCGGAATTTAAGGCTGCAAAAAAATTATCGCGATAGGAAACTACGCTTCCCAAATATTTTTTGACCAAATCGGGATGGTCTTGCACGGCTTCGCTGAAAGAGCAAAAGATAATTCCCTTTTCGGCAAGGTCGCTCTTATAAGTGGTTTTTACGGAAACACTGTCCATGACGGCATCTACTGCCATACCGGCATGTATGGCCCTTTCATGCAAGGGAATGCCCAATTTATCAAAGGTTTTCAATAATTCCGGATCTACTTCATCCAAACTTTTCGGCCCTTCCTTTTTTTGCGGAGCGGCATAATAAATAATATCCTGATAATCAATGGTCGGAATCGTGAGATGCGCCCATTCCGGCATTTGGAGTGTCAACCAATAACGGAAAGCTTTCAGCCGAAAATCGAGCAACCATTCCGGTTCGTTCTTTTTCGCAGAAATCACACGGACAATATCTTCATTCAATCCTTTAGGAATGAAATCCGTGTTTATATTGGTAACAAAGCCATATTCATAGTCTTTGTTCGTAAATTCATTTAATATATCGTTTGTATCGTCTGTCATAATTTCAATAATTGATAATAAATTCAAAAAGAGATTGTTCTCTTGTTTTATTGAAGTAAATATTTTTAATCAATACTTCTGTATTATTTTTTTCTAAAGCATATTCTACCGTGCAAATATCATCTATATCAACAAATTTTCTATTCTCTGCCACATAAGTGTCTAAAGCAAGAAAGTGGGACAGGCATACTCGTATTTTTGATAAATGATAAGCCCTTTGAACCATATCATTATGATTTTGATTTCCAATATAATTATCAAAGTAATGGTCAATAGTTGCTTTGGCTGCTTCACTAAAATGGACTATCATTATATAGTAATATTGTATTTTTTAGATAGTTTATCAAATACCTCTTCCATTGGAATTCCTTTGTTAAATTCCATTCTTTCTTCCGCCGAAAACCCCCGAATAATCTGAGGGTACTCCATTTTGCCTTCGATTACCAGCTTGTCTTGTTCTGCTTTAAGACGATGAATTTTTTCGTATGTTAATTCTTCTACTTCTACCATGTTATTGGATTTTATTGATTTCATGGATACAAAGATAAGTATTTTTGATTTAATTTTTAAAATAAGTTTTCCAAACAGGATAGAGCGTCGGAACCAAGTCTTTGACCCGGTGATAGAAAACGGATTTTTCCTGTACGTGCTTGGGGATAATCGTTGATTTGGAATCGAAAACAGCAAAGATATTGAATAAAATGCTTAATGAAAGCAACCATATCCCTATGCCGAACAAACCGCCTAACAAAACATTCAAGGGTTTGGCGGGAGTCATTTTAATCGCAATATCCACTACTTTTCCCAAAAGGACAATTATAAAAATGATGATTACAAAGGCCGTTATATAACAAAAGCCGTGTAGTATTTGTGGTGAAACGGTATCACTGCTGACATGATTTGTCAAGAAGGTCCGGACAGGAACAGCGATTTGCCCTGCAAAAAAGATCGCCGCTACCAAAGCTATAAACGAAACGACCTGTTTGATGAATCCATCAAACAGGCCTTTTATCAATCCTATGGCTACACAGACTACTATGACTAAATCTAACCAATTCACTGTTATAGTGTTTGTTTCACTTCTACTTCTTCAAATGCTTCGACAATGTCACCTACTTTGATGTCATTGAAATTATGAATATTCAGACCACATTCGTAGCCTTGCGCCACTTCTTTCACGTCTTCTTTGAAGCGTTTCAATGAACCCAATTCGCCGGTATAAATCACAATACCGTCGCGGATGAGGCGTATTTTATTGCCGCGCTTGATTTTTCCTTCTTTCACCATACATCCGGCCACGGTGCCGACTTTGGTAATCTTGAATACTTCACGGACTTCTACGTTGGCGGTGATTTCTTCTTTGATTTCAGGAGAAAGCATCCCTTCCATAGCCGATTTCACTTCTTCAATCGCATCATAGATAATCGAATACAAACGAATATCTACTCCTTCTTTTTCAGCCAGTTTACGCGCCGACTGCGAAGGACGTACCTGGAATCCGATAACGATCGCATCGGAGGCAGCAGCCAGAATGACATCCGATTCGGATATCTGACCCACTCCTTTATGAATCACATTGACCTGAATTTGTTCGGTAGAAAGACGAATCAAAGAATCCGACAAAGCTTCCACAGAACCGTCCACGTCGCCTTTTACAATGACGTTTAATTGTTGGAAACTACCGATGGCAATCCGGCGCCCGATATCGTCCAAAGTCAATAGTTTTTGTGTACGCAAACCTTGTTCACGCTGCAATTGTTCGCGTTTCGTAGCAATTTCCCTCGCTTCCTGTTCGGTTTCCAATACGTGGATCGTATCTCCGGCTTGCGGAGCGCCGTTCAAACCCAAAATCAGTACCGGTTCAGAAGGACCGGCTTCCGTTATCCGTTGATTTCGTTCGTTGAACATGGCTTTGACACGACCGAAATGCGTTCCTGCCAGCACGATATCTCCCATTCGCAGGGTGCCGTTCTGTACCAGCATCGTGACCATATACCCGCGGCCTTTATCCAATGAAGATTCGATGACCGAGCCGATAGCACGTCTTTTCGGATTGGCTTTCAAATCCAATAAATCGGCTTCCAAAACTATTTTTTCCAATAATTCGGGTACTCCCTCCCCTTTTTTAGCGGAAATATCCTGCGATTGGTATTTTCCGCCCCAATCTTCCACTAAATAATTCATCTGGGCCAGGGTGGCTTTTATTTTTTCTGGATCAGCCCCCGGTTTATCTATTTTATTGATAGCAAATATCATAGGAACATTGGCTGCGGCGGCATGGTTGATAGCTTCAATGGTTTGAGGCATCACATTATCGTCGGCAGCTACAATGATGATGGCAATATCGGTGACACTGGCTCCACGGGCGCGCATGGCGGTAAATGCTTCGTGACCCGGAGTGTCTAAGAATGTAATCTTGCGACCGTCAGCCAATTCCACATTATAAGCGCCGATGTGCTGCGTGATACCACCGGCTTCACCGGCTATGACATTCGTATTGCGGATATTGTCAAGCAAGGACGTTTTACCATGGTCAACGTGTCCCATCACCGTTACAATCGGCGGACGCGATACCAAATCTTCTTCTTTATCGACTTCTTCAGAAATGGCTTCCACCACTTCCGCACTCACATATTCTGTTTTGAACCCGAATTCGTCGGCGACAATATTGATGGTTTCCGCATCTAACCGTTGGTTGATGGAAACCATGATGCCGATGGCCATACAGGTAGAAATAATCTGAACCACCGGAACATTCATCATGTTGGCTAAGTCATTTGCCGTAACGAATTCCGTAATTTTGATAATCCGGCTTTCCTGTTCATCTATTTCGTGTTGTTCACTTTGACGTTGCGAAACGGCATCCCGCTTTTCCCGACGGTATTTGGCCCCTTTCTTTTGACCTTTGTTGGTCAAGCGCGCCAATGTTTCTTTCACTTGTTTTTGCACATCTTCTTCGCTCACTTCGCTTTTGGAAGAGGGTTTACGAAGTTTCAACCGGGATTCTCCCTTGGGCGCAGTTGCCGGAACCCCTTTTTCTATATCTATTTTTTCGCGTTTGATGCGGTTACGTTTCTTCTTTTTCGCTTCGTCCAAATCGGCTTTCTTCGTCAAAACGGGTTTTTCCCGCTTTTCCTCTTTGGCTTCTGTTTGCGATGTTTTTTTCAAATTGGCAGCTAAAGCTGCTTTCTTTTCTTTTTCAGCCCGTTCTTTTCTTTTTTCTTCTTTGCTCTTTTTCTTGGGACGGGTGGAAAGATTGATAGTGGATAAATCAATTTTACCGGTCACTTTAATTGCCGGTTCGATGCGCGGTTTTGCCAAGCGAAAAATTTCTTTCGAAGCATTTGCTTCCGGTTCTTCTTCTACCGTTTCCGGTTCTTCCGGTTTAGTTAAAACCTCTTCATTATCATCCTCTTCGAAATCATCCTCTTCCTCGCCGTCGTCCTCTTCTTCGAAATCATCCTCGTCATCTTCGTCAAAATCATTATCCAAGCCTTCTTCACTTTCGATTACTTCCACGTTTTCTTCTACTTCGTCTTCCATATCCAGAAGCGGCGGATATTCTTCTGTTGCAGGAGCATCCTCTATGATTTCTTCGATTTCCGGTACAAGAACAGGTTCCGGTTTCTGTTGTTTTGAAGGATTGAGGTCTTTTATATTGCCTATTACAACAACTTTAGGTTGGAGTTCTTTCGGAATTTCCGTTTTTATTTCTTCCTTTTTTTTCTGTTCGTAACCTTCTGCCGCAACGCTTTCTTTCTTTTCCTTATGATGACGTTCCTGACTAATCTTTTCGGATTCTAATTTCAGATCTTTGTCTTTATTAAATTCTTTTACGAGTAACGAATACTCTTCATCACTGATTTTCGTATTCGGGTTCTCCTCTGTCGGAAAGCCTTTACTGAGCAGGAATTTAACTACCGTTGAAAGTCCCACGTTCAAATTTTTTGTTACCTTATTTAATCTTATGGACATATAATAATTTTATTCTTCTTCAAATTCTGCTTTCAGGATTCCGAGCACTTCGTCCACCGTGTTTTCTTCCAAATCAGTCTTTTCGATAATTTCATTGCGATTCAACGCCAGCACATTTTTAGCAGTATAACAACCGATATTCTTGAATGTATCAATGACCCAGGCTTCGATTTCATCGGAAAATTCGTCCAGATAAATATCTTCACCGTCAATATCCACATCCCGGAATACGTCAATCGTGTATTCGGTCAGCATGCTTGCCAGTTTGATATTCAATCCGCCTTTTCCGATGGCTAACGAAACTTCTTCGGGACGAAGATACACTTCGGCTTTCTTTTCTTCTTCGTGAATTTTCAGGGAAGAAATTTTAGCCGGACTTAACGCTCGCTGAATGAACAGCGAAGTGTTTGCGGTATAATTGATTACGTCAATATTTTCGTTGCACAATTCACGGACAATACCATGAATACGGGCGCCTTTCATTCCCACGCAAGCTCCCACCGGGTCAATGCGGTCGTCATACGACTCAACTGCTACTTTTGCCCGTTCTCCCGGGATACGTGCTATCCGTTTGATAGTGATTAATCCGTCGTGAATTTCGGGAACTTCCAATTCAAACAGGCGTTGCATGAACAGGTTGGAAGTGCGGGAAAGGATAATCTTCGGGTTGTTGTTTTGATTATCCACTTTTACTACCACAGCGCGGCGCATTTCGTTTTTACGGAAAAAATCGCCCGGAATTTGCTCTGTTTTAGGGAGAACCAGTTCATTTCCTTCGTCGTCCAATAACAGGACTTCTTTTTTCCATACCTGATATACTTCCCCGATGACGATTTGTCCGATCTGGTCTTTATATTTATTGTAGAGTGTATCTTTTTGCAGTTCCAATATTTTGGAAGACAAAGCCTGGCGCAAATTCAATACGGCGCGGCGGCCAAAACCGGCGAAATCGACCGCATCGGTTATCTGTTCGCCCACTTCGTAGTCGGAATCAATTTTTTGCGCTTCCGTCAAGGATATTTGCAAGTTGGAATCCTCCAATTCGTCATCGGGAACGACCTCGCGGTTTCTCCAGATTTCAAAATCACCTTTATCGGGATTGATAATGATATCATAATTTTCGTCCGAACCGAACATCTTGCTTATTACGTTCCGGAATGCTTCTTCCAAAACACTGATCAAGGTGGTTCTATCCACATTTTTGTTTTCCTTGAAATCGGCAAATGTCTCGATCATACTTGGTTCTACTCGTCTCGCCATAACTTTTTATTTGAATCTGATTATGTTTTTTGTATATTTAATTTCATCGATTGTAAACGTCAAATCTTCTTCTACCGTGATTTTCCGTTTGGCTCCTTCCGGTTTGACTTGTTTTTCCACCGTGAGGATGATTGTATTTTCTCCGGCTTCTTTAAGAATACCGGAATATTTCAGACCGGATTTCAGCAGCACTTCCACTTCTTTGCCGGTATTTTTTTTGTATTGGCGAAGCACTTTATAAGGAGAAGAAATTCCAGCCGAACCGACTTCCAATTCGTAATCTTCGACATCGCGATCCAATTTCGATTCGATGTATTTGGTAAGAGCAATACAATCGTCAATCGAAACCGCTTGATCACCATCCATTTCCACGATAATCCGGTCGCCGGGTTCCACTTTTATGTCCGTCAAATACTTATCCGAATTTTTCAGATACTCTTCGACAATTTCTTTTACTAATGCTTTTTCAATCATTCAAAAATAAAATAAAAGAGAGAGGCTTTCGCCTCCCTCCTCCTATTGGGCACAAAGATAATATTATATCTTGTTAATAACAAATATTATAATTATTTTTTTCAAAATTAACGCATCTAAAATGTTTGCTTAGCCATCAAATAATAAAAAAGATAGTGTTTTTTCAAAAAATAAATTTCCAAATAAACCACTAACACAAAATACTTGGCGGAAAGTATGATTTAAAATACACATTCCGCCAAAAATAATTTTTATTTTTGGCGGAATCATTTATTTTTTATACCTTTACCGCCAATAATAATTGATGCAATATGAATAATATAATTGGTAGAGAGCACGAGCAAGGAATTATTAATCAATGCCTTGAATCGAATAAATCCGAATTTATCGCAATATTTGGAAGACGAAGAATAGGTAAAACATATCTGATTCGGGAATTTTTCCAAAACAAATTCTTGTTCTATTTTACGGGCGTTTATAATGTGTCGAAGTCGCAACAATTTTTAAATTTCAATACGGCAATCAGGCAATATTCAAAAATGCCGTTTCCTGCAGTTAATAATTGGTTTGAGGCGCTTGAACAACTGCAAAGTTTCATTGTTCAAACGAAAAACAGAGGGAAAAAAGTGATTTTTATGGATGAACTTTCGTGGCTCGACACGCAAAAATCGGATTTTGTGCAGGCATTGGAATATTTTTGGAACTCCTTTGCTTCAGCCCGAAAAGACATTGTTTTGATTGTTTGTGCTTCTGCTACTTCGTGGCTCATCAACAAAATTATCAAAAACAAAGGTGGCTTGCATAATCGTGTTACGCAACAAATTGCACTGCAACCGTTTACTCTTAGCGAAACGGAATTATTTTTGAAAAGCAGAAAAATCGAGTGTAACCGCAAGCAAATTATTGAATATTATATGGTTATGGGTGGTGTGCCGTTTTATTTGGAATTTATAAAAAAGAGTAAAAGTGTGGCGCAAAACATTGATTCTATGTTTTTTGCTGAAAATGCGCCCTTCAAAGACGAATTTTCCCTGTTATATAATTCCTTGTTTCAGCATTCGGGAAAACACATCGCTGTAATCAACGCCCTAAGTACGAAGAAAAAAGGCTTGACTCGCGAGGAAATTCTTAAACTTTTGGCTATTCCCGATGGCGGTTCGGTATCCCGCATACTCGAAGAACTCGAACAGTGCGGATTTATCCGGGTTTATAACGATTATCGACAACAATCGAAAAATCGTATTTATCAGTTAGTTGATTTTTATTCGTTGTTTTATCTGAATTTTATCGCAGATGAAAAGCAATTGCCCGAAAACTATTGGGCAAGCCAGATTGACAATCCCAAACATCGTGCGTGGAGCGGTTATTCGTTTGAGCAGGTTTGTATGGCGCATGTCCGTCAGATTAAATGCAAGTTGGGAATTTCGGGTGTTACAACCAAAATCTATTCGTGGCGCAGTAGAGACGCGATTAATCGCGTCTCTACAGAAAATGGTGCGCAAATAGACCTGATTATCAAACGAAACGATAAAATTACCAATCTGTGCGAAATCAAATTTTCGAACAAAGAATTTGTAATTGATAAAAAACAGGATGAAGCTTTACGCAACAAAAAATATACATTTATCGAAGAAACAGGCAGTCGTGATGCCGTACATTTGACAATGATAACGACTTATGGGGTAAAACGCAATGCTTATTGGGGTAATATACAATCGGAAATTACTATGAATGACTTGTTTGTATAATTATTTTTTAAAATAAAGAATCCCTCTTTGGCTCATGTCCAAGAGGGATTGCTCATTTCCAAGAACTATTAAAGTTTAAAATTCTGCGTTCTTCGGTGTACGCGGAAAAGGAATAACATCCCGGATATTCTGCATGCCGGTAATAAACAATATCAGGCGTTCAAACCCCAGTCCAAAACCTGCGTGAGGCGCTGTTCCGAATTTGCGTGTATCCATATACCACCACAGACTATCCAGCGACATATTCAATTCCTGTACGCGGTTCAGCAGTTTGTCATAATCCGCTTCCCGTTCCGACCCGCCGATAATTTCACCGATTTTCGGGAACAGTACGTCCATTCCGCGAACGGTTTTTCCATCTTCGTTTTGCTTCATATAGAACGATTTGATTTCTTTCGGATAATCGGTCAGGATCACCGGGCGTTTGAAATGATCTTCCACCAAATAGCGTTCATGTTCGGATTGCAAATCAGCTCCCCAATATACCGGATATTCAAATTTCTTGCCGCTCTTTTCCAGGATTTCCACCCCTTCGGTATAAGTCAGGCGAACGAATTCGTTGTTGATCACAAAATTCAGGCGATCCAGCAATTCGTTGTCATACATTTTGTTCAGAAATTCAATATCATCCTTGCAATGTTTCAAGGCATACGAAATGACGTATTTCAGGAAATCTTCCGCCAAATCCATATTGTCGTTGATGTCAATGAAAGCGATTTCCGGTTCGATCATCCAAAATTCCGCCAAGTGGCGGGGCGTATTGGAATTTTCCGCCCGGAACGTTGGTCCGAAAGTATAAATGCCACCCAAAGCCATCGCACCCAATTCCCCTTCCAACTGTCCGGAAACCGTGAGGTTGGTCGAATGTCCGAAGAAATCCTGCGAATAATCAATTTTTCCATCTTCCGTTTTCGGCGGATTGGCCACGTCCAAGGTAGTCACCTGGAACATGGAGCCGGCTCCTTCCGCATCCGAACCGGTAATCAGCGGGGTATGGAAATAGAAAAAGCCCTGTTTGTTGAAATATTCGTGAATGGCAAAAGCCACATGGTGACGGATACGGAAAATGGCTCCGAATGTATTGGTACGCGGGCGCAAATAAGCGATTTCCCTCAAAAATTCCAAGGAATGACCTTTCTTTTGCAAGGGATAAACAGCCGGATCGGCTGTTCCGTAAATTTCGATTTCTTTCGCCTGAATTTCAGCGGTTTGCCCTTGTCCCTGCGATTCCACCAATAAACCGTTTACGGCAATACAAGCGCCTGTCGTGATGGGTTTCAGAAACTCTTCGCCGAATTGGGCGATATCGACCACCACCTGAATCGAATGGACGATTGATCCGTCGTTCAAGGCAACGAAAGCTACGTTTTTATTTCCCCGGCGGGTACGTACCCAGCCTTTGACACATACCTCTCTGTTATAATCGGTTGTGTTTACTAAATCAACTATTTTTGTTCGTTTCATTATATTTAATGTACAATAAAAGTCTTCTGTCATTGCGGGCTTGACCCGCAATCCCAAGATGTCCGTTAAACAGTACTGATGCAAGATATTGAATAATGGTGATTAACGGTTTTCAGGGGATTGCGGGTCAAGCCCGCAATGACAGTTTCCTTATTTATTATTTATTCAAAAGATCCCATTCTTAACATGGAAACTTCTTTTTCCGTCAGAAAACGCCAATGCCCTTTTTTCAGATTTTTCTTGGTCAATCCGGCAAAATACACACGGTCTAATTTGGTCACATGGTAACCCAAACTTTCAAACATCCGGCGCACAATACGGTTGCGTCCCGAATGAATTTCGATTCCCACCTGGTCTTTGGCTTCATCACTCACATAGCTGATAGCGTCTGCATGGATTTCACCGTCATCCAGTTCGATGCCGTCCGCCAATTTTTGCATATCTTCCACGGTGACATCCTTGTCCAACCATACATGGTAAATTTTCTTTTTCAAGAATTTAGGATGGGTCAGTTTGGACGACAAGTCGCCGTCGTTGGTCAACAGCAAAACGCCGGTGGTATTCCGGTCCAATCTTCCCACCGGGAAAATCCGTTCCTGGCAAGCGGTTTTCACCAAATCCATCACGGTCAATCTTTCCTGCGGATCGTCGGCTGTGGTGACACAATTCCGGGGTTTATTCAATAAAAGATAAATTTTGTGTTCCAATTTTACCGGTTCGTCGTGAAAAGATACGGTATCGGCGCGTTTTACTTTCGTCCCCAATTCGGTTACGAGTACGCCGTTCACTTTCACTAAACCGGCTTTGATAAATTCGTCTGCTTCCCGGCGGGAGCATACGCCTGCATTGGCCAAGTATTTATTCAAACGGATGGGTTCGTTCGGATCAAAATGTTCTTCGCGATACTTCAACTGTTTTTGAACACTGTATTTCGAATTCGGGTCGTAAGCGCCCGGACGGCTGTTGCCGGTGTTCCGTTGTTGCGGACGGTTATTGTTGTAACCACCACCGCTGTTGTATCCGCTGCTTTGCGGACGATTATTGTTGTAACCGCCGCCGCCCTGAGGTCTGGATTGATAACCACCGCGGTCATTGTAACCGCCTGAACTTCTTGCAGGAGAGACTTCTCCTACCCGCGGCCTTCTCTTTTTTACGCCTCCGTCCTGATAATCCGATTGATTATCGTACGAGCGTTGGGGACTGTCATACGAACGTTGAGGGCTGTCGTACGAGCGTTGGGGACGGTCGTAGCTGTTAGTCCGTGGACGGTAGCTGCTGTTGTCATCCCGGCGATCGTAATTGCCCGAACTTGAACGGTTATAACCTCCGCCGTCATCCCGACGGTCGTAACTTCCTGAACTGGGGCGGTTGTTGTAACTACTGCGGTTGTCTGGTCTTCCGTAGTTTCCTCCTTGATTTCCGTAGCCGGAACGGTTTGATGAATTGTAAGGTCTTCTCTCACGATTCAGACCGTCACTGTTTTGCCCGTCATTATAGCGGGGCTTCCAATCTTCTGTAGTCATTGTTTTTACTAATTAATTAAAACGTACTTAGTTACCATTAAATTTAAATTCCTGTATAATTATGCGGAGTAATTGTTTTTAACTCCTCCTTTACTCTCTCGTTGATACGCAAGGTATCAATAAATTCACGAATGGATTTCTCCGTAATCTGTTCATTGGTACGGGTTAAAGCCTTCAAGGCTTCGTAGGGTTTGGGATAACCTTCCCGCCGTAAAATGGTTTGAATGCCTTCTGCTACTACTGCCCAATTCTGATCCAAATCTCTTGTTATAACATCTTGATTCAATAAAAGTTTAGCCAATCCCTTTTGCAGGCTTTGGAAAGCAATGGCAATATGGGCGAACGGTACGCCGGCATTTCTCAAAACCGTAGAATCGGTCAAATCCCGTTGCAGGCGCGATACCGGCAGTTTGGCAGCCAGATGTTCCAAAAGGGCATTGGCAATGCCGAGGTTGCCTTCTGCATTTTCAAAATCAATCGGGTTCACTTTGTGCGGCATGGCCGACGATCCGATTTCACCGGCTTTGATTTTCTGCTTGAAATATTCCATGGAAATATATTGCCAGAAATCTTTCGACAAGTCCAGCAAAATCGTATTGATGCGTTTCAAGCCGTCGAATAAAGCCGCCAAATTATCATAATTGGATATCTGGGTAGTATATTCTTCCCGGACTAATCCTAATTTTTCACTTACAAATTTATCGCCGAATTTTTTCCAGTCGATGTGCGGATAAGCAACGGTATGCGCATTGTAATTGCCGGTTGCCCCGCCGAATTTGGCCGAAACGGGAATCGCTTGCAATAACTGAATTTGTTGTTCCAAACGGCTGCTGAAAACCTGGATTTCTTTTCCCAGGCGGGTAGGGGAGGCCGGTTGCCCGTGCGTTCTGGCCAACATCGCGACATCGTCCCATTCCAAAGCATAGAACTTCAATATTTCGAGCAATTCCGTAAGCGCCGGCAAATAATCCTTTTCCAGGGCTTCTTTAATGGATAAAGGAACAGCCGTATTGTTAATATCCTGCGACGTCAATCCGAAATGGATAAATTCCTTGTATTTTTCTAAATGGATGGTATCGAATTTTTCTTTGAGAAAGTACTCCACCGCTTTGACATCGTGATTGGTGGTTTTTTCAATCGTCTTGATATTTTCGGCGTCTTCCAATGAAAAGCAACGGTAAATATCCCGCAAGGATTCATAAAGCGCAGGCAAACCTGCTTCTTTCAGTTGAGGAAGCGGAATCTCGCAAAGGGAGATAAAATATTCAATTTCGACCAGCACCCGGTAGCGGATCAAGGCATATTCGGAAAAATAGTCCGCAAGAGATGCCGTTTTATCGCGATACCTGCCATCAACGGGGGAAATCGCCGTGAGCGTGATTAATTTCATATTAATGATGAAATGGAATTCAGAGTAATATTTCAACGTAAATTAAATGACAAAGATAATGGTTTGTTTTGAAATAAGCAATAGGAATTTGATTTTTCTTTTCATAAAAAAAGGAAGACTATGAATACTTTTACCTGTTCATAATCTTCCTTGAAACTTTTACTGTTTTACCTTCTTTTTCAAATAGTACCTATTCTTTCATTCCTGAAGATTGAGAATCTCAACCCACAGAAAAGAAGGCATAACTTATATCCCCCGGCGAGCACGGGGGATAGTGAATTTAATTGTCAAAAGTTAAATTGTTATAATCTCCTGACGCATCGCACATAATCGTTGTTCGTCTTGGAGGTGACGCTCCTATTACCTTTTTCGAAAAAGAAGGTCAAAGGCGAATTATCATCGTACTCCGTACTACTCCAGTAGAAACCAAGAGCCATGTTTTCCGCAGTAGTAGCGATTATACCAGAGCCTGTACTTAAATTCCCAAAGCTGACAGCAGCACTACCGTTACCACCAATAGCCTGGTAAATGGATTGTAGTTCACGTTCGTTCGGCAAATACCAACCGACTGTAGCATCGCCGTCAGCGTAGTTACCGTTAGCACAATTGTTCACTGCATCAGCCCAAGTAGTTGTACCGTTCTGTACTCCACTACTTTTGTAGTTTGTTTTGTAAACGCACAAGTCTACATTGGCTTTTGTAAAGTAACTATCCAAAGCCGTGGCATTCCATGCTCCGGTTGCAGTTATCTCAGGCGACCAGGATTGATTGGTCGTGGCATCAGCGCCACCCACTTTTGCACCATCACCAGGTAAAGAACCGGATACATAGTTCCAAGCTGCATCATAAATAATAGCCCCATCGCAAGGCTTAGGAGTCGGCAGTCCACATCCGATACAGGCTTCACCATCATTATTGAATAGAGTATTGGCATCTACATACAAAAAAGGAGTCTGTATATAACCGTCTTCTTGATTGTCGATCGTACTGATTTCTTCCGGTTTTGTTCGCAAATCAATAGGGAGCTTAGAAACTATGGCGCCCTTGTTCACCATTTTTCCGGTGACTACCATGGTTGCTCCGGTGGGCTTTTCAGGTGTTTGTGCACTCGCACTTACTGCTCCTGCTAAAAGCAGCATCATTAAAATCAAATTTTTCTTCATTTTTTTCTATTTTTTAAAATTAATATTTAAAATTCTTAAAGACCTTAAAATCTTTAAGGACCTCAAGGTCCTTTGAAAGCAACACTAAAAAAAGCCGTAACAAGGAATTTACCCTGTTACGGCTGCTATAATTTTACTAAAAAAGTTTAATTGAAAAGACGCTAAAGTAGCATAACTAATTGATAATGAGCGATTTACCCCCCCGTATAGATTGCGTAAACTCTTGATAATTCAGGAGTTACTATGGAAGAGGAACGAAATTTATCTATCAAATAATTGGCTGACGCCGAACGTTGTTTCATTTTTTGCAATTAATATGCAAAGATACTCCAAATTTGTGAGAAATGCAAATTTTGGTTGAAATTTTAACTTTTGGCAGATTCAAATAGTAAATGCAACTTTATTTTTAGTCCAACAATTTTTTCCAATAGGGGGCGATGTGAACCTTTTCTCTTTCTCTGTCATGGCGCGCTTGACGCGCCATCCCCTGCGAAACGTTAATTACTATTGATGCAAATTATTGTAGAATAGCGATTAACGACTATCAGCAGATGTCTCGGCTGCGCTCGACGATGCCACTTGGGGGACGATAAAAGGGAGAGGGGAAGGGTTGGGCGGCAAAGCCGCTCAACCCTTCCCCTCTCTTCTCTAAAAACATTGCCGTCACGTCGAGCGTAGTCGAGACGCCTCCTGAAAATCGTTAATCTCTAAATATCCAAAACTTTGCATCAATAGTGATTAACGGACATCATGGGATTGCGGGTCAAGCCCGCAATGACAGGGGAAAAAGAAAAAAACACTCAAATCGTGCCTTAATCGAACCAATTTAAGAAATTCAAAAAAGATAACCTAAATTATTTTTCATATTAAAAAAATCTGTTTACATTTGTCCTATCGTTTAGGCAAGTAAAACAAGCGAAGTTTTATCCTTAACAATAATCAAGAAAGATGATAGGCGTACTATTTACGACATTTACTGTACAAATGAAAAGCAGGAACGATTTGTCATCGAAATGCAGGTTGTCCGGCAACAATAAAAGGAGAAGCATTTGATAAATTATTTGAAATGACAGAAACAAACAAATTAATGCCTCAAGATATGGAAAGATACGAAAAAAGTGTAAGAGACTATTGGAGTTTCCGGATAGACAAGGATTATTATCGGGAAGAAGGACGAGAAGAAGGATACGAAGCCGGTATTCTTGAAATTTCCAAAAAACTATTGGAAATGGGATTTCCTGTGAGTGATATTTCCAAGGCAACCGGACTCACGTCCAAACAAATTCAGCAATTAAACTAAAATAAGAATCCGGAGAAGGAAATTATTCCCCCCTCCGGATTCTTATTTGTATCGCATTTTCAATCGGCGCTTCGCTGACGAAGGTCAGGTATCCTCCTCCTCCGGCTCCACTCAATTTCCAGCCTAAAGTGTCTTCTTTGTGTTTGTTGATTACTTCAAAAATATCCGGCGCCACCATATTCGGATACATGGCTATTTGCGCTTCAAAACTGTTGCGCATCGATTTGCCGAAAGCGTGTGCGTCTTTCGCTTGAATGGCTTTCCAACAGGCATTGGCGGCGTCGCTGAGTTTTTTAGCTCCTTCCGTTGTAATATTTGTGCCGGCGAGGACATCGTAACCGGTATGCCGCGGATAGAGGGGAACTAACCAAAGGCGTTCTTCTATCCAAGCCAGCAATTCGTTATCTAACCGTTTTTCAATTTCCGAAGGCCAGTAGCCGCCGCTATAATGAAGCTTGTTCAATCCGGGCAATACGATCCCAAGCGAATCCTGCGAACCGCTTACGTACTGAGTTCCCGGAGGATTTTCGAAGCAGAAAAGCGTTTTAGCCAATTTTTCCTTGTCCCCAACCGGAATATCCACCTGCCACAGTTCCACTGCTTTTTTACGCGAACTGGTTGACATCCCGCTCCGGTCGTTGAAATCGTAATCCGGTTCGATGGAGATGGTTAATACCGGTCCCGGATACAAACTGCTGACGTTGGGCTGGTCCAACCATCCGCCGGCTAAATCAATGCGGTAAGGGATGCGGCATTCGCTTCGCAGAGAGGTCGTTGAGCGGGTTGGCAAATCGCCGTGCGGAAGGCGTTTGCTGACCACGTATTCAATGCCTAACTCTTTGCATAATTGTTCTTTGAGGTTACTGTGCCCGTCGCTGTTGACGAAAAAAATATCCGGTTGCAATTGCTTGATCTCCTCTAAAAAATCAATTAAACCGTTTCCTCCGTTTACCCAGGCGCCTTTTACGGATTTCAAGGATTTTACCATGTACAGGCGTTCCTGTTCGTTGTTAATCGGTCGCCGGGCTTTCAATTCGAGCAAGGTTTTATCTGAACCGATGCCGACATATAAATCGCCATGCGTAGCGGCTTCTTCAAAGAATGCTACGTGCCCGCTGTGGAGCATATCGTAGCATCCGCTGACAAATACTTTCTTCATATTTATTGTGCGTCTAATCCGGTTTGTTTTACGATTTGAATGCTTCCGTCGGGATTGTAATACAATTTATCCACGCAAATCGAACGCAACCAGTCGTTGAATTCTCCATTTTTTTGGGAAAGCGAACTGTTGTGATAGAACGAATACCATTGCCCTTTGTATTCCACAATTGAACCGTGATTGGTGTAACTGTTAGTCGGTTCCATATAGATGCCCATGGATTTCCAGGGACCTAAGGGACTGTCGCCGATGGCATAACGCATCCGGTTGTCGCCTTTTACGCCGTCTTTCCAATTGTCGTCGTGATTGTCGGAATACGAAAGATAATATTTTCCGTTGTATTTATGCACCCAGGAGGCTTCGTGAAAATCTTCCAAACCTGCCATTTTTTGCAACTTGCCGTCTAATTCGATCATGTTGTCTTTCAGTTTACCGCCGAGTGGGTTTCCGCCACCGCCCTGGTAAATATAGGCTTGTCCGTCATCGTCCACAAATACGCAAGGGTCGATTTGGGATTCCATACCTTCAATGTAACCGGTTACTTTGAAATCTTTTGCCGGATATTTGCTGGTGGCCACGCCGATTTTCCAGGAATTGTTCCATTTGGAATCGCTCGGATGCGGAAAATAGAAATAATAGGTGCCGTTTTTATACGCGCAATCGGGCGCCCACATAAAACCGCCTTCGGGACGTCCCCAAGGCACTTCGGACGAACGCAAAATTTCGCCGTGATCCGTCCAATTGACCATATCATCGGTAGAAAAAACATGGTATTGGTCCATCAGATCGCAACCGCGGGGAGGAGCAATATCGTGGGAAGAATAAACATACAGACGTCCGTCCGCCCATACATGTGCCGATGGATCGGCGGTGTACATGTGACGGATAAACGGATTTTCCTGTGCCAAACAACTGCTTGCCACAAACATAAGCATAATAATAAACAGATTTTTTTTCATGATCTTATTTTTTTAACATTTTTGCTGCTTTTCCGGCCAATTTTAAATAATAATCGTTACCCAAATCGGCGTCCAAAGGTAAGAAAAAACTTTCACCTACCGGCACTGTGGTGGCACATTTAAATATAGCGGTTCCTTCATCAATTTCGTCGAACATGGCGAGATATAGCATTTCCGCTCCTTGATGGATATGGCTCGAAAGTTGTTTCCAATAAAAACTCCCGCGGTTGCGGGGAATAGGAGTGGATCCCGGCCTCATATTCACCCACGAAAATCCGGGGAAAGCCAGCGGTGCATAATCCACTTTATTGGTTTTACACCATTTTATATCTTCTTTCACCAATTTTTCGTATTTGGGGAAGGTTTGTTCGTTGTAACGTCCTACGAACCAAGGCATCACGACATCGCATTTTTTTATCAGGCGATGCAATTCCGGATCGTTCATGGTATCGCTTTCCAAACGGCGCCAATTCGTAGGAACACCGATCAATATGCTGAATCCGCGTTCGATCAAAGCGTCGATAATGATTTCCGCTTCTTTGAATCCGTATTTGCGATTGTCGTTGAATCCGATACCCCAGACAGCCACCAATGGTTTGCCGTTGTGATGCAGGTAAGAAGGATTATTGATCCGTTCTTTAATATCGTATTTGGAAGCGATGGCGTCAATATCTCTCAGTACTAATTGTTCATCACCCGGAACCATTCCGCTCAGGTCGTACATCACGCTGATGGCGCGGTTGTTGGCGTTGGCGGCATTGATGGCCGAATGCCAGACTTTGTTCAATTGGTTGTAACTTTTCGGACGTTTGATTTCGCCGACAAAGCGTTGCACGAAAACGCCGTCCACACCGTATTCCCGCATCCAACGGAAATGTGTTTCCACGGTCGATTCGTCGTATTCGCTCATCACGTAAGCGGGACTTCCGTCTGCAAAGACGAAATCGGTTTTATAGGTTTTGTCGTATTCCGAAACATCGGGCCACATATCCACTTTGCAGGAACCGGGACGAAAGCCGTCCTTGCCCAGATAATGATACCATCCCCGGTCGGAACCGTCGCCCGGGCAACTGAACCAACCTTGATAACCCGCCATGGCCAGGCCTTTGTAGGAATCGTATTTTTTTACCATGGGGAACGTGGGGGCGAAAGATGTTTCGCCCCTACCTACGGCATTTTCGATGAAATCTACAATGACGGTCGGGTTGGGGAAACTGTGCGGATGATGTCCGAAGCCTTTTTTTACGACAACGGTGATGTTGCCGCCTTTTCCCCTGATTTTCTTTTCAAAAGGAAAGGTATTTTGCGAATTGACCGCCGCCTGATCCAATTCGGCGCAAAGAATTAATATCGGATAATGACCTTTTACGATGGCATCAATTTTATCTATCGGGCTTTCTTTGTAAGTCTTCATCTGCTGGCGGCTGAGTCCGTAGTTCTCGGCGATGCCTTTGGTAATTTCATTTTCTGGTTTCTCTTCGCCGTTCGGTCCCCAGTACATGGCTTTCATATCCAATAAAGGATTATCGACATAGACGGCGGCCACTTTATCGGGGTTTGCAATCGCCCAGTTGAACACATAGACACCTCCGCGGCTCATTCCTTCCAAAACTACTTTTTGATTTAATCCGCCGTTGTGGAGGAGTTTGTAAAAAGCATTCCATTCGGCCACCGCCTGCTTGTTGCCCATGCGTTCGGCTTGGTCGTTATACACGAAGTGGTATCCTTTTTCCAACAGCGTAATAGCCGTTTGCGGTTCGTGTGCGAAAAAGCGCGCCTGCCAAATCCACGGATGATTGGCTGCCGTTTTATGAGGCTTTACTACTTTACATTCCCGGCCGTTTTGTGTAAATGTAGCACATTCATAACCTGCAAAATTAGTAATTGTGTATTGAATGCCCTTGCTATCCAACGTCTTGAAAATATCGAAAGTTTCGTCAACCGGGAAAGTGATTTGCTGGAACAAACGTTTGGCCAGGATTTCCGAACCTTTTTCTTCCGGATGAATTTTGTCGGGAATCAAATCGGGACGGTCAATCAATAGCGGGTGCAAATCCACCACTTCCACATTTTCTGCGTAAGCGGCTTTTTGCAAACGAGGCGCTACTCGATTTTTGCTGATGGGGTCGTAGATGCCGGTAGTGTCCGTTTCAAAGAAAGCGGTAGGCAATAATACGATCACGCGCGGGTGGGTGGGCAAAGCTTTGAAAGCGCGAATCATCTCGCGGCAATCGGCTTCCAATTCATTGTAAAACGGACGGTTAACGGCTTTCGCATCGTTTCCGCCCAAGTCAATGAAGACAATATCGGGATTGCTTTTCAAGGCTTCCTGATAAGCTCCGGTTTTCCAATAGGGATAGTTGCCTTTTTTCAGCATCGTGGTACCGGATACGCCGAAATTATTCACTTGGTAATTTGGACCTAACAACGATTGTAATTGTCCGGGATACGAATTTTCTTTCGGATTTTGAATCCGGGCGCCTTCGGTGATGCTGGCGCCGACGAATGTAATTTTTGTTTGCGCACTAAGTTGCAAACAAATAAACAGGGAGATTACAAATACTAAATTTTTCATACGATGATCAATTGTGTTTGTGTGCTATGATTTAAGATACAATGACTTTTCCCATTTAATGATATGATAGCTTCCACCGGCTTCCGTATTGAAAGTGTAAATGGTTTCCTGCGGATGGTTGGGGGCGGTTCCTTTCTTTGCCTGCACTTTGTTGCCGTTTTTATCTATCACAGTAATTCCTTCCGCCCAAGGCGAAGCAATCGTAAAAGGCTGACCTGCTTCACTCACCACATCGACATACACCACTCCTTTCGCTGCTGCGCTGTATTCGGAAGAAATGACAAAAGCGCCTTTTTCGCGTAAGCGGACAAATTTGGCATCTTTATTTACCCAGCCCGGAAATACGGTAACGACATTCCGGTCACTGAGCAACATCATATTATTGATTGCTTCGGTGGATCCGGCTTTTTCGATTCCGTGCGTATTGTCTTCAATCATCAGGTTCGCCTTCATCTTGCTGTTGATGGTGCTTGCCAGATTCGTGATAATCGTTTGTACCGGATAACGTGTATTGACCGCGACCGGGAAAATTTTCGGAAAGTTATTGCTTTGACTCCAGGCGCCGCGACCGGAAAAGACATCAATCGTATTCTTCGCTACTTCCAATTGTTCGCCCGGAGAATAATAACCCATTTGTTCGCCCGGAATGACCGATTCCATCGGGATAATATTGCCGTCGCCCGGTACAGGATTCGTTATGGCTTGCCAGTTATTGTTGGTCCATTCTTTTTCCGCCAATGTATAGACTGATTTGTTTTGATAGGTGGCGGTCGGTTGAGCAGCCAAATGATCCAAAATAGTTTGCCAATGCGACCGTTTGTCAGCGTCTATTTTTAATACCTCGCTTGCCGCAATCAGATTTTGCAAGGCGCTTTTGAGTACGGATAGTTCCACCGCGGGATTGATTGCCCAAGAACCTTCGTTATAACCGGCATAAAGGACTTGTTTCCCGTCTTCTTCTTCCAGCCAAGCTTCATAGAAGCCTACGCATAATTTCAGGTAGTCGTACAAAACATCTCTCAGGAAAGTTTCATCTTTCGTATAATTATAATATTCAATCAACGGATAAGCACTGAAAGAGGCATTCAAAGCTTCGTTGTGATAGCCGTTGTCCAAGGTCATTCCCCAGGGACCGATTCCTACCGGATATAAAACCGCATTGGAAATACCGGTTTGAGCGTCAATATCGCCTTTCGCAATTTTTTGGTTTACAAAATCGGCACGTACTTTGCGTAACTCGCTGGGAGTGGAAGCGTTGATTTTTCCCTGGGGGATATATTGCAAAATAGCTTCTATCGCCGGAAGTCCCTGTTCTACCCGGTTACTGGTGTTGACGCCATAGAAAGTAGAAATAAAATTGTAATTGAGATGATAGTCCGATTTCCAGGACGGATCGTCTGTTACGTGCCACAAGCCGTACAAACCCGGCGCTACTTTCCCTTCCCGGATATTGCAACCCAAGGCATATTGAGCCGCATAATAATATTTCATCAAGGTATTGAGCTGGGCATCCTTGGTATCTAACAAAATGTACGAATTGAGCCAATAGTTTTTCCACCATGTTTGATGATTATTCAATAAAATTTGTATGCCGTTTTCGCTTGTAGTCGAAGCAAGCAGGTCGGTAGCCTGTGCAACCGGATCTTCAGTCAATAGATTATTCTGATAATCATACGTTCTGCCTCCGCCGCCTATCGCCACGATTGCATATACGGTTTGTCCCGGAGCAATGGTGAAAACCAAATCCACTTCCCCATTGTTTTCGCCTTGCCGCGTGGTATAAACCACACCATCCAATTTGGCAACCATCGCCGCTTGGGAGGAATGGGAATTTTTATTGGATGTATAGGTATTGGGTGTTTTCCGGGTTACGGTTGCGCTATTGGCATCCCATGTTGCTGTAACCGGATAATTGGATTTGTCCGCTTTCGCCCATAGGGTAGCAGCCAGCTCAACGGCTTCTTCGCTTTTGGAAGTCATCTCAATAATAACAATATTTTTTGTCGCTGCCGCAAAAGTACGCATATCCAATTTGATAGCACCTGATTGAAATTCAGTACGTACTTCCGCATGGAGAATATCCTGTATTTCATGCAATGAGTTGCCGGTATTCTCCAATATTGCTTTTGAGGAGTGAATGGTAATGCCTCCAATCGGAACCGGAGAACCGTTATAGGTCCAAAAATCACCTTTGGAGATATAAAACGTTTTCGATTTTTTATCTCCGCCCGACACTACGCCGATATCGCCATTCCCCAGCAAAGCCGTATTGGGAATGCGGTTATTGCCGGCTAATCCGGGATAATCACTGTTGTTCCATTCTCCATAATATTTAGAGATCAGTTCTTGCAGCTCGGCAGGAAATTCATTTTGCGCCTGCACTTCAGCGCTTGGCAAAACGAATAATAAACCAATAAATAAACCTATTAACTTTTTCATGTGCATTATTTTATTCCGTTTTCATTGAATGCCTCAACGGTAAAAGAATAATTGGAATCTTGGCTAAACCATCCGCCTTCATACCGGTTGTCATGAACCATGATGACATTCAACAATTGATCTTTTTCTCCGCGTACATGGATGATGTATCCGTCTGCCTGTTTTTGTCTGTTCCAAGAAATAGCAAATCTTCTCGGATCATCCGGATTGCGTTTTACGTTTACGCCTGTCACCTGTTGCGGCAAATCGCCTTTGCCTTTTCCAAATACCCGGAAACCGTAAAGTGAAAATTTGCCCGGCAGTTCTTTGGTATTGGTAATCCGCAAATAACGCGCTTTGACGGCTTTTTTCAATACTACCAGTTCATGAACGGCATCTTTCGTGTTGTGTGTTTTATCCACGATGGTTTCCCATTTTTCGCCGTCATCGGAAGCTTCGATTTTGTATTGATAAACAAACAAAGGATGGGGCGCATGGATGGTAAAATCCTGATCGGCAAAATTGACCTGAATAGCGCGGATTTCCTGCTTCTTTTTCAAATCCACCTGCAACCATTCGCCGGGTTTTCCGGTTTGTGCCGACCACCAGTTTTCTACTTTCTCATTGACGGCATACGAGGGCAAAAATCCCAATTGGAAAGAGGATGCCAAGACCGGTTTATCATACGAAAGCAAGTTCCAACCGGTGGAAAGGTCATTCTTCTCAAAATCTATTTTTTTGCCGGGAATCGTGAACGGATAATCCGTCCAAACCGTATGTTCCTTGAAGGTGCCGTCTGCGGTGATATAAACCGGGAAAAGTCCCAAGCGCCGTTCAAACATGTGGCGTTGCGATATTTTCATCGTGGCGACATGCCAATAGTTGCCGTATTTATCTTTGAATGTATGTCCGTGACCGGCTCCTCCGATAAATCCGCCGGGTTTGAAAGAAAACGGCGAATTTTTCATGTAGGTATAAGGACCTAAAGGATTGTCAGCCACATAAACACCGTCTCCATAAATGCGATATTGCGTACCCGGAGAAGCATATTGCAAATAATATTTTCCGTTGTGTTTCAACAGGGCGGGACCTTCGTTCCAACCGGGTGTGCCCAACTCATTATTTTCGCCCTGCACTTCCCATCCGTATTTGTCCTGATTGTGAGTAATCAACATAACCGGTTCACCGACAGGAGCAAAACCGTCCAAAGGATTGACTTCCACGCCGTAGATAGGCTTTTTGTCGTTACATCCCCAATAGAAATATACTTTTCCATTATCGTCCTGAAACAAATCCGGATCGGTGTAAGGGTCGGTACTTTTGTCAATCAAGCGGAGTTTCGTGTCTAATCTTTCCCAAGCATCTACATCCGGGTTGGCGGTACGGTAAATACTTGAACCGGAAGCCACAAAATAGAGGGAATCGTTCCGTATTAAAATACTGGGTGCATAATTATTTAATTCGGCAATGGACTGACAAGGGATATATTTCCAGGCTTTTAAGTCCGGTGAACTCCAATAACCGCCCGAATGGGAGGCGAAAAGGTAGTATTTTCCTTTGAAATATTCACAAACCGGATCGGCTGCTTCGCGGTAACTCGGATCTTCAAATTGAAAACGGTAGTTCAAATCCATCGGATTCGATACGATGGATTGCGCCTGGCTGTTCCAAAAGCAGAACAGGGAAAAGATTATTAATGCGATATTTTTCATGGTGTTGCTATTCTTAAGCGTACAATGGAACGCGGATGACACAGATGACGCGGATTAGCGCGGATTTTTTATATTATTCCCGAAGGGGAATCAGCGTAAATCCGTGTTATCTGTGTCATCCGCGTTCCATTACTTTGATTCATTTAACGATGTTTGTAATTGTTTGATAAATTCCGGATGATTTGCACAGACAAATTGAATAGTGGAAACCCCGGCATTGTTTGGAAGGGATATAATCAATTGGTTCCATCCCTGTTTCAAAGGGATTTCCTTGAGCGATTCCAATTTTTTGCTGTTCAGCCGGATGTCTGCTCTTCCGTTGACAACCATATCCAGCTTCGGCATATCAGGCTCAATCAACAGGTCGTCCAAAGGACGCGGACTATATACCCACAAGCTGTAATTATTCCGGTTGTCCTGATTGTTTACCAATAAATTGGATAATTGTACCTCTCCTTGTGCATCAATCAATGACTTGGCAAGTTGTTTATTGCCGGTAGGAATTCCTGCGACTTTCAGTATTTTCTCTAAGGTATTGTATCCTTTTTCGGAAGCGGTAAAATTATTGAGAGTACTGATATAGAATGTAGAACCGTGTGTCGGATATTTTACAAATACAGCATCCGGACCGTGCGCTTCATTTTCACTCCTTAATACCGAAGCGGTTTTCAATTCTTCCGCCCGTTTGTTCCACTTCCGCCAATCGGTATTGCAGGCATTTAACAATATTTCGCCTTCCGTTACAAAATCGCCGGTCATTCCGTATTGGGAAGCCTCATTGGTTTGTATTTCACAGAAATAAAAATCGGAATTGACTGTGTTTTTCAACCACGATTTTTGTTCGGGAATGAAAGAAGAAGCGGTACGCGGTTTCAAAATCAATTCATCCGGCAGGAACGATTGATAGTTGGCTATGCTTGCCGGAGTGGGCGCCCAAATCCAGATATCGACTCCTTTGGCGCTATATTCCTTAATCAAAGCCGTTTCTTTGGCCGTAGGAAGATAATTGCCGTCTAAAATCAACAAGGCATTGCCGACTGATTTTGCATTGGTTGTAAAAGCAATGCTATGATTTTCAAAAAGTTGTTTGACAGGACTATCCTTTTCGCCTATAAAAAGAATGGTATTGTAATTTTTTTCGGCAGAAGTCGATTGGACAGGTGCAGATTTCACCGGCATTGTTGCCCATTTCGACCAGGCGGGTGTTGTTCCTGCATTGGCGGCTTTGATGGCGTCAAACATGGGCCAAGTGCGATAGAGCGGCAGGGTGGGGTCGTATCCCGGATTTAAAGTCGAGCAATACGGTCCCATGCGCTCGGGTTGAATGCCCGGCAGACCTTCTTTGTATTCTCCGAAATGAATACCGTCGTTTAAACTGGGAGGCGTTGTCAAATCGCGTTTGCCGAAAGGTAAGGGTTGGAGTCCGTACCAGGCGATGTTGAAAACGGAAACATACGAAGCGCCGGCATTGCGTTGTTGCGTAATCAACCTGTAACATTCGTAAGCCAAGCCTTCCATACGACCTTCCATTGATTCGTAGGCACGTTCGCCGTTGAATTTAGAGACTTGTTCGGGCGTACCGTAATAGGCCATGCTCGTTTCGCCGACACCCCACGGTTTGCCGTTTCCTGCCCAATGTTTCAGTGAATTTTCATCGCCGTAGTGTCCGACGGTGGTGGGCAGGATGCCGTCGCCGTCGTCTTCGCCATCGGCGGAAATCCATGGACGAGTCGGGTCGTTTTCCCTGACAATATCGCGCCAATCTACCCAAGCCTGTTTCTGAAACACCATCCATTCGGGTTTGTTAAACACATTCAGAATCACCGGTTTGTTTTCGTTGCTGATGCTCCATCCGAAAACAGCCGGGTGATTGCGGTCGCGAAGCACCATTCGTTTCAGGTGGTCTTTGGAATTTTCCCAGAAAAGCGGGGAATCCATTTTCGGACCGCCGTCGCTGGCCCAGTTGGCCGTTTCGGCCAAAATACAAATACCCATTTCATCGGCTACATCGAAATAGAAGCGGGGATAAATTTGTGCATGCGGACGAACAGCATTGGCGTTGGCGTCTTTCAAAGCGGTAAACCACGCATAAGCGTACCGGCGGGTCAATTGCGGAACGCCCATGAAATGCCATGAATCGCCTTTCAATTGATATTCTTTACCGTTCAATAATTGTTTGGCGCCGTTGAAAGTCCATTCGCGCCAGCCGAAACGTTCATATTTTGTGTCAACACTTTGAACCATTTGACTTTTGGCAGGTTTTAATTGTAGAATTAAACCATACAGATTTGGAAATTCGGGTGTCCAATAATCCAGTTCTCCTTCTTTAACAGGAATTTGAATAGTTGTTTGCGTAATTCCCGATTTCACTTGCAGTTTTTGTGCCGGAATATTGAAAGATGCAGATGCGGCTAAATCCCAATTCGGAACCGGTGCCGAATGAATATCTGTTCCGGCTTTGTTCAACCATTTTCGGATGTCACCGCCCAAAGTAAGCGTTTCTTCCTTGTTGGTTGTATTTTCAATTGTAATATCCAATTCCAATACATTTTTGGAAACCAAAGGTTTGATAAACACATTGCTGATATTGATTTTGGGAATGGCAAGCAGATAAACATCCTGCCAGATACCATTGACCAAATATCCCCACATCGAACCGGCGGGCACAATGCGCCTTCCTTTGGTGGAATTATCTTCAAAAAGTTGCTGACTGCGAACGCCGACCAAGATCTCCGCGGTTTCGCCCGGTTTCACCAAACTTGTAATATCTGCATCGAACGGAAGGAACAAATCAAAGTTTTCCGCCGCTTTTTGTCCGTTGACATAGACTTGCGTTTGTCCGGATACCGCTTCGAAATGCAGCACGATTTTGTCGTTATTCCAATCGGCAGGAACGGTGACGGTCTTTTTCATCCACGCCATTTTCACGTTTTCCCATTCTTTGGGATAAGAAGGATAGTTGCGATGGTCGGGACCTTCCAGATTCCGGTTGGCAAAAGCATTGATATTCCAGGGAGATGGAATTTTAATTTTAACGTTGTCCCATTTATTAGCCTGCGGCAAAGGCAATTCGGGAGCAATGCCTTTCCCTTGCTGATAGCTTGACGGAAGTTCCACCGCCTGGAAATCCCAGCGGCCGTTGAGGCAAATTTCTTTTCGCAAAGGTTTTTCCACTTTGCTGATATAGCCCTCGGAAGGGGCAAATGTTTCTTTATATTCCAACCGGTCGTTTTGTGCAAAAAGCGATGCAGCGGATAATAAAGCGAAAAAGAGAACAAGTGTTTTACTTCGGAAATTCATAATAGTTGTATTATTTTTTATAGTATTTTATTTAAGATAATTCATGTATTCGTATTTAAAGTTTCCAAATATAAATACTTTTGCTTAAAATAATCTTAATATAGGATTAATTCCGGTTTGTAAGGGGAAATTTTATTAAAATATAATTCAGGTTTGGTCAATGCAAAGGCATCTAAATTTAGTTCAATTAACCCCCTAATTAAAATAAATTTTGAGTTTGTCGTGAAAGCAGGAAACAAATTTTTCTATTAATCTATATTTAATTTCATTTTAATTTAATATTAATTAATTATTAATTTCTTCGTTGTATATTTGCCAGTAATCTGATTTTGGATAATCTTAATATTTAATATCACATATATGAAACGGAAAAACATTTTTTCTATCGTCTTACTGTCTTTGTCTGTCATTTTTTTAGCCTGCACAGAGAAAGAAACCACTTATCTGAATTATGTCAACCCATTTATCGGAACCGGCGGACACGGTCATACCTATCCCGGCGCTGTCGTTCCTCACGGTTTGGTACAACTCAGTCCCGATACTCGCACCAACGGCTGGGACGCTTGTTCCGGTTATCATTACGACGACAATAGCTTAATCGGGTTCAGTCATACCCATTTGAGCGGAACAGGAATCGGCGATTTGGGCGATGTCCTCTTTTTACCTTACACCGAAGAATTGAAGTTAGTCGGTCCGAACGGTGACGATAACAAACCGTCTTTCGGATCCGCTTTTTCCCACGAAGAAGAACAGGCCGTTCCGGGATATTATAAGGTATATTTAAAAGATTATGCTATCCAGGCGGAATTAACGGCTACGGCTCATGCCGGTTTCCACCGCTATACGTTCCCTGAAAGTGAAAACCCGGGATTATACATTGATTTGGCACGAACCATTCACAACCGGCAATTGGCTCATTCCGAACTGAAAGTCATCAACGAATACGAAATACAGGGCATGAAACAAGTCCACGGCTGGGCGCCCAACCGTTTTGTCTTTTTTTACGCCCAATTCTCGGAACCCTTTGAATATACGATTGAGGATAACGCCAAGGCAACCCTGAAATTCAAGAAAACCGACAAAGGCAAACAGATATCGGCAAAAGTCGGCATTTCGTTTGTCGATGAAGAAGGCGCCAAAAACAATCTCCGGACGGAAATCGCCGACTGGGATTTTGACAAGGTAAAAACCGCTGCTCAAAATGCCTGGAAAAAAGAATTGGGAAAAATCGAAATTACCACCAAAAACGTAAAAGACCGTACGATTTTCTATTCGGCGCTTTATCACACGGCGCTGGAACCGGTGGTCAGTTCGGATGTGGACGGAAGATACCGCACCATGGAAAATACCATCGCGCAGGATGCGGAATACACCAATTATGCCATCTTCTCTTTATGGGATACTTTTCGTGCGTTGCATCCGCTGAATACCATCATCTCTTCGGAAGCCAACCAGGCCATGATTCGTTCGTTGATACGGAAATCGGATGAAGGCGGTTTATTGCCCATGTGGGAATTAGCTTCCAATTATACCGGATGTATGATCGGCTACCATGCCGTTCCGGTCATTGTGGATTCGTACGAAAAAGGAGAACGGAATTTTGACGTGGAAAAAGCCTATCTGGCTGCTGTCAAATCTTCATCCTACGATACGGTGAATGTCTCTCCGACTATCGACAGAGGAGTATTACTTCATAATTTGATGCCTATTGGCAAACAGTATAAAAACACCATCGGCTACATTCCTGCCGACGTGGAACGGCAATCGGTAGCACGCGGACTGGAATATGCGTACGATGATTGGTTGATCGCCCAATTGGCGAAAGGTTTGGGAAAAGACAGCGATTACGTCCGTTTTACGGAATTAAGCAAAAACTACCGGAATTATTACGATGCATCCACCGGTTTTATGCGTGGAAAAATGACGGACGGTTCCTGGCGGACTCCTTTCGATCCCCGCCGTTCGGACCACAACAACGACGATTATTGCGAAGGCAATGCCTGGCAATGGACTTGGTTTGTTCCCCACGATGTGGACGGATTGGCGGAAATCATGGGCGGACGGGAAATCTTCATCGAAAAATTGGATTCCTTGTTTGCCACTTCTTCCGAACTGACGGGAGAAAATGTTTCGGCGGATATTTCCGGTTTAATCGGTCAATATGCCCACGGCAATGAACCCAGCCACCAAACCATCCATCTTTATAATTTGGTAGGACAACCCGAAAAAACACAAGCGCTGGTCGATCAGGTTTTGCAAACCCTTTATTTTGACGATCCCAATGGTTTGTCGGGAAATGAAGATTGCGGGGAAATGTCGGCCTGGTATGTGTTGAACAGTATGGGATTCTATTCCTATTGTCCCGGAGTACCTTATTATTCCATCGGACGCCCCTTGTTTGACGAAGTGAAAATAAATCTGGAAAACGGAAAAACATTTACCGCCCGTATCACCAACAACAGTCCGGAAAACAAATACGTCCAATCGGCGAAACTGAACGGAAAAGACTTGGATACCTTGTTTTTCTCCCACAAAGACCTGATGGAAGGCGGACTGCTGGAAATCACCATGAAATGAACAATTACACATGAATCATAAATTTATTATCATGCAAACATTTACAATTTTACAGAAGAAACTCAGCTTGTTGATACTCTTTGGCATAGCGGCTGTATTCACTGCCTATTCCCAAACGCCTAAGCCTGAGTGGAAATTAGTGACGCCTAAATACGAAACGGCGGAGGCCTTCGTTGCAGGCTTTAATGTCATGGATTATGGCGCTGACCCCACAGGGGAAATTGATCAAACCAAACTGTTTCAAAATTAGTCAAGAAATAAACAGGAATGAAAAAAAAAATTATAACTGTATTATTCAGTATTTTTTGCCTGGCGGGATTCGCTCAGTCCTACGAGCGAACCGCTTTGGGCGTGAAAGCAACCATCGAATCCACGGATATAGAAATACAATTCTATTCACCGCAAATCGTCCGGATCATTAAATCGCCTGTAGGGGCGAATCAACATTCGCCCTCACTTTCAGTAACCAAACAACCGGAACATACCCCTTTGAATCTCATTCAGGAATACAATATCCTCCAATTGAAAAGCCAATCGCTATGCGTGGTATTCAACCTCCTCACCGGAAACATTGCATTTACCGGATTGGACACAAGACCCTTATTGGCGGAAAAAACAACCGGAACGACCGGAACAACCGGAACGACCGGAACGACCGTAGAGACAAGGCATGCCTTGTCTCTACAACAACAACAATCACCGCCAACGCAATCGTTTTTAATGGACAAACAGGAAGCCATTTACGGATTGGGACAACAACAGGGTGGCGCTATGAACCGTAGAAATGAATCGCTACTTCTGAAACAGGAAAATACTAAAATCGCCATCCCGTTTTTTCAATCGGTAAAGGGCTACGGATTATTCTGGGATAATTATTCCGCTACCCAATTTACCGATAATCTCAACGGCACGACTTTCTCTTCCGAAGTCGGCGATTGCATTGATTACTATTTCCTCTACGGACGGTCGATGGACGGAACAGTCGCCTGTATGCGCGACCTGACCGGACAAGTTCCGATGTATCCTTTATGGACTTTCGGTTACTGGCAATCCAAAGAACGCTACGCAAGCCAGAAAGAATTGATCGGTGTGGTGAAAAAATACCGCGATTTGCACGTTCCATTGGATGGAATTATACAGGACTGGCAATACTGGGGCAACAATGCCTATTGGAGCGGTCTTGAATTCAACAATCCTGAATTTCCCCAGCCTGCAAAAATGCTGAAAGACGTTCACCAATTGAATGCTCATGCCATTATTTCCGTATGGCCTTCGGTCGGTCCCAAGACAAAACCTTATCAGGTTTTCAAAGAAAAAGGAATGTTATTGAATTTTGAAACCTACCCGCAGCCGGATTCCGTGAGGGTATATGACGCCTTCAATCCGGAAGCCCGCGCTATTTACTGGGATTTCATGAATAAAAACCTGTTCTCGTTAGGAATAGACGGCTGGTGGCTGGATGCTACGGAACCGGAATATTCCAATTACACCGAGCAACAATTAGATCAACCGACCGGTTTGGGAACTTTCCGGAAAGTCCGCAATGCTTTCCCTCTATTGAGCATTCAAGGCGTTTATGATCATCAACGGGCGGTCACCGATGCCAAACGGGTCTATATTTTGACACGTTCGGCTTTTGCCGGACAACAGCGTTATGCTTCTACAGTTTGGTCTGGCGATGTGGAAGGCGACTGGGAAACCTTCCGCAAACAAATTCCCGCCGGACTGAATTTCTCCCTTTGCGCCCAACCCTATTGGAATACCGATATAGGCGGTTTTTGGTCGCGTAAGAGCGGTTCGCAATATGCAGACTACCGCGAATTGTATGTCCGCTGGTTGGAATTCGGCGCGTTTATGCCGATGATGCGTTCCCACGGCACCCAGACCCCGCGTGAAATCTGGCAATTCGGACAAAAAGGCGATTGGGCCTACGATGCGATCGAAAAATACATCCGGCTGCGTTATCAACTCTTGCCGTACAATTATTCCCTTTCCTGGGATGTAACATCTAAATCAGGCTCTATTATGCGAGCGTTATCCATGGATTTTCCACGTGATAAAAAAGTATGGGATATGGGAACAGAATATCTATACGGAAAATCATTCCTGATTATTCCTGTTACACAATCTTTTTACAGCCACGGCAAAAAAGCAGATGCTACGGTCGATTTTTCCCGCACGCAAACCGTTCCGGTTTACCTGCCGCAAGGAGCCAACTGGTACGATTTCTGGACCGGTGAAAAATTCGCCGGAGGCACAGAGTGGCAACAAAAAACACCCATTGACTTGATGCCGGTTTATGTGAAAGCCGGATCGATTATCCCCTTGGGACCGGACGTTCAATACGCCGCTGAAAAAAGCTGGCAAAACCTCGAACTCCGGATTTATCCGGGAGCCGATGCGGAATTTGTTTTATACGAAGACGAAAAAGACAATTATAATTACGAAAAAGGGATTTATTCCACGATTAAACTCCTTTGGAACGACGCAAACAGCACATTAACGATCGAAGATCGCCAGGGAACATTTCCCGGAATGTTGAAAGAACGGACGTTCCAAGTGGTTTTGGTTGGGGGCAATAACCCGGCCGCCATTAAATACAACGGAAAATCAATTAGCAAACAAATAAATTAATTAAGTTCTCATGAAAAAGCTTTCTTATTTTTCTATCATTCCTGTTTTCATTTTACTAGCATTTTCTTTAACCAATTGTAGCACTAATCAGCACAAAGGGAGTCAGGTAAAAGAGCCGGTAGATTATGTCAACCCTTACATGGGCAATATCAGCCATTTATTGGTGCCCACCTATCCAACTGTGCATTTACCCAACAGCATGTTGCGTGTGTATCCCGAAAGGAGCGATTACACGAGCGACTTAATTAACGGTCTGCCTGTTGCCGTTACCAGTCACAGAGGCAGTTCTGCCTTTAATCTGAGTCCGGTAAGCGGTACTCCCACTGAAGTGCGGGCTGTCAAACGATATACCTACGATAACGAACACGTTACGCCTTACCGTTATTCGGTGTATCTGGATGAAGACAATATCAGTGTTGATTATGCACCCTCGCATCAATCCGCCGTTTATGCCATCCGTTTTGAGAAAGAAGAAACCAATCAATTGGTGATTAATACCCGCAACGGAAAATTGGAACAAACCGCTACCGGAATAGCCGGATACCAAATCATTGAAAGAGGACCGACAACTATCTACGTGTATTTAGAAAGCGAACAACCGGCAAGCAAGGTTGAAAAATTGGATATTCCCAACGGTAGAGGCGATGCCTATGTGCTGACTTTCAATTCCAAACAAGTCAATCTCCGTTACGGAATTTCGTTTATTGACGCAGCCCAGGCCGAAAAAAACCTGAGAAGGGAAATCAACACTTACAATGTGGATGAAATTGCTCAGGCCGGTCGCAAAATCTGGAACGAAGAATTGAACAAATTAGAAGTAACCGGCGATTGCAACGATGCAAAAACCGTATTTTATACTTCCCTCTACCGGGTGTATGAACGGATGATTGAAATTTCAGAAGACGGAAGATATTACAGCGCAACCGATCACCAAGTACACAACGACGAAGGCATTCCGTTCTTTACCGACGATTGGATTTGGGATACCTACCGCGCCGCTCACCCTTTGCGGATATTGATTGATTCAGAAAAAGAATCGAACATGATCAGTTCCTATATCCGCATGGCTCAACAAGCCCCGGACGGCTGGATGCCTACTTTCCCGGAAGTTACCGGCGACAGCCATCGCATGAACGGCAATCATGCTGTGGCAGTGATTTGGGATGCTTATTGCAAAGGATTGCGGGGATTCGATTTGGAAGCTGCATACAAGGCATGTAAAGGTGCATTGACCGAAAAATCTTTTTTACCCTGGACGAAAGTACCGAATACGGAATTGGACGTTTTTTACCACGAAAAAGGTTATTATCCTGCCTTGAAAGAAGGTGAAGCTGAAACGGTGAAAGAAGTCAATGGTTTTGAAAAAAGACAACCGGTGGCCGTGACCTTGGGAAATTGTTACGACAATTGGTGTTTATCACAGATTGCCAAAGAATTAGGATACACGGAAGATTATCATTATTTCCTGAAAACTTCGTATAATTACCGTAATTTATATAACGCCGAATACGGATTTTTCCATCCGAAAGACATCAAAGGCAATTTTATCGAGCCTTTCGATTACCGTTTCTCCGGTGGAGTAGGTGCGCGGGAATATTATGATGAAAACAATGCCTATACTTACCGTTGGGATGTACCTCACAATCCCGCCGACCTGATTCAATTGATGGGTTCGCCCGAAAATTTCGTTAATAATATGAATCAAACGTTCCGGGAACCTTTGGGAAGAGGCAAGTCTGCTTTTTACGCCCAACTACCGGATCAAACCGGAAATGTGGGACAATTTTCGATGGCGAACGAGCCTTCGTTCCATATTCCTTACCTGTACAATTATGCCGGTCAACCCTGGATGACGCAAAAACGCATCCGTACGTTATTGAATCAATGGTACCGCAACGATTTGATGGGTGTTCCGGGCGATGAAGACGGCGGCGGCATGTCGGCTTTCGTAGTCTTTTCATCCATGGGATTTTATCCGGTTACGCCGGGCAGTCCGACTTACAACATCGGCAGCCCTGTCTTCCGGAATATCAAAGTGAAATTAAGCAACGGAAAAGTCTTTGAAATTGATGCACCGAACAGTTCCGATACCCATAAATACATTCAATCGGCTACTTTGAACGGCGTGGAATGGAACAAACCCTGGTTCAGTCAGGAAGACATCATCAACGGCGGCAAATTGGTGTTAGTCATGGGAGAAACAGCCAATAAAAGCTGGGGCGCCGCTCCGGAAAATGTTCCGCCGTCAGCGGAAATAATGCCTTAGATCAAAAGTCCGCAATGACAGAGGACCTTTTAAGAAGGAAATATATAAAAATGAACTATAAAATATTATCGTTGTTTCTGCTGTTTTGCACCGCTTTGCCGGCGCAAAACATCCGTCAAACCTATCGCAACCCTGTGATTGCAGGTGACTTTCCCGATCCGAGTATGATCCGGGTCGGGGAAGATTACTATGCCGCCGGTACCAGTTCCGATTTTGCACCCAATTATCCTTTGTATCATTCCACGGATTTGGTCAACTGGACACGGATCGGTTTTGTTTTTCCGGAAACACCGGAATGGATAGCAGGCAGTTGCTGGGCGCCCGAATTGTTTTACCACAACGATACCTTTTATGTCTATTATACCGCCCGGAAAAAGAGCGATAACACTTCCTGTATCGGCGTAGCCACTACAAAAAACATTTCCGGAGGATTTACCGACCACGGCCCGCTGATTGAATGGGGCAACGAAGCCATTGACGCTTTCGTCTTCTGCGATACGGACAAGCAACTCTACATCATCTGGAAAGCCTACGGATTGGATCCTACCCGCCCGATTGAATTATTGGCTTCCGGA
This sequence comes from Bacteroidia bacterium, assembly GCA_026000155.1. GTDB lineage: Bacteria > Bacteroidota > Bacteroidia > Bacteroidales > Azobacteroidaceae > Azobacteroides. The sequence continues at coordinate 21,269 of BNYG01000005.1, read as the reverse complement.
TTAAGTCCCAACGGATTGGCATTGACCGGAGAAGTTTTCAGTCTCACCAAGCACGACGACGGTTGGATCGGGCATGGCGACGAAGGGGAATGTTTAGTCAAGCACGGCGAATATTACTATTTGTTGTATTCCATCGGCGGATGTTGCGACAACCGCTGCGATTATAATGTACGGGTAGCACGTTCCAAATCCCTGAAAGGACATTGGGAACAATATCCGGAAGCGATATTGGAAGGCGGCGGCATCTGGAAATGTTCCGGACACGGCACTTTGGTGGAAACACCGGACAAACGCTATTTTTACCTGTATCATGCCTATAATGCCTACGATTTTGAATTTGTAGGCCGGCAAGGACTTTTGGACGAATTAGGTTGGGACGAAAACAGCGGATGGCCTTACTTCAAAACGGGAAATCATCCGTCTGCACAAGCCGAAATGCCTTTCCCCAACACGAAACAAGTGCGCAAAACGGTCTTTTACGACGATTTTTCCTCCAATCAACCCAATTATCAGTGGCAATGGGATATGAAATCTCCGCAAGACATTCGTTTTTTCGGTATCAATCCGCTAACTGGAAATTACACGATGGAAACAGCGGTGGTCGATGCCGGCGATGATTTAAAAGGATTAGCCGTTTACGGCAATGCCGGTAATTACATTGCCTGGGGTGTAAAAAACAACGAACTGCAATTATACGAAGTAAAAAACGGCGAGAAACATATTATAAACAACTATAAATTAGAGAATAATACTCCTTCGGTTTACCTGAAAATCGAATCCGTTACAGGCAGGCTGTTCCGGTTTTACTGGTCATCGGACCAAAACGAATGGCACACTTTCATGGAAGCGAACGCACATTACGACGGCAGTTACATTCCCCGCTGGGGAGCCGGTATCCATGCCGGATTGCTGGTCGAAAACAGCGCAGGAAATCAAAGGATGTTTCCCTGGTTTAAATTAGAAACGAGTTATTGATTTGGTCATGAAAACACTAAAACATAAAATTTTTGTCATGGCGGGCTTGACCCGCCATCCCATGATGTCCGTTAATAAGTGTTTAACGATTGTGAGGGGATTGCGGGTCAAGCCCGCAATGACAGGTTGGATGATTATTTGCTTTATTCTCTCTATTTCCTCCGGTTTTGCACAAGGCATTCGCTTCAATGGCGACTTCTCTCCGGCTGCCGGTTTGACCATTCCGCAGGAAGCGCCTTACCGGGAAGAAATTTGCCTGAACGGTTATTGGGATTTGCAAATCATGCCTGTCCCTTCTTCCTGGGAAAACGGAAAAGGGATCGCTCCCGAATTGCCTTCGCCCCTACCCGAAAAATGGGAAACGACCCGGATAAAAATCCCTTCTCCTATCAATGTCAATAATTGGGGAAGCGGAAATAATGTCGGGGAAGGAACCAATTTCCCGTATGCACCCAGTTCCGTCTATTATCCGGGTTATCCGAAATACTGGGATGATACCCGCATGGCCTGGTTGAAAAAAGAATTGACGCTGCCGGAAGGATGGAAAAACAAACGTTTAATCCTGCATTTTGAAGCGGTTGCCGGGGAATGTGTGGTCTTGCTGAACGGCAAAGAAGTCGCCCGCAATTTTGATTCCCACCTGCCTTTTGAAGCGGATATTACGGATGCTATCCAAGCCAACGGTACCAATGAAATTCAGGTTGGTTTGCGTCATACTCGTTTATTCGAAAAAAAACATCCCGATTATAAATATTTTGGCGCCACTTTCCCGACCGGTTCCAACACGGACGATTTGATTGGAATTTGGCAGGATGTATTTTTGTTTGCCGTTCCCGATATCCGGATTACCAATGTGTTTGTTCAGCCTTGGTTGGATAAAAACGAATTGGAAATTGAAATGCAAATTATCAATCAATCACCAAAAAAACAAAAAATCAATGTAAAGGGGGATGTCAAATCCTGGATAAATACGGCCTCTACCAATATGGAAATTGATTGGAAATTAAGCGAAACGGCATTGACCGTTTCAACACCCCAAACGATTGAACTAAAACCCGGCGAAACACAAACGGTCTATTTAAAAACAAAAGTCGGCAACTCCCTGAAAACCTGGTCGCCGGATGATCCGAATTTATATACCTTGTTGCTTCAACTAAACAATAAAAAACAGACTTACGATATCAAAGCCACTCGTTTTGGTTGGCGGCAACTCAAGATTGTGGACGACCATTTTGAATTAAACGGAAAGAAAATCCAATGTTTCGGCGATATTCAACATCCGTTCAGCGCCTATATCTGTTCGCGGCGTTTTGCCTACGCTTGGTACCAAATGATCAAAGATTTCGGAGGCAATGCCGTTCGTCCGCATGCACAACCCTGGCCGCGAGTGTATTACGATTTGGCGGATGAAATGGGGTTGATGGTATTGGATGAAACAGGCCTGTTTGGTAGTTCTATCCGCCTCAATCTGGAAGAAGATATTACCTGGGAACGTTCGCACGAACATTTGAAAAGACTTATTCTGAGAGATCGCAACCATCCGTCGGTGATCGGTTGGAGCGCCGGCAATGAAATGTTTGCCATCGCCCTTCTGAATAAACCCGAAAAAGAAGTTTCCGATCGCTGGGATGAAAAATTAGTGAATCTGGCGCTTTCCGTCAAACAATACGACACTACGCGCGATTTCATTACGTTGGACGGCGATCGTGACATGGAAGGACGATTACCGGTTTGGAGCAAGCATTTCGCCCACGGTTTGAATTTACAAGATTTACCGGAAAACAGTCATAAACCCTTGATTGTCGGCGAATCCGGCGCCACCTATTACGGCCGTCCCATTCAATTGTATCCTTTCGTGGGAGATGCTGCTTTCCGGTCGTATTACGGACGAAGTGAAGCCTTAGCCGTTGATGTCTATCAAAATACGGCACAAATGGCATTGTCCTATTTGGCGTATTATTCGCCTTCCGAAGTCAGTTGGTTTGGCATCGAACACCTGAATCTCGGTTATCACGATTATTCGCGTTTGCCCGATTTACAGGATGGAATTTTTGCCGGAAAACCCTACGAAGAAGGAAAACCCGGTTACCAATACGAGCGGATTCCGCCTTACGTTACAACTTTCAATCCGGGTTTAGATCCCGATTTGCCTTTATACCGGCCGTTGCCGATGTTTGAAGCCTTACAGGCTGCATTGAGCAAAAACGGTCCGGCGCCTTCCCCTTGGGATACCTACAAGGAACATGTTCTTCCGGAAAAACCGGTGATACCCAGCCGTTACAACCAGGCGTATTTTGTCGGGGAAAAAGGGAATGAATTGTATAATAAATTATCCAATATAGGAATTGACTTTTCGGAAACAGTCAACACCCGGTTGTTGATTATAGATGCGGAAAATGTTACAGCCCAACAATGTGCAGCCATCCAAAAAACGTTGCAAGCGCTGAAAAAAGAGGGGGGCATTATCTGGATGTTCTTGGCGGACAAACCACTCGCAGACGTGATAAAAACTGCTTTGCTGCCTTTAAGTTTGGAAACCACTAATCGCCGGGCAACTTCTCTTGAGAACAATCCGACTACGGAATGGGGACACTATTTCAGTCTGCCGGATTTGTATTTTGCAGAAGTGAAAGGCGACCGTCAAATTCTCAAGCAAGGGCTTTCCGGTACGTTGGTAGAAAAAGGAAATGTGGTACTTTCGGCTTCCAATGTGGACTGGTCGTTATTCAACGAGCAAGCGGAAAACCGCAAATGTGCGCAAGTGGTATTATACGAGCATTTGGAAAAACCGGCGGGAGCGGCTTTGGTCACCTATCCCTGGGGAAAAGCTACTTTGGTGTTCTCCACATTGGATTACCGTCCCGAAGCGCCGGAATACATTACTTTCTGGCGAAACTTATTATCCGTCATGGAAATCAAGTGGATAAACAAAGAAATTCAATTAAATAAAAATCAGAAAAAAGAACATGATTTGTTATTAGATGGTCCTGTAAATTAATAAAATCCGCGGAAATCCGTCCCATCCGCGTCATCCGCGTGCCATTGGATTCACATTGGTTAAGTTGTCCTGGAAGGATTCGAACCCTCACAAGCAGAACCAGAATCTGGTGTGCTACCATTACACCACAGGACAATTTTCGAGCACAAAGATACAAAATTTGAATAAAAAACAAATAATAATAAATATGAAAAACGCATTTTTAATTTTCTTCGCTCTTATTTTAGCAAATACAACGTTGTTTGCACAGCAAAAAGTGGTATCTACCACTGCACCTTTAGTGTTGAACCTGAAAGACCCCGGCGATGTGAAGGGATTAATCCTTGAAACAAGCGGCTTGAATAAAAAAGACATTCAGGATAATCTTAGTATTTATGTGTCCTACGATCCGATGAATTGGGGCGAAGCAGTCAAATATACTGTTTCAGGAGACAAGCAGAAATACACATTAAGTTTTCCTCCAAAATATGGAGCACACGTCCAATTAATAACGAAAAAATCATTCACCTTCATCGAATTGACCGTTTTACAAGTGGAGAAAACACAGCAAGCTACCGTAAACACAGATCAACCCTGGATGAATGCCAATCTTCCGGTCGAAGAACGGATTCAACTGTTATTGGCAGCGATGACTCCTGCCGATAAAATGGAATTATTGCGCGAAGGTTGGGGTATTCCCGGTATTCCGTACCTGCATGTTCCGGCAATGAATAAAGTGGAAGCGGTACACGGATTTTCTTACGGAAGCGGCGCTACCATTTTCCCTCAAGCGATTGCTATGGGAGCGACCTGGAATAAAAAATTGATTGAAACAGCCGCTGCTACTATTGGCGATGAAACATTGGCTGCTCACACCTTACAGGCTTGGTCGCCGGTATTGGATGTAGCACAAGACCCGCGTTGGGGACGGATGGAAGAATCCTACGGCGAAGACCCGGTTTTGGTTTCCCAAATGGGAGGCGCCTGGATTAAAGGTTATCAATCCAAAGGTTTATATACCACACCGAAGCATTTTGCCATTCACGGCGCACCCCTTGGAGGACGTGATTCGCACGATATCGGTCTTTCGGAACGGGAAATCAGGGAAGTGCATTTGGTGCCTTTCCGCCACGCGATTAAAAATTACGATTGCCAATCCGTCATGATGGCTTATTCCGATTATCTCGGCGTTCCCATTGCCAAAAGCAAAGAATTGTTGCAAGGGATATTGCGGGAAGAATGGGGTTTCAACGGTTTTATCGTCAGTGATTGCGGCGCCCTCGGCAATCTTACTGCTCGGAAACATTACACCGCTAAAGATTATGTAGAAGCGGCCAATCAGGCATTAGCAGCCGGTATCGCTACCAATTGCGGGGATGTCTATAAAGACGCCTCGGTAATTGAAGCCGCCAAAGACGGACGGATTGATATGAAAAACCTGGACCGGGTTTGCGCCAGCATGTTGCGCATGATGTTCGGCAACGGACTTTTTGAACACAATCCTTCCAAACCCTTGGATTGGAATACCATTTATCCGGGTTGGAACAGTCCGGAGCATCGCGAATTGGCACGGCAGGTTGCCCGCGAATCCATCGTATTATTGAAAAACAAAGACAATATTCTGCCGTTGAATAAATCCATTGCGAATATAGCTGTTATCGGTCCGGGAGCCGACAATTTGCAACCGGGCGATTATACCCCGAAATTGCAACCCGGGCAGTTAAAATCCGTATTGACCGGTATCAAGGCAGCGGTTGACAAAAATACAAAAGTCTGGTACGAAAAAGGCTGCGATTTCTTCGATAAGACCACTTACGATTTGCCCAAAGTATTGGAAGCCGTGAAAAAATCCGAGGTAGTAGTCATGGTTTTAGGGGACTGTTCTACGAGTGAAGGCGGTAGAGGAATCACCAATACTTCCGGTGAAAACCACGATTTGGCAACGCTCATTTTGCAAGGTCATCAACAGGAAATGCTGGAAGCCGTTTGCGCCACCGGCAAGCCGGTTATTCTGGTGTTGCAGTCCGGTCGCGCTTACGACTTGTCGTATGCTGCCGAGAAAACAGCCGGTATTGTAGTCAACTGGTTGCCGGGACAAGAAGGCGGCTATGCTACGGCGGATGTCCTTTTTGGCGACTACAATCCTGCCGGTCGCTTGCCGGTGACTTTCCCGCAACATGTGGGACAAGTGCCTTTGTATTACAATTTTAAAACTTCGGGCAGAAGATATGAATACAGCGATTTGGAATTTTATCCCTTGTACCGTTTCGGTTACGGATTAAGTTATACGCAGTTTGAATATTCCGGTTTATCCGCCCAGGTGAATGCCAATGGAAATATCAGCGTAAGAGCCAAAGTAACGAATACCGGCAAGACAGCAGGCGATGAAGTGGCTCAATTGTACGTAACCGATATGTATGCTTCGGTGAAAACCCGTGTCATGGAACTGAAAGATTTTGCACGTGTTTCCTTAAAACCGGGCGAAACGAAAGAAGTCAGTTTCACACTCACTCCTTACGACATTTCTCTGTTGAACGATAAAATGGACCGGGTAGTCGAACCGGGCGATTTCAAAATCATGGTAGGAGGCAAAAGTCCTTCGTACAAAGCCAACGACAGAATCAAAGACAGCGTAGGTTTTGAAACAGCAGCGGATGGCGTAAGTACAACCGTTAATTATATCAAGGCATTTGCCGCCGATTTTGAAATAGCTTATCTGGGTGTGGAAGAAAATCTGGTAAAAAACATCCGGACAGCAACCGTAAAAATAGTGAACAAAGGGAATATCACCGATATAGGAAAAGTTCATTTGTTTATCAATGGCGTTCAAACCGATGAAGTGCATCATTACGAATTGGATCCGGGACAAGAAAAAGTCCTCTCTTTCGAACTGGCGCCGGATGCTTCCGGAGAATTCAGTTTTGTTACTAAATATAAAATGCTCACTGTAAAAAATTAACAAGCAAGCGCTTAGAAGAAGATAGCAAAAATACCAACCGTTTCGTTGTTAAAGGAAAGATAATTATACGGCTTTCTGGTACGATATTTGTACCGGAAACATTATATGTGTCTTATTTGTTATAATGAAAGTACCGGTATTATTAAATGATAAACTCAAAAGAAAATAGTTTACTGCTCGTTTATATTATTATAGATTTGTTCTTATTGAACCTGTCTATTGTGACTGCCTATTATTTTAATTGGGGAAGCATTCAAGGCAATGGATACGGTACCCGGTTTTATATGCTTCAAGCCAATTTGGCCTGGGTGATTACCTATTTTGTTTTTTCAAAAAATAACCTTTATCTGCGGGATTCTTACCAGCACCGGTTTCTTCGAATATGTAAACGGGTGGGATGGTTTGCCCTCATTTTGATGGTTTTGACTTTTATTTTTATGAAAGGCAATATAGCCCGGACCTTTATAGTGTCTTATATTGTCCTTTTTTTGATTTTAGAACTGGGTACGTATTGGATTATTTATACTATCTTGCGACTCCGCCGCAACCGGGGATGGCACACGAAAAACATACTGATTATCGGTTATAATGATACTTCTGTCCTGTTGAGGCAGATGTTCGAAAAAGACCCCATGTTAGGCTATAAGTTTATTGGTTATGTGAAATATGATGCGCGGGATATCAACGAAATACCGGAGGAAGATCGTCTTTATATTTTGGGCAATACTTCTCAATTGGAACAAGTTATCAAAGATAATAACATAGAGGTGGTTTTTTCCGTCTTTTCCTTTTTTCAGAATAAAACCAACACTTACGACCATTTGATTGTTTGTAATCATTCCGGTGTGCGCCTGTATTTGGTTGCCGAAAATCAGCGTTGGTTACGGAAAAATAGTGACATTGAATCGATTGGTGATTTTTATATCCTTAATCCGCAACGCATTCCGTTGGATGATTTAGCCAACCGTTTGGGGAAAAGGGCTTTTGATATTGCTTTTTCTTCAACAGTTATTTTGTTGTTTTGTTGGAATATTTTTCCTATTATTGTGCTTATTATCAAAAGCACATCGAAGGGACCGGTCTTTTTCGTTCAGGAACGAACCGGATTGAACAATCAATCTTTTCAATGTTATAAATTCCGGAGTATGTGCGTCAATGACCATTGCGATGAACAACAAGCGACTCCCAATGATACACGAATTACCCCTTTTGGACATTTTATGCGCAAATGGAATATTGATGAATTGCCGCAGTTTTTCAATGTCCTCTGCGGACACATGTCGATAGTAGGTCCCCGGCCGCACATGCTGAAACATACGGAACAATATTCGGAGTTAATCAAACAATATATGGTCCGGCATTATGTCAAACCCGGCATTACCGGTTGGGCGCAAGTGAGTGGTTTGCGAGGTGAAACCGACGAATTGTGGAAAATGGAGAAACGGGTGAAATACGATATGGATTATATCGAAAACTGGAGTTTTGTGAAAGATCTGAAAATTATCTGGCTGACCATTTTTGGAAACGATGTGAAGAAAAATGCCGGGTGAAAGATAAAGAAAATAGTTTACGTAATGGAAAAAAATGCTAAAATTTTTGTAGCCGGTCATAATGGCTTGGTAGGTTCGGCTATTGTGAAAAATTTACGTAGTAAGGGTTATACCCATCTTTTGTTGCGAACGAGGAAAGAATTGGACTTGATGAATCAACAAGCGGTTTTTGATTTTTTTGAACAGGAAAAACCGGAATATGTTTTTCTGGCAGCTGCTAAAGTCGGCGGAATCGTGGCCAATAGTACCTATCGCGGACAGTTCATATACGAAAATTTACAGATACAAAACAATGTGATTCATGCCGCTTACACCAACGGTGTGAAAAAATTGTTGTTTTTGGGTTCTACCTGCATTTATCCGGGAGAAGCGCCTCAGCCCATGCCGGAAGATTGCCTGTTGACTTCTCCGTTGGAATATACCAACGAACCCTACGCCATGGCTAAGATTGCCGGAATCAAGATGTGCGAAAGTTACAACTTGCAATACGGAACGAATTTTATTGCGGTGATGCCGACGAATTTGTATGGTCCCAACGATAATTTCGATTTGGAGAAATCGCATGTTTTGCCCGCTTTGTTGCGTAAAGTGTATTTGGCCAAGAGTTTGATGAACGAGGATTGGGAGGCCATTCGTGCAGATTTTAATAAATTGCCGGTGGAAGGCGTTTCCGGAAATGATTCCCAGGAAGCCATTTTGGAAAAATTGGATAAATACGGTATCCAAAAGGGAAGCGTAGAAATTTGGGGAACCGGTAAACCGATGCGTGAATTCCTTTGGAGTGAAGAAATGGCAGATGCCTGCATTTATGTCATGGAAAAAGTAGATTTCAAGGATTTGAAACCGGAAGGAAAAGAAATCCGGAATACACACATCAATATCGGTACAGGCAAAGAAATTTCCATCCGTCAATTGGCGGAAATCATAGCCAAAGAAGTAGGATATGAAGGAACATTTGATTTTAACGCAGGTAAACCCGACGGCACGATGCGCAAATTGACCGATCCGTCCAAATTGCATCAATTAGGATGGCATCATCAAATAGAGATAGAAGAAGGAGTAGCGAAATTATATAATTGGTATTTGAATAAATAATTATGGGAAAAACAGCATTAATTACCGGTATCACCGGACAGGATGGAGCGTATTTATCGGAGTTTTTAATCAAAAAAGGCTATACGGTGCATGGTATTAAGCGGCGGGCTTCTATGTTTAACACCGACCGGATTGATCATTTGTATCAGGATCCTCATTTGGATAACCGGAACCTGATTTTGCATTATGGCGACATGACCGATTCGCTCAATCTGACCCGCATTATCGGCGAAGTGCAACCGGATGAGATTTATAATCTGGCGGCGCAAAGCCATGTAAAAGTGAGTTTTGATACGCCGGAATATACGGCCAATACCGATGGATTGGGCACTTTGCGTGTGTTGGAAGCCGTTCGCTTGTTGGGTTTGGCTCCCAAAACAAGGATTTACCAGGCATCCACTTCCGAATTATACGGATTGGTGCAGGAAGTTCCGCAAAAAGAAACCACACCGTTTTATCCGCGGAGTCCGTATGCAGTAGCCAAATTGTATGCCTATTGGATTACGGTCAATTACCGCGAAGCCTACAATATGTTTGCCTGCAACGGTATCTTATTCAATCACGAATCGCCTTTGCGGGGAGAAACTTTTGTTACCCGGAAAGTGACCCGGGCGTTGTCGCGTATTGCCTTAGGCATCCAGGAGGCGGTGTATATGGGTAATCTGTCGAGCAAACGCGACTGGGGACATGCCAAGGATTACATCAAAGCCATGTATTTGATTTTGCAACAGGATACAGCGGAAGATTATGTGATTGCGACAGGCGTAACGACTACCATCCGCGATTTTATTACCAAGGCATTCAAGGAAATTGGGATAATCGTCGATTTCCGCGGAGAAGGTGCAAACGAAACCGGAGAAATTATCGCTATTGATAAAGATCTGTTCGTACAAAAAATCGGAGAATCGTATTTGGAAGCTATTCAAAAGCGGATCGGGGAAAAAGTAGTGAAAGTGGATCCGGAATATTTCCGTCCAACCGAAGTGGAACTGCTGATTGGCGACGCTACCAAGTCCCGGACGAAATTAGGATGGGAACCCAAATACACTCTGGATACGCTGATAGAAGACATGATGGCGAGTGATGTCAAAGCCATGAAAAAAGAAGCCTATTTACGCGATGGCGGGTATCGTATCCTGAATTACTTCGAGTAAAATATTCGATTTAATGGCACGTGGATGACGCGGATTGGGCGGATTAAAACGGATTTTATTATTATCCGCGTAAATCCGCCCAATCCGCGTCATCCACGTGCCATTTTTTTTGTATCTTTGCAAAACCATGTTAGAGATTAAAAAAATACCGGATTTTTCGCCCTATTTGTTTTGGGATGTAAAAAAGCAAGATTTCGATTTTGAGACGAATAAACGTTTTATGATCGAAAGGGTATGTAGTAGAGGTACAGATGCGGATTGGAAAGAATTATTCAGGTACTATGGTCAGGATATTGTTCGAAAAGAAATTGTACACCTTCCTTATTTAGATGATAAAACACTTAATTATTTAAGTGTAATATTTCAAATACCTAAAAGTAAATTCAAATGTTACAGAAACAAACAGTCTCGCCCAAACTTTTGGAACTTTTAGAACAATTACAACAAATTTCTTTACTCAAGGAATTTGCATTAGTGGGAGGTACCGCTTTGGCTTTGCAATTGGGACATCGCTCATCTATAGATATTGATCTTTTTACACTATTCGATTTTGATGAAAAAAAATTGGTTGAAGAACTTGAAAAGAGATTTGGAGCAGCATTTTTATTGTTATCTTCATCCAAAAATGCTATAAATTGTGTCGTTTCAGATATAAAGGTAGATTTGATTAAGCATGGTTATGCTTATGTAGAGGATAGGATTGAAGAAGAAAATATTAGAATGCTTGCCTTGTCCGATATTGCTGCAATGAAATTAAATGCTATAACCGGAAATGGAAGCAGAATAAAAGATTTTATTGATGTTTATTTTTTGCTTGATATATTTTCGTTGGAGCAGCTCTTCGCTTTTTATAAGAAAAAATATACGCAACAAGACCTTTACCATGTGAAAAAGAGTTTGGTATATTTCAATGATATATTGCCGGAAACATGGGAAAATGTTCAATTGATTAGGGAAAAGCAATTAACGTTTTCGTCCGTGAAACAAAAATTAAAGAAAGAATTGCAGGAATATGAAAAGCGGAATATTCTACTTTAGAGAATTAGAGATATGAAAATTGCAGTTATAGGATTGGGATATGTAGGTTTGCCTTTGGCGCGATTATTTGCGACAAAATATCCGGTAATCGGTTTTGATATAAATAAAAAACGGGTAGATGAACTGATGTCCGGCCACGACCATACTTTGGAAGTATCCGACGAAGATTTAAAAGCCGTACTCTCTAAAGCCCCCTTGAGGGGGTTTGGGGGCTTGTATTGCACCGATATTATCGAAGATATCAAAGACTGTAATGTATATGTCGTTACGGTTCCTACGCCAGCCGATAAGCACAATCGTCCGGATTTGACTCCTTTGAAAAAAGCCAGCGAAACCATTGGCAAGGTTATTTCCAAAGGAGATATTGTCATTTATGAATCAACGGTTTATCCGGGAGCTACGGAAGAAGATTGCATTCCGGTGGTGGAAGCTGTTTCCGGATTAAAATTCAACCGGGATTTCTTTGCCGGCTATTCTCCGGAACGGATTAATCCGGGAGATAAAGAGCATACGATTGAAAAAATCAAGAAAGTGACATCCGGTTCTACACCGGAAATTGGGCGGCAAATAGATGAACTTTACCGTTCGGTGATTATTGCCGGAACGCATTTGGCGCCGGCAATTAAGGTGGCGGAAGCGGCGAAGATCATCGAAAATTGCCAGCGCGATATTAATATTGCCTTTGTCAATGAATTAAAAAAGATGTTCGACCGGATGGATATTGATACGCATGCCGTTTTGGAAGCTGCCGGAACGAAATGGAATTTCCTGCGCTTTCGGCCGGGTTTGGTTGGAGGGCATTGCATTGGAGTGGATCCTTATTATCTGGCTCAGAAAGCGCAAGATAGCGGCTATTTTCCCGAAATTATTCTTGCCGGAAGACGGTTGAACGACAGTATGGGCGAATATGTCGGTTCTCAAGTCGTCAAGAAAATGATATTGAAGGGCATTCCGGTGAAAAATTCCGATATTCTGGTGATGGGAATTACGTTTAAGGAAAATTGCCCGGATGTCCGGAATACCAAAGTGGTGGAGGTAATCCGTTCGCTGAAGGAATATGACACTAAGATTGCCATTTACGATCCTTGGGCGAATCCGAAAGAAGTGCAACAGGAATACGGATTGGATATTGTGACGCAGTTGCCGGAAGAAAAATTTGATGCGGTGGTTGTGGCGGTTGTCCATAAAGAATTTGAGGGCATCGATTATGCTTTATTACTAAAAGAAAATAGTGTATTGTATACTTTAAAATGATTATGCAAATTATTGTAGAATAGCGATTAACGACTATCAGTAGATGTCTCCACTCCGCTTCGCTCCGGTCGACATGACGGCGATGTTTTTTTAGGAGAGGGGAGGATTAGGGCGGCAAAGCCGCCCTAATCCTCCCCTCATGTTCCCCAAAAGTGCATCGTCATGTCGAGCGTAGCCGAGACATCTGCTGATAATCGTTAACAGGTTCATCTCGTGTAAAATATGTACAAAAAATACTTCAAACGAGTCATTGATTTTATCGCGGCTGCATTGGGAATTATCCTTTTGTCGCCGTTTTTTGTTTTTATCATTATCCTTTTAACAATTCTCAATCAAGGAAAACCTTTTTTCTTCCACCGGCGCCCGGGTAAAAATGAAAAATTATTTACGATGGTCAAATTCCGGACGATGAACGAAAAACGGGACCTTTCCGGGGAATTATTGCCCGATATGCAACGGATAACGAAAACCGGCGCCTTCTTGCGGAAATATTCTTTGGATGAATTGCCCAATCTTTGGAATGTCTTGTTGGGAACAATGAGTTTGGTTGGTCCCCGGCCGTTGTTGATAGCATATTTGCCTTTATACAGCGCCGAGCAAAAAAGGCGGCACAATGTGCGTCCCGGTATCACCGGATGGGCGCAAGTGAACGGAAGAAATGCCATTTCCTGGGCGGAAAAATTTAAATTAGACGTTTGGTATGTAGATAATCTCTCTTTTTGCTTAGATATGAGAATCTTTTTTTTAACTTTGAAAAAAATATTTCAAACGAACGATGTAAATGCATCCGACGAGTTGACAATGGAATGGTTTAATGGGAACGAATAAAATTTGGATTTCACCGCCGCATCTTTCCGGAAAGGAAATGGATTTTGTGCAAGATGCTTTTGACAAGAACTGGATTACCACGATGGGTGATAATGTAACCGGTTTGGAGCAGGACATTGAAACCTATTTGGGTGGTGGAGAACACGCTGTGGTGGTTAATTCCGGGACGGCGGCGCTTCATTTGTCCTTGCTGTTGTTGGGCGTTGGAAAAGGAGATGTCGTTCTTTGTCAGGATTTGACTTTTGCCGCTACGGTCAATCCGGTGATTTATCTGGGTGCAGAACCGGTATTGGTGGATAGCGAAAGGCAAACCTGGAATGTATCGCCTGCTTTTTTGGAAGAAGCAGTAGCGGATTGTATCCAAAAAGGGAAAAAACCCAAAGTGATTGTTTGGGTGGACTTGTACGGCATGCCGGCTCAAATCCATGCAATCCGGGAAATTGCCCGAAAATACGATATAGCGCTTATAGAAGATGCCGCGGAAGCTTTCGGTTCGTCGTATGATGGAAAGAAATGCGGAACCTGGGGTGATATTTCGGTAATTTCGTTCAATGGAAATAAGATAATCACTACGTCAGGAGGAGGCGTTTTATTGTCTGCCAAAAAAGAACAGGTTGAAAAAGCTCGTTTTCTGGCCACACAGGCCCGCGATGAGGCTCCGTGGTACCAACATTCTCAAATCGGCTACAATTACCGGATGAGTAATATTACGGCAGGCGTGGGTCGTGGACAAATGACCGTTTTGGATGAACGGGTGGAGGCGAGAAGGGCGAATAACCGGTTTTACCGGGAGGCATTGACTGCTCTTCCGGGTATTCAAGTGCATGCAGAACCCGATGAACATTATTTTTCAAATCATTGGTTGTCTTGTCTTTTGATTGACCCGAAGCAGACAGGAGGTGTGGATTGCAGTCGTATCCGGTCGAAATTAGCGGAATCCAACATTGAATCCCGTTTCTTATGGAAACCCATGCATCTGCAGCCGGTGTTCAAAGATTGCCGTTTTTATGGGGACGGTACCTCGGAAGCGTTGTTTGCTACCGGTTTGTGTTTGCCCTCCGGTTCCAATTTGACAAAAGAAGAATTAACGGAAATAGTTGATAGTATAAAAAATACATTAAATAGATGATTGCCAAGGAAAAAGTCATACTGGTTACCGGAGGCGCCGGTTCGATCGGTAGCGAAATTGTCCGGCAAGTGAGCCAATTGAATGCAGGCTTGCTTTTGGTCTGCGATATTGCCGAAAGTCCTCTGTATGAAATCTGTATGGAGTTGAATGATCGTTATCCCCGGGTAAAATACAAACCGGTTATAGCCAATATCCGGGATCGGGAACGAATGAGACATTTGTTTGAAAAATATAAACCGGACTTGATTTATCATGCGGCGGCTTACAAACATGTTCCTTTGATGGAATCTCACCCGTGTGAGGCAGCGCTTACCAATGTATTGGGAACCAAGAATATAGCTGATTTAGCCAATGAATACAATACCGAAGCTTTTGTAATGATTTCGACGGATAAAGCCGTGAATCCCAGCAGCGTGATGGGCGCTTCCAAACGCATTGCCGAGATTTATGTGCAATCGTTATTCAAAAAATTAAAGAAAGAAAAAGGCGATCAAGCGATCCGTTTCATTACCACCCGTTTTGGAAATGTCATCGGTTCGAGCGGTTCGGTCATCCCTCGTTTTGAACAACAAATAAGGGATGGAGGACCGGTAACGGTTACCAACCCGGAAATCATCCGTTATTTTATGACCATTCCGGAGGCCTGCCGTTTAGTATTGGAAGCCGGAAAGTTGGGCAAGGGTGGGGAAGTGTTTATTTTCGATATGGGCGAGCCGGTCAACATCAAAGGATTGGCGGAAGAAATGATTCGCTTGGAAGGATTTGAACCCTATCGGGATATTGACATTGTCTTTACCGGTTTGCGTCCGGGAGAAAAATTGTACGAAGAATTGTTGTACGATAAAGAAACCGTGAAACCGACCCATCATCCGAAGATACTGACCGCCTCGGTCAAAGAATATGATTATGGGAAGGTGAGCGCTTCCTTGTCGGAATTATTGGAAGCTGCTGTCAATTATCAATCGCGAGAAGTAGTCAAACGAATGAAGGAAATCGTTCCGGAATACATCAGCTTGAACTCAAAATATTCGGATTTGGATAAAAAATGAAAAAAGGAAGTATTTTAATCGTTGACGACAATAAAAATGTGCTGACTGCTTTGCGCATCCTGCTCGAACGGCATTTTGAAACGGTCACGCTTTTGTCCTCTCCCAATCAATTGCCGGCTACGTTGCGGAATCTGTCCCCCGATATTGTTTTATTGGATATGAATTTCTCTGCCGGCATTAATACAGGCAATGAAGGTTTGTATTGGTTGTCGGAAATCAAAAAGTTTGATACCGAATTGCCGGTGGTCTTGTTTACCGCTTATGCCGATATTGATTTGGCAGTCAAAGCCTTGAAACAAGGCGCCAGCGATTTTGTGGTGAAGCCTTGGGACAATGCCAAACTGATTGCGACCTTGCAAGCGGCTTATTCGTTGCGGGAATCACGGAAAGAAGTCAAGCATTTGCGCGAAACGCAAACGGTTTTGCAAGCGGAATTGGGCAAAGAGCAGGATATTTGTTGGGGAACGTCCGGCGCCATGCAGGAATTGCATCATTTAGTCCAAAAAGTAGCGAAAACCGATGCCAATATCTTGATTACCGGCGAAAACGGTACAGGAAAAGAAGTGATTGCCCGCGAAATTCACCGACTTTCCCAACGGGACAAGGAAGTGTTGATAACCGTCGATATGGGCGCCATTACCGAATCCTTGTTTGAAAGTGAATTATTCGGACACGTAAAAGGTTCGTTTACAGATGCTAAATCCGACCGTGCCGGTAAGTTTGAAGCGGCCAACGAAGGAACTTTATTCTTGGATGAAATCGGCAATTTGTCGTATCCTTTGCAAGCCAAATTACTGTCGGCGCTTCAATCCCGGCAAATCGTGAGGGTAGGAGGCAACAAACCGATTTCCATAGATATTCGGTTGATAAGCGCCACCAACCGCAATTTGCAGGAATCCGTACAAAAAGGGGAATTCCGGGAAGATTTGTTGTATCGCATCAATACCATTCAAATTGAAATGCCTCCATTGCGGGAGCGCAAAGAAGATATTCCGATGTTAGCTGACTTTTTTCTGCAAAAACAGGCGCATAAATATCAGAAAAACACGATGCGTTTTTCTTCCGAAGCAATGGTGAAATTGCAGGAATACAATTGGCCGGGGAATATTCGCGAATTGCAACATACGATTGAAAAGGCGGTTATCCTCTCGGAAAGTAATGAATTGCAGGCTTCCGATTTTTATCTGCGGAAACCTGCTTCGCCGGATATACAGTCGGAAATGACCTTGGAAGATGCGGAACGGATACTTATTCTCAATGCCTTGAAACGGAATAAAGAGAATTTATCAGCGGTGGCGGCGGAGTTAGGCATCACGCGACCGACGTTATACAATAAAATGAAAAAATTCGGTGTTTAAATCCATTCAATATAAGCTCAATATCTATACGGTACTGCTCATGGTAGCGGTAGCCATCACAACTTATGCCTTTTGTACCGAGGGATATATCTATGCCGTGATGGGTATCCTGTTGATTTTGATTTGCATTTCTGCTTTGAATAATTGTTACAAACGTTACAATCAGAATATCCTGTTTCTGCTCAATGCTTTGGATAACGGCGATTATTCTTTTCATTTTGCAGAAACCAAACTTTCGACCCGGGAAAAGGAAATGAACAGGATGATGAACCGCATCAAGGAAATCCTGGCGAATGCCCGCAAGGAAGTGATTGAAAATGAAACCTTTCTGAGTTTGATTCTCGAAAGTGTCGCCACCGGAATTATCATTATGGATGACCGGGGAATTGTTCAGAAAACCAATCAATCGGCTTTGGATTTATTGGGACTGCCGGTTTTTTCGCATGTCAACCAGTTACAAACGATTAATGAAGCCTATCCCAAACTGTTTCACGGTTTGAAAGCCGGCGATAACCTTCAAATTTCCCTGACTACCGAACGGGAAGAATTGCAAATCAGCCTGCGTGTTTCCCAAATCCGGCTTAAACGGGGAATGATGCGGATTATTACCTTGAACAATATCGGTAATGAATTGGAATCCAAAGAAATAGAATCCTGGATTCGCCTCATTCGTGTCATGACCCACGAGATTATGAATTCCATTGCGCCCATCACTTCGTTGAGTGAAACCATGCAGTTTTTATATCAGACCGAGGATAATACGCAAGAACTGAAACAAAATACTTTAGAAGCGTTTGAAACCATCAACACCACGGCTTCCGGTTTATTGTCTTTTGTAGAATCCTACCGCAAATTCACCTCGGTACCCAAACCGGAAAAACGGGATTTCAACCTGAATGCCTTGATTGACAAGGTCGTCAAACTGCACGAACCGGCTATCAAGGAAAAGAATATTGAGTTAAGCGTTCTCCTTCCCGAACCGGTTTTTATCTATGCCGATGAAAACCTGATGATGCAGGTATTAATCAATTTGGTGAAAAATGCGATTGAAGCGATAGAACCCAATAATCAGGAAAAAATTGTCATCTCCACCGGCAAACACGAGCCGGATAAATTCAGCCTTTCGATTGCCAACACCGGCAAACCCATTCCGGCGGAGATTTTACCGCATATTTTTATCCCGTTCTTTACGACCAAAGCATCCGGTTCGGGCATTGGACTCAGCGTTTCGCGTTACATCATGCGTTTGCATGGCGGGAAACTGCAACACTTTGTTTCATCGGACGGAATGACGGTGTTTCAATTAATTGTGTAAACAGGGCAAACGCATCTTAATTTATGTTAAATAACCATGCAAATAGCTCTCGTAGAGAGCATATCTATCTAAGCAGTAGCCTCAGGCTACTGTATGAAAAGCGTATACCATCCCCTTGCCTGCATCGCAGGCAAACCTGTTGGATGAGTATGCCTGCGATGCAGGCAAGAGGTGGCGGGTGTGTCTGCCTCCCAGTAGCCTGAGGCTACTGGTTAGATAGGTTCGCTCTCTAACGAGAGCAAGGTTTAACATGAATTAAGATGCGTTTCCCTAATTGGCAGGATTTATATTAATTTTTGTTCCATCGCAAATTTCACCATTGTCATACTGTTGTTGACGTCGAATTTCAGCATCATGTTTTTGCGATAATCTTTGACGGTAAACAAACCAATACCCAACCGGCCGGCTATTTCGATATTGGATAATCCGTCGGCAATTAATTGCAACACGTCCTTTTCGCGGGAAGTAAGCCGGATGATTTTTTCTTTTTTATATTTTTGCAACAGTACCTCTATATCTTCACAGAGAAACGGTTCTCCATTGTTCACCTCTTGGATGCCCTCAATGAGTTCTTCGGGCATAGCGTTTTTCAGTATATAACCGCGAGTGCCATTGAGCAGCGAACGCTTGGCGATGGAAACGTCATAGAAAGAGGTCAACATCATAATTTTTAAATCGGGATAAAGCGCTATTATCTCGGCGCAAAAATCCACCCCATTGCCATCGGGCAGTTCCACATCCAGCAACAATACATCGGGTCGGAAAGCAATTAATCCTTTGCGGCAACTATCCAGATTATAATAGACAGCGCTTACGTTGGCACTGCCCGAATCATTGATTATCCGGGAAAGCCCATCCACCAATATTTTGTGATCGTCCACAATCCAAACCTGGATTAGTTGAGAATTATTTTTCATGTTCATTTTTTTATATTGTTTATTTTCATTATCATTGTTTTAAATAATTCTCAACTCAAAGGCAGTTTTACATGTACTTCCGTGCCTTTACCAGGCGAAGAACTGATGTCCATTATTCCTTTACCGGCTGCTACACGAGCACGGAGATTTCCAAGACCCATACCCGTAGAGACGTCCGATTTGGGTGTCTCTACCGTTTCCGTATCGAATCCGCAACCGTTATCTTCCACGATAAGGGATATACGATCGGTATCCTGATATAGCTGTACTTGAATCGTGGTAGCATTGGCATATTTGATGGCATTATTGACCAATTCGTAGGTACAGCGATAAATAAGTATGGCTGTCCGGTCGTCTATGGGGCTGTCGTCTCCGAAATAATCAAATTGGACGTTGGGTGCAGACAGGCAAAAATCTTCCAAGGCGGCTTTCAATCCGTAACGGAGCAGCGATTCAGGCATCATGTGATGCGCCACGCGACGCAATTCTTCAATGGATTTGTCGAGCGTATCGCGGGCATTTTGCAAGTGTTCCACGTCGTCTAAATTGAGTTTGACCACGGAAAGCAGCCCGCCGAGACCGTCGTGCAGGTCGCGAGCCATGCGGGTACGTTCTGCCGTTTCGCCGTCGAGAGCAGCTTGGGTGGCTACAATTTGCTTTTCCTGTTCCACTTGTATTACTTGCTGTTCACACATTTTGCTTTTAGCGACTGCCAAGCGGTGCAGGATAATAAAAAGTATCAACAAGGACAGGAGTAATCCCCCGCCGACAATCCCCAACACTTTTTCTTTTTCCATATCGGCGACACGCAAATCTTTCTTTTCCGTTTTGTATTTGACCTCCATTTCCGAGAGGGATTGATGTAAACCATCTTTGTTGAATTGATTTACAAGGTTTTTATAGTTGTTGAGAAAGGATGAGGCTTTGGCTTGGTTGCCCAGAAAAATATTAGCATCTATGATCAGTAACGAAGCATTCATCCGCCTTTCAATGTTGACTGTATCCATTTCATATACCATAGAAGCAAGTTCATCACAATCCTTATAGCGTTTTTGTCCGAGATGAATCTTTGCCAATGTTAGTTGCAACTCCAAAACAATGGCAGGAATGTCATATTTCTCAGTCATGAGCAAAGCTTGCTTCACATACTCTTCCGCTTGGTCAAAGTCTTGAAATCCATCTATATAGACATTAGCTGCCGCATACATCGCGTAAGTTTCTATTATTATCCAATTATTGGAGTGACTAATCTCTATGGCTTTTAACACTTGTTCCAATGCTTTATCATACGCTCCATTTCCCATATTGATAGCACCTAATTCATAATAGGTCCGAGATAGCACGTTGAAGTCATTCAATTCTTCCGCTATGACTTTTGATTTTTCCAAATAATAGATAGCGCGGTCATAATCATTCAACATACGATGAATACCTGCTATAGCGGATAAAACAAGCATACTACTTTTTTTATTCCCTATTTTTTCATAGATACTCAACGCTTTCATATACTGTTGAAGACTTTCCTCAATCATAGACTTCCACAGCAGGGCAAACGCATTTAAGAATTAACAGTTATTAACAATACAGGAGTAGAAACTCCCGTAAGAGTTTCGTATTATCATAATTCTTCATTATGTTTGTATTGTTAATGTTTTTGAAAGGCGGATTTAC